>DAOTYH010000058.1:0-23113 GCA_034435015.1 Anaerolineae bacterium | reverse complement strand
CTCCCTTTACTGACCTACTACGGTTTCTTCTGGCATTTTGACCCTGTGATCCTGCGCAGTTCCTATGTGCCGGTTGTTGGATGGCTGAATGGTCTGGCTGATGGCCCATCTATCTTCTGGGTTCTGTTGGCCATCCTGCTGTTGGCAAGGCCGCTGGATAAGGCTGAGCCGCCCTCTCTTTGGCGCATGGCTGGGGTGGGGGCGGCTTGTGGTGTGGGGGTCGTGTTTCGGGTGCATGTCGCGCCTATGGTAGCTATCCTGCTGGTGTATATCATGGTGGTTCATGGATGGCGTGCGCTCGTTGCGGCCTGTGTAGCAGGGTTGACAGCCTACCTGCCGCAAGCGGTTTATAACCAGAGCATGCTTGGCCTTCCGATCTCAACAGGCTACATCTGGCCCGGCAATATATTTGAACAGTTTGGGGGGGTTGAACAGTCGCTGGATTATGTCCTGCATAACCTGCCGTTCAGCCCTGCCCGGTTGATCGAGTTGTGGAATTACACAATCGGGCGGCGGGGCTGGTTGATAGCTCCGCTGGGGCTGGTGCTTCTTGTGAGCGTGTATGCCGTTGTGACGCTGTGGCGAAGACGCGGGTGGCGGGCGGTTGCGCTTCTTTTTGGGCCGCCTGCGGCTTACTTAGGATTGATGGCCATGTCATGGCCGTTCCGTTTGGATATGGTGCGCTTCTCAATGCCTGCCTATCCATATGTTATTATTGCCTGCATCTATGCCGTCTGGTCGTTGGGGAAGTTGCTTCAGCGGCATCGGCAATATCCCCCCTCTCTCCCTCAGAATGAAAGCTGAGGGCATTTCTTTACCATCCTGACTCAAGATTTCCTCAAACCTTCGAGATAGAAAGAGGGCTAACAGTCGTGATCGAGAATAAGAAGAAGACCATTGTTGTTGTCGGGACAGGCTATGTAGGCCTGCCCGCCGCATTGCTTCTGGCAAGGGCCGGGCACAATGTGATCGGTGTGGATACTAACGAGGAAATAGTACGCTCGATCAACGAGGGAGCTTTGCATTTCCGCGAGAGAGACCTTCAAGAAGTGATGAATGACCCGCGCGTCAAGGCAAATCTCCGTGCTCAGAGCACGCCTTGTGAGGGGGATGTATTCATTATTGCTGTGCCTACACCGCTTGATAAGCGCAAGCAAGCCGCTGATATGAGCTATGTAGATGCCGCTGTTAACAGCATTCTCCCCTACTTGCGGAAGGGCAATCTGGTCATTGTCGAGTCCACCGTGCCCCCCTTGACCTGCCGGGAGCGTGTCGGCCCTGCCATTGAAAGGGCGACCGGCCTGAAGGTTGGTGAGACGATCTTTTTGGCGCACTGTCCTGAGCGTGTGTTGCCCGGCAATATCTACCATGAGATCGTGCATAATGACCGCATTATCGGCGGGATCAATGCTGTCACATGTGATATGGCGGCTGAGGTCTATGCCAGCTTTGTTGAAGGAGCACTACATAAGACCGATGATGTAACTGCCGAACTGGTCAAGCTGATGGAAAATTCGTTCCGTGATGTCAACATTGCACTGGCAAACGAGTTTAACGCTGTGGCGGAGACGCTGGGGGTGGACGGCAGGGAGGCCATCCGGCTGGCAAACAAGCATCCTCGTGTGAATATCCTTGCGCCGGGTATTGGTGTCGGAGGGCATTGCATCGCCATTGATCCGTGGTTTATCAAGGAGGTTGACCCGTATAACTCGCAGATGATCTTCGCCGCGCGCAAAGTTAACGACGGAATGCCTCACCGTGTTGCGGCAAAGATTCGTCGGGCTGTGAGAGATGTAGCCTCCCCTAGGATTATTGCTTTGGGGGCGGCTTACAAGCCTAACACGGATGACCTGCGTGAAAGCCCGGCTGTTGAGATAGTCGAACTATTGCGCGAGGATGGATACAATGTGGCTTGCTATGATCCGTTGATCGAGGGAATGGAATATTCGTCGCTGGTTGAGATTTGCAGGGGCGCTGATATGCTGGCGATCCTTGTTCCCCACAATGAGATCATCGCTGATCTGGAGAAAAACCGCGCCGCGGTTGAGCAGGTCATGCGGACGCCCATCATCGTGCGGTATCAGTGAAGCTGTCGCATTAGTAAAGGGCATAAATACAGGGGGGCCCTCAAGCGGTGTTCTCACCTTTGGCTCTCATTTTGATCCCGGCTGGTTATCTGTTTGCGTGGCCGCTGACTGATCGGCTGTTACAGTATCAGAGGGACAGGCACGTACCGCTTCAGATCATGTTAACCGCGCTGAGTCTGAGTAGCGGCCTGCTGGCATTGGTGCTGTTCTGGGCGGGATTATTGCCGGGGCGCTGGATCACCGGCCCTGTAGCTCTGGGGATCGTGCTGGCGGGGTTGGGCGGTGGTCTAGCCCTGAACCGGCAGTGGATCACACCCCGTCGTTGGTGCGGCTGGTGGCTGGCTCAGTGGCAGAGCCTCAAGCGGTTGGACTTTGAGAGCTTACTCAGGTGGACATTGATCGGTGTGGGGACAATCATGCTGGTGCACGGGTTGTACTATCCCTTCATCGGTGATGATACTCTCTCCCGCTATGGTTTGCAGGCACAGATAATCTATGAGATGCAACGTTTACCGGAGACCATATCCGGTTATCCGCCGCTGGTGCCCTTGAGTTTTGTGGCTACATGGTTTGCGGCAGGGAACACCAATGAGCATCTAGCCCGCCTCTTCCCAGTGATGATGGCTCTTGCCACACTGGGGGCCGCTTACCTGCTTGGCCGGCAACTTGCAGGGCAGAGGACGGGTTTGCTGGCGGCTGTTATCCTTGCTCTGACGCCTCTGTTTATTCGAAATGGCACGCTGGAATATACCGACATCCCAACGGCTTTCCCCCTAACACTGGCTTTGATCTACATCCTGCGATGGTGGAACTCAGGGGATGGACGCGATGCCCTGCTGGGTGGGGTCCTGACAGGGATTGCACTCTTCACCAAGCAGTCGGCATTGACTTGGCTGGCCAGCCTAGCGGTTATACCCGCTCTGCGTCTGCTGGTCATGCGGAAGCTGGGGCTTGCCGGCCTCTGGCGGCAGGCATTGATCGGCTGGGCCGGTCTGCTCCTGCCTTCGCTGGCAATTGCGGGGCCATGGTACCTTCGCAATTGGTTGCTTGGCGGGCCTCAGAACGTTATCCCCATTGCCGGGCTGTATCACCTGCTGTCAGCCCGCTTAGACTGGCGGGGGGTATTCCCCTCACTGGGATGGGCTGGTGACTTTGGCCCAGCGCTGGCCCCTGTCTATGCGCTAGGATGGGGAAGCGGCCTCTACCTTGCTGTGCGGCAAGGCTGGCGGGTGATCCAAAGCCGGTCTGAAGAGATGCCCGTTGATCTGATCCTGTCTGTGATGGCGATCCCGTACTGGCTGGCATGGTGGACGCGCTTCTCTTTTGATGCGCGTTTCCTGTTATTGATCTTGCCTGTCATGGCGGTCTGGTCAACTCGACCCATGTTGTGGATTGTGGAACGGGTAGCTGAGAAGATTCGCCTGCCGCGCCTGCTCTGGCAGATCGGGGGAGCGGCGCTTTTGCTGGGATTGTTGGTGTGGGGAGCACATGATCGGCTTGGAGGTCTCTACCGCACATTGACACGGCCCTTCGCCTCCGAGACAGAGCGCCTGCTTGAGGTACAGGGGCGGCTCTATCGTCAGGTCTTGTATGTGCGCGCCCACATTGACCCGGCGACGAGCCGGTTGGCCGTTATGGATGGCCGGTTGCCTTACTACCTGCGCGAGTATGAAATCAGCGTGATGTACCCGCTCAGGCTGACCGACTTGCAGGGATACGACTATCTCATCCACTCCTCATCAATCTACAGCGTTTATGGGAGTGAATTGGGCTGGCAGGACAGTGAGTTCTATCAGCATGCTTTTGACCCTCTCGTATTTGAGCCGGTATTTGAGGTTGAGGGGGTGCATATTATGCGCATCCTGCGTACCGATGTGCCTGCTCCAGAGGAGTATGAAGCCTACCGCCAGACCCATCCAGAGATGACACCATGAAGATTATCGTCGTGCAGGAAACGGACTGGTTGCGGCGCGGCCCTCACCAACAGCATCATCTATTTGAGCGGCTCTCTCTGCGTGGACATCAGGTCACCGTGCTGGACTACCCCATCCTGCGCCCCCACTGGCCGCGGGAGCCTCTGATCGCGGCTTTTCGGGAACAGCCCCATGCGGCCCGCATCTATGAGGGAGCCAGTATCCGGCTGATCACCCCTGCAACGATCAGCCTGCGGCCATTGGCACGACCTTCTTCTGTCGTGTCTCACAGGGTTACGCTGAGCCGCCTGATCCGCGAGGATCGCCCGGATGTGATTGTCTCTTATGCCCTGAGCACCGGTTTACCTGCCCTGCAACTAGCTAGGCGGCATCGTATTCCCTTTGTGTTTCACGTTATAGATGCGTTGCATGCCATTGTGCCGGCCAGCCTGTTGCGGCCTGTTGCCCGCACAGTTGAGCGGTGGCTGTTTGCCGCCGCTGATGAGGTGGTGCTGATCAACGAGCATCTGCGTGACTACGCAATCCGTATGGGGGCCAGCCCGCAACGATCCCGTGTCCTGCGTACGGGGGTGGATTTAAGGCGCTTTTCGCCAGCACTGGATGGTACAGCGGAGCGGGTCAGGCTGGGGATTCAGCCGGAAGGCATGGTGTTCTTCTTTATGGGATGGCTCTATACCTTCTCCGGTGTTCGAGAGGTGGCCGAGAGTCTCCGGCGTGCGCCGGCAGAGGTGAAACTGCTGGTCGTTGGGGACGGCGATGACTACCCGGCGCTGTGTGCCATGCGTGATGAGGTTCTAGGCGAGCGGCTGATCCTGACTGGTCGTGTGCCTTATGATCGTATCCCGATGCTTCTTGCCACGGCTGATGTGTGCCTGTTGCCCTTTCATGCTGTACCTGCTACAGAACATATTGTCCCGATCAAACTATACGAGTATATGGCCGCAGGCAAACCTGTCATCGCTACGCCGCTTCCGGGTGTCCGGCGCGATATAGGTGACGGAAATGGTGTCATCTATGCCCCTGCTGGGGAACAGGTCACAACAGCGCTGACATTACGGGATCAGTTGCAGGAGCTAGGTTATCAGGCCCGTGCCTTTGTTGAGGCTCATTGTGACTGGGATACAATCACCGACGAGTTTGAAGCGCTCCTGCTCCATCATGCGGCGAGGGCAGTTAAGCAAATGGGCACATGACAAACTGGAGCCAACCATGTACATCAGAACAACGGAACATTTGCGGATTTTGCATATTGTGCCTTACTTCAAGCCGGCTTGGGCTTATGGAGGACCGGTCCTAGTTGTCTATGAAATGAGCAAGCGGCTGGTTGAGCGCGGGCACGAGGTGCTGGTTTACACAACAGACGCTCTCGATGCACACAGCCGCTCAACAGCAGGTGAACACGTCATTGACGGGGTGCGGGTACGCCGCTTCCGCAATCTGAGCAACAGGCTGGCCTGGAACCGCCTCTTTATCCCCGTCGGGTTTGGGGGACGGTTGGCGCAGACCATGCAGTACTTTGATGTGATCCAATTGCACGAATTCCGTACCCTGCAAAACGTATATGCCATGCCTGCTCTGCGAAAGTCAGGCCGTCCTTATATCTTGATGCCATATGGAGGGCTTCCGCCGGAGCTGGGTCGAGAAGGGGTCAAGCGGATTTATGACCTGCTGTATGGCCGTCGTTTGCTGGAGGGGGCCTCGCGTCTGCATGCGTCGACTGAGATGGAACGCCAGCAATATCTGGCGTTAGGTCTGCCAGACAGCCGGATTATTGTCATCCCCGCAGGCATTGATGTTACAGCATTCAATCATGGCGGAGATGCTTCAGCCTTCAAACGCCAGTATGGTGTGCGTGATGACCAGCCGGTAATCGGCTTTCTTGGACGGCTCAACAGTATCAAGGGGCCGGAGTTTCTTGTAGAGGCCTTTGCGCGGGTTTTGGCCCATAAGCCTGATGCTGTTCTGATGCTGGTAGGCCCCGACGATGGGGCACGGCGGGAGCTGGAAAGTCAGGTAGATCGGCTGGGTATTCGTGAGGCTGTGCGTTTCACTGGCTACGTTGGCGACAACGAAAGGAAGGCCGCGGCCTACCGTGCATTCGACCTGTATGTGCTTCCCTCACGTTACGACAATCAACCCTCAACGGTGCTTGAATCGCTCCTCAACGCTACTCCCAGCATTCTGACTGATCGTTGCGGCCTGACCCCCCAGCTTGTTCAGTCTGGCGTGGCACGGGCTGTGCCGTTTGGGGATGTGGCGGCACTGGCTCGTGAGATCATAGACATTCTAGAGCACCGTGAGCAGGCGCGGGCGCAGGCAGAGCAAGGGCGGCGTTATGTGGTGGAGCATTTCAACTGGGAGACACTGACTGATCAGTGGATTGAGGTCTATCGGACATGTGTAGACGAGACCAGCCGTTAAGTCGGCAAGGAGGCTGATGCAATATGTGTGGTATTGCCGGGATCATTGGGCTGGGCGATGCGCCGCCAGTGGACGAAGGGCTGATCGAGGGCATGGCTGATGTCATTGCCCACAGAGGGCCTGATGATGCCGGTATTTACCTCTCGCCTGACAGGCGTGCCGTCCTTGCCAACCGGCGGCTGGCCATTCTCGACCTCTCCCCTGCTGGTCATATGCCCATGCCTGATGCCTCGGGTAAGCTGTGGATCACCTATAACGGTGAGGTTTACAATCACGCCGACTACCGGCAAGAGCTTCAGGACCGGGGTTACGCTTTCCGCGGGCATAGTGACACTGAAACAATTCTCTACCTCTTTCAGGAGCATGGGCCGGAGGCCCTGCACCGGCTACGGGGAATGTTTGCCATTGCTGTCTGGGATGAGGACAAACGAGAGTTGTTCTTGGCCCGCGACCGAATAGGGGTCAAGCCGCTTTACTACACCTTCGCTGACGGGTACTTCATTTTCGCCTCAGAGATCAAGGTTATCCTTCAGCATCCAGCGGTCAGGCGGGCTGTAGATGAAGAGGCTCTGTACCATTTCCTCTCCTTCCTGACAACCCCTGCTCCTCATACGCTTTTCTCCGGCATCTACAAGTTGCCGCCAGGGCATTATGCCATCCTCGATCAGGATGGCGGCCTGCACATCTCCGAATACTGGGATGTCTTTGACTCTGCCCAAACCCACCCTGATTGGACAGAAGCACAGTACTGCGAGGCATTACGTGAGACACTCCGAGAGTCGATCCGGTTGCGGATGGTGAGCGATGTCCCCTTTGGCGTCTTTCTGAGCGGCGGGATTGACTCCAGTACCAATGTAGCGCTGATGGCTGAACAGATGGACCGCCCTGTGCAGACTTTCAGCGTCGGCTATGCCGGCCAAGAGCGTTATAACGAGTTCCAGTATGCGCGGCTGGTTGCCCAGCGTTTCGGTGCTGAGCACCATGAAGTCGTTATTGACGAGGAGGATTTGGTCAACTTCTTGCCGGCGCTCGTCTACTATCAGGATGAACCGATCGCTGACCCGGTATGTGTGCCAATCTACTATGTTTCCAAATTAGCCCGTGATTCGGGTACGATTGTGATACAGGTGGGCGAGGGGGCGGATGAGTTATTCTGCGGATATACTCACTGGCTCGATATATTGAGATTGTATCATGGGGCTTGGCAGGCTTTCGCACGCCTGCCGGCGGGTCTGCGCCGGGCCGCACTGGCAGTAGCCCCTCTCAGTCGAGACACAATCCGATATGAGTTTGTGCGGCGGGCTGTCGCAGGTGAGGAATTGTTCTGGGGCGGGGCGGAGGCCTTCGGCGAGGCACGCAAAAGCCGCCTGATCAGCGCCTCATTGCGGAAGAGGTTGGGTGACCTCTCCTCGTGGGATGTCATCCGACCCTACCGTCAGCGGTTCGAACAGCGCTCTGGCGGAGCTGACTATCTTGCCTGGATGGCCTATCTCGACCTGCGCTTAAGGTTGCCTGAACTGCTCTTGATGCGCGTAGACAAGATGTCTATGGCCACCAGTGTAGAGGCGCGAGTTCCCTATCTGGATTATGTGTTTGTGGGGTTGGCGATCAGTATTCCGGAGCAGGTCAAACTGAGAGGGCAAACAACGAAGTATCTCTTTAAACAGGCTGTCAGGGGACTGATCCCGGAACAGATTATTGACCGGCCCAAGCAGGGATTTGCCGTGCCGATCAACGAGTGGATGGAAACACGGCTGGGCAGTGTGATGCGCCGCAAGCTGGCAGATTTTGTGCGGCGCACGGATTACTTTGACCCGACAGTAGTTGAGATGATGATGGAGCGAAACGACTACCTGACATGGTATCTGCTCAATTTTGCCTTATGGCATGAGTTGTGGATCGAAGGTGTGCCGCCCCGGACGCCCCCCGCTCTGTCAGCAATTGGGTTGGTTGAGCGATAAGAACGGTCTTGTGAGGCAGTAGTGAGCGGAGAGAGAGACCCTCGTAAGTCCATCCTGAAGCCGTCCGAGCCGCGTGGTGTTTACCCGTCAAGCGTGACACGTATTCCGAGCGCAGCGGCGGTCCGGCGTCAGTACACCCGCCGCTCGCTGGCCCGATTGGCGCTCGTTGTTCCAATCCTGCTGTTGGGGGTGATCATTGCAATCGGGCTGAAGCGGGCAACGTCCCCGCAAGGTGCTGTGACGCCGACCGCACCGATCATCTACGTGACCGCTACTGACCCGCCGCCCACTTTTGTTCTGCCTGCTGAATATATCCTGGCGCTGACGGCTACTGCGCCCCCCACTTATATTGCTACGCAGTCAGAGGTCTCTTCACCGCCTGCCTTCATCACAGCCACCCCTGCCTTTGACCTCTGGCGCACGAAGATCGTCTACGTGTGCTATGTGAACGGCTCTGACGAAATCTGCTTGATGAACGCCGACGGCTCGAATCAGTTACAACTGACCCGCCGCCCCGGAACAGATTGGTATCCTTCGCTTTCCCCCGATGGGGAGAGCATTGTGTTCTCCTCTCAATCAGAGGATGGTAATTTTGACATTTATATCATGAGCACAAGCGGGGGTAACATTCAGCGCCTGACGCGCCATATGGGCGACAACTATTCCCCTTCTATCTCGCCCGATGGCAGGCGGATTGTGTTTACTTCCACCGCAGGCGGTGAGCAGGACATCTGGGTAATGGGGATAGATGGTTCAAACCCCACCCGCCTGACTTGGAACGATGTAGATGACGTTGATCCAGAATGGTCGCCAGATGGGACGCGTGTCTCTTTCACCTCTAATCTGGCAGGGGCAACCAGCCTGTTTGTCATGAACGCCGATGGGACTAATATCCGCCAGTTGACCTATGGCATCAACGTAGAGGGACGCAATGACTGGTCACCTGACGGGCGCTATCTTGCTTTTTACGCTGGCCCGCCCGGCGACAAGGATATTTACTTAGTCCACATTGACTGCGCCAATCTATCGAATGGGTGCGACCGTAGCCTGTTGCGTCGGCTGACCAATGGCGGCAACAATAAGGCCCCCTCCTTTTCCCCTGACGGGCAGTGGATTGCTTATGCCTCAAACGCTTCAGGCAGGAATCAGATTTTCATCATCCGCGTAGATGGCGGCGAGGTCCGTCAGCTTACCTTCGATGATCACACCAACTGGCAACCCCGCTGGGGGCCTTAGCGAATATAGCACAAACAAATAGGTAAGAGCATGGCCCAACATCTCCTTAGTTCCTCTCGACCTCAGTATGACTACCGTGTTCCTGTTCAATCTGATTCCCCGTGGCCAACATTCCGTCGTGATCACCGCAATACCGGCTTCAGCCCTATTGCGGCAAACTATCACGGCGATCAGTCATGGTCGTTTAGAACGGGCAAGGGAATATTCTCTACACCTGTGATTGACGGCGATGGCACAATCTATGTCGGATCAGCCGACCACTACTTTTATGCCATTAACCCGGATGGTTCTCTTCGGTGGCGCTTCCAAACGGGTGAATTGATCGACTCGGCGGGCGCATTGCCGCAGGTTGATCCTGCTGTGGGGAGGCGTACAGTCCTGTGTCCATCAGGGGATGGTTATCTTTACTACCTGTATGCCGATGACGGATCGCTGATATGGAAGTTCGATGCCAGAGTATCACCCCGTGCCAGCTACAATAACTGGTTTGAGGGTAATGTGGCCATAGGCTACGATGGCACCATCTACGCGGGTAACACAAACTTCAACTACTATGCTATTACCCCAGATGGCCGCCTCAAGTGGACATACCAAACTGGCGCCAATGCATGGTCGCTGGCCGCTTTTGCTGACGACGGCACGATCTTCTGGGCCTCTAACGATACCTTCATTCATGCTGTACGCCCCGATGGAAGCCGGAAGTGGCGCAGGCGGACGCTGGGGTTCTTGGCCGCATCAGCCGCTATTGGCTCAGATGGAACGGTTTTTATTGGTTCATTCGACAGCTTCTTCTATGCGCTTGACCCTGAGACAGGCAGGGTGAGATGGAAGTTTAAGACAGGCGATCATATTTACTCTTCGGCGGCACTCAGTACGGACACCAGCGGGAATACCAACGCCATCTACTTTGGATCAACAGATGGTATCTTCTATGCCTTGCGTCCAGACGGGAAACTGCTGTGGGCGTATGACACCGGCGCCCCGATCCGTTCCTCGCCGGTGGTGGGGCGTGCACCGGCAGGCGAAGAAGGCAACATTGTTTATTTTGGATGTGGTAATGGGAAGTTGTATGCCCTAAACGCCGCTGACGGCACACGCCGCTGGTCATACGATATGACTGTATACGAGCCGGAGCTTCGTGATCGAAATGACCTGAACGGCTCGCCTGTGCTGGGTGTGTCAGGCATCTACATTGGGGGTGAACATGGCTGCGTTTGGTATATGCCGTATGACTACCCACTGCACGTTGCTGATGAACGCGCCCAGACCGATCCTGGTGAGGACTTGCCGGCAGATACAACCAGCCTGTTCTATGTCTCCCCAGGTGGAAGTACCTGTCTTGAGCCGCCTAAGACACTGCCACCCGCAACGCTGATCACACTGCGGCTGGTGGTCAGGAAGCAAGGCAAGACAATCAACGCCAGGGTTTATAATGCCCCTGTTGGCCGCCCCAAAGATGCTCTGCAAGTTACCGCACAACCAGACTTCCCTCTCCATGTTGAACCTTCTGCTGATGGACGTTACATCCATGTCATCCCGGAGGGATTTCTAGAGCCGGGCATCTCTTACACGCTTACTATTAAGGGAATCTACTACATAGGCGGCTTGCATATTGGCAACCTGACCTTGGGCGGGCGTCGTGGCGGTCGTTTCGAGACCTCCTTCACCTTCCGTATTGACGAGGCACAAATCAGCCAATTACCGCTTGCCTCGGTCAGCGAAGACAGTGTGCCAGCGCTTGAATGGACACGCTTATCTGTTCCCCTGCCAACCATGATGCCCAGCCTAAATCAGATTGGTTTCGACTACATGGACTGGATCATCGGGACGGTGATGGTTGACGAACAGAGTCAGCGGATCATCCTGTGGGCAGTTGGAGGGTTACATGATGTCAATGGCGTGCTGGTCCCTGATGCTGATACGGATTTTGCGTTGCCGCTCAGCGGTACATTTCGAGGGAATGCATTCATCTTGAGGAACCGCCGCTTCACCATGGCAATCACCGGCATCCCTATCCCCTTTAACCTGTTTGAGCTGCGTGGTCAGCTCGATGCTGATGGGAGGGTTAGGCCGGGCGCAGTTGCTTATGCTGATACAAAGGTGCTGTCCATCCCAACTTTTGGGCCGTATCTTGTCATTGCCGGGCTGGCGAATAACTGGTGGCAGAAGTTGTTAGCCGTTGGTACTTACATCACCCGGCCCTATGACGCACGCGGCCTTGCCAATCAGAGGCCTGCGGGCATTTCAGTGGCCTCATTGAACTATGTGCCGCCTGCTCGCTTCCGCGACGGTAAGGTCTCTGTTGCATTTACGCTGGAAGCCGGTGCCATTTATCCGCTCTCCAAGCATCGGCCCAGCCTTTTGCTGGTAGATGCTGATAGGATTGAGGCCATACCGCTTGACTATCACGCCTGTGTAAGCGCAGAGGCTGATGCGGGAGGGAATCTTGCTTCCGCTACGTTGACAATTCCAGCGGGGACGCAATTGCCGGAGTCTCTGGAAGCGGTCGTGATACTGGATGTGTTCCCTCTCTTTCGGCACAAGCTGTCTTATCCTTCACGCTGATGTCACGTCTTTAATCTAATCCACCCCGAACAGGAGATATTCAATGACTGATGTCGCCGCCACACAATCTGCTCCAGCCCCCCTTCCTCTCCGCCTGAAGGCGGCTTACAGCACGGGTGACCTGAGTGTCAGCATCCCGCTGGCCATCGTGATGTTTTTTCAGTTGTTCTTTATGACTGATGTGGCCGGCTTGCGTCCCGATCTGGCCGGATGGGCCATTGCGGCGGGACGTGTCTGGGACGCTGTTAATGATCCCCTATTTGGCCTGTTGTCTGATCGCATCCGAAGCCGATGGGGACGCCGCCGTGTGTTGCTGTTATTTGGAGCGATCCCTCTAGGAGCGGCATTTATCCTCATGTGGATGGTCCCTCCCTTCGGGCAAGTCGGCTTGGCCGTTTATTATGCGATCACCTTTATTGTGTTTGATACTGCCTTCACGGCTGTCCATGTCGGTTACAATTCTCTGACGCCCGAACTGACCACCGATTATGATGAACGCAGTTCGCTGAACGGCTTCCGGATGACTTTCTCAATCTCTGGTACGCTGGGGGCGATCATTCTAGCAACTGTGCTGGGCTGGTACATTGCTGATAAGCGCCTGCTGTTTGCTATTGTCGGTATAGGGTTAGGGCTGGTCTCGATTGTGCCCCCATTGATTGTGTTTCGTGTGACCCGCGGCCATACGCTGGCAACCCCGGAGAAGCCGTTACCAGTGTGGAAAGCCCTTGGGGCGACACTGAGCAACCGTCCCTTCCTTCTGGTGATGGGGTTGTACCTGCTCAGTTGGACGACTGCCAGCATTTTGGCGGCAGTTTTAGTCTATTTTGCCAACTATTATCTGCGTGTGCCGGAGCAGGCTAACTACTTCGTCTTGGTTGCCCAAGGATCGGCCATCCTGTTTATCCCCATAACAGTATGGAACGCCCGCAAGCTTGACAAACGTCGTGCATTTATCCTGGGGTCGTTTGCGTGGGCGATTGTGCTACTAGGTATTTTCGCTCTACGCTCCGATCAGATTATGCTGGCTTATGTGTTGGCGGCACTCTCCGGCTTTGGCATTGCCACTGCTTATGTGCTTCCTTGGTCTATGTTGCCTGATGTCATTGAGTACGATCAGCTACAGACCGGCCAGCGGCGTGAGGGGTCTTATTATGCCTTTGCATCTTTCTTCCAGAAGTTAGGAACAGGAGCGGCGCTGTGGGCTATGGGGCAGGCATTGGCGGCTACCGGTTACATCACGCCGGCAGTAGGTGAAGTTCTGCCTGTGCAGCCTGCTCAGGCGGTACAGGCCATCCGTGTATTTGCTGGCCCTGTGCCGGTTGTTCTCCTAGTGCTGGCGGTAATTTTTGCGTGGCGCTACCCCATCACCCGTGAGAACCATCAGGCCAACCTCGAAGTGCTGGCGAGTAGAGACAAATAGTATGGCAGGGTTTGCCGGCCAGAAGCCGCTAAAGGACATCTCGGTTGTGATCGAAGGGTTACGCTACCCAGAAGGCGCTTTCTGGTCGGCGAGGAACGGTTGCCTTTACTTCGTCGAATGGGCCGGAGACACGATCTGGAGGCTCCAAGACGGCAGAGCAAAAGTTCTGTTCAGAACCCAGCCCGGTGATGGCCCTTGCGGCCTCAGCGAGGATGCTGAGGGCTGTCTGTGGGTTTGCCTATACTCTTCACGTCGGCTGGTGCGCTTCAACCTGTTAGGTAAGCCTTTGCAGATCATTGAAGGATGGAGGGGGCAACCCTTCAAAGGGCCAAATGATCTGATCATGGACGCGCAGGGAGGACTTTATTTTACCGACTCGGGCGACTTTGAGGCTGACTGGGAGACAGGGCGTCCAGCCGGCGCGCTCTATTATTTGAACTCATCAAGCCAACTGATGAGGGTGGACGACGGGCTATGTTACCCAAACGGGCTGGCCATCTCACCAGATGGCCGATGGCTGATCGTTGGCGAGCACCGTCGAAATCGCCTGCTCCGATACGCTATCCGGCCCAGTGGCGTGCTCTCCGAGCGAATGATTTTCCACACACTTGACAACCAATGCTTGTTGCCCAATGAGCTGTATCATGAGTTAGGCCCAGACGGAATGTGCTGTGATAGAGAGGGCCGCTACTCGGTAGCTCATTATGGGGGCGGCAAGATCGTGGCAGTTGGGCCGGATGGCTCACAACTTGGCCAGATCAGGCTTCCCGCAGGCCGTAAGCCAACCAATGTTGCCGTCACCCCTGATGGGTTGGCCCTGTATGTCACTGAGGCAGAAACAGGATGCCTGTATCAGATTGTTCTGGCGGTATAGCCGGTAGGCTTCCGTTCGCTCAAGGTCGAACGGTCTCTTCCGGGCAGGACAGCGGCAGGAACACTCGAAAAGTACTCCCCTTGCCGGGTTGTGATTCAACAGCCACACTTCCGCCGTGCATTTCGACCAGTTGCTTGACAACCGCCAGCCCAATGCCCGAGCCGCCGCTCTCCCGGCTGCGTGACCTGTCTCCCCGCCAGAAGCGCTCGAACACATAAGGCAGGTCTTCTGCAGGGATGCCTTGCCCCTCGTCTATAACTTCAAGGCAGGCCCGGTTGTCTGTGCGGGAGGCACGTACGACCACTCGTCTGCCATGCGGGGTATAACGGAGTGCATTGTCTATCAGGTTGGTCAGCACCTGTGAGAGTCGATCGGCATCCGCCTCCATGGGGAGGGCAGGCTGTTCGATCTGGGCGTATAGCGAAACTTGCCGTGCCTCAGCTAATGGTTTCATTCGCTCGACTGTGTTCTCCACTAGTTGAGCGAGGTTGATAGGCAGACGCTCTAGGCTCAACTGATCGGCATCGGCGAGGGAGAGGGTGCGCAGGTCTTCGACCAGCCGGGCAAGGCGGCGCGTTTCGTCATACAGATCGCGTAACTCACTCGGTTTCGGCCTGATCACGCCGTCCAGCATGGCCTCTAGAGTTCCCTGCATCACGCTGATTGGGGTACGTAGTTCGTGGGCTATATCGGCCACCATCTGTTTGCGGAGTTGTTGTTGCTGGTCAAGGCGGCTGGCCATCTGATTAAAGGCTTCAGCTACTGCCCCCAGTTCATCTTCGGAAATAACCGGCACACGGGCGGGTTTGCCTTCTGCCACTGTCTGAGCCGCCCGCTGGAGTTGCCGCAATGGGAAGGTGATCCACTGGAAAAGGATTGTCCCGATCAACAAGGCCGCTATCCCTGCTACCAGCGTGGCCAGCAGTACGGCCCTGCCCATGTTGGACACAAAAGACCTTCGGATAGGGTTACCCTGTTGGGGACGACCGGCAAGTAGTGTTCCTGCTCGTTGTCCTCTAACTATGACGGGTGTTCCCTGAGCGATGAGGCTGGCCTCCAATTGGGTTCCTTCTGTAGAGCCGCCGGTGTCAACGATCACTCTCCCTTCATTATCAACCAGCAACAGGCGGAGGCCCATCATGCCCCACATATCCATATCGTCGTCTTCGCCCATCATGCCTTGCTCAGGGGCGTTATTCATCATCCCCGCACTATGACCGGGTCTGGGCAGAGAGAGGATTGCCCTTGCATTACGCCAGTCTCCATCGCGCAGGTACTGGCTGGCCAGCAATGGCGCCAGCCGCTCGGCCCATATGCGTCCGTTCTGTGTGACGTACAGGTCAAACTGGCGCGCTGTCGCGCGGTGAACGACCACAATGATCGCCATCAGCATGACGGCGATCACGAGGGCAAAAGACCCAACCAGCTTGAACCACAGGCTACGAAACATCTCTGCCACTTTCGATGGGGTCTAGGCGGTAGCCTACACCATGCACTGTGTGGATCAGGCGCTCATGCCCGATCTCGTCCTCCATCTTGCGGCGCAGATTTTTGATGTGCTGATCAATTGTGCGCTCATAGCCGTCATAGGCGACCCCTTGTGTTGCCTCAAGTAGCTGAAGACGGGTCAAGACCCGCCCGGCGTTACGTGCCAGCACGACAAGCAATTCAAACTCAGAGGGCGTCAGCGTAAGAGTATGTCCACCCAGTGTGGCCCGATAGGCGGCTATGTCGAGCATCAGGTCGCCGGCACGCACAATTTCTGGCGGCTGTTGGCTTCCGCCTGCACGGCGCAGAACAGCCCTTACCCGTGCAACAACTTCGCGGGGTGAAAATGGCTTGACCACATAGTCATCCGCACCCATCTCCAGGCCAATCAGCCGATCAGCTTCATCACTGCGGGCAGTCAACATGATGATCGGCACATCCGATTCGCGTCGTATCAGCCGGCATACATCCAGACCATCTACCCCTGGCAGGTTTAGATCGAGAATCACCAGATCAGGACGTTCGTGGCGATAGGCTGGTATAGCCTGCGTGCCGTCATAGACTGCTACTGCCTCAAAGCCCGCCTCTTCCAGATAGAGGCGGACCAGCCGGGCGATCTTCTGTTCGTCCTCAATGATTAACACCTTCTGTGCCACTCGTGCCCCTCCAGACTATTACGCTGTTCAGCGTAACAGCTTGAGTGTAGATGTGTCAAGTTTCAGGGGAGGCAGAAGGGGCACTGTTTGGCTGTGCTGTGGCTGAAGGCTTTTTGCGGCCTGCCAGGACAATGATCAAAGCCGCAATGCCGGCAATAGGGCCGAGCCAGAACAGCGCCATGACCAGCCAGCCCAGACCCCAAAATAGATAGGGTCGTCCCCAGAAGCTCATCATATGGCCGCCCCTCATCGGGCCGTAAGCGAAAGGCTGAATGAACTCAGCTCCTTGTGGGGAGCGCAGAGCCAGCACACCGCCGCTGAGCAGGAAACCGATCACGATCCCTGCAACCACCAACCCGATCCCTCCTAGCACAAGCCAGATTGTTTTGTTTTTCATTGCTTCCTCTCCTCAAGGGACGTCGCATTTACTTCTACAGACTGTACCTATATGATACGGGGACCTTGTGTAGAAAACGTGAAGGAATTGTGTTGAAGATGTGCCAGACTTAGGGTATTGACCCGGCTTGGAGTGCTGGAGTTACCTCAGGCAGGGGATGCCAGCGCGGCTCGCAGGCCCTCTACAAACTTGGCCTTGCCGCCTTGAGCAGGATGTCGTAGCGGAATATAAGCATACCCCAGTCTGTCTAGTGCGCGCTGGGCGGTTCGGCCTACCGCCAGCACCCGATCAATCTCATAGAGGGCAAGTATGTCTGCTATAAAGGTAGCCCCCATGCGTTGCTCTTCTGCTGACGGGGTCCGATTGGAGAGTAAATCGCCGGGCTGATGGGGATGCAATGGAACGGTGTTCCACAAGACGGGCGGCTTGTCAGCGTACTTGATCAAGGCGCTCCATAGGATGGAAGCGGTCATTTCGGCTACCCCCTGCGGACGCCCGCTGGTTGGACGGTAGCCGTCCCCGAACAGCCCCCATTTCTCAATGCCGCGCAGCATGATGCGCTCGCTCGTGATGGGGATACCACTCAAAGCACAACCGCGATAGCCGGGAGCCTCAGCCAATAACAGAGCATTCGGTTTCAGGCGGCTCATGTCGGTCAGGTAGCGGATCAAGTTAGCGCGGCGGATACTGGCCCCTGGGTCGTCTGCGGGCGCATAGGGGTTGGACAGACGATCAGAGGCAGGCAGTCTGGCCAGCCGATCAACTAGTTGGGAAATAGTCTCCCCGGTCAGATCACCCATGCCATTATTGTTACTGGAGGAGTTTGAGTTGTCTAGCTTTGGCCACAGCCTGAGTACGGCTGGTCACTTCCAGCTTGCCGTAGATGTTATTGATATGGCGCTTCACCGTGCCAACAGCAATAAAAAGCTTGTGTGCGATCTCAGCATTGCTGAGTCCGTCAGCGACCAGCGACAACACTTCAAGCTCACGTTCACTTAGAGGCTCGAATAAAGGCTGTCCTGCTGTAGACTGGCTGGGGCGGGGTTGCCTTGCCGCCCGCAGAAGTTCTTCCACAAAGGCGGGTGAGGCATCATGGACTTCAGGCAGTAACCCAATGACCTGCCTGTCTTCATCCAAGAAGGCCCTTATGTAATTCTCTGGCGCCGCCCTCTTGAGTGCCTCCGAGAGATATGTACGGGCAACCGCATGTTCTCCTATCCTCTTAGCAACAAGTGCCTGTAGGATGTGAACTGAGATCAGCCAGCGGTATAACTCTCGCTCCCTGCAGAACTGTTCGAGACGCGCCAGCCAGCGCCTTGCTTCTGGTAAACGCTGTTGAGCCAGAAGAAGGCGGGCGTACACCACGTGTTGTTCAAGGCGCATATACTGGGGAATGTCATCCGGGGATAGTCCGGCTTCCTCTGCCCAGCGGCTCGCCGCTTCGAGGTTGCCCTGCTTTAGCTGGAAATCTGCCTCCATCGCCAGAAATATATCGGCATTGATATACCCTGATCGCCCTGCAAGGTGGTAGGCCTGCCGGAGTGCTTCCAGGGCGGCGCCAATGTCGCCTTGAGCGAAGAGCGTTGGGGCCTGCGAGCCTTCTACAAAGGCGAGATAATCCCCTGGCGCAAGGAGCTTGCCCAGCTCTAGACATTTCTCATGAAACTCGCGGGACTGTTCGAGCTGGTTGGCTTCATAGTAGAGCAGCCCCAGCCTGCTGAGGATCAGGCATGCCGCCGGCGACAGATTGCCCATACTGTCTGTGTAGCGCCTCAGCGAGTCTTCGCAGAGCCTGATCGCCTCCAGCCTTTGGCCGTGATTGTTAAGAGACAGGGCCAAGGACATCTCAACTGTGGCGACGAAGATGTGTTTACCCAGCTTCAGCCCTGTTTGGAGTGCCTTGTAAAATGCATCAATTGCCTCGGATATGGGCTGTGTCCGTTCCAATGATTCGGCCAGCACCCACAGCGCGATGACGCGCCAGTTCTCATGAGTCTCCTGAAGTACTTCCAATGCCTGTAAGGCCAAGGCGATAGCGCTTTCGTAGTTCTGATGTTCCAGTGCCTCAATAAAGGCACGCAGAACAAGCAGTCTCCCCTTACCGACGGGGGAAGCCTCTTTGATTTTGCTAAGGATGCCTTCCGCCGCACTGGCATAACTCTCAGCCAGGATCATCTCGTTGGTGAGTGCAAGCGCCCATCCTTTGCAGGTAGCCAGCTCTATGTCAGCCCGCACATGCTCCTCAGGCAGTGTATCCAGCCAGCTGAGCGCCGTCAGCAGGTTGCCGTTCAACAGTGCAGTCTCTGCAAACTGGCGGACGAGTCTCTCTGCGTCACTCCAGTCGCCCGACATACTGGCATATGACATCGCATGGTGGACAGACTGGGTGACCAGACCATGTGCTTCATACCAGCGCATGGCTTTTTGATGGAGCATCTTCTGCTCTTCATAGTCCCCTCCCATGCGCAGGAACTCAGCAAAGAGACGGTGATACCGATACCATTCTTTCTGGCGGTCGAGGGGGATCAGGAATAAGTTGGCTCCCTCCAAGCGCTCCAGAATTGCCCGGCTGTCATCTCTGCCTGTAAGTTCATCGCACAACGGCGCCGTCAATTGATCAAGGATAGCCGTTTTCCGCAGAAAAACGTGTACGTCCTCAGGAAGTCGTTGCAGTACCTCCGTGATCAAGTACTCCATAACATAGCGATCACTGCCTGTGAAAGTGGTGACAAAGGCTTCCGTTCCATCCGGCTTTCTCTGTAATGCCAGCGCGGCCAACTGCAATCCGGCGATCCAGCCTTCCGTGCGTGCCTCAAGCTGTCTGATAGCCTCTTCAGGCAGGCCAAGCCCCATGATCTGATTCAGAAAAACCGCCGCCTCCTCCGCGGTGAAGCGCAGGTCGTGCTCCCGTATTTCGGTCATCTGGCCGCGTGCCCGCAGTCGTGCTAGCGGCAGGGGAGGGTCTTCACGTGTACCAATAACCAGGTGCAATGAGGGCGGCTGATGTTCGAGCAGAAAGCCGAGGGCCTGATGTACCGGTATAGAAGTAATCAGATGATAGTCATCCAGCACGAGAATGATGGGAGTGGCAATGACTGTCAGGTCGTTGATCAGTGAGGTAATCGGGCCCTGCATTGGCAGAAGGTGTGGGGACAACAGGATGCTCTGCGCCGTCTGACCAATGCGCTGGTCAACTTGCTGAAATGCGCTGATTAGATAGCTCAGAAACACAACTGGATCATTGTCTGTTTCGTCTATCGAGAACCATGCCACAGGCCGCCCGGCATTGCCAATCCACTCACCGATCAACGTTGTCTTGCCGAACCCGGGGGGAGCAGAGACCAGCGTCAACCGATGGTTTAGGCGCAATCCCTCACTCAATCGTTCGATCAAATGCGGACGCGGTACGCGGTTAGGGCGTATCGGCGGGATACAGAGTTTTGTATTTAACAGCGGAGCGGCCATCCTCTCACTCTCTCACCTGTAAGATTCAGCCCGATCACCTCATTATACGCGCCCAACTATGAAAGGTTCTAGGGGGTAGGGCTTTATTCCTTCTACTTCCTATCGCCCCTTTCCACTCTCATTGGTTCAGAGCGGCTAGACCCGGACATATATCCCAGCTTTTCCCATTGTGCAGGTGCGTTTGCCCTTCGTGCCTCACGGCGGCGCCACCAGTACAGAAGATATATTAACCCGCACGCCAGCAGAAACAACAGTGTAGCAATGGCCAAGGGGGTAGGTAACCAGCCCATGATCGTGAGGTACAGGGTCAACGTGATCACGCTGGAGAGCCAGGCGGTCATTGCCAGTACGAGCCAGCCCTTTCCGCCATCGCCAATGAAGAACCCGTAGGCAATACCGCCCAGCAGGGTGAAGAGGATGGTCAGGGCTAAGGCCGTGTGAATCAGCCCTTCAGATGTCAAGAAGACGGTCATAGACGAGAGTGCGCCGGCTAGGACCAGGTAGATCAGGAGCAACACCCAGTTGATTCTGATCTTTCGCCGCTGGTTGCGCAGGCGCATACCGGCCCGGCTGTTGGCCTTCAGTACATTGACTGACAGTAACGGAATGGCCAGGTCGCGTAACCTAGACAACAATCCGTACAATGCCGCTTGATCAGGGAGGGGGCCGTAGAGCACTGTTTCGCCGGTCTCCTCAACCGTTATGGTCATCCCTTCGAACCACTCGGCCCAGTATTCACTATCAAGCCGCCCCCTAACCCTGATCTCATAGATGAACGGCTGATCGGCCAGTTCTCTTTGCCCTGAGGCCGGTCTCTGTTTCCATGTCATGGAGTCTCTCCTTCAAACTACAGGATTACCAGCTCACCAGAGTCGAGCGCGGCTAGGGCCTGCATCCCTATTACCCGGTAGGCGCTCTCGAAAGTAAGCTGAGCGATCCGCCTCATGAGGCGTTTAGACATAGAAGCAACGTATTCGCGATTCTCGACATCACCCTGAAACCACATAGGTTGCCCAAATGTCACAGCAAACGGCCCCCCCAGATACCAAGTACCGATTTCCTTCTTACCGTCAATCCGGGTCTCGATCAGCCGGAGGCGTCTACGTTCCAGATAAATGCCCACTGGTATAATCGGTGCACCTGTAAGCAAGGCCAGACGGGCCGCCCCGGTGCGGGGAGGATGTAGTCCACCTGCCAAGGGGCTGATAGTCCCTTCAGGAAAAACGACCACTGTGCGGCCTTCTTCAAGCAGACGCCGGGCGGCCTCAAAGGCGGTATACCCCTGTCCTTCTACGACGGGAATATGGCCGGTTCTCCTCAGGTATTCACCGAATAGGGGTACTTTGAACAGCCGGTTGTCAATCAGAATGCTGACCGGTTCCTGAAATGACGCTAAGATCAGGAACGGATCCGTCGTGCTAGGGTGATTAGGAGATATAATCTTAGCACCTTCCGGCAACGGAGCGTGCCGGACAATGTCCCTGTTAAACATTAGTCGCGCGCAAAGGTCTACCGTTAAAGCACCCGTTCTGTATAAGATTTTGCTGAGCATCTTTTTCCTGCCTCATCGTTCCTTTGTATTGGGAATAAGCATCCCACATAAAGGGGTGCAAGGCATCCACCCAAAAGCACATTGGGGGTACATTAGGGGGTGTAGTGCAAAAACTGATGCTCACTTCTGCGGTGTTCAACCCAGTGATCGGATGCCGACTTCCAGATCAGCAAGGAGCTTCAACAAGGATGAAAATTGTTTTCTATGGTGACAGTCTGACTGAAGGTGTTCCGGGGGCCTCTTTCTTTGCTCTACTGCGTGAGAAGTTACCCGGCCATACCTTGATCAATTATGGGATGGGGGGGGATACAGTCATCAGCCTGTATCAGCGTATTGTCACACAGGGCTTGCTTGAGCCAGCCGATATAGCTTTCTTGTGGGTTGGTGTGAATGATGTATTGGCTCGGCTAAGCCCCTTATCCCCTATCCTGAAGGCTCTGTTGAGGCAGCCTTGGGCCAAGGACCCAAATGAGTTTAGATTGCATTATCGGGCTTTACTTGACGCTATACGGCCCTATGCCTCGCGGGTAGTGACAGTTTCACCTCTTCTTATAGGGGAGGTTCTGGATAATCCTTGGAATCGGCAGCTAGGTGTGTTATCGGCTATTGTGGAGGACCTCTCAGCCGCCTACGCAGAGGTTAGCTATCTCGACCTGCGAAGCATCTTCGCCGCCAAGCTGGCCACACATCCTCCCTCCCGTTTCCTGCCCACGAATCCTTTCCGGCTGATGATAGATACTGTCTTTTCCGTGTCGGATGAGGCTGTAGACCGCACCTCTGCACGCCGGGGATTACACCTCACTCTGGACGGTGTGCATCTGAACGGGCGGGGGGCCGAACTGGTCGCTGAGGCCATGTTTGAGAAGATTAGTGAGATACAGCCCGATAGGTATCCTGCTGGACCTTTGTGAGTCTGCCCTGCTCTTTTGCTGAGATCGGCCATCGTAGTATTCTCAATAAAAATGCGACTCCGTGATAAAGTTGTAGAGACAAAACCAACAACAGAATCACGGAGCGCTGATGGACAGTATAACACGGATTCGAGCGGCGTACGCAT
>DAOTYH010000057.1:0-3667 GCA_034435015.1 Anaerolineae bacterium | reverse complement strand
TCATCGCCAATACCTTCGTGATCGCCGCCGTTAACGTCGTCTTCCCATGATCTATGTGCCCTATCGTCCCTACGTTCACGTGCGGCTTCGTCCGCTGAAATACCTCTTTTCCCATCGTTCCTCCCGTCTGGTTGTCCCGTGTAGAGGCAATATGCCCCCTGGCAGTGATTAGATTGTCTCGCCACGCACCACCCGCTCAGATAATTGCTGAGGCAGTGGCTCGTAGTGATGAAACTCCATTGTAAAGTTTCCGCGCCCCTGCGTCATACTACGCAGATCAGTGGCATAACCAAACATCTCTGAGAGCGGCACATAGGCACGCACCGCCTGGACCCCGCCGGGACGCGGCTCCATTGCCTCGATCTGGGCACGCCGCGCCGAAAGGTTACCCTGTACATTGCCAAGATATTCTTCCGGCGTGATCACCTCGACCTTCATCACCGGCTCAAGGACAACAGGCGCACCTTTCTGCACAGCCTCTTTAAGAGCCATACTGCCTGCTACTTTGAACGCCAGATCCGACGAGTCGACTTCATGCCATGCGCCATCTACCAGCCGTACCACAACATCTACCACAGGGTAGCCCGCCATGACGCCGCTTGTCAGCGCCTCGCGGATACCTTCCTCAGTCGGCTTGATGAACTCGGCAGGAATAGCCCCGCCCTTGATCTCGTTCATAAAGACAAAGCCCGACCCCGGCTCACCCGGCTCTACGTTGATTGCGACCCGCGCATACTGGCCGCGTCCGCCTGTCTGCCGCTTGAAAGTCACATCTGCCGCCGCCGGTCGGGTGATTGTCTCGCGGTAAGCCACACGCGGCTTACCTACGTTACAGCCGACCCGGAACTCCCGCTTCATCCGATCCACGATGATCTCCAGATGAAGCTCGCCCATGCCGGAGATGATCGTCTGCCCGGTCTGTTCGTCCACATGAACACGGAAAGTCGGATCTTCCTCAGCCAGCTTCTGGAGTGCATCGGCCATCTTGTCCTGATCGGCTTTGGTTTTCGGCTCCACCGCCACCTGTATCACAGGCTCCGGGAACGAAATTGACTCCAGAATGATCGGATGATTCGGATCACACAAGGTGTCACCGGTGAAAGCGCTCTTCAACCCCAATATCGCCGCGATGTCGCCCGCGCTGACCTCTTCAATGTCCTCACGCCGATCGGCAAACATCCGCAGGACCCGCCCTACCCGCTCACGCTGTTGCTTGGTTGCGTTGTAGGTCATACTGCCTGAACGAATGACGCCGGAATAGACGCGGAAGTAAGCCAGCCGTCCAACATACGGGTCAGTCACGATCTTGAAGATGAGCGCGCTTAAGGGAGCAGTCTCCGAAGCCGGTCGAGTAGTGATCTCGTTGGTCTTCGGGTTAATGCCCTCGATGTCCGGACGGTCAAGCGGAGAAGGCAGGTAATCCACTACTGCATCCAGCAACGGCTGAATGCCCTTATACCGCAACGCCGACCCGCACAGCACGGGCTGGGCCTGTCCGCTAATTGTTGCCCTTCGGAGGGCGGCCTGCATCTCCTCAAGAGTGATCTCTTCCCCGGCAAGGTATTTCTCCACCAGCGCATCATCCATCTCGACAATACGCTCGTAGATTTGACTCCGCGCCTCCTGGGCCTCTGCCATCATATCGTCTGGGATGGGCAAATAGGTGAACTCAGCACCCAGGTCATCCATCCACGTGATGGCTTGCATCCGCAACAGGTCAATGACGCCTTTGAAATTGCTCTCCGTGCCCCAAGGGACTTGAATAGGGATGGGATTTGCACCCAGCCGGTCACGGATCATGCCAACCGTGTGCCAGAAGTCCGCCCCAACGCGATCCATCTTGTTGACAAAGCAGATGCGCGGAACATTGTAGCGATCAGCCTGCCGCCAGACGGTTTCAGACTGAGGCTCCACTCCAGCAACACCGTCAAAGACGACCACTCCCCCATCCAGCACCCGCAGACTGCGCTGGACCTCAGCGGTGAAGTCAATGTGGCCCGGCGTATCAATCAGGTTGATCTGGTGGTCGCGCCAGGTAGCCGTGATCGCCGCAGACGTGATAGTGATCCCACGCTCGCGTTCCTGCTCCATCCAGTCGGTGACCGTCGTGCCTTCATGCACCTCCCCCATCTTGTGCGTCATACCTGTGTAATACAGGATGCGCTCGGTGGTGGTGGTCTTGCCGGCATCTATATGGGCGATAACGCCGATATTGCGGACGTACTCAAGCGGCTTCTGGCTCATCTCTCAACTCAGCCCCCCGCCCGACAGGGCTTCGGGGCCTGACCTCCAAACTACCAACGATAGTGAGCAAAGGTGCGGTTAGCCTCTGCCATGCGGTGGGTATCATCCTTCTTCTTCACCGCCGCGCCCTGCCCCTGGGCCGCATCCATCAACTCACTGGCTAACTTCTCCGCCATACCCTTACCGCCGCGTGCGCGGGCCGCCGCCAGCAACCAGCGCATCGCCAGCGAACCGCGACGGTACGGCTCAACCTCAACCGGCACCTGATAGGTAGAGCCGCCTACCCGGCGAGGCTTGACTTCAATCATAGGCGTGACATTCCGCAACGCCTGTTCAAAGACCTCAATCGGGTTGCGCTTGGAACGCTCCTCGACCAGTGCCAGCGCATCATACATCACCCGGCGGGCGACACTCTTCTTGCCGGCCCGCATCATGCGGTTAATGAACATCGCCACGTTCACATTCCCGTACTTCGGATCGGGGTCTACTTTTCGCTTTGGTGGTCTATACCGCCTGGGCATATGTCTACATTCCTCCCGCTATACACAGCCTAGCCAAGACAGGGTATATGCTCCCCCTGCAGGCAGAAAAAACTGCCCTTACTTCTTCTTGGCGGCCTCTTTGGCACGCTTGGCCCCATACTTGCTACGCCCCTGAGCACGCGCCTCCACGCCGGTCGCATCGAGCGTTCCACGTATGATATGGTAACGCACGCCCGGCAGGTCCTTGACACGGCCACCACGCACCAGCACTACTGAGTGCTCCTGCAACGAGTGTCCCTCACCGGGAATATAAGCTGTCACCTCAATACCATTTGACAGGCGCACCCTCGCGATCTTCCGCAAAGCCGAGTTGGGCTTCTTGGGTGTCATCGTACGCACCTGTGTGCACACTCCGCGCTTCTGCGGGGCACCCTTGGGTTGCCTGACTCGCCGCTGAGAGAAGCTGTTGAGTGTAAACTGCAACGCTGGCGCTTTACTCTTTTGCCTCTTCGTCTTGCGGCCTTTACGGATTAACTGATTAATCGTTGGCACAACCAGCCTCCCAGGCTCCTAATGGCGGCGCATCACTGCGCCTGTTTACTTATCCTTACTCCGTGTTTTGGGCGCAATAAACGGGCGCTTTCAGCACCACTCGCCCGTTCTATTTCGCCGATCAAGAAGGCCATCCTTTGGCCTGATGACCTTCCGTACGACCTGAGTATCCGATTCAGCAGTATTGGCTCGCAGCCACTCGAGCTTGCTGCCGACTGGATTGCATAATTAGCAAGGTAGTAGTTTACCGCATGGATATATCCATGTCAAAAACTCGCAATGTGTCATATCAAATGCGACTCCGCGAAGGCCTGAGCAGGGGTACGCATGCCCAGCGCCAAGTGAGGGCGCTGGTGGTGATAATAGGCGGGATAGTCATCGGCACGGCG
>DAOTYH010000056.1:0-5040 GCA_034435015.1 Anaerolineae bacterium | reverse complement strand
GGGTAGTAGTACTGATGCGGCCTAGGTTGTGTTTGGTCGGGATCAAATGATCTGCGAGGTTGGGTGTAGTCGAAGGGATCAATGGTGTACATGGGCGTTGATTCTATCCATATGGTTTGGCAATAACAATCCTGCGTTCCTGTTTACTCACTTGGGATCAACTTGTGCGGTTTGGCTGTTAGAGTAAAATAGCGGGTAGCGCTCTGAGAAGTTTAATCTCACCGTTAAGGAAGAGACATATCGTCATGGCCGGAAAGATACAACTTGGAAGAATTGGTCCTGTGGTGGCCCTGTTAGTTGTCCTCGTTGTGGCGGCACTACTCGGCAGTCTGTGGGGAGCCTCCTCTGTACAGATCGTTGATACCGGCCCCTGGCAACTTGGAGTCGGCTATCAGGCTCTGTATGTGCAGGCTGTGGCTGATGCCTATGCAAAGGATGCCAACGAGGCCATGGCTATTGAGCGCCTCTCGTTCCTGTGCCAGCAGGATGGTGGTTTGGAGGCCGCTTTTGAGCAGGCTTCCATACTTTATGGAGCCAACCCGGTTGAGAGTGCCAATCTTGCCCAGCTACGGACGCTGGTAACAGATGGCGCGGTGCAACAGAACCCCAATGCGCCGGTGTGCAACCTTCGTCCTGTCAACAATCCGCTTCTTACGGTGGGGCGGTTACTTGCACCTGTGTTGCTGATCTTGATGGGGGTTGGCATAGTCTTATACGGTGTATTTGTGGTGATCCGTGCCAGCGAAACTCCCGCGACCCCCGCTAGACCAGCGGCTCCAGCACCTGCTCCCGTTTCAGCCTCAACAGCGCCGCCATCGGCAGGCACAGCAGAGCGGGGCAGAGCCACCCTGCCGGCCATCTTTGGTAAGAAGCCCTCTGAACAAGATACAGTCAGGAGTGCGGCCGCTGAGGGGGCTAAGATTTCGGCCACTGTGGAGAAGACCGACTTCACTAAAGTAGGTGCTGAACCGCCTATTGTCCAGTTCATGACAACCTACCTGCATGGCGACGACCTGTATGACGACTCATTCAGCATAGAGACACCTTCCGGCGAATTCCTCGGAGAGACGGGCGTGGGTATCTCAGAGACAATCGGCTCAGGTGATACCAAAAACGTGACTGCCTTTGAAGTATGGCTGTTTGATAAGAACGACATCCGCACGGTGACCAAAGTGCTGATGAGCGATCATGCCTTTAATGACGATGCTATCCGGGCCAAACTTGCTCCCAAAGGCGAGGCCGTTCTAGCGAAGCCAGGGGACAGGATCATGCTGGAGACAGCGTCGCTCCGCGTACAGGCTCGCATTGTTGACCTATCTTATGGGAGCGGCCCTCTCCCGCCGAACAGCTTCTTTAGCCGGCTCACCATTGAATTGGCGGCGTGGAAGCGGGAGGGACAGCCTGTCTCTCGTGCGGCTGGCCTGCCTCAGGCCCCTATGGGCGGAGGGCCTGCCGGCCCTGGTACACCGCCTACCGGTATGCCGCCATTTGGCGGCGGGCCGCGCCCCTAGCTAAGTTCATTTTGGCAAAGGAAACAAAAGACCCTGCCTCTCAATGCACTGAGGGGCAGGGTCTCCGTTTTATTTCTTTGTCAATTGATGGCTATGATTTTGAACACCAGCTCACCGCCCGGCGCCCGGACGACGATCCTGTCACCTACCTTGTGATCTAAAAGTGCCTGTCCTAGCGGCGACTCGTTTGAGATCTTGCCTTCACGGGGGTTTGCTTCGACCTTGCCCACAATGACAAACTCTTCCGGGTTCGTGTTACCTTCCTCTATCACAGTAACTCGACTGCCTATCTGGACGGTCCCATCACGGGTGTCTTGTTCCTCAATGATGACGGCGTTCCGAATCATGTTTTCTAACTGCTGGATACGCCCCTCCAGAAAGCCTTGCTCCTCTTTGGCAGTGTGGTAGTCTGCGTTCTCTGACAGGTCTCCTAGTTCAATAGCCGCTTTCAGACGTGCGGCCAGAGCCGGACGCTCTACCTCAACCTTATGCCTGAGTTCGGCTTTTAGCTCATCCAGCTTAGCCTGTGTCATTGGATAGCTACTTTGCTCAACCATCGCCTTGCTGTACCCCTTTTGCAGTTAAATCAACCCCTCAAGAAGGTGAACAATCATGACTCTTTCTGAGATATTCACTTCTTTTATCACATCTGGAATAGCAGGCAACAGAATCTCGCCTCCCTCCGGCGTGGTGACAATATAGACGTCATTTGCTCCAGTCTCGATCAACCCCGTTAGATGTCCGAGTGCTTTTCCTGTATCTGTCACGATGCTGATCCCCTCAAGCTGGTAGAGGTAGTATTCTCCCTCCTCAAGGGGTACTGCATCGTCTATGTGAATGTAAGCCAGCATCTCGCGGAAGTGTTCAGCTTGGTTGCGATCGCTGATCCCTGCAAACTGGATCAGCATCCCTTCGCTGTGACGGCGTATGCGTTTAATCTGATAGGGTTGGTGTTGAGGGCCGAGGTACAGAGTCTTGATGTCCAGCAACCGATCTGGGTAATCAGTGATCAACTTCATGGCGACCTCACCGCGTATGCCGTGAGGGCGCACGATCCGTCCCACAATCAAGAATTCAGGCTCAGAAGGCTCCGGTCGGCGGCCCCCTGAGCCTGCACGGTCGTCAGGGTATCTGGAGAACCGTTGGCGAGGTTGTGTCATACTACTTAATCAGACGATCTCAAGGGTCACACGTTTTCCCTGTTTGGCTGCAATAACCCGGAGAAGCGTGCGCATAGCATTGGCAACCCGCCCGTTGCGTCCAATAACGCGTCCCATGTCCTCTGGTGCTACCCGCAGTTCAAGAATCACAGAGGTAGCTCCCTGTATCTCCGTCACTTGTACTTGTGACGGGTCATCCACCAATGACTTTGCGATGTACTCGATCAATTCCTTCATCGGTGCCTCCTCGTGGTGACAGGTACCTTCATGCGGATGATGGTGAGCATTGAACGGGCGGCACGTTTCCCCACTGGAAGAAATCAGCCTTAGAACAGGACACCCCCTCTCCTGAAGGCAAACGTCAAGCCAAGCGCCAGTGCTTAGCTTGCACCTGCCTCAGCGTTGACCGCTGTGTCTGCCTTAGCCTTCTTGGGCCGCGGCGGCCTATCATCACGCCGTGTGCGCGGATCCACAGGAGCAGGTGATGATGCTTTAGCTTCGGCCAGAAGGGTTTCCAGAGGTTCCCCTGCACGTAGCCGTTCATAACGTCCCAGGGTCCCCAGCTTCTCCATAATACGGCGGACAGCGTCCGTCGGTTGTGCGCCTTGGCTAAGCCAGTATAGGGCGCGTTCCTCATCCAGCTCAATTGTTGCTGGCTCGGTGCGTGGATTATAAAAGCCTATTTTCTCGATAAAGCGCCCCTCGCGCGGGCTGGAGCTTTCCGCTACCACAATACGGTAGCTGGGTTGTTTCTTGGCCCCTACGCGGCGCAGTCTGATACGAACCATGCTCTTCTAATTGCTCCTTATCTGTATTGTAGAAGTTGGCGGCTGTCAAGCCGTTACTGACGGAATAGTCCCTTCAGGTTAGCAGGTGCCTTCTGCTTGGATAATTGCTTCATCATGTGTTGCATTTGCTGGAACTGCCGCATCAAGTTGTTAACGTCCTGTACGTCGGTACCACTGCCCAGTGCGATCCGCCGCCGACGGCTGGCATTCAGTATACGGGGGTCCCGCCGCTCGGCTGGTGTCATCGAGTTGATTATAGCCTCGACCTGCTTAAGTTGCCTATCTATGTCTTCCTGCGAAATTTGGGAAGCATACTGGCTCATGCCGGGCACCATTTCCAGTAACTGAGACAGAGGCCCTAAACGTTTGGCCTGCTGAAGTTGCCTGCGGAAGTCCTCCAGCGTCAATGAGGCAGTGCGGAGCTTGCCCTGTAGCTCCAGAGCTTCTTCTTCCTCAATTTCCAGCGCCTCAGCCTTCTCTATCAGCGACAGCACATCACCCATACCGAGAATGCGCCCTGCCAGCCGATCAGGGTGAAATACCTCCAGCCCGTCAAGCTTCTCGCTTGTGCCCAGAAACTTGATCGGCACGCCGGTCACTTCGCGCATTGAGATAGCCGCACCACCACGTGCATCTCCGTCAATCTTGGTCAGGATGAGGCCTGTGAGGGCAAGTTGCTTATGGAAGCCTTGGGCAATATTGACTGCTTCCTGCCCGGTCATCGAGTCGGCTACCAACAGGACCTCTTTGGGTCGGACGCGTTGCTGGATGGCGGCAACTTCAGCCATCATCTCATCATCTATTTGCAATCGTCCGGCTGTGTCTATGATCACCACGCTTGCATTGGCACGGATTGCGGCCTGCACGCCGTTATAGGCAATGTCAGGCGGCCTTGAGGTTGCCCCCTCACTATATACCTCAATGCTGAGTTGTCTACCCAGTGTGACAAGTTGCTCCACAGCGGCAGGCCGGTGGGTGTCAGCCGCCACCATCAAGGGACGCTGGCCCTGACGGCGCAGATAGAGTGCCAGTTTGGCGGCTGTTGTTGTCTTGCCTGAACCTTGCAAACCAACCAGCATGATCACATGCGGAGTATTGCCGCTCAGGTTGAGCTGGCTGGGCTTGCCAAGCGTCCGGATCAGTTCCTCGTGAACGATCTTAACTACCTGCTGGCCCGGTGTCAGACTGCGTGCAACTTCAGCCCCCACAGCCCGTTCGCGTACTCGCGCCACAAATGACTTGACTACGCCATAATGAACATCCGCTTCCAGCAATGCTAACCTGATCTCACGCATGGCCGCGTCTACATCAGCCTCGCTGAGCTTGCCATGTTTGCGCAGGTCTTTGAAGATGTTTTGAAGCCTGTCCCTCAGGCTCTCAAACATGGGCATGCGGCTAGCTTCCTATTTCATCGCTTTTGTCACAATTGCCGTATTGTAGATGAAGCCCTGCCTTTAGTCAAGAAGCCGCAATGTGTCATATCAAATGCGACTCCGCGAAGGCCTGAGCAGGGGTACGCATGCCCAGCGCCAAGTGAGGGCGCTGGTGGTGATAATAGGCGGGATAGTCATCGGCACGGCG
>DAOTYH010000055.1:0-39245 GCA_034435015.1 Anaerolineae bacterium | reverse complement strand
CGGCGGCCTGAAGCTGGTAAGCCGAGTCTCCCATCATCCTCTGATAGACAGGGCCGGCCTGCAGGCAGAAAGCGCGGTAATGCTCATAGGCATCTTCCGGCAGGCCTCTTTCACGCAGAAGCTGTGGCGGAATGGTATGATGCCGCACACGGGGCTTGATGGCATCAAGGGCTTGCGTGATCAGGCTGTCCGGCACGTCCATACCCAGCAAGCCGGTCACCCGCTGAAGCTCAGCCCGCGCATCGTAGAAATACGTGTCGTAGTGGGTCACAATCAGCCGGTCAGGTTTGACGGTCTGAAGGATACGTTCATGGTATGTCACCCACAGCCGGACGGCCTGATCATACTTGAGGTCGCGCAGGGGCTTACCGGTACTCAGAGAACGAGCGACCTCCAGCGGACTGCGCATGCACAGCAACAGCTTTAGATCAGGGAAAACACTGAGCCAGAACTCCAGGGTGATACAGTTACGGGGGTCCTTCCAGCCCCAGGGGGCGTGAGCGTCAAAGCCTGCCGCCAGACCAGCTACGCGGTGACGGAGCGGGTCGAAGCGCGGCGCCTGCGACCAGCCCGGTTCCACATCGGGAGGGGCATCCCACCGCCCCCCCAGCAGGGAGAGGATTTCGTCATTGAAGTTCGTGAAATGCTGATTCTCCCAATACCCTTCCGGGTTATCGTCCGAGGCCCGCATCATTTCGTCATCAGGCCCCAAATACAGCCCGCACAGATTGAGCAGGCGTGTGATCATGGACGTGCCTGAACGGTGCATTCCAAGAATACAGACGACCATTCCAGCCTTCTTCAATCGGCACTCTCGATCATGCCAGAGATAGACCTGAAAGAGTGAGACACGGCGAAGCTGTCCCCCGCCTGCCTGCCGCTACCGTTGTTCGGCTTGACGGATGCGCTCTTCGACATCCTGCCGGTCAGCGGCATCAGGGCGAAGGGCCAGATAATTCTGGTAGCTCTCAACAGCAAGCTCGTATTCCTCCAAAGCCAGACAGACATCACCCAGCTCGCGGTAGGCGGGGGGATAGTCCAGCCCCAGCGCCAGCGCCGTTCGGACGTCCGCCAGCGCCGCCTGGGTATTCCCCTGCCTCTGGAAGATCGATCCGCGCAAGGCATAAGCACCAGCGAATGAAGGATCAAGCGCCAGTGCCTGATCCAGCGCGGCCAACGCTTCATCCAACCCGTCGTCTTGTTCGCCGGCAAGGGTGCTCCTCAAATGAATGTCAGCCAGCAGGACATACAGGCGGGCCTCTGAAGGGTAGTCGAGCCATGCGTCCTGAACCATGTCATAAGCTTCAGAGTACCGGCCCCGTTCGAGGGCTGTCTCCGCCCGGAAAACTGCAACAGCCAGCGGGTCTAAGCCGATCTGGCTCACCTCTACGGGGAGACTGTCAAGGAGGAAGTCGGCAAAGGTAAAATCACCCTTCTGGACATAAGCCAGCGCCATTGCCAAGCTGGCAAAATAGCTTAGCTCACCCTGGGCACCCTGCGGCAAAGTGCAGGTCAACGATGTGGGAGCATAAACGGCAGGCGGCTCGCGAAGGGTGACACGAATTGTATAGCTGTCTGCGTCATAAGTGCCCCACAACACCACCGCGGCGCGGTAGCGCTGTGCAATGTCCTGCGCCTGCTCTTCGGAGGCGGGAGACTCACGCAGAAACCCCAAGCGCACAGGCATCGGTGAATACGATGAGAAAAGACCATAATCATAGGGAACTTGTGCTGTATCCCGCAAACTGAACAGGGCCGTGTCAATAGCCGGAGTGGGATTCTCCCCTGCCTGACCATTGAATGTAGTGACAAGCATCAGTATTTCATCCGGCTGGGCTGGCGCGACCGGCTCCCATCCGCGCGGCAGAATGGAGTAGAGCAACGGTCTGCCAAACCCCGCCCCAATCACCAGCACGATCAGGCAGGCGGCGGCCATCAGCAGACTGCCGGCCAAGACCAAGCGGCTGGCTATGGCATCATGGCGGCGGTATGTCAGAGAGCGCCCAGTCATGAGGTCATTGTAACAGGGTCAGCAGGAGCAGACAACAGGACTTCCCGCCGCGGCCCCTGTTTACCGCAGAGACAGCAGATCATCAAGCGGGACATCATTGACGAAAATCTGCACCGAACGAACAGTCGAAAACTGCATGGCTGTATACTCAAGTTGAGCCTGCACACGCGGGTTGTCACATACGCCGCCCAGCATCAGCGAGCCGATCAGACGGATGGTTGCCAGCCCGTTTGAGTCAATGGTCACATCGCCCACTGTCAAATCGGCCTGATACAGCGCATTATACAGGCCGGACATCCCGTAATACTGGTCACGGATCGCCAGCAGTTCATTCAGCGCCGCCCGCAGAGGGGCCTGTGTAGGCGGGATGGTGCGCTCCACACCGATCACGCTGTCGCCACAGCCAACCAGCGGCCCCGACACGCCATTGTCCTCCAGCGCGATCAGGAAGATCAGGACAGAGCTGATACCCCCTGTCGTCGGGACAGCCGTCGGCGCGGCGGTAGCAGGAAGCTCAGCAGGGGGAACAGTAGGAGTGCCGACGGTTACGACAGCAGTGGGGACAGCGGTTGACACAGCCGCAGCGGTCACTGCCAGCGGCGGCGTGACAGCCGGCGTCAGAGTGGGGACAACAGCCCCCGGCACATTGCACGCCAGCAGGGCGGCAAGCAGGGCGGCTCCAGCCGCCGTTATCGTTAGACGCCCTGAATACCGTGCTCTCATGGCAACGACGCTCCAGTTAAGATACATCCCGGAACGAAGCGAATTGGGTGAAAGCCCTCAGCCCCAGCCCTCGTCATCGGGGAAAACGTTGCTATAGACCACTTTGGTACGCGGCTCTGCCAGCAGATCGGCGACAGCGGCGGCCCAGGCGTTGTAATGAGGCGTCTCCTTGTGGCGGGCAGGGTCATCTTTTGTACGGTACACCTCGACCAGCACAAAGCGCGTGGGATCGTCCTCCTGCTGGATGACGTCAAAGCGGGCGATGCCCGGCTCCTGTACGCTGTTCCGGGCATTGGCAAGGGTTGCCTCACGAAAGGCCTCGATGCAGTCGGGTTTGACATGCACATGCACATGGACAATGTACATATGGTTCTTGCCTCCTCCAAGTTGAGCGGTTTAGAGAGCCTCACTTGCGCCTGCGCCGCAGGGCCAGCGGCAGGAGGATCATGACCAGTACAGGCCATATCCAGCTCAGGTCGCCCGGCCCCTGCGGGCCAGTGCGGGCCTCCTGCCGATGGATGCGTATCAGCCGATAGCCGGCAGTGGCGGCGCGCAGTTCCTCATCCGTCATGGTTTTCGGGTTGATGCCAAACAGGGGGGCCGCCATACCGCTTGCGATCAACACCTGACGCATGGCAGGCAACCAGATTTTCTCATCAGACACTTCTTCGGCTTTCCCTGCCCACCAGCCGTCCGGCAGCCAGACCTCCACATGCGGGTCGGCCTGAATATTGCGATACCAGTCCGCCGTATCGCCAAAGCCGGCAGTGCAGTAGATGTCACCATTGATAATCGTGTAGTTGACCGGTGTACGTCTCCTGCGGCCCGACCGGCGCCCTGTGTGGATCAGGACCATGACACGCCCTCCCACCTCAGGCCACAGGTTGACCCAACTCCCCAGCCCCAGCCGCCACAGCGGAAGCATCAGATACCGGTTGAAGAGTTTAAACGCCTGTCTCAAACTGCCTGCCAGGCGCGGGTCCATTTCCACGCTCATGGGTTGCTCTCCTCACCCTGACAACAGACTTTCAAGATAAGCAGACAAGAGCCTCACAGAGAAGGGAGGCAGGGACAACCCGGCGGAGTTGCCCCTGCACCGATCATACCGGATAAATTACGGCCTGCTGAACCAGTCCATCGAGTTCTGCAGGATGGTCGTGATCACGTTGTCTGGCAACAGGAAGAGCGGGAAGGCGGCATACACGATACGCGCCTCGCCGTCATCGTAAGCGATCATAGTAGGCTGACCACGAGCCGCGCTCTGCGGGCCGCGCGTAAAGACAACCTCTGCGCCGTCTCTGGGCCGGATGGTATCAGGCACAAACGGTGTCCGCGAGAACCGGATCGGTTCATTGCCCAACCCCGCCGCAATGGGATGATCAGCCGGCACAATGTCTGCCTGAACGTTCCAGCCGGTGTGATCGGCGTGCAGGTAGTTCTTCATGAACGAGGAATTGGCCCACGCATAGCCGATTGAGCCGCCGTCGAGGAACAACCAGCCGCCGCCATCTACAAACGCTGACATAGCACGCACGGCGTCTGCGTTGGGCGTATCACAGCAGTCATCGCCTGTTGACCAGAAGACCAGATCATACGCCTCCAAATCAGAGGCAAGCGGGAAGCCGTCCTCTTTGGTGCTCCAGTAATTGTTCGGGTAGCCAAGCTCATTCAGTGTCTCAGAGATGACTGTGCCACTGCTCCAGTCAGTGCGCCCGGATGCGAAGTCATCTGATACAACCAGAATGGCAAGGCGGGGCGGCGGAGGGGGTTCAGTGGGCGGAATGGCGGTTGGTTCGGGCGCCGGGGGCACAGGCGTTGGCGTAGGGGGGGAGGCTGGCTGAGCCGCTTCTTCTGGCGCCTGCTCCTGTGCCGCCGGCTCTGGAGCAACTGCTGTTCCGCCGCCTAACGGGCCGCAGGCCAGACTGGCACTCATCAGCACCAATACGACCAGCACCGACACAAGTAACGATCGATCCTTCATTGATTTTCTTCCTCCTCATACAAGTTAACACCCTGACAAATCTCCATCTTAGCCAGAGTGTTTCCCCCAGATAACAGCCCGCCAACTGGAGAGGTACGAAGAGGGTACAAACAATCTGTCAAAGATAGAGCTAGCCATAGCGTAGTCAGATTTGCGCCTTTGTCAAATGGCTCTGGCAGAGGGGAGTACAACCCTGTACTCTCCCCCTACCAGAGGCCCGGTATCAGGCGGTAACGAGTCTGCTGGGCGTATTCTTTATACCCGTCAAGCTCGGCCCGAAGCGTCCTGTCCTCTAGGCCGGTGCGTACAACAAAGAGCACCCCCGAAACCCCCGCCGGAATCAGCGCCCACAGTGAGCCAAGCACCAGCGCTACGGCCAGCATGGCGATCATGTTGGCGAGGTAACCGGGGTGCCTGACGTACCGGTAGGGGCCGCCGGTTTCAACATGATGCCCGCGCTCGAACTGGATGCGGACTACCCTTGAGAAAAACTTGTTGGAGACCATGGCCCAGACAAACAGAAGCTGGGCAAGGATCATCACAACCAACGCCGCTATATGGATCGCCGCCGAGTAGGGCGGTGTCCACCCGAAGCGCTCATCCAGAGCGGCCACCAAGAAAACTGACAGGCCCACCACAAGCAGGATGCGCGTCAAAAGATAGTCCCACAGTTTGACACTGGCCTTGATCTCAGCGCGCTCGGCGATCAGATCAGGGCGGCGGGGCAGGAGGATGATGGCGTTAACAAGCAAAACAGCCAGCCCCGCCCCCATGTAGACCCACGCCCATACCCAGTCCGGGCGGCCTGAAACAACAAACAAGATGATCGCTATAACCGCGAGGTTGCCTAGAACCTGGACTATCCGCTTTAGAAGCGCACTGCGAGCAAAGGCTTTCACGTCAGCCTGCTGAGTTGCAGACGAATCAGTGTTCATCGTTTTCGTTCTCCACAATCGGTAACATTGATGAGGGTCATTGCTGTCCTCCGCCGGTTACGACGCGCTCAGGAACTCCGTCACCAGCCGGTTGAACTCCTCCGGCCTCTCTCTAGGCAGCCAGTGGCCGCTCCCCTCCACCACGTGGAGTACCGAGCCTTTGATGCGGGCATAAGCCTCTTGTGCACAAGTTACCGGCACCAGCGTATCCTGTGCGCCGTGCAGGATCAGGGTGGGGGCCGTGATCTCGCCCAGCCGATCCAAGAAGACCGTCCGCAGGCCGCGCGGCGTGACCTCACTGCGCTGGAACTTCCGCCACGCCCGCCCGACCCCCGGCTGTCTCATCAGCCGGTATGCCTCATCTACGATCTGCTCAGACACGCGGCGGGGATCATGAAACATCTGGCGCAGGGTCCAGCGCACCATCCCCCGACTGCCTGCCATCAGCGCCCATGTCAACTCGTTGACCACAGGCATCACCACAAACAGATATGAGATCAACGGGAAGGGAGGTTTGGCCTGTAGGCCGTAGCTGTCTACCAGCACCAGCCGCTCAACCCGATCCGGCGAACGCAGGGTGTAGCCCAGCGCCGCCGCACCGCCCATCGAGATACCTACCAGGCTGGCCCGCGACAGCTCCAGCGTATCCATCAGGACGCCTAAGCAGTCAATGAAGGTATCCATGCTGTAGGCGATGTCCGGTTTGTCGCTGTCGCCAAAACCGGGCCAATCCGGCGCATAGACGCGATGGCTGACCGCCAGCGCAGGGATGGCTTCCTTCCATGAGAGCGCCGCCGAGTCAGTGCCGCCGCCGTGCAACAGCATCACCGGTGAGCCGCTCCCGCCAGCCTGTAGATAGTGAATACGCAGGCCGCCCGCCTCGATCCAGTGCTCGCTGACAGCCGCATTCATCTGAAGCGCACTCCCTTCACCGTAAGGTATGTGAAATAGGACTCAAACGTACAAGAAGCAAGTGTACAACAATTAAGGCCGCAGGGGTTAAATCCTGCGGCCCTCTACAGAGTGATTATACCGTCCTCCGGGGCAGATTACCCTCTGCCCCGGACAGGCCCTCCTGCCTACCCGCCCGTCTGAACGCCAAACAGCGCCCCAATGGCGTATCCCGCCAGCGCAGAGAGAACGCCTATCAGCATCATCTGAAAGCCGCTTCGGGCCGGCTTGCCGACCGTCAGGCGGGCCTTGATCGCCCCGACGATAAACAGGGTCAGCCCTGCCAGCGCCAGCGCCAGCCAGATTGACACTTCACGCGGAAAGAAGAGAAAGGGGATTAACGGGATCAATGACCCGACAATGGCTGAGAAACCCACCAGCAGGGCGGTAGGAACCAGCCCTCCTTCTTCTACAGGCTGAAGCTGAAGCTCGTGGGCCATCATGATCTCAACCCAATGCTCTTCGTGTTTGGCAATGTGTTCGACTGCGCTGTCCAGTAGCTGGCCCTCAAAACCCCACCCTTCGAAGATTTGCCGGATTTCATCCTGTTCCAGTTCCGGCACTTCCCTGATCTCCTTCCACTCACGGGCCATTTCGGAGCGGTAAAAGTCTAGGTCGGCCAGCGAAGACGTGTAGGCCACCGCCGCCATGGAGATCGACTCGGCAAAGGCGGCGGCCAGCCCGCCTGCAAGGACGATGCGCGTCTCAGGCGTGGCGGCGGCAATGCCGAGAATCACGCCTGTCGTATTGACCAGACCATCCTGCCCGCCAAGGATGATCTCGCTCAGCTTGGAACCAAGACGATGCACTTTGCGCCCGACAGAAGCGGCCTTCTTCTTAGGGAGGCTAAGGGCCGCCGATGTGCCGGCCTGTGGAATAAAATGGGACGCCTGAGGCGCCTCAACCTGACGATCAGACATGCGGCTAAAACGAAACTCCTCTCTGTCAACTCTAGTAGTCACAGCTATCGCTACTATACTTGATAGTAGTTAGAATATCAACTACTTCGTAAGCTTTCGAACTACTACCAGACCACGCCGGGCATTTGGGCATAGACAGAGAGGGAAGGGCGGGGGACGGCTCTCGGCTCCGCCCCCCGCTGTATCACAGCCGCTCAGTCAATCTGCCATGTTGTAAAGCCCAGCGTAAAATCTGGCTGTCGGTTGTTCACCCGGAAAACACCATACCGGCCTGCCTCGGTCTGGTAACACACATACGTCCCCACAGGCAGATTGCCGAACGAGGTAAACAATCTTGAGCCGACGTTGAACTGCCCGCCGTCCAGATTGCCCCCTCCCAGCGAAGCCGCCATGCAACTCGTGGGATTCACAGGGGAGGAGGTCCCATACACGGCAAACTTGGCGCCGTTCTGTGGGACAAGCGCGTACTGGGCAATTCCGCCCCCGCCGGTGGTAGCATTCCACAAAAAGTCAGAGCCGGCGCCGCAAGCCCCCATCGCCCCCGAGTCGAGGTCAACGCACTGGTTGTTGGCCACCGTCGCACTGGACGTGAAGAACGTGCGCCACGCATGGACAGTCAGGCTTTGGGTGTAGACGTTGTTCCCTTCATCGGACTCATCCACCACACCATCTATGTCTGCTTTGATCTCCAGCGTATACACACCGGCATCCATCGTGAAGCCCATCTGAGCCTCATACGCGACGCCGGGCGCCAGCGCCGGCACGGGGATCGGCGCACCCGCTCCGGGCACTGAGATACCCACTGTCGAGGCCGATGCGCCAGCCGAGCCGTTATTTTTGACTGTCGCGTAGATCGTCACCAGAATCTCATCCAGCGGGGTAGCAGGCACGATCCGCACGTTGGTAATGACCAGATCAGGCTTGGGAACGGGTGTGGCCGTCACCGCCGGGACGGTAATCTCCACATAAATCTGAGGGCCAAAGCGCACCCCGCCCGGCGCCTGAAGCTGCCAGTAGCCCCGATGACTGCCGGGAGCAGTCGGGGCAGTCAGGTTGACGCTGATGTCCACCGTGCTCCCCACGCTGGTAGCCGGCACGGGGACGCTGGCAGGGCCGCCCATCTGCTCCCCGCGCACATAGACCAGTGCCGTTCCGGCTGGCCAATTCAAGCAACCGTCGTTGATCAACCGCCACGTCTTAGTGAAAGCCTGCCCGGCTGGGATCTCCGTGCCGTCAGGGATGGTCACGTCATCAATAAAAGTAGCATCATAGGTACACTGGGTGGGAGTGGGCGGAAGACTGGAGGTAGGGGTGCTCACTGGGGGGGCTGTTACGGCCCCAGCGAGGGTCGGGCTGGGGGTTATTCCCAGCGCAACCTCAGAGGTGGCAGTAGGGGTCGGTGTGGGCGTACTTCTGTTCCCAAGGGGCATATTACATCCCAGCGCCGCCAAGACCAATAAAGCTAGAGGGATCACCTTCCAACAATACGCTCGCCATGATCGGTTACTCATACCCGCACTCCTTGCATGAGTAGAGAAAAGACTCACTCGGACAACCTCCTGCGGTTATCCTTGTAACAGAATACACAAAAAGATCAGGCGAGGCCAGTGGAAGAAGCTACCCCTCCCACTCCTCCAACTTCTTTTTGATGTCCGCCATGAACCGGTCGGCTGTTGCGCCGTCCAGCACACGGTGATCAAAGGTCAGCGTCAGGTAAACCATCGGGCGCACCGCTATCGCGTCGTTGTCCAGCACGACCACCCGCTTCTGGATTGCCCCTACCCCCAGGATGGCCGTCTGCGGCTGGTTGATGATCGGCGTAGCAAACAGACTGCCCGACACACCATGATTGGTGATGGTGAATGTACCGCCCTGCACGTCATCAGGCTTGAGCTGGCCTGCGCGGGCGCGGGAAGCAAGGTCATTGATCTGGCGGGCTAAGCCGGGCAGGGCAAGCTCGTCAGCGCGGCGGATCACCGGCACGATCAGCCCCTCATCTACCGCCGCCGCAATCCCAATTGCCACCTCAGGCTGGATCAGAATCCCCTCCTCCATCCAGCGGCTGTTGACAATGGGGTGCAGGCGCAGGGCATATGCCGCCGCCGCCACAAAGTAAGCGGTGTACGTCAGGTTGATGCCGCGTGCGGCAAAGGCATCCAGATTGGCCTTGCGGTGTGCAGTCACCGCGCTCATATCGGCCTCAAACACGGTGGTCACGTGCGGGGCAGTGCGCTTGCTGGCGGCCATGTGTTCGGCGATCAAGCGGCGCATCTTGCTAAGGGGGATGATCTCACCAGCCGGTAACGCAGAGGCCGGGCCAGACGGCTGGTCATCCCTGCCTGTTGGCGGCTTATACAGGTCGTCGGTCGGCTTGAACAGATCGCCGCTGCCGGGTCGTTCCCACGGGGGCAATTCCTCAGGCAGGGCCGGCGAGGGAGCAGTTCCGCTCCTCCCTTCGACGTAAGCCAGAATATCCTTTTTGGTCACGCGCCCGCCGATGCCGGTCCCCTTGATGCGGCTGATGTCCACCTGATGTTCAGCGGCAATGCGGGCCACCACCGGCGAGATACGCGCCCCTCCGTTGCCGCCCCGCCCGCCGGCGGAGGCAGAGACCTCCGGCACAGCAGGCTTCGACATAGCAACCGGCTGATCAGCCAGCTTCTCAGGGACGGCCTCGCCGGGCTGACCGATCAGCGCCAACAGTGTGCCTGCCGTCACCGTCTCCCCTTCCGGCACGTAAATCTTGAGCAACACACCGCCCGCCGGCGACGGAATCTCCGAGTCGACCTTATCGCTGGAGACTTCCAGCAAAGGCTCGAACTCGGAGATGGTCTCGCCTTCCTGCTTGAGCCACCTGCTGACTGTGCCTTCGACCACACTCTCGCCCAGCTTGGGCATTACGACCTCTGTTGCCATGCGTTATCCCTCTGCCTTCCGGCCTTGCTTGTCAGTAGGCGGCCAGTTCCCGGATGGCCGCCGCGATCTTGTCCACACTGGGCATGAAGAAATCCTGCATGGTATGGCTGAATGGCACACCGGGCACATCCGGGCCGGTCAGGCGGCGGATGGGGCCGTCCATGTACTCAAAGCCTTCATCGCTCAGCAGGGCCGCGATCTCCGCGCCGTAGCCCATAAAACGGTTATCCTCATGCACGATCAGCGCCTTGCCGGTCTTCTTAAACGACTCCAGCACGGTCACACGGTCAAGCGGCGCCAGTGTACGGATGTCTATCACCTCAGCCTGAATGCCGTCCTCCGCCGCGGCCTTTTCAGCGGCCTGAAGGGTATAGAAGTGCATCATTCCATAGGCATAGACGGTCAGGTCGCTTCCCTGACGGGTGACCCGCGCCGTGCCAAGAGGGACGGTATAGTCGTCTTCAGGAACGTCGCCGCGGATCAGGCGGTAGCCTTTCTTCGGTTCGAAGAACAACACCGGGTTGGGGTCACGCACAGCAGACTTAAGCAGACCTTTGGCATCATAAGGGTTTGACGGGATGACGACCTTCAGGCCCGGCACATGGGCAAAGAAGGCCTCCACGCTCTGTGAGTGGTACAGCCCGCCGCCAATCCCGCCCCCATACGGGGCGCGGATCACCATCGGGACATTCCAGTCCCCATTGGAGCGGTAATAATAACGGGCCGCCTCGTTGACAATCTGGTTGAAGGCCGGATGGATGAAATCGGCAAACTGGATTTCGCAGATCGGACGCATACCGGCCAGCGCCGCACCAATGCCCACGCCGACAATGCTCAACTCAGCCAGCGGGGAGTCAATGACACGGTCAGGGCCGTACTTGTCGTACAACCCTACCGTTGCGCGGAAGACGCCGCCGCGCGGCCCCACATCCTCGCCGGTGATGAAAACCCGCTTATCACGGGCCAGCTCCTCATCCATCGCTTGACGGATGGCGTCAATGAGCGTCATTTCAGGCATAGATTGTTCTTACTCCTGTGCGGTAAGCCATCAGGACTCAAACTCCATCAGAGGCAAAGACCGGCCCAAGCGCCGCTTCCGGCGGCGGGTAGGGCGCCGCTTCTGCGCCGGCCTGAGCGGCGTCAATCTCATCGCGGGCCTGCGCCTCATACTCGTCAATCCGGGTCTGCGTCAGGAGGCCCTTCTCCAGCAAATAGGCCTGAAAGCGGGCAAGGGGGTCACGGCGCTTCCACTGCTCGACCTCCTCACGCGAGCGGTAGGTGCGGTCGTCATCATCAGAGGAGTGAGGGACAGGCCGGTAGGTCTTAGCCTCGATCAGCGTTGCGCCCTGCCCTGCCCGCGCCCGATCCACCGCTTCCTTGACCGTCCGGTAGGAGGCCAGCACATCGTTGCCGTCGCAGATCGCGCCTGCAATGCCGAACATGGGCGCGCGGTCAGCCACGTTTGGGACGGCCATCTGCAACCCCACCGGCACAGAGATCGCGTAGATGTTATTCTGCACCACACAGATCATCGGCAGTTTATGCACGCCGGCCCAATTGAGGCCCTCATAGAAGTCGCCCTCGCTGGTTGAGCCTTCGCCCAGATCGGCGATGGCAACCCGATCTTCACCCCGCAATTTGACCGCCAGCGCCATCCCTGCCGCTTGAGGCACCTGTGTTGCCACCGGGCTGGAGCCGGAGACAATGTTCAGCCGACGGCTTCCCCAGTGAGAGGGCATCTGCCGGGCGCCGCTGGTTGTCTCTCCCTGCTTGCCAAAGACAGCCAGCATGAACTCTTTGGGGGTGTAGCCCATCGCCAGGTTAAAAGCCAGGTCGCGGTAGTAAGGCAGGGCATAGTCATAGCCGGGCCGGATGGCAAAGGCCATCGCTACCTGAATGGCCTCATGCCCCATGCCGGAGATATGAAAGGCGATCTTGCCTTGACGGTGCAGAACCCAGCACCGCTCATCGAGGCGGCGCGAGCGGAGCATCTGCCAATACATATCGAGCAGAAGGGCACTGTCAAGGCTGACGCCGGTGTCATCAATGCGAGATTCTACTTGTATGCTGGTGGCCATGAAGGTTGCTCCAAATATATCCCTACTTTGTACACCGATTATATCGTGTTATGAGGCAAACCAGAGAACGACACACCACGAATCATGCCCGCGTGCTGAGAGGGCGGCTGTCTGCCCTTGTTACGGCACCCGCGCGGCACCGGGCGGAATGTACCCCGGCGCAACCTGATAGACCGCCTGCCACGGGATGTACTGGCTGAAGAAGGTATCTTCATACAGCACCTGACCATCCCGATAGACGGTGCGATAGACGGTCACATCTGCCCCGTCAACTGCGAAGTCCACCTGCCGCGACTGGCCGGGGGACAGCTCGGCGTTCTCCTCATACAGCGGGGGTCCGTGCGGCACGATATTGGTGATGTACGGCCCATCCTTCTGGACAGTGCGCCCGTCACTGGTGCTGTAGAATCTAAAGGTGAGCGTTGCGTTGGCGGTATCCACATACGTCTCGATCAGCAGGTAGTAGGGCGTATCGTTGGTGAAGCGCATGTCCACCAGCGGCGCATAGACGGTGGCATCCATCCCGGCCCCTTCTCCGCGCTCGTAGTAGGCGACACGATACGCATGGGGCCAGCGCTCGTTGATCGGGAAGCCGGCATAGAAGGCCGCCTGAAAGGCCGTCGTGCTGACCTGACACACGCCGCCGCCTACCCCTTCAATGGTGCGCCCGTTGTAGATGATCAAGGCCTTTTCAAAGCCGGTCTCCGGGCTGACATCGCCCAGATAATGGTTGAAAGAAAACTGCTCGCCAGGGGCAATTACCAGCCCGTGAAAACGGCTGGCCGCCACCTGAATATTGGCCCGCCGCCCGGCGCCCGACCCGCCAAAATAGGTCGTCGCTGAGGAGATCAACTCGGTGATGCCCAACTGCTCGGCAGTGGCTGTGTCAGGGACTTCGGGAGGGAGCGTCTGAAAGACGAGCGGTACACGGTGCTCACCCGCACTAACCTGCTGGTTGATCAACTGGATAGTAGCCGGCACGTCCAGCCGCCGGCCATCCCGGCTGGGGGCGAGCACCTCAAGCTGGCGGGTATTATCGTTGAAAACAAACCGTGCATTCACCGGGTCGCGGGCAAGCGGAGCAATAAGCGGGTCAAGGAAGGAGGTCAACTGCCCCTCATTCAACTGCACCACATAGTGGGCGCCAGAGCCGTCGGGGTTGGCGGCACGGTCAATGATCAACATGGCCGCCAGCGACTCCCGCGTCGCGATCCATGGGCCGGGGTCACCCTGTAACGGCGTCTCGATGTAAACCTCCAGATCAGAGGACAGAATGGTGTTGATGGTCGCGGCTACGTCATCCGCGCTGACGATCTGGGGGGGTGTTTCGGCCACAACGATAGGCACTTCACCACTGCGCAGAGTAGTAATGAGGTTGCCCAGCTCAAGGAGCGTGGCCGCCACATCCACCTGCCGCCCGACCTGCCCCGGCGTGGTGACAGCCTGCAGGCCCTCCAGACGGACAGTGGCATCCATGACCGGCTGATTGATCTGGGCCGCGATCTGCTGGAGATAGCGGTCGGCGACTGCCTGGTCGTACACAATCACCGGAGAGATAACCACCCCCTCCCGCCAGGCAGCCGCCTGCTGGCGCAGGCTCTCAACCAGCGAGGGGTTGCGTCCGACCTCATAGGCGGCCTGAACGGTGCGGTACACGTCGAACTGCACCCCCAGCTCCTCTGCGGTGAGCGGCCACACGTTCGGACCGTCCCGGAAGGTGATGGTAACCGTCTGGGGATAGTGGAACTGGCCGGTGAGCGCCTCAACGGCCTGCTCTGGCGTCATGCCGCTCAGATCGATCCCCCATACGCTGACACCGGGAAAGATCAGCCCGTCGTAGTAAATCTGATAGCCTGCCACACCCAGCGCGGCGACCAAGTTAGTCAGCAGGATGATCGAGACAACGATCAGCGTCAGGCGTGCCAGCCATGACGGCGCCCCCGCAGGCGGGATGTCCTCACCGGCCACCAGCTCAGGATAAGGATGCTGTTGGGTCTGGGTCGTCATGGACGGTCAACCTCTATCCATCAGCCTATTTGTTCCATCACCTTGTGTCGTGGCAAGCAGTTTAGCATGAAAGCAGGCCGGCTACAAAGACAGCGGCTGTCAGTCGTCATACTGCCGCATGATGGCACATCCGTAAGGCTGAGTCTCGGCGGGGTCGGGCATCTGACCGGCCAGCAAAGCGGCCAGCGCCGCATCCAGATAGTTCACCGTAGCCTCGCGCTGACGAAACGAGCGGTCATCTACCGCACCGCGATAGGCCAGCCGTCCATCCGCCCCGATCACAAACACCTGCGGGGTGGTCACTGCGCCGTAGGCATCCGCGACGGCGTTGCCTGCATCATGCAGGATCGGCACGCTGATTCCAATCTCTTCGGCCATCTCATCAATGTCAGCGGGTGTCTCATTGGCGTTGCTGTCTATGTGTAACAGGATTATCCCCTGCTCTGCCCACTTCGGCGCCCGCTCGATGAAGTAATCGTCATACTGGCGCGACCACGGGCATTCCCCCGACCAAAAGTCAAGGACGACAATCCGACCCGCTAGACTGCTCAGGCTGTACGTCTCGCCGGACAGCGCATCCGTCAGCGTGAAGTCAGGGGCAACGGCCCCGACAGGCAAAGGAACGATCTCCTCAGACATTGTGCCTCCCCTCAACCAGCGTATATAGTGCAAATGAGGTGCAAGACCTGCACCTCCTGTCGAAAGAGCCTGACCCTGCATTGACCCCCAAACAGCCTCACAGGGAGCTGAGGCCCAGCACTGCCTCAATCCGCCCGATCACCAGCTCGATGTCATACGGCTTGACAATGTACTCATCAGCCCCCAACAGGATAGCCTGATCATGGTGTTCCGGCTGGAACTCAGCCGACATCATGATGATATAACTTCCAGAAGTATCTGAGCGGGACTTGAGCCTCTCACAAACCTCAAAGCCGTCCATGCCGGGTATTGTCCCGTCCAACAGAATCAGGTCTGGATGCTCGCGGAGGGCGATCTCATAAGCCTCGGCCCCATCCCGTGCAGTGAAGACCACCACCCCATGAGGATGAGACCGGATCAAGATACTCTCAAGGAGCTGGCTGTTGTTGGGCTGATCTTCAGCAATCAGGATTTTTCTTGCCATGCTTGTTGTCGAGTCTCTTCAACCTGACTATGATTGATCCTGCCTGAGAAGAGTGTAGCATATCCCGCTGGAAATGAGAAATCAGCCACGATGGAAAAGACCTGCACTGCATTGACACCCTGCTTTATAAACAAATGAGTGCTGAACGTTTTAAGCGGCCCAACACCGGCGCATCACTTACGCCGCCAGGGATGATGGGCATTCACATGTACACAAAAACATCCACTTGCACTGATTTGATGGGCTTGCGGCGTTCACGCACCAAACGACGCACGGTTTCAGCCGTTTCGCGGCTAAAAATTGTTTCACCGCACCGGGCGCAAACCGTGGCAGGGATATTTTCAACCAGGACTAAATGCCCCTCAATGCGAAATACTTCATCAACGAATTCTTGACGGCTTGCCGTCGAACCGCACACATGACATTTGAACATCATGACCTCCGTTTTGCGGATTCTATCCACTCATCAGGATCAGGTTCGTACAATGTAATGATTCTAACCATCTCCGTTTCTGCATAAGATACTTGATGCAGGGCACGTCCCTGCTGAGTAAAACCCAAGATCAGGCAACTAGGCGAGTACTTGTCATCCGGATAGTCTTCAATGACACGGCCATTTTTTGCCGCCTGACGAATCTCGCCTTCACTAATGTTGCGTTCAACAACCCGTCGCAGGGCATGACGAGTAAACTCAAATTCGCCGTCTGCCAATTGTCTCAGGATTTGCTCAATTGTTTTCACAACTCCGCCTGAAATCGTGCCGGGAGGGAGTGTGCCGATGTCGTTCGCCACGCCCCAGTGATAGAGAATACGGACGTTTGATATACTGCCTCTTTACCGTATAGCCACCAACCGAAGCAGATAAGCCTATCAGCCTATCCCTTCCAGCCGCATTTGGCTGTACAGCCCTAGCGTCAGTGCCAGGTAGGCCGCCAGATAGGGTATATCAGCCAGCGCGGTGGCCACAGTGAGGGTCGGGCCGCCGTAAGTGCCGCTCCAGTCGGCGTAGTAATACAGCAGATCGCATACGGTCATTATCAGCAGTCCCGCGGTGATGATCGCCCACGGCCACGAGAGCCGCCCCCCGATCAACACGAAGACACAGGCCAGCGCCATCAAACCCACCACGAGATCGCCCACTCCGTAGAAAGTTGTCAGCGCCTTCTCAAGCAGGGAGTATTCATCCGAGGCGAGAATGGGAGCGATGACAAAGATGACCGCAACCGCCAGCCCTGCCGCCCCAATCAGAATCAGCGCCAACGGATAGGGGAGCGCCGTCCGCAATGAGCGAAAGCGCAGTACCAGCGTCACAAACAGAGGCACATAGCCGACAGTCCAGGCCGCATCAGCCGCTGACGGGAAGGGGTCCTGTTGCAGGAACAGCTCAAAGAAACCCCAGAGGGCCTCGGCAAAGGCCCACAGGAATAAGCCGACTGTCAGCCAGCCCCACACCTGCCTGAGCTGTTCCCCGCGTTCGCTGGCACGCCACAACAACAACGCCCCAACAGCACCCCCCAGCGCCACGATCACCAGCACCGGATCGTAAACAGCGGCCACAGTCAACGGCCCCAGCCTGTTGTAGAAACCATACAACAGGATGATGCCGCCCATCACCAGCATCCCTGCCAGCAGTGCGCCGCGCATCCGACGATCTTCGAGCAGGGTAGAGGTCATAGCAGGCTCCTTCCCTCCAAAGACAGAAACAACACCAACTGCCTCAGAAGCCCGGCGGACAAGATATTGACCGATCTCTCTACTTAGAAGAACGGCCGCATGCCAGCCTGCCTGGCCGCTTCAAGCAGGCGGGCATCCATCCCTGCCTCTACTGCGCTCATCTCCTGAGCCGTCAGCCTCCGGCCTACTACACTCACGGAGAAAGACACTGCCTCAGCCAGCAGGACCCGGTAGACACCGGCCTCCAGTTCGTCTCCGATTGTCACACCCCCGTCCGCCAGCCTGACCGGCCAGCCGTTCCTGTCGGCCATCTGGTTCAGGGTGTCCTGTAGAGAGCGGCAGACGCGCGGCCCGGCCATGCGCCCCAGCAGAATATGCAGAGCGTTGATATGCGCCGTGAAATAGGTCTGGAGCGCCGTTTGCTGTTGACGGTACTTCCGCTTCTGGACTTCGGCCTCAATCTGCCTGATGCGGGCCAGGATCACATCGCCGTGAATGGAAGGCGTGCCCAGCGATCCCCGCGCCTCTGGCGGATGCAAGGTGACATCCATGCCGATGAATGTCCCTTTATCGTCATAGGTTGCTACCCCACTGCATAACAACGTGACCACCTGCCCAGAAGCATCTTGGATATCCAGAGGGACGCCCTGCACATAGCCGGCCTTAGCTACATCACTGAGAAGACTAGAAACGGTCTGGCGTTCGACATTCAGAACCCTATACAGCGGCTCCCCGACCAGCGAGCCAGCCGAACGCCCGCCGAACAGGTGAAGAAAGTTGCTGTCTACAAAGACGACACGCCCCCACGCATCGGTGAAGAGAAGGGCAGATATATCCGAGCCTGCTATGCCTGCGGCCATCTTTCCATCCATTCCACTGCCCGGATCATAGAGGGGCAGTCCCTCCGAACCCGCTCGTCATCCACTGTTCTAACTCATTATATGAGACTACAGGACCGCCAATAGCTTAAGGATAGTTACAGTTGCACTCTCCACATAAAACGGCTGTCCCACATCATCAGGTGTGGGACAGTGGAGATTAACTTAGCCCGCTCTTCTAAGAAACAGCGCCCTTCTCATCGTCTTTCTTGCGATCAAGCAGTTCACGGACACGTTTCAGCAGGAGATCAGGCGCGAAGGGCTTCAGGATATAGTCCAGCGCACCGGCTTCCAGCCCGGCCTTGACTTCGGCATCCTGACCCTTGGCAGACAGAAACACAATTGGAATGGCTGATGTTTCCGGGTTGCTCTTAAGCGCCTTACAGGCATCGTAGCCTGTCATCTTGGGCATCCGCACATCCAGCATGATCAGATCGGGCTTATCTTTGCCGGCACGTTCGATCGCCTCTATTCCGTTAGGAACGGCGATCACCTCGAAGCCGCCATACTGGAGGGTGAACGACAGCAAGTCACGGATGTCTGGTTCGTCTTCTGCAATCAGTATTTTTGCCATGATCCCCGTTCCGGTGTGAATAGACTAGCTTGTTTGTCCGGGCCTCAGAGGCCCCGAGAATTACCGCCTTGTGTCTAACTGACCGCCGCTACCAGATGGCTGATAGGGCAGCCACACACTGAAGGTCGTGCCGACGCCCTGCTGACTCTCAAACCAGATGCGCCCGCCATGCATCGCCACCAGACGCTGTACAATCGCCAGACCAAGGCCTGTTCCAGCCGTCTTCATGACCAGCGGGTCTTCGCCCCGGAAGAACCGCTCAAAGATGCGCGGCTTGTCTTCGTCCGGAATGCCGATACCTGTATCAATGACATCCACCTGAATGCCCCGTCCATCCGGCACAGCCCTCACGGTCACTGTGCCGTCGTCAGGGGTGTACTGGTAGGCATTGTTCACCAGGTTGGTCAATATCTGGGTGATGCGGTCATAGTCGCCTTCCAGGGACGGGAGATCAGGCGGCACCTCGGCGCGAATTTGGATATGCCGGCCCTCGTTCTCACGGCGCCCCTCTAAGGAGGCAATGACATCGCCGATCAGCTCACCCATATCTACCGGACGAATATCCAGTTCGGCACGCCCCTGCTCGATACGGGAGATGTCGAGCAGGTCATTCACCAGCAGACTAAGCCGGTCGGCGTTGCTTTTCACTACTTCAAGGAAGCGTCTCTGCTCTGGTGTGATCTCACCTGCCGCACCCAGCAGGAGCAGGTCGGCATAGCCCTTGATGCTGGTCATAGGCGTACGCAGTTCGTGCGAGACGGTCGCCACAAACTCGCTCTTGATGCGGTCTGCCGCCACCTCGCGTGTGATGTCACGGAAGACAGAGACAAGGCCCAACAGCTCGTCGCCGTGCATCACCGGTGAGACGTGCACTGAGACCACCTTCTCACCCACTTCGATCTGCTCGGCCAGGAATTCGCCGGCATAACTGCGCGGGTCTTCGCTCCATTCGTGGAGCAAGGTAGCCCATTTGGCCGCGCCTGCACCGTACAGGCCGGTCAGGTCAGAGGCAGAGCGGCCCAGCACCTCATCACGGCGCAGTTCCAGTATGCGCTCAGCGGCGGCGTTGAAGAGGATGATCTCGCCTGACTGGTCAGACACCATCACGCCGTCCGCCACTGACTCGAGGATAGCCTGCGACTTGGCCGCCTCGGTCTGCTGGCTACGGAGCATAACGCCAAGGCGCTCAGCCTGATCGCGGATCAGGCGGTACAGCTCCGCATTGTTGATGCTGGTCGCCACCTGATTGGCGGCGGCCTCAACGAGGCGCAGATGACCCTCATTGAAAGCGCCCGGCACATCGCTGGCGAAGAAGATACAGCCTAACACTTCTTCGTTGGCGATCAACGGCGCACCCAGCAGTGAACGGCGCTCTTCCGTGCCGGGCACCTGTACCCAGCGCGGGTCCAGCAGGACGTTGTCCACCAGCAGAGACTGGCGGTTATCCATCACCCAGCCTGCCATACCCTCATGCCGCTTAAGCTGAATCTGGCGGCCACCGGGCGGCAGAATCTCATAATCGCTCATCACAGCACGGTAGATCAGCTGATCGGACTGGGGGTCAATCAGGAACAGCGAGCCATGCTCCGCACCGACCGCTTCACCCACCAGCTCCAGCGCCCGATTCAGCACGCGGTCAAGGTCGAGGCTGGCGTTCAGCTCAACGGTGATGCGGTAGAGGGTGTCAATACGGTCGCGCTCCTCACGCAACTCACGGGTACGCTCCTCCACACGCTGTTCCAGTTCCTCAGACAGCTTGACCATCTGCTCATACAGCGCGGCGTTGGCCATCGCCGTCGCAACCTGACCGGCAAAGGTGCACAACAATTGCAGGTCGTTGTCGGCCAGAGGGTTATCAAGCCCCGCCTGCACATCAAGGATACCCAGCACATCCTGATCCGAGATGATGGGGATGGCGATCTCACTGCGCACCCAGTCCATCACCTTGATGTAGTCCGGGTCTTGCGACACATCCTTGACGAACTGCGGCTCGCCTGTACGCGCCGCACGGCCAATGACACCGGCCTCGAGCGGCAGGACCTGAACATCAGCGACCTGCTCATCGCTGTAGCCATGATGGGCCTGCAAGCGCAGTTCGTGATCCTCCAGAGTGTACAGGCCGATGATCGGGTACTTGAAGGCGCTGGCCAGCTCGCGCACCACGCGCTCAAAAATCTCTTGCAGGTCAAGGGCCGAGTTGACCACCCGCGAGACTTCTTGCAGGGTCGTCGTCTCAGACAGGCGCTGTTCCAGCTCGCTGTACAGGCGGGCGTTCTCCAGAGAGACCGCTACCTGTGCCGCGATGGGGTTCAAGACGCGCAGGTCAGCTTCATGGAAGACATTCTCACGTTCGTAGTCCTCAACAGCCAGCACGCCGATCACTTCGCCGCTGTACAGGGGCACAGCCAAGAACGATTTCAACCCCTCCTCGATGTGCCTGACCTGTAGTTCTTCAAGCTTCTGCCCGACATTGCGGCTGATCAACAGCGGCTTCCATTGCTCGATCACATAGCTGTACAGGTCGCCGCCATATCCGATGGGATCAACATGAATGCGCAACCCATTCCGGACAACCAGCGGGAAGGTCAACAGGCCGGTTAGCGGGTCGCGCTGAGCGATGGTGATCGAGCGGGCGTTCAGCACCGTCCGGAGTTGTTCCTGAAGGAGCTGGTACAAGTCTTCAGTTGAGATCACCTGCGTCAGGGCACGGCTGATCTCATTGATCATGGCCAGCTCACCCACCCGCTTCTGGGTTTCATCGTGCAGGCGGGCGTTCTCCATCGCGGTCGCCACCGTAGACGCGAGCGCCTTTGCCAGCCCGATCTCGCGCTGGCGGAAGCGCCGCCCCGTCCGTGTGACCCACAGCTCAGCCAGCCCGATGGTCTGCTCACGAGCCACCAACGGCACAACCAACAGGGAAGCGATCCCCTTACGCCTTAGCCACGCGGCCTCCTGCTCGGAAAGCTCCTCGCTGGAGGCATCAAGGACCACCACGCCGCGTTCAGCAATGGCGCTGGACGTAACAGGGTAACGACTCAGGTTGTAGCGGTTGTCAAACTCGCTCAAGGGGCGGGCGCCGTCCACCGGCGTATAATCAATCAACGTGATCAGCGCATCTTCAGCCTGTTGCAGGAGGGCGATGGTGCAGCCATCTACCTCCAGCGCACGAATGAAATACTCCGCCGCGTTGCGCACGACCGTGTCCAGATCAAGCGAGGAGGCGGCAATACGCCCTGCCTCAGACAGGATCGTCAACTCGCGCTGACGGGAGACCGTTTCCTGAAACAGTTGCGCATTCTGAACCGACACAGCCGCCTGATTGGTGATGGTTTGTGCCAGTTCAACCTGCTCCGGCTCAAAGTGCCGTTTCTTGGCCGTCTCCTCAACCGTGATCATGCCTGCCGGCATGTTGCCCACAATCAGGGGCACCAACAGGATAGACTTGACCTTGCGGCGGCTGAACGGCTCGCGCATGGCCGCAAACAGCGGGTCAGCCTTGACATCTTCAATGACTACCGGCAGTTTGGTCTCGTTCAGGCGCTGGAGCGCGGGATTGTCATCGAAGGGGACGACCAGCTCCTCAACCGACCCGTCCGGATTGGAAGGATACTGGCAGATCAGCCGCCCAATGCCCGCCTCACGGTCAAACAGGATCACACTGCCCTGCGGCGCTTCAAGTGCCTGCGCCAGTTCATCCACCGTTGTCTGGAGGATGCTGTTCTGGTCAAGTGAACGCCCCAGCGTAGACGAGATGCGGTTCAACAGCGTCAGGCGGCGGGTACGGCTGTGCAGTTCAGCGGCACGATCCGCCGCTTCCTCAAACAGGCGGGCATTCTCAATCGCTACTGCCACCTGATTGGCGAAAGCCGCCGCGACCTGCCCGTCAGCGGGGGCGTAGGCATGAGCCTCATCGCGCTCAAAGATCATCACGCCGACCAGCAGGCCGCCGCTGACCATCGGAGCGGCTAACCATGTCCTGCAGGTGCGGCTCTCCGCATCAGACAGACGGCTGTCCCCGCGCACATCCCCGATCAGGACAGCCTGTTTGTCACGGGCAATCTCGCTGAGCAGAGAGGCTTCAGCTTCCAGCGGCCTCTGGGAAGAGGGGATGTTCCCTCCTTCATGGCCGCGCACCCCTGCCACAGAGAACTTCTCTTCCTCACGGTCGAACAGGCACAGCGTGACGCGGTCATAAGGAATGACGGTGCGGGCCTGATCGAGCGCACTGCTGATCACGTCCTCCACACTCAGCGCGGCGGTAATCGTGCGAGAGACTTCGCTCAGGGCGGCAAGCTGACGCCCGCGCCGGGCAATGTCAGCCTCCAGGCGGGCACGCTGGGTGATGTCTTCCATCAGCAGGACAACGCCGGTCACGTTGTGCTGTTCGTCATAGCGCGGATAGAGGTAGATATTCAGCGTGCGGACTTCCTGCCCTACCCTGTAGGATACATTGGTGCGCTCAACCGGCGTTCCGCCCTCTGCAACCGCCTTGAAATCATCCTCCAGACCCAGTTCACGCAAGTCGGCTCTGCTCTCAAACAACCCTTTGCCGACCAACTCTTCATTCCAGCCAAACCGGTCACGCATGAAAGCGTTGATCGACTCGACCTTGCCCTTCTTGTCTGTGACGATAATTCCCTGCTGGATAGACTGTAACACCGCTTCAGTGAAGCTCTGTAACTCAACCGTCTCCTGATACAGGCGGATGTTCTCCAGTGCCGAAGAAGCCTGCTGGACGAACAGCTCCAGCGGACGCAGGCTCGCCTCAGTCGGCCTGAGGCCGTTGACCGGATCGCGCAGGTTGATCAGCCCGATGATCTGTGTGCCGGCGTACATCGGCACGTAGAGCTGATCTTTGGGTTGCCACTGAGCGGGATCCGCCGCCGGGTCAAAGTCAGACTCGCTCATCCCTTCAATGTTCTTCATCACCCATGGATGGCCGCAGGCCAAGAAGTAGGACGACCCTACCCGCATGGAGATGAATTCCTGATCGTCAAAACGCCGCCGCCATACTTCACCGGGGAGCAGGCTCTTGCGGAGCTGTTCTTCTTCCTCAGCCGTGTAGCCCGCCGTGACCAGATCGGTCACATTCATCTCTGGATCGAGCATCATGACCGCCACACGTCCCCACCCCACCGAACGGATACCACGCGCGATAACGGCCAGACGGTCTTTCAGCTCGCGTGTTTGCTGGAGGGCGGTCGTGATCAGGTGAAGCTGTTGCAGGCGGTCACGCTCGGCGGCGGCAGTGGCGGCCTCCTTCTGAACGGCCTGATACAGCCGGGCGTTCTCATACTCCACCACGATCTGGCTGGCAAGCAGGCCAAACAGGTCACGCTCGTCGTCGCCGAAGGAGATTCCCCGGCGTGTACTGCCGATCATCAGCACGCCGTTCTGCGAGTCACCCAGGTTCATGGGGAGCGCCATCAGCGTTTGAGCGCCGATCTCTTTTGCCAGCCGGGCTGACCCGTTATTGCGGGCTTTGACATCCCCGTTCTGGGTATAGAAGACCGCCTTGTTCGTGCGCCGGGCCATAGAGATGGGGTCCTGTCCATCCAGCAGGCCCGCCAGATCAAGCCCCTTCGGCAGACGCCCCTCAGCGGCCACGATCTGAGGCTTCTCACCGCCCAGCGCAATGACGCACTGGTCAACGTCCATTTCCTCCACCACAGAGGCGGCAATATCCCTCAGGACGGCCTCTGGACTGCGGCTGGTGTCCACGCTCTCCATGATGCGGTGCAGAGCCAGCAGGCGCTGGGCACGCAGGTTGAGCAGTTCATTAGCACGCGAGAGTTCGGCGTCCTTGCGGATCATCTCGTGGGAGAGTTTGTCCAGTTCCTCATAGCTCTTCTCAAGGCTGGCGAGGCTCTTGCTCAGCTCCTCCGCACGCTCCTCCACCGAGCGGTACAGGCGGCTGTTCTCGATCACAATAGCCGCCTGATTGGCAAAAATCTCCAGCAGTTCGATGGTGTTGGCTGTGGGGATCATCCCGTTGCGCGGCTGGTCAATGCTCAGCACCCCCATGACCTGATCGGTCGTCGAGCGGAGGGGGATCAACAACAGGTCGCCGCTTTGCCAATGGCCGGGTTTGCGGTCGTTGACAGGACGCGGCCTCGGCTCAAGGCCAAGCGCATGGACCAGATTGGCGCTCTCCTCGCACGGGATGAAGTACGAGCCGCCCTGACGGAACTTGTCATCCAGGAAGACCTGCACATCACGCCACACGATTTCTTTGCCGCAGGCCTGCCTGTAAGCCTCCTCCGACAGGCCAAACTGCGCCACGTGGCGCAGGGTCTCAGCCTTTTCGTCCAGAGCACTGACCAGCGCAAGGTTGAAGCCCGCCGACTCGCAGATAGCCCGCGCCACCGAGTTCAGGTTCTCCTCAACGGACTGGTCCCCCCGGAACATGCGGCCCAGCTCGAAAATCTGGGTCAACTGCTCGGCCCGGCGGCGCAACAGCTCAGAGCGCTCAACCTGCTCGGCATGGCGCGTTGCGTTGGTCACAGCAATAGTGGCCTGAGACGAGAGCGCCTGCACAAACTCGGCGGCGCTGGGGCCAAGCCCGCGCGGCTTATCGCTGTACAGGCCGATCACGCCGACCACCTTACCCTCAAAGTGGATCGGGACAAGCAGAGCCGAACGCGCCCCGGCGATGGGGCTGGGATAATGGGCGACCTTCTCGAAGTCGTCAATGACCAGCGTATCGCCGCTTCGGGCCGCCGCCAGCTCCAGAATGCGGGCCTCTTCACCCAGTTCCGTGCCAAAGCGCATGGTCGGGATGATACGGGTGTTGGTCTCATCCCATTCGAACATGACCAGATTTCCCCACCGTGCGCCTTCAGCCCGCAGGGCCTCCGCTGAGATCACCTCCAGAATGCGTTCCAGCTCCAGCGTGGCGTTCAACTCGCGGCTGATGCGCGACACCGAACGAAGCTCGGCAGAGCGCTTGCGCAGGGTGGCATCGGTGTCCTGATACAGACGGGCGTTATCAATCAGTGCGGCGGCCTGCCCGGCGAAGATAGACAGCAGACGCTTGTCGTTGTCATCGAAGTCCGTCCCGTCGCTCTTGTTCGAGACCTGCAACAGCCCGAAGCGGCGGCCTCCGGCGCTGAGCGGCGCAAACAAGAGCGTATGCAGGCCGGCACTGCGTGCGATCTCACGCAGACCCAGCGCATCAATGTTCTCGTCGGCGAAGACATTGTTGGACTCAAACAGGTCGTAGTCCCGCCAGACATCGCGGGCCAGCCCGCGCCGCCCAACAGACAGGCTGTACCGGCGGGCGATCTCATCGCTGACGCCATAGAACGGGGTACGGGCGACCAGCTTTTCCTGCTCCGGTTCAAAGATCAGCACCCCGCAGATGTCTACCTTCATCAGCTCGGCGATGCGCTGAGTCAGTTGGGCGTACAGCTCCTCCGGGTTGGTGAAGGCGCTCATCGCCTGCGCGATCTGCTGGAGGCCGTGCAGTTCAGCCACACGGCTCTGCTCCTCGCGGTACAGACGCGCGCTCTCCACAATAATAGCCGCCTGACCAGCGTAAATCTGAAGCAGACGGATGTCCTCTAAGTTGAAAGGTGTGCCGTCGCGCTTGTTGCCTACCTGAAGCACACCGATCCGCTCATCGCCAACCCGCATCACCGCCATAGCGGTCGAGCGCAGGCCGGCCATCTCCGCCAGCTCAGACAGCCCCATCTCTTGGATCAGATGGTCTTCTTCAACATTGTTGCTGAGCCAGAAGGCCACATCTTCCCACAGACTGCGGGCAGGACTGCCGCGCTCCAGCCGAACGGCGTAGCGGGAGGCTAGTGCATCCACCATCCCATAGAAGGGCTTCTGGGCGACCAGCTTCTCCTGATCACGGTCAAACAGCAGGACGCCTGCCAACTCGGTGTCCATCAACTCCGCTACGCGCTGGCCAAGCTGGGCAAAGAGCTGTTGCGGGTCCTGCAGGACGCTGATCGCCTCGGCGATCTTCTGCACGCCTGAAAGCTCGGCTACCCGCTCTGACTGACTGCTGTAGCGGCGGGCATTCTCAATGGCAATGGCGGCCTGTTCGGCGATCAGGCCCAGCAGAGCCTGATCATCACGGTCAAAGTGGCCGGGCTGTGCGGCCATGATCTCGATGGTGCCGATGAAGCGGTTACGCACATGCAACGGCAAGCCGATATAACTTCTGTACTGGGGGTCAGTAGGACGAATGAGGGGGCCTGTGTCGGTGAAATCCAGCACATCCGGCACAAACAAGGCCTGCCGCTTACGGGCCACCCAGCCGGTGTAACCGTGCCCAATGGTGTACTCCTGATCTTCACGGCGGGCCGCCGCCACATATTCCGCCGGGCCGCTGCGTGCCACTGGACGCAGGCACTCGCGCTCCTGATCCCACAGGCAAATCTGGGCCGCGTCATGCTCGATCAGGCGGCGGATGCCTTCCAGCGTCGCGTTGAGGGTCGCATCCAGCTCAAGGCTGGCGTTGATGGCTTGCGTGATCTCGCTCAGGGTGCGCAGGGCCTTTGGCGAGCCGCGCTCCTCCCGGCTGAGGGTCGGCAGAGGCTCCTCTTCCCGCATCACCACGATAAACTGCGCCGTATCCCCTACCGCCACACGATGCGATGATGCCTTGACCCGCCGACCGCCGGCCTCGAAGTCAGCCTGTCCCTCTGCCGCAAACAGCTCCAGAAAGGCATCGGGCGTCTGGACCTTCTGGGCAAGCAGCCACAGATCAGGCTCAGCCCGATCCAGCGCAAACCACTGACGGGCTATCTCATTGGCAAATACAACCTGCCCGCCAATGCGTGCAACCACGACCGCGTCATTGACCGAAGCCAGATTGACCGGTATGACAGGCTCTTCACTGCCGAAAAGCTCCCTGCGCCGACGGTTGGCAAGACGTGCCGAGAGCAAGACCGCCCCGATCACCAGCACGCCTATTACCAAAACGATTGTACCGACAGACACTAACGCATTCATGGTAACCACACCTAATGTTACCAGCGGCGGCTACGACGGGTACTCACCCTCACCTCAGGATGCGCCGGCCTGCTGAGCCGCCTTGCGGCGTGCCTCAGCGGCCGCTTCTGTGATCTCGCGGATGTCCGAGAACTCCCGCTCTGAGGTCACCATCCCAATAATCAGGGTCATGAGCTTGACCAGGCGTTCGCCGCCCTTCCCATCGTCAATCTTCATGCCGCCCTGTTCACGATCAACAAATGAATAATGGCTCTTGACTTCCTCATTAAAACGGCGTTCCAATGTGTTTTTGATCTCGGCGGCATTGTCGGGTTTGGTGATCAGAACGAAGTTATCGCCCCCGGCGTGGCCGATGAAGTCTTCCGGCGTCCCTTTATCGTCTACCACCTCACTGATCAGCATGGCGGTAAAACGGAGCACCTCATCGCCCGCCACGAATCCATACTTATCACGGAACGGCTCAAAGCCATCTACCCGCATATCGAGATAGGCCCATGCCGGACGGCGGATCATCTCGCGCAAGGCGTCCTCAATCAGCCGCCCGCTGGGAAGACCCGAACGCGGGTCGGTTAGCCCCATACGTTCGGTCGCCCGGATGGCGTTGGCTATGCGCAACCGCAGTTCCTCGATGTCGAAGGGCTTGGTGATGTAGTCGTCAGCGCCCAATTCCAGCCCGGCAATGCGGTCACTGCGTTCATCCTTCTGAGTAAGGAAAATGATAGGGATGTGCCTGGTGCGTGCGTTGGTACGCAACGACTTACACAACGTGTAACCGTCCATGTCCGGGAGCATGATGTCCAGCACGATGAGCTGAGGGATTTGCTGTTGGGTCATCCGGAGGCCCTCGCTGGCGCGTGAGGCAACCTCAATATCATATCCCTGACCGGTGAAGTAGATTTTGAGCATATTTGAAATATCATGATCATCTTCGATGACCAAGAGTCTGCCTTTGGACATTCTGCCTCCGCTCAAGCACGGTCACTTACATTGTAATTATAATCGAAAAGCAATTTAGCGGCTGACGCACAGCCAGCCATCTATTCCCCCTGCCTTGCTCTGCAAAATGCGGCTTGCCCGGCAGAGCATCAACCATTGCCCCGTCGCCGTCGGGCCTCTTCGGCCAGCTCGCGCACCCGCGCGATCTGTGCCGGCGTGACCTCCCGCTCAAAACTGCGCAGTCCGGCCAGCCGGAAGCCGTGCCGGCTGGCAATCGCCTCAATCTCTCTCACCCGCTCAACTGAGATGTCATGCCCCAGGGTGTAATCCTCGTACCGCCCTTCTAGTGCCAGCGCCATCGTCTCTGCCATGCAGGCATAGGCTTTTCCGGGCGGGAAGCCAAAGTTGAAATGGAAGTCCACCTCGCCCGGCACCTCGACCATGCCGCCTTCAACCACCAGCACATCCTGGCGCTGAGCCGCCACCTCACGTGACACATCACGCGGGCGGGACACGTCCAGCACCACTGCACCCGCTTTGAGATGCTGCGGCTCGACGATAGCCCCGACTGCGCTGGTCACCGTCATGATGAGGTCAGCTTCGCGCATGGCGTTCAAATCTGTGCTTGTCCTAACCTGCGCCGCATGTCCCTCGCACCGCTCGCGCACGGCCTCCAGCGCCCGGCTGTCCCGGCCAATCAGCACAAGCTGACCCACCGTATCCGCAAGAATCTGCGCACAGGTTGAACCAATTGACCCCGACGCACCCACGACTGCTGTCACTGCCTGCCATGGATCAAGACCCATGAGGCGGCCTGCCTCCAGGATGGCCTGGGCGGCGACGGCCACTGTGTAAGCGTCGCCCGTAGTAACCGGCAGATCGAGTCTCTGGGCAATAGTAACCCCGCCGTCCCCGATCACCGAGGTAAACGCGCCCAGCCCCATGATGCGCGCCCCCAGCCGCTCAGCCATGTGCCCGGCCTGAACAATCTTGCGGTAAACCGCCTGCTCAGGAAGCTGGAGCATTCGGCGGGGCGTATAAGGGACGGCAATGAACCACCCGACCAGCTCTTTGCCGGCGGCTTCTGACCGCACTCCCTCGATCTGCGAGATATAGACCGGCGGCCAGAAGGTACACAGAAAATCAATTTGCTGTTCGGTGAGCAGTCTGCCGAACAGCGGATACTTGCGAGACACATCACCCTTTGGGTCAATTGGGTGGATGATGAAGGCAAAGGTATCTTCTGCCAACAGCCCCTATCCTCCTCATCCCCTCTCCCTGAAGCCCTCCAGACGGCCTGCAGGCCCCTACCACTCTGATCCTGCCTGTTCGCGTTCGTGCTCACGCGGATACAAGCGCGGATGCAGGTCGGCGGCACGGGTCGCATGGTGATCACTCTCTTCATAACTGATGTTCTTCATGATCACCCGCCGTGTCGGCGACGTGAACAGCACGACATCCGACTCGATCATCCGCGCCGGATAGATCACCAAGCCCGCACCCAGCCGGCAGTTATGCCCGACACAAGCCCCCAGCACCGGCATATCTATCTCAACGAGCTGATAGTTAACCTGCGAGCGCAGGGGGATGGGCAGGAGGTTGAAGTCGGTGAAGATCGTCCCGGCGCCGATATACGAGTTGCGCCCGATCACGCTCATCTCAATCGAGCTGTTCTGGCCAGCCGTTGAGTTTTCCATGAAGACGGAGAAATAGGCACTTGCCCCCCATGGGAAGAAGCAGTTATCGGCCAGCACGCTCATGTGAAAGTGGTTGCCGTGCGCCAGCGTGACGTTCTTGCCAATGATGCACTGCGAGATCACACAGCCCGGCCCGATGGTCACATTGTCCCCAATGAACACCGGCCCCTGAAAGATCGTGCTGGGGTCTATACTACAGTTCTTCCCGACCTTGACATAAGCCGATGAGGCAGACGGCGGCTTGCCCTCGATCAGCCCGCGCCATCTGGCCTGCATCCTGAACGAAGGATCAGAGGCACGCTGTTCAAACCAGCTTGCCTGCGCAAAGATGCCGAACACTATGTTAATAAAGAAGAGATGTACCCATGTATCTACCGCACACACCGCCCGCCGGGGAAGCCACCACACCAGCCCCCCTTTCTGGCCGGTGATGTAGCCCGGTATGTGGTAATACCCTACCTCTCTGGCATCACTGGAGATAATGACCGGCTCAACATGGTCACTTGGCCCGTTGGGGAAGTACCACAGGTCCACATAAAAAAGATCGCCGCGCTGTTCATAAGACCGAGTCAGCGCCCGCAGGCCCTGTTGCAGGAAGGCCGGGTCCTCAGCGCGGAAAGCGGCACGGGCAGGCCGCCCCCGCCGGCGGGCTTCCTGCAGGAAGGCCGTCAGGAAGCCTTCGTCAAACCACAGATTTTCGCTGTAGACCAGCGTCTCAACCTGATCGCGCGGGATGCCGCTGAAGTCGTCCACCACGATCTCGCTGTCGCAGTGGGGAGCCAGCAGGTCGCGCTGCCACTGCCAAAGTGGTTTATTCAGCACGCTCAAGGCACGTGCTGGTTCATTAAACGGATCAATGTGGCGCGGTTTGCGGATGATGGCTTTGCGCATAGGTCACTCGCTTCTGGGCAGTCATGATGAATCACTTATGAGTGCAGGGGGTTTATGCCCTGCGCCTACCATTGTAGAAGAATTCAGGCTGATTGGCTACTCAGGCGGTCACTCAATCGCCCGTGATAGAGTGCGGGTCGTGACAAAGAGCATCCCAACCGTGAGAATCCCCAGCGCCGCCATGTCCGGCAGAAGCGCTGTCAGGCCTGCCCCCTTCAGCATCACCCCCCGCACCAGTGCAATATAGTGCCTCAACGGGATCAGCCATGATGCCCACTGCATCACCTTAGGCAGGTTGGTAACAGGCACAAGATACCCTGACAACGTCAGGCCCAGCATAGCCCACACAAACACCACTGTCACGGCCTGTTGCTGGGTACGGGTCACGGTTGAGATCAACAACGCATAGCAGGTCTCGCATATCAGGTAGAGAGCCGTCAGGCCGAACAAAAGCGCAAAAGACCCCCGCATCGGGACGCGGAAGACAACTTGAGTCACCCCGAACATCAGCAGGAAGTCTATGATCCCGATGATCAGAGGGGTCAGCGCCTTACCGGCGATCAGCTCCAGGCGCCTGAGCGGCGTGATGGACAACATCTCGATAGTCCCCAGCTCACGCTCGCGCACGAAGCCCATTGCCGCGACCAGCGTGATTACCTCAAAAGTGATCAGCGCCAGTTGGGACGAGATCGCATCGGGTTGCAGACTCAGCACCCGGTTGAACACAGCATCCACAGAGACGGCGATGCCGCTGTAAGTTGTCTGGCCGCCGGCGGCCACTGCCCCTGCCACCAGCGACTGGATCGCACCCTGCGCCGCCGCCAGTGCGCGGGCGGCAATGAAGCCGGTTGTGCCGTCCAGCACGACTTGGATCTGAGGGGTGTCTGTCAGCGAGCGCGACCCGCTCATGAACCCGCGCGGAATCACAACGACAGCCATGACCTCACCGGCGTCAATCAACCGGCGTGCTTCGTCCAGATTGGCAGGGTACTGCGAGACAATCAGCTCTTCGGTGTTATCCAGCGCCGTGATGATCTCGCGGCTCAGGGGAGAGAGATCATAGTCTATGACCGCTACCGGGATGTCCCGGATGTCCCTCCCGATGGCCCGCCCCAGCAGGGTAATCTGGATGGCCGGCGCCAGCAGGACAAACCCCACCAATATTGGATCACGCACAAACTGGATCAGCTCCTTGCGGATGAGCGCACCTAGCCGGTTCAGCATGTCCCGCCTCAATTCAGCTTCTTAGTAAAGAGGAAGATACTCACGATGACCGCGCTCAGGCCCATTCCAAACAGCACCAGGGCTTCATACCACAGATCGGACAGCGAGAGGGCCTTGAGTGCGATGCCCCGCGAGATGACAATGAAGTGCGTGGCCGGAAGCGCAAACGCAATCGCCCGTGAGATGAGGGAGGATTTATCCACCGGCAGGATCAGGCCGGTGAGAAAGAAACTAGGGATGAACAGGGCCAGCATCACAATGGACGTGGCAGTACGCTGGCTGGCTATAAAGCGGGTCACCAGCAGGCAGAAGCCCATAGTCGCCAGCAGGTAGTCAGCGGTCAGCAACAGATAAAGCAGTACACTGCCCCGAAACGGCACTCTGAACCAGAAGGCCGCCACTCCCAGCGCAGGCAGTGTTCCAATCACCCCCATACTGATATAGACGATCAGCTTGCCGATCAGGTATTCACTGCCGGTGATCGGCGTAGTGGCCAACGACTCAAAAGTGCCGCTCTCACGCTCACGTGTCAGCCCCAGTGCAATAGCCAGTGAAGGAAGGATCAGCACCAGCGCCATCAGACCGGGGATCATGCTGTGCTGGGAGTTGAGGTTGGGGTTGAACCAGACGCGGATTCGTACCTCGAACGGGGCACGTGCCATGCCCGTCAGGCCGGCCGCATAGGCCTGAGTGCGCTGTTGAATGGAGTTGATCACCTGAAAAGCCGTGCCGGCGTCGCTGGCATCTACCACCAGGTTCACCGATGCACTCTCACGGGCCTCAAGTCTGCCGGCAAAGCCCGGCGGGATGACCAGCGCACCATCTACGCGCCCTTCTCGAAGCAGAGCCAGCACCTCATCGTAGTTCTGCACCAGCTCAATGATCCGGATGTCCCCAGAGGCGGTCAACTCGCGGATGTATTCAAACGAACGCGGGCTTTGATCCTGATTGAGGATCGCTAGATTGAACTGCTCAACATCAAAGGAGAAGACGTAAGAGAGCAGTGTCAGCAACACAGCGGGGGCCAGCACGGCCAGGAAGAAGAAACCGGGGTCAAACCAGATATGCTTGTACTCTTTGACGATGATCGCCGCAATGCGCTGGAGGGAACGAAGTCTGGACACAATGCCCCCTGTCTCTCTGGATCACCTATTCTCTGTCAATGTCAATCAAGCCCATCTTGATAGCATATTTGACCAGCTCAGTACGGTTGTGCAGGTTGAGTTTGCGCATGATGTTCTCCCGGTGACGGGCCACTGTCTTGGGGCTGATCCCCAGCCGCTCGCCGATGTCCTTGTTGAGCAAACCCTCCGCTACCAGACGAAGCACTTCCCGTTCGCGCTCCGACAGGCCCGACATCGAATCCTCTGTGCCGCCTTCCTGCTGGCGCAGATGTTCCTGAAGCAGAAGCTGGGCCACTGAGGAATGAAGGTAAACCTCCCCTCGCGCTACCGCCCGGATGGCAAAGATCAGCTCTTCTGCCGCCGCGCTCTTAGGCACATACCCGGAAGCCCCTGCCTTGAGCATCTCAAAGAAATACTCACGCCCCTCGTGGATGGTTAACGCCAGCACGGCGGCGGCTTCGCAGGCCTCTTTGACACGCCGGGCGGCCTCCAGACCGTCCATGCCCGGCATGGTAATGTCCATCAGCACCACATCCGGCATCAGGTCACACGCCGCCCGGACAGCCTCCTCCCCACTGCCTGCCTCACCCACTACCTGCATCCCTGCCTGCGCATCCAGCAGGGCGCGGATACCGGAGCGTACCACCTCGTGGTCATCAACCAACAGCAGTCGTATTGTCTCTGTTTCCATCATGGCTATTCTCCTCAGGCGGCCAAGGAATCACAACGCACACCTGCGTACCCTTACCCGGCGCAGAAAACAGATCGAGCCGCCCCCCCACCGAAACAGCCCGCTCGCGCATACCGGCGATTCCCCACGCCCGGCCATTCCGTGCTGAGGGCGCTTCCCCCGGATCGAACCCCACGCCCGGATCAGCCACCTCCAGCTTGACGGCCTTCGGCCCAAAGACCAGGTGAAGGCTGGCGCGGTCCGTCTGGGCATACTTGGCCGTATTGGTCAGCGCTTCCTGCGCAATACGGAAGAGTGCTGTCTCGACTTCACCCGGCAGTCTCACCCTGTGCCCTCTTACACGAACGGTCGTCCTGATCCCCAGCCGCCGGCTTGATTGATCAGCCAGCCAACGAAGCGCAGGCACCAGACCGAGATCATCAAGCTGGGCGGGGCGCAGGTCTGTGACCAGTTGTTTCAGGTCGGCCAGCGCTTGATCCGCCAGCTCCTGCAATTTTTGGACGGCCTCCCGGCTGACCGTGCCTTTGTTCTCCAGCGTAGACTTCAGCGCCTCAATCCCAAAATGGATGGCTGTCAACGTCTGGCCTGTCTCATCGTGCAGTTCGCGGGCAAGGCGGGCACGCTCATCCTCCTGCGCCGCCACTGTCCGCCTGAGCAGTTCAGCCTGAAGTGCCTGCCGGTGTTCCATTTCACGCCGGGCCTGTGCCTGCGCCTCCAGTTGTGCTTGTACGGCCTGGTCAAACTCTCTGCGCCGCTCAATCTCCAGCCCGCGCAGAGCCTCCATCACCCCGACCATAGCCACGACTCCTGCCGCCGAACGGAAGAGCTGGATCGGGAAGCCGAAGACAGCCTGAAAGGTCTGGGTGTTGTAGAAGGCCGCTGGCGGAAGCGGGCTGGGCGCAGAAACACTCTGCCCGATCAGGCCGTATGCTATCAGTGCGCCGCCTGCCAACAACCATCCGCGTGCCACCTCCGTCAGCCTGCGCCTGCGGCACTCCTGACCACGCACCAGCAAGGCCGCCCCGCCCAGCACGCCGCCGGTCACACCGAGGCTGTAACGCGTCCATGAATCGAGCGCCTGCAAGACAGCCGGCTCATCCCGCCCCAGCCATGCCACAATCGCCACCGCTCCTGTCAGGAAGAGAGCCGTAAACCCGCTCAGGATGAGCGTTCCCTCTCTGAGACGGTCGAGGCACAGCATCTGCCCGCCGAAGGAACACAACGCCCCAAATGATACCACCAGCATCATCAATCTGACGATCTCAACTTCCTCCGAGACAGAAAAACCAGAGGCAGTTTCGGCATTGATGATGAACATATCCAGCCATTCATGGAAGCCGTGCACCAGTGCAAACACGACCAGCGTTGTCATCGCACGCCGCACCTTCGGCTCAGGGATGTGGGCCTCGATCTCCAGCGCCAGTGCCATCCCCATCGTATAGAAGGCCAGCCCGTAAAGGAAGAAGACCGGGACAACCGGATCGGCAAAAAGTCTGGTAGTCATCATCGTATTGCTCCGCCTGCCAGCCGCTACCCATCACAGAGATAGCATGAACATCCCATTTATATGGGTCATTTAACCGATCTACTGACACTCATCCGCTATCATTGTGCCACATGTCACTATGACTGTCCATGCGGCTCATGTCACAATCAGGGCGAGCGGGGTTAGGCCCCTCTTCATTACTCTCAGTCCGAGAGAGGCAGGTTTTTCATGATGATTTTACGCTTCTTTAGACCCCTTGCCCTTGCTATTATCTTGACCTGCGTTCTGGCGGGGGGGTTAGTCGGATTAGCACTAGCCGGCAACGAGCAGGCTGTACCGCCTTCTCAGGCCTCCGAGGCTATCCCTCCTGCCTCAGCACAGGAGGAACAGCCTTCATGCGCCGTTTGTCACGCCAGCATCGTCAACGACTGGCGCGAGGGTCCGCATGCTACCGCCTTCTCTAATCAGACTTTTCAGGAGGCATGGCAGCAACAGGACTCTGATCCGGCCTGCCTCGACTGCCATACCACCAATTTTAGGCCTGCAACCGGTGAATATGAAGCGGAGGGAGTGACCTGTCAGGCCTGCCACAGCGTCCCTGAAGGCCACCCGCCGGCGCCGATTGCCCTAGAGCAGGCCAATCAGGTGTGCGGAAGCTGTCACACCATCACCCACGCTGAGTTCCGCGCCAGCCTGCACGAGGTACGGGGGCTGACCTGCACCAGTTGCCACTATGCTCACACCAACGGCCTGCGCCTCGATAACGAGCTGGATCAATGCTTGAACTGCCATGGAACACAGCTCAACGACTTTGCCCACAGCTCGCACATCAACACCGGCTTGACCTGCCGCCAGTGTCATGGCTACGTCCGGCCCGGCACTTACGAGTCGCGGGCAGACGGTCAGGCGCCGACCGGCCACGACTTCAAGGAGAACGTCACAGCCTGTCTTGACTGCCATCGGGATATTGAGCTGGTGCCGCTTAACAACGGCCAAGTTGACGGGGGCTTTTCGCGCACTGAAAACGAGCAATCCATTTTGGCCGGGCAACAGGCCGCCCTGCGGGCCGCTGAGCTGGAAGCTCAAGTGCAAACTTTGACCCTCGCCAACCGCAACCAGTCCTTTATGAGCACCGTTCAAGGGGGAGCAGTCGGCCTGCTGATCGGCGGGGTTGTTGTCTGGCTGATAACCCGCCGCCGCAAAAACGGGGCCAATGGCGCTAACGGAGGGAAGTAATGAAGGAAGTGACCCCTCTCATCAGCCGCCGCAAGTTCGTTGAGCTGTTGGGTGCGGCAGGCTTCGCAACGGCTGTGATCGGCGCGGTAGCGGCCCCGCTGATCACGCGCTCAAAGGTTGCCGCCAGCGGCAGTGAAGGGTCCGAAAGCGAACACCGCTGGGTGATGATCATTGACCTCTCGAAGTGCATTGGCTGCCGCTACTGCGTGTATGCCTGTCAGGCGGTCAATGATACCGCCGATGACATGCTCTGGAATGTCTATCTGCTTGACCGAACCGAGACGGGCCAGCCCTTCAATATGACGCGCCCCTGCCTGCAATGCCAGAAGCCGCCCTGCGCGGCAGTCTGCCCGGTTGGGGCTACCTATCAGCGCGGGGATGGTCTGGTCGTCATGGACTACGACCGGTGTATCGGCTGCCGTTACTGTATGGTAGCCTGCCCCTACGACGCCCGCCGCTTCAACTGGCGCACCCGCACTGATGAGAACTATCGGGAGCCGGAATGGGGTGCGGCAGAAGTCGAGCGCCGTCCGCGCGGCGTAGTGGAGAAGTGTACCTTCTGCATCCACCGCATTGATCGGGGGCTTGAGCAGGGTCTCACCCCCGGCGTGCATCGGTCAGCGACTCCGGCCTGTGTCAACATTTGTCCTGTCAGGGCGCGTATCTTCGGAGACCTGAAAGACCCCGAATCGGAGGCAGCGCGGATCATCGCCACAACACCCACTTTCCGACTGCGTGAGGAGCTGGGGACTGAGCCGAATGTATACTATATTCCGGCAGAAGGGATGGTGATCAGATGACCACCGCAACAGCTACCCGACAACCTTCACATCCCCTCAGCACCAGCCTGCTCATCTGGATCGCCGCGCTGGCTGTCTTGATCGTGCTGGGCATCATCTCCGGCGCAACCGTGCTGACTCAGGGTCTTGGTGTCACCGGTCTGAGCGATGCCATCCCGTGGGGGCTATGGATCACACTTGACCTGTCGGCCATCAGCCTAGGGGCAGGTGCATTTGTCCTCTCGGCCATTGTGTATCTGCTCCATATCCGGCGCTTTGAGAGCATCGCCCGTGCCGCCGTGCTGATCGGCTTTCTGGGCTACTCGTCCGCCATGTTTGCCCTGCTACTCGACATTGGCCGCCCTGATCGCTTCTGGCATCCCCTCATCTATTGGAACGTCCACTCGGTGCTGTGGGAGATCACGATGTGTGTGATCTTCTACTTCACCGTGCTGGCCTTGGAGATGGCCTCCCCTCTGTTTGAAAGCCGTCTGTTTGCACGCTGGCCTGCCGCTCCGAAGGTTGGCCGCTTCCTGCACAGGCTGACACCTTTTCTAGCGGTGATCGGTCTGGGGCTGTCGCTGTTGCACCAATCCTCGCTCGGCGCGACCTATGGCGTCGTGGCGGCACGTCCTCTGTGGTACAAGCCCAGCCTGCCGATCCTGTTTATCCTGTCGGCAGTGGCGGGCGGCCTGTCACTGACGCTGTTCGGCACTCTGCTGGTAAGCCAACTGAAGGGACGCGCGGTTGTCAAAGAGGAAGTTGTCCGCGGAGTGGCAATAGTGGCGGGGGCGGCCATGCTCGGCTATCTGTACCTCAAGCTGTGGGACTGGGCCTCAACGACCTATTACAGCAACGTTCCGGCCCGTGAAGCGGGACTGAATCTGCTATTGCAGACCACTCCCTACGGGCAAGCCTTCTGGTGGATTGAGGTGCTGATCGGGGGGCTTGTGCCGGCGATTATCTTCCTATGGCCGCGCCTGCGCAAAAACAACTACATGCTGATGCTAGGGTGTGTGCTGGCCGTGATCGGGGTGGTGTCACTGCGCTGGAGCGTGACCGTGTCTGGGCTGGTGGTCCCGCAGGACTGGTCACCGGGGGCCGCTTATCTGTTCCCGCGTTTCTCTTACCGCCCCACTCTGCCGGAGATAGGGGCTGTGCTGGGGATCATCGCTTATGCCGCGCTGGGTTTCACGCTAGGGGTGCGCTTCCTGCCGATCTATCGGGAAGAGACCGCTGACTAGTCCGGCATGCCGGCTTCTCAAGAGAATGCCGCATCGGCCTGATCAAGAGGCTGATGCGGCATATCACTGCCCTGGGCAGGGGAAGACAAAGCAAAACAGGTCTCGCGGCGATGGCCTACGCTCCCACCCCGTTACCAGGGCAGTACCATGGGCGCTGGCGGGCTTAACGACCGGGTTCGGGATGGGACCGGGTGTGTCC
>DAOTYH010000054.1:0-3017 GCA_034435015.1 Anaerolineae bacterium | reverse complement strand
GAGCGGTCTGGCTGGCCGCGCCCTGAATCATCAGCGGCACCACGGTAGGCGATCCGGCCTTGAGCACGCTGGCGCCCCCCTCAGAGTAGATGGCGTAGTTGGCGGTGGCGCCGAGCGACTGGTTGGCGATGCGAATGGCATAGTTGGTCTGCCCGCGCAACGGAGCCACATATAGGCCGTGGGAAGCGGCCAAAACGCCTGTGGCGCCCGGCACGAGCGGGTTGTCAGCATAGAAGCAGTAGGCCGTCGTAATAGGGCCTGCACCGCCAACAGCAATGGCATTGTACTGGGCATAGGCATTTGTGATTGTGCCGCTGCCATCATTCTGCACCAGATACTGAGCACCATAGGCAGTTGTAATGGAACCGGTTGACCAGTTACGGGCCACCATGTTCATGCCGCGAATCTCGCTCAGCGTGCCAGAGCCATAATGGAAGACACGAGTCGCTGTAGCTGTAAGGCGGGCCGTAACATTGGAAGTATTCCCAGCCTTGACCTGCAGGTCTGCCAACACCGCACCAAACACACCAGCGGAGCTGCCAGCCGGCAAATCTACTTCAACGAAGCTGTTGATCCCCTGATGAGTACCTGATGCCGCAGTAACAGGGAACTTGAGATTGATCTTCTGAAGAGTATTAGGCGCGGCCCCAACCCCAAGCGTATTAGTGGCACTATCCAAGACAAATAAAGAGGAATCCGTTGTGCCTTTAATAGTGAATTGGCCAAAATTGATACCAGCGTTGTTGATGACAACAGTAGTGGTGGGGTTAAGCGGAACATTATCAGGATCAAGCTGAGATGGACGAGCGGGGACGGAGCCTATACCGTCGCCATTTCCCATCGCTACTTCAGGAGGCTGTTCCAGCCTGAGGGACGGCCTCTGAACAGAAGGGGCAATGACCGAGACAACCCCAGCCAGCGACGCACCCTTTAAAAAACGTCTGCGTGTTACATCATGATCTGCACCTGACATGCCATACTCCTTATCGGGCCAAACCAATGCCTAAAAGTAAAGGACTGGCGCAAAAATAATTGCGGCTATTAGGGAAGACTATACTCTACCCTCGTCTCATTATATCATCGGACAAACTCGAAGGAATAGTGTAAAAGTACTCTGTAATTTGTCTGTTATGTGCAATATCTGGATCACAGGGTAGGCCTCTCCTGCCTTGGGAAACCAATACCGGAGAGACGCTCGACCAAGAATGTGATATAAAACGTGGATGGATCAAATTGCATTAACTCCGAGGAGTTATGCAAAAACGAATGTCCCTCCTCAACGCTGTCGTAGCGAATGCTCCAGCCTTTAGCCTGCTCCTCAGGATGCCTGCGCCCTTTGCGCTCTTGAAGAATCTTACGCTCTCCATGCGCTTGAGACCGAATCGGGTAGTGCCTTGTCAGGAACTTGTAGGGAAAGACCCGTTTTCCAGGGAACTGAACACAGTGCCCCCCCGATTCCGCTAACGAGACACGTACCTCTGTTTTCTTCCATGCCTTCATCTGCTCAAAGTGACCGGGGTTCTTGCCCGGCTCCCAATACCGGAAATGATGCCCAAAGTCTGAACCGGGGACAAAGCTGTTATCTACCGGCCTGAAGTTAATGAGTGTGTGATCCACACAATTGAAGCCGCACTGCTCAACATGATAAAGCGCATCCCGTAATGAGACGCCCGGCCAAGGAGCTTCTCTGATCTCGTCTACATCATGGTGAATGAACCAATCCCCCTCCATCGTATGAGCCAGCTCCTCGACCCTGCGTAATTGCGGCCCCCAGTGATGGCAGACTCGCCCGCCCGGTGGAAACTGCTCAATACCGATCAATCCATGCCCTAGAAACGCACGAGCCAATTCAGCCGTTCCATCCGTTGACCAATTGTCAATCAGATAAACCTCAACTCCCGACTCAATCAGATGGTTAAGCGAGGGTACAATGATGTCCGCCTCGTTGTAAGCATTCATGATCGCCACAACGCGAAAATCGGGGGGAGCGGGGGTCAGCGCAGGTTGATGAGAGTTGCCCAATACAAACAGACTTGTCTTCTTCTCTTGAGCGACATCGTTATTGAGGGTAAGTCCGGCAAACTCCACACGCAACCCTCGACTCTCAAGAAACTGCTGTAGCTCCTGCCGATTCCATTCCCGAATGTGACAGGGGTTAGGGGGCGGCCCCTTATGCTCAGGGCCGTGCACTAGATCGCGCTCAGGCGTGCTCAACACAGCGGCAGGCGCATCGTCCAGCCATACCCGCAAGGTGTCGAGCAGGTATTCGGGGCGGGCCAGATGTTCAATCACGTCGGCGCAGATGATCACGGCATCCCTGACCACTTCACGGCTCAATGGAGGCATAGCCGGCTGGTCGAGGTCCCATTCGATCCACTCGCCGAAAGCGTAATGTCCCCGGCAGTAGGCAATGTTCTCTGCCAGATCAAGGCCGATCACATGAAACTCTGAGGACAGCGCCGCCAGTTTGTGCGCTTGCCCACAGCCCAAATCAATGAGATGGGAACATCCAAAGCACCGGGCCAAGTGGGCCGCAAAGGGATAAACCAACGGTTGATGGATCAGGCCGGCGGTCGGCGCTCCCGACTGGCGAGACTGCTCAGAAGGGGAGCGCTCAATGTATCCCTCCTTGATGAAGTAAGGCGAGCGGCCACCGACACTAGCGGTAACAGTCTCCCTGCCTCTGCCCAAGATGCCCTCAATTCTTTTGGCCAGCATCTCGCCGACAGGCTTCACACCATATTTCTGGATTATCTCCTGCTTGGCTATTCGGCCCCGCTGTCTGCCCTCCTCCGGATGCTCATAGACCTGCCGCAGTATCTCTGCCGCCGCCCCCGCATCCGGCTCGGCCCACACCGACCCCTTCTCATAGGGCGGATAATCCCGCTCCAGCTCGACCAGATGGCAGGACACTAGATAGCTGTTGGCGGGCGTCATGAAGTCCATGTTGCCCGAATAGGCAGTTGCGATGACCGGCTTGCCCAACGCCATGGCCTCCGCCAGCGTCAATCCATACC
>DAOTYH010000053.1:0-4584 GCA_034435015.1 Anaerolineae bacterium | reverse complement strand
GGAGAAAAGTTTGTAACGATGGCAACGATTTCCAACCCGCTGGTCAGCATCATAGTCCCTACCTATAACGAAGAAGCAGACATCCCCTACGTCATGGAGGCGCTGACAAGATTAACCTATCGCCCCATTGAAATAGTGGTTGTTGACGATGCCTCCAAAGATCGCACCCTTGAGATTGTTCAGAGCTACAAAGGGCGGATTGAGAATCTGACTATCCTGCCGCAGACTATCAATCGCGGTGTGGCGGCGGCACGGAATTTTGGGCTGAGAGAAGCAAGAGGTGAAATTGTCGTCATCCTCAATGCAGATGTACTTCCGGAGCCGGACTTTGTTGAGCGGATCATTCCCTATTACCAGCAGGGTGCCGACTACCTGCTGGTAGATTCCAGAGTCATGAACGAGGGCCTGTACCCGAGGTATATACAGGCTCAGCATGAATACTACCTGCGCGACTACAGCGACCTTCAGTGGACAGAGGGATATTCCTGCCGCCGCGAGGCGGCGCTGGCTGTCGGCGGGTTTCCGGAAGAGTTCCCCGGTGCATCAGGTGAAGATGCCGTATTTGGCGACAGGATGAAAGAGCGCTATAAGCGTGCCGTTGACTTCACCATTGTTGTGCCTCATATTGCTCCCCCCGATCTGAAAGAATTCTGGAAACAGCGGCGCGGACGGGGGCGTGGAGGGGCATACCGCCTGTACGCCTATGATAAGAGGCCTTTGCGCTGGGGAAGTGTGATCCGTTCTGTGCTTGGAACATGGGGGCTGGCTTTTACTTTGATTGCACCATTGAGCTATGCGTTTCAGCTGACTCACTATTCGCCGCGCGGCAAACGCGATTGGCTCCCTTTCACATGGGCACGTCTGATCGAGATGCTGGCTACTGCCGCGGGTTACTGGCGGGGTTGCCGCGAGATTGCACGTCAAACAGCAAATAAGGGTTGAGCAATGCCACATCTATTAGTGACCGGTGGAGCGGGTTTCATCGGCAGTCATACAGCACGCCGTTTCCTTGAGCGCGGCTGGCACGTAACGGTCTATGATAATCTGTCACGGGTTGGGTCTGAGTATGCGCTTAACTGGTTGCGCAGCCAGCCGGCTAGTGCCAACCTCTCTTTTGTCGAGGCGGACGTTCGCGATTATGAGCGGCTTGCGCCGTTTGTAGCGGAGGCTGATGCCATACTCCATGCCGCCGGGCAGACTGCCGTGACGACTTCGGTGGTCAAACCGCGTCCTGATTTTGAGGCCAATGCGTTAGGTACGTTCAACGTGGTGGAGGCCGCCCGCGAAAGCCTGCGTCCTGATCATAACCCTGTCATCATCTATACTTCGACCAACAAAGTGTATGGGGGCATGGAGGAGACAGGGGTGGTCCTGAAAGAGGATCACTATGGCTATACCGATCTCCCGCAGGGTGTGTCTGAAAGCCAGCCGCTGGATTTCCACTCACCGTATGGCTGTTCCAAAGGGACCGGCGATCAGTACGTGCACGACTATGCGCGCATCTACGGCCTGCGGACGGTGGTCTTTCGGCAGTCATGTATCTATGGCGTCTGGCAGTTCGGGACCGAAGATCAAGGCTGGTTAGCTCATTTCACCATTGCCGCCTTGCTCGATCTTCCGCTGACGATCTACGGGGATGGCAAGCAGGTGCGCGATGTACTGTACATTGATGATCTGGTTGACGCTTATGAAGCCGTTATCGCACGGGCAGATGCAGTGGCTGGTCAGATATTCAACATTGGCGGAGGCGTGCAACGGGCTATCTCCCTGCTTGATCTGATCGAAATGCTTGAAGCCATGCGCGGGCGCCCCATGCAGATTGCCTATGATCAATGGCGGCCCGGTGATCAGCGCGTGTACATCAGTGATATTCGCAAGGCAAACAACCTGCTGGGTTGGCAACCTAAGGTAGATGTCCAGGATGGTGTGCGGCGGCTGTATGAATGGGCGCAGGAGCATCGCGAATTGTTGCTTTCCGTCAGGGCGCGTGTCGCAGGGAAGATAGTTGGTGGCTAAGCAGGGCGCAATCCTGACCTTCGAAAACGGGCCTTTGGGTGGTGTCCCTGTCATGGTAGATGCAATCTATCACATCATGCAGGCACTTGGCTACACCCCCACTGTGTATCAGGCCTTCTTTGATGAGACAGATTTGACTTTCTGGCAACGTCTGACACTGGCGTTCCGCCAGTGGAAACCCCGTCAGGTTGAAGCGCACGGTCTGCCGATGGTACTTGTCCCTGCGCCGCCGCTCCCCCTCTGGCTGTTCTTCTGGGTGCCGCATTTTCTGTTTGGCCCATTGCTTGGCCGGTATCAGACGGTTGTGGTGGTAGCAGGGAGCGCACACGTAGCCCTGCCCCTTGCCTTGCGGAACAAGCCCTATGTCTTGTGGGTAGCCACTGTGTACAGTGACGAGGTACGGGCAAAAGCCGTTCTGGGCGATGAATGGGCTGTCCGTCTGCTAAGTACACCAACTTGGCCCCTGATGGAAGCGCAGGAACGGTTTGCGTTACGCAGGGCTGGCCGGGTTCTGGCGCTCAGTTACACGACCGCCCGCCGAATCTGTGAGCTTGTTCCTGACGCGGCGGAGCGGGTCGAAACGATGCTTTACCCTATAGATACATCTCACTTTCGGCCTGACCCGACAGCCCGACAGGCTCTCCCCTACGGGGACTATCTGTTGTTTACGGCGCGTATTAACGATCCGCGTAAAAATGTGCCAATGCTTTTGCAGGCCCTCGCCCGTGTGCGGCAGCGCTTTCCTCACCTGAAGCTGGTTCTGGCAGGTGACCATCCGTCCCCCCTGCTTTTAAGCCGTGTTCACGAGCTGGGGCTGGAAGAGGCGGTTGTCTTCCCCGGTGTGTTGCCTCCGCGTTCGGAGGAATTGCGTCAACTCTATCAGGGTGCACAGCTCTTTGTGTTGCCGTCTATGCAGGAGGGGTTGGGGATCGTCATGCTGGAGGCAATGGCCTGCGGAACGCCTGTGGTTGCCACACGTTGCGGCGGGCCTGAAGGTGTGATCATAGAAGGCCAGACTGGCAAACTAGTGCCCAATAATGATCCTTCGGCCTTAGCCGAGGCAATTGTCGAACTGTTAAGCCAGCCTGAGGAACGGCTCGTCGCCATGCGTCAACAATGTACCGCCTTCGTGGAAGAACACTGTTCACGCTCCGTTGGTGAACGACAACTTGCCGCGGCACTGGCCGCGATACGGCCTGATGAGCATCGGTCTCATATTCCAATGAGAAAGGAGGTTTAGCCCGCTTTGCCGTAATGCACCAACTTGACAGACCGCAGAAAACTAGTCCATCAGGCGGATGGGCCCGCTCTGCACTGGCGGCAGGTTGGGCCGTTTTCGTATTCGTTGTATACCTCCAGCACCAGCTTGCGCTTCACTGGGATGCTATCCAGAGCAGGATACTTCAGCCGCTGTTGGAAATGTTCCGATGATTGACCTCTTGATCGATCTTCTCTTGGCCGTCTTGATCGTGCTAGCGATCTACGGTGTCGGGCGTGCACTGCGCCGTCTGATACCTTTTTCTTTCTGGTGCCATGCCGCTGATCTGGCCTATTCGCTGGGCTTTGGTCTGGGCGCTGTGAGCACACTCTTGTTCGGATTGTCGCTGGCGGGGTGGCTGGTCCCGGCGGCGGGCTGGGGTGTATTGATTGTTGGTGTGGGGCTGGCGTTCTGGCAGGTCCATGATCTGTGGGCTGATCTCCAGATGGGGTGGCGGCTGGTACGCCGGGTTTTCTCCGCCTCTCTGTTTGTCAAAGCCGCCGCTCTGATCGCGCTTGCCTTTTTGGCAATGAATGTGATCGCTGACCTTGCCCCTCCTGTTGAGGCAGATACCGTTGTTTCATATTTGCTTACCCCTCGTTACTGGGTAGAGGCGGGGCGTTACGTTCAGCCAGCACATGTTTGGGCTTCGACTCTTCCCGGCAACATGATGATGCTTTCTGCTTGGGCGCTCCTGCTGAACCACAGCTTTAGCCTTGCTACACTGGTGACAGGTTTCTGTATGAGCCTCTTCTTGGCGTTGGCCGTCTATGCGCTGGCAAGGCTGTATTTCGGGCGTGGAGTCTCGGCGCTGGCGGCTGTTGTTATTTATACCATGCCTGAAGTCAGATACATTGTCCAGTCAGCAAAAGTAGATATGGGCTGGGCCTTCTTCGAAGCGCTGGCGCTGGCGGCAGTCTTCAGGTGGCTGGACTTAACGCGCAAAGATGCCGTGCAGACAGAGAGCCGCCCTGAACGCTGGCTCATCTTGGGCGGTATATGCCTTGGCCTGGCGGCTGGCTCTAAGAATCAGACATTGATCAGTGTAGGACTGCTAGGCTTGTGGATCATATTGCGGCAGGGCATTCGAAGAGACTGGAGGGGATTGATACGGGCTGGGTTGTCTTTTGGGCTGGCAACACTGATCGCCGCGTTACCCTACTACCTGTACAATGCCATTGCCCATGGGAATCCCTTCTATCCGGTGTTTGCTGACCAGTTTGTCCGCTGGTTTGGGGCACAGCCGTCTCCGCGTAGTGAGCTGGGCACCGAAATTTTCTACCCTTGGACGGTATGGGGATACCTGGCGA
>DAOTYH010000052.1:0-91099 GCA_034435015.1 Anaerolineae bacterium | reverse complement strand
TCATCGCCAATACCTTCGTGATCGCCGCCGTTAACGTCGTCTTCCCATGATCTATGTGCCCTATCGTCCCTACGTTCACGTGCGGCTTCGTCCGCTGAAATACCTCTTTTCCCATGCCTGCTTCATCCTCCTCAGCGAGAGCAGTGTGCCCCCTCAGGGCAAACACCAGTCAGGATACAGAAAACTGGAGCCCACGATGGGATTCGAACCCATGACCCCGTTCTTACCAAGAACGTGCTCTACCGGCTGAGCTACGTGGGCATTTTGGCCGTCAACAGCTTGATGAAGAGAAGGTGGTGGAGATGAGGGGATTCGAACCCCTGACCCCCGCCTTGCAAAGGCGGTGCTCTCCCAGTTGAGCTACATCCCCACGCCAATAGCCGCTAACGATCCAATGGGCCGGGTAGGACTCGAACCTACGAAGGCGTTACGCCAGCGGATTTACAGTCCGCCCCCTTTGCCGCTCGGGCCACCGACCCCTTCACTGATCAACCAACTATTTTGTTAAACACCGTCTGCCAAGACGTTCCTCAGTGGGCCGGGTAGGACTCGAACCTACGAAGGCGTTACGCCAGCGGATTTACAGTCCGCCCCCTTTGCCGCTCGGGCCACCGACCCATCTGACCGCCCTTCATCGGCTCTAAGCCGACGATGGGACTCGAACCCATGACCTTGCGCTTACAAGGCGCTTGCTCTACCGGCTGAGCTACGTCGGCGCTAAGCAGGAGGATTATAACATGCTCCTGTTTTTCTCTCAACCATTCCGCTAGGCCGACCCGGCGCGAATCATAACGCAGAGAGCGAGAGGCGTCAATAGTGGCTGGAATGGTTGTTGTGGTTCAGCCCAGTGACCTCGACTACCTCGCCGCCCCGAACATAGACCCGTGGGACGCGCGGCGACATACTGGTCAGGATTTCGTAGTTAATCGTCCCGGCAAGACTACCCAGCTCAGTGGCAGTGACTGAAACCTTGCCCTGCGAACCGATCAAAACCACCTCGTCATTCTGGCTTACATCCTCAATGTCCGAGACATCAACGGTGATCTGATCCATCGAGACACGGCCTATGACCGGCGCACGCCGCCCCCGAATCAGCACATAACTGCGGTTCGAGAGAGAGCGATGATAACCGTCAGCATAACCGGCAGACACAAGAGCCACGCGCGTCGGGCGTGAGGTGATGTACGTCCGTCCATAGCCAATGCTGTAACCGGGCGGCAGCAGCCGAATCCGCGCCACATGACTTTTGAAGGAGAGGACGGGCTTGAGCGGCAGGGTGATCGTCATGCCGTCCGAAGGGGGCAGGCCGTAAAGAGCGATCCCGACCCGCACAGCGTCAAGGTGAGTCTCCGGCAGGTCAAGTGCGGCGGCGCTGTTGGCGGCATGGCGCAGACGAATTGTGTAACCTGCTTCCCGTACTGCCTGCAAGGTATCAAGAAAGACCGCCAACTGCCGACGGGTGAAAGATTTATCCAGCTCGTCGGCAGACGCAAAGTGGGTAAACATCCCCTCAAGGTCAAGGCAGGGAAGCGCCGTTACCTGCGCCAGAAAAGGCAACACCTCCTCAGGCAGAAGGCCGTAGCGCCCCATGCCGCTGTCCACTTTGACATGAATGGTCACGGTCTTGCCCAGCGCCAAAGCCCGGCGCGAGAGCGCCTGAGCAACTTCCATCGTGTTGACGGTAGCGGTCAGATCATGCGAGATGATCAGGTCAGACTCGGCGGGCAGGGAGTACCCTAGCACCAAGACAGGGGCCGTGATACCCGCACGGCGAAGCTGGATGCCTTCATCCACGCGGGCGACGGCCAGGCGGGCCGCCCCATTTGCCAGAGCGGCACGCGCGATCTGAACAGCGCCATGCCCGTAAGCGTTGGCCTTCAGCACAGCCATCAACTCGACTGCCGGGCCGGTATAGGCCATGATAGTCCGGATGTTGTGGGCGATGGCATCCAGGTCGATCTCAGCGTAGGTCAAGAGGCGATCAAAGAGGGTCTCCATGCCAAATAATGGTATAAGGAGAGCATCAGCAACGCAAAAAAAGAGCAGACTTTATCTTTGCACAAACCGAGTTGCACAGTATAATCTTCCCAACTTACAGTCCTTGTAAGGACTGGTGGTATTTTGATCCCGGATACAATCCTTCGGCAACGGTCAAGGGCAAGTGAGCGACTGCCGAAGAGGAAGCCATATCTGAAGTTAAGGAGGAGTTGGCTATAAGTAAGTCAAGCTACCGCATTAATGAAGCCATCCGTGCGCGTGAAGTGCGCCTGATCACAGAAACGGGTGAGAACGTGGGCGTCGTGCCCCTGCGCGAGGCACTAGCACGTGCGGAGGAAGCCGAGCTTGATCTAGTAGAGGTTGCACCCAACGCAGAACCGCCGGTCTGCAAGATCATGGACTTCGGCAAGTTCCAGTACCAGCAGGCCAAGAAGGAGCGTGAGGCCCGCAAACAGCAGAAGCAGGTTGAGATCAAAGAGATCCGCCTGCGGCCCAAGACGACTGAGCATCACCTCTCCTTCAAAGTACGGGATGCCCGGCGCTGGCTGGAGGATGGCAACAAAGTCAGGGTGCGTATTCGTTTCCGCGGACGCGAAATTACGTATCCGGAGATTGCGCGTCAAGCCCTGATGGAGATCGCCAAAGATTTGCAAGATATTGCGGTAGTTGAACAGGAGCCGGGAATGGAAGGGCGCACTATGTTGATGGTGCTTGCCCCCAGTAAACAGAGCGAGTAGCACCTGATATGGCTGGCGGCGTCTGGTCCATCAGGTCGGATGCCTTGTGCCTCCGGCCTTTTGATGTGTATCGGCCCCAGCTTCGGGCAGAGGAGATGAAACCGCGTGGTCAGGAAAAAGAGAACTGGCAATTTTAAGTTAAAGACCTACAAAGCCGCCGCCAAGCGTTTTCGCGTGACCGGCTCAGGCAAGATCATGCGCACCAAAGGCCCCAAGAGCCACCTGCGGCGCAAAAAATCTGACCGGAGCAAGGATCAGTTCAGCGAGATGATAGAGGTCGTCGCGCCCGGCATCAAACGGCGTATCAAGCGGCTGACCCCCTATCTCAAGCTTTACAAGAGTAACCCGCCCGGTTAATCCGATAAAGAGCAGAGGGTATTATGACCAGAGTCAAGGGCGGCGTAGTTACCCGCCGCTATCACAAAAAGATCGTCAAGATGGCTAAGGGACAGTACGGCGTCCGCCACAAGCTGTTCCGCCGTGCCAATGAGGCTATGCTGCATTCATTGTGGTACGCTTACTGCGACCGCCGGAAGCGCCGCCGCGACCTGCGCCGGCTGTGGATCATCCGGATCAACGCGGCCGCACGCGCAAACCAGATGAACTACAGCTCGCTCATCTATGGGCTGAAGAAAGCTAACGTCGAGCTTGACCGCAAGTCGCTGGCCAACATTGCCGCCCGCGACCCCGAAACCTTCACCAAGATCGCGGCAGTCGCCAAGAGCGCGCTTTAGCCCGGAGGGATTCTCCTTGCGGCCATACCAATAGAAAGGCGCTCGCTGTCTGACAGGGCGGGCGCCTTTGCATTTCCCTTGAGAGAGGCCTGACAAGCTACATCCGCTTTGGCTTAGTACGCGAAACTGCCGTCACCTCTTTGTTGCTCTCCCGCCCAGAGACAGGCCCCACGACACGCACAATCAGTTTGAGCGTGCCCAGCTCAATGCGGTCGCCGCTCCGCAGGTTGTAGCGCAGGCCGGGCTGGAGGTACAGGCCGTTGATCCATGTCCCATTGGTGCTGTCCAGATCGATCAGGCTGAGGCCGCTGTCGGTTGGGAGCAGAAGGGCATGCTGGCGCGAGACACCGTATGCCTGTGCGTCATGCGGGGCAAGGTCTATATCCGGCTTGAGGTTCGACCGGGGGTCGGTACGCCCGATGACAACAGCATGGCGGACCTCCGTGCCAATCGCTTTCGGCTCATTGGTAACGGTCTGAAAGATCACACGCCACGGCTGAGCACCACCTGCACCGGAGGCAGAGGCCGGGGCAGGCTGAGGCTGGAGCGGCGCTGGCTGGGGTTTAGCCTGTTGTGTCTCAGCCGGCTTTGAGACAGGCGGCGGAGGGGCGGCAGACTCAGCCGGTTTTGCCGCCGGCAAGGGCGGAGGAGCACTCCCAGCCGGCGCTGTGCCCGACGAGGCAGAAGGCACAGCTTGAGCGGGTTTGGCCGCCGTGGAGGCCGGAGGCACAGCCTGCGTCAGGGAAGGCTTGGAAGTCTCAGCCGGAGCAGGGCTGGACGCCTCTGCCTTCACATCCCGCTTGAGCGGCTGGGTTGTGGCAAGCGACTGGGTCGAGGCACTGGAGGAGACAGGAGCCGAACCGGCCTTCTCCATCAGCTTCTTGATACGCTCACTCAACAATGCCTGTGAGAAAGCCGCCGAGGCCTCATCCCTTGATATGGGCCGCAGACGCTGGGTGTCTGTTGACGGATCAGGCGGAGGCTCGACGATCTTGTTCTCTGGCTCAACAGGCTTTTCAGCCTTATCTGGCTTTGGTTGGTTCACTCATCAAAACCAACTCTCCCTCTAGGCAATTGCCGCACGGCTGGCGCAGGTAGTCAAGCAACATCCGTGCTATAATTATGGCATAACCAGTGTACCTAATTTTGGGCCAAAGTGATATAGGAAAGGGATAACAGAATGCAACGCTTCTTAAACTTCATGGCCGGTCTGCTGATCGGGGCGCTGGTAGGCGCGGTAGCCGCGTTGCTTCTTGCTCCTATGCGCGGCGAACAGCTCCGTGCTGAGGCTCAGAGCCGCGCCGACAAATTGGTTGGAGACATCCGCTCGGCTGTTGAAGAGGAACGCAAGCGTCTGGAGGCCGAACTCGAAGCCCTGAAGCGGGGCGAGATCAAGCTGGCCTAAGATGGGGCTGAGGGAGAGGGCGCGAGCGTCAGCGTTCGCGCCCTCTTTTCATTCCGAGACGGTGATCTCATAGCGGTAGACAGCCGGCTCAGTGGTGTAGCGGGTCACTGCCGAGACAACCAGCGTAGCCGGCCCGGCGCCGTCCAACGTGACGGTGAGACTCCCCCGATTGGTCTCGTCAAGAGGAATGGGAAGAACCTGTGTCGTTCCGTCAGCGGAACGCACCACCACCTGTACCAAGAACCGCTGGGGGAGTGCGTTATTCTGGCGCACGAAGCCCCGTGCCTCCCACCCGTTTTCCTGTTCAGCATTATCACAGAAGCCGACTGCCCTCAGGCAGATGTTGTCCACCGCCAGACCGGGCAGATTCACGGCGTCATCCGTGATCAGTTCAAAGCGCACCAGAATGTTCTGGCCGGCATAACGGCTCAGGTCTATTGACTCGTGCAGCCACCCCTCTGCATCAGCACCGGGCTGATCGGCGCTTTCGCCGGTGTAGCCGGGCCCATAGGCGTTGCCATGCGGGTTACTCTCAGTAGTATGAGGCGTAGGCAGGATCGTCCATGTCTGCCCGCCGTCCGTTGAGACAGTCAGGTAGGCATAATCCCACCCTTCCTCGATTGAGTACCACACATCGTATTCCAGCACCGCCTGAGTCACACCGCTCAGGTCAAAGGAACGGGTCAGGGTGGTATCACTTTCATCACCCCGATTCGACCACCACACAAAGGCATCCTGTGTCGCCGGGTCGCCATCCGTGTCAAGCGTGCTGGTCGGCAGGATGCGAACCTGCTGACTGCCCTCAAAATAGATGTTCAGCCGGCCAGGGCCGTAGAGGTTGATATAATCCGTCCCGTACTGGTGCACCCGAAGGAGACTGCTGGAGGCCGGAAAGGTATAGACTTCCGCTGAGGCCTGCACCGGAAACAGATCGGAGAGTTCGGGATAAGCATATACGCCGGGCGGCACCGATGGGTCGTTGAGCAGATTAGCGATCACCCAATCCCCAAAGACTTGTTCGGCAGTTACACCCGCCCCGATCTCGTCGAGGACAGCGTCCACCCCTTCCAGCCCATTGGAGGGATTGCTGACCAGCAAGCGCAGCGCATCCTGTCCGAAGCGCTGTAAAAAGTAAGAGGTAAACAGGAAGGATGCGCCGTAGGTCTCACCGCCGTCATTTTCAGCAAGGTCATTGAGTTGAAGGTCGGGAGCATACAGGAAGTAAGGGATAAACCCCGACTCACCCATCCCGTTCAGGTAAACAGCCAGCTCGCTCAGGCCCTCGTTGAGCCACGATTCCTCATTGCGGTCAACGTTCCAGTGGATCATATGTTGAAACTCATGCGCCAGCACCGTGTCGTAATACAGATCGCCGGGCGGAGTGTTGCTGATGTTTATGAAGAAAATCTCCTTCTCGTTCGAATACGGAGCAACGCTGGCGGGATATTGGTTAGGGCTGTAAAAATAACCGGCCACACCGCTGCCCAGTTGAGTTGAGTGTAAAATGTGCAGGCGCGGATCGCCGTCAATGCCGGGAAGCGGCTCACTGCCGAAATAGGAGCGATTGGTCGGGTAGATGACGTTGGTGAAGTAATCCGCCGAGGCGGCCAAGGCGTCGCGGTCATACGACTGACCCCGCTCAACCCACATGTAGACCACCGGCGTCATGTAGACCAGCTCCGCTTCTACTCTGACCACACTATTGGTATCATCGTTATCTACCCAGAAGGAGGCCACGTCCCCAACCTGATAGGCGGAGGGGTTCGCAAGACCTGAAGGGTCGGCAGAAACGCCCAGAAAGCGAAGCGCCAGATCATAGCGATCACGCGGGGGAAGTTCGGCTTCCTCAAGCGCTTCAAGCACCTCTAACTGCGGCGCAGAGGCCTCAGCAGGGGATATCGGCGTAGGCAGGAGAGGCATCTTGGCTATGCCTGACGAAGGCGTTGGAGAGGAAGACTGTGCCGTAGCAGACGGACTCAGCGGAATAGGGCCGGCAAACAGACCGCCAGAGCCGCCCGCACAAACACAGGCAGTGACAGTCAGCACACCACATACCCATACAACAGCTAACCAGAGTTTAGGGGGATAAGAGGATCGCATCAGAATCTCCACCTATTCAAGTAAAGTAAAAGCCCTTCCAGATTACCTTCCGCACAGTTGGATTATACCGGCGTTCACCAAGAAGTGCCTGACACAAGCTGGACAACCCTTCCTGACCTGAGTAGACTCCAGCGCATGTAAAACATGGTCATAGGATGAGCGTCTATGCCGGCCAAAGAACACCCCTCTGAGATATTCGATTTTGTGATCGTCGGCTCCGGTTTTGGCGGAAGCGTCTCCGCGATGCGTCTGGCGGAGAAGGGATACCGTGTTCTGGTGCTGGAACGCGGCAAACGGTTCAAGGACACAGACTTCCCCAAGACCAACTGGAATCTCCCTAAATATCTGTGGCTTCCAGCGTTGCGCTGTTTTGGAATCCTCCAGATGAGCTTTCTCAACGGCCTGCTGGTACTGCATGGGAGCGGGGTCGGAGGGGGAAGCCTTACCTATGCCAACGTGCTGATGGAGCCGGATGAGAACCTGTTCGACTCGCCGGCATGGAAACACCTAGCCGACTGGAAAACCATCCTCCGCCCCCACTACGAGACTGCCCGCCGAATGCTCGGCGTGACAACCAATCCGCGCCTGTGGCCTGCCGACCATGCTTTATACGCCATTGCCGAAGAGCTGGGTCAGGGCGGCACGTTTCAGCCGACACAGGCAGGCGTCTTCTTCGGACAGCCGGGGAAGGAAGGCAAAGCCGTCCCTGACCCGTTCTTCGGTGGAGAGGGGCCGGAACGTGCCGGCTGTGTCCAGTGCGGCGGGTGTATGGTTGGATGCCGGTATAACGCCAAGAACACGCTTGTCAAGAACTACCTGTACTTTGCCGAGAAGCGGGGCGCCCAGATTCTCTCTGAGGCTGAGGTCGTAGATATACGCCCCCTTCCGGAGGGGCAACCTGACGGCACACGTTACGAGGTGATCTACCGCAGAACGACGGGCTGGCTGATCAAGCCGGAACGGCATATACGCGCCCGGAATGTGATCCTCTCAGCAGGTGTGCTGGGAACGGTCGGCCTGCTGTTGCGTTGCCGCGAGATCACCCGCTCTCTGCCCCGCCTGTCACCCCGGCTGGGGGAACGGGTGCTCACCAACAGCGAGGCCCTGCTGGGGTCAACCTCGCGTGACCGCCGTGTGGACTATTCACAGGGAATTGCCATTACCTCCGTGTTTCAGGCCGATGAGGTTACCCATGTCGAACCGGTGCGCTTCCCGGATCGTTCATCGTTCATGCGGGTAATGGGCGCTCCCCTGATCGAGGCGGACGAGCGGGTCGGCATCCGCATCCTCAAGACGCTGGCGGCTGTCATACGCCACCCGCTTGACTTCCTGCATGCCAAGTTCTTTGCACGCTGGGGACGCCGTACTACCATCCTGCTGATCATGCAGACCGAAGACACCATGCTCCACCTGCGGCTGGGGCGCAGTCTGCTGACCCTGTTCCGGCGGGGGCTGGTGTGCGAGCGGGATACCGAGAGGCCGGTCAAGGCTGAAGTGGCCATTGCTCATCACATTACGCGTGCCTTTGCCAAGAAGACAAACGGCATCCCGCAGGGGGCGCTCAACGAGGTGCTGTTCAATATGCCGACCACTGCCCATATCTTGGGCGGATGCATCATGGGGCGGGACGCCAACGAGGGAGTGGTCGGGTTGAACTGCGAGGTGCATCATTACCCCGGCCTCTATGTGATAGACGGCTCGATTGTGCCTGCTAACCCCGGCATCAACCCCAGCCTGACGATCACGGCGCTGGCCGAATATGCCATGAGCCTGATCCCGCCCCACAGCGGGATGGGCGACCCTCCCGTAGACAGGCGCATTGAAGGAAAGTGACGTTCCGATGAGTACCACCCCCATTGACCTAGCCGCTCTATGCGCCCGTGCCTTCCCTGAACGGCCCCGCCAGCACATCGAGGGGGAGAGAGCGTTGCCCAGCCGTCAGCACGAGATGGTAGCCTTTGACCTGTGGTGGGATACCCCAGTGGGAGAGGTCAATGAGCCGCTGATCCTGCGGCGCTATATCAGCACATTAAGCTGGTGGCGCCCCGATGACCTCGGCAAGGCTCAGCGGGAGGCTACGATCCTCAAATGGCTTCACGAGGAGGGCTTCCCTGTGCCGGCAGTATATGCCCGCGAGTTTGGGCCTGCCGGCGATGTCGTGCTGTTCTCGCGCCTGCCCGGCCAAGACTGGTCAGCGGAGGGGCGGCCATTCCCTGAGGTCGTGCGTCCCCATGTGGAACGCTTTGCCCATCTGCTGGCTTGGCTGCACAGCCTCCAGCCGCCGGATGAGGTCCGGGCGGTTGTGCCGCTGGTGACTCTCCCCGCCGCCCTGGCCAGCTTGATCGCCCTGGCCGCCCAGCTTGGCTCGCATGAACTCCAGACAGCCATTGAACAGGCCATGAGTCGGATGTACGACATCCGGGAGGCACAACCGGTGCTGGTGCACGGTGACTGCCACTTCTCTAATGTGCTGTTACACGAGGGGCGCATCAGCGGGCTGGTAGACTGGGAATACAGCGCTCTAGGCGACCCCCGCTGGGATATAGCCAACGCCTACATGCAACTGGTGGACTTCGACGCCGCAGAGGCGGCAGATGAGTTCCTGGCCATCTACCTGAAATACAGCGGGCGCGAGTTTGAAGGGCCTCCGCTTTACAACGCCGTTGCCTCACTTCAGCAGTGGGCGCTGTCGGAATGGCTGATTCATCAGGACCAGGCTGGGAAGCTGTCCCCGTTTGCACTGGCCAGAGACCTGATGGCCATGCGCGATGTTTATCGCCGCAGGGCCGTCATGGCATTACGATGGCTGGAGTAAACCGGATCAGCTCATCGCCGGGTCAAGTTAAGAGAAAGAGAGAAGAGAAGGGGCATTTCAGATACCCCTTCTCATTCTTTTCTTCATCATGACGGTGACGGCGTCGGTGTGGGCGGGAAGATAATCGTGATCGGCACATCAAAGGTTGGTTGCAGGAAGTTGCCGTCCAGCCCCACCAGCACCAGCCGAATCACATACTCGCCCGGCGGAAGCGCGTCAGCATGGAGATATTCCAGCACGCCATCTACCACGCTTTCGCTGTGCGTTTCGCCCAGCGTCACCCAGCCATCCAGCGAGCCGCCGCTGATCTCGACCTTGTAATACTGAACATAAGCCGGGTCAAAGAAGGCCGTCCCTATGATCGGTACAATCCCGAACACCTGCTGGCCGGTGCGCGGGTTGGTGATGCCGTAAGTTGCACCCGTGACGGGGTCCGTCATCACCTCCTGACCGCGAAGCTGATCCAGCAGATCAGGCGGACAGACCACGCCCGGCGTGATAGGAACGTTGTGGGCATAAGCCCAGTTGCGGGCGCGGACAGCATCCACAGGGTTGGACGGCGCCTCAATGAAGATTTGCAGGCTGAGCTGGGCCAGGCCGGCGGCCTCCGGCGGGACTTCACAGTAACGAGGCGGGTCGGCTCTCAGGCCGCCAGCCTCAGGCGGGGGCGGCGTCGCGGCCAACGTCTGGAGGATAATCTGTTGCATCGGCGGGTCAAGCGGTACCACGCCCAGCACCCACAGCCCTGACTCAATCTGCACTTGGATAGGAGGCAGTGGCTGACCGTCCTCGCCCGTCAGGGTCGGCGTGGGAGCAAGGGTCGGGGTAGGCTCAGGCATGGGAGTTCCCGCGCCAATTGTCAGGGCAGTGCCAGCCTCCGGAAACCATTCGAGGCGGGTACGCGGACAGCCTGCTTCGGCAGGTGCGGGGTCGGTCAGTGACGACAGCACACAAACGGGGCGCTGTTCCAGACCTGCGGGCGGAGTAAACCCGCTCCGCAAGGGCGGCAGGCCGGGCGCTTCCAGCCGGGCCGCCAGATCGGGCTGTGCATAGACAGCCGTCATGAAGTCATGCCAGATCGGCGCGGCACCGGTCAAGCCGGATGTGCCTTCTGCCATCGGCGAGTTGTCTGTGTTGCCCGCCCACACTCCGACAACCAGATGCGGGGTGTAACCGACCGTCCAGTTATCACGATAATCGTTGGTCGTGCCGGTCTTGGCGGCGGCGGGGAAGTCGAGCCGGAGGGCCGAGTCAGCGCCCATCATAGGGGTACGGGCGGCATTATCAGACAGAATATCGCTGATCAGAAAGGCAATGCGCGGATCAAGCACCTGCTCGCCTACACCGGAGGGCGCTTGGTAGAGGACGTTGCCGTTGCTGTCAAGTACACGCGAGATGAGAATCGGTGTTACGCGGCGGCCACCATTGGCAAAAGCGGCGTAGGCAGTGGTCAGCTCAAGCGGCGTCAGCTCGCCGCCGCCCAGAGTCAACGACAGGCCATATCGAGAAGCATCCATCCCCAGACTCTCAACGCCGAGACGTGAGGCCATCTCCAGCAAAGCAGGCACGCCTACCTCACGCAGAAGGGTCACAGCGGGGATGTTATAGGAATTAGCCAGCGCATCACGCAGGCGAACCGGCCCGTGAAAACGGCCATCATAGTTGGCGGGGCGGTAGGCGTTATCACCGCTTCCGTAGGCCATAGGCACATCCCAGATGATGTCAGCCGGAAGCCAGCCTTGCTCAAAGGCGGCGGCATAGGTCAACGGCTTCATGGCACTGCCGGGTTGCTGGGGCGAGAGGGTCACATTGACATTGCCGTCTATGGTCTCATCGGCATAGTTGACACTGCCGACCATCGCCAGCACCTCGCCGGTATTGGGGTTGAGCGCCACCAACGCGGCATTATGAAGGTTATACTCATCGCGCACCTCAGCCACGCGCTGGGCGACGATCTGCTCAGCAAGGGTCTGGTAATCCATGTCGAGCGTGGTGTAAATTTCCAGCCCCCCTTGCGCCAAGAGGGCAGGGTCTATTAACTCCCCAAGTTGTCGGCGTGCCTCCACCGTGAAATGGGGGGCCAGCAATGACACATCCGGGTTGGCCAGATCAGCTGCCGAGCGCGGCGGTTCGTTGAAAGCAATGTCAGCATCCTGCGCTGTGATATACCCGTGCAGTACCATCAGGTCAAGCACCTGACGCTGGCGGAGCTTGGCCTCAGCAAAGTTGGTGTAGGGATCATAAGTAGCCGGCGACTGCACCAAGCCGGCCAGAAAAGCCGCTTCAGCAACGGTCAGTTCGCTGGCATGTTTGCCGAAATAGACATCCGCCGCGCTCTCTACGCCGTAGGCCAGATTGCCATAATAGACCTCGTTCAGGTAAAGCTCTAAGATTTCATCTTTGGTGTAGCGCTGGGTCATTACCCAAGCCAACGCCGCCTCTTTGAGCTTGCGGCGCAGGGTCTGCTCGTTACGCTCCTCATAGCTGAAGACGATCTGCCGGACGAGCTGTTGGGTAATGGTACTCCCGCCGGAGACGATCTCCCCTTCGGAGAGCCATTGCCACGCCGCGCGGGCAATCGAGGGAGGATCAAAACCGGGGTTGTCGTAGAAGGAGTCATCCTCTGTGGCAATGATGGCCCAACGCATGGCAAACGGGATGCGGTCGAGAGGAACTTCTGTACGGCGGCCCTCGCTGAAAATCTCATACAGCAGGACGCCGTCGCGATCATAGATGCGCGAGGTCTGGAAGTTCTCAACACCGGACATCGCCTCAAGGGTGGCTATATCCTGCTGAAGCTCTTCAGCCAGCGAGTTGTAGATGACCAGGCCGGCAATTCCGACCGCCCCCAAGACAGCCACCAGTGCCATAGACGTAACGGCCAGGGCCGTGCTGAAGCACCCCCAGCGGCGCTTCCTTCGGCGGCGGCCTGCTGAGGCCGGCGGAGGCTGATAGGCTGGCGGAGGGGCAGATGCCCCATACCACTGCCCGCCGGGGGAGGTCGGCTGGTCAGACGGATACCCGTAGGGGGGTCTTGCGTTAGGGTCTGTCATGGTGTTGAAACCTCGCTGTCGCATCAACTCATCTGATTCTAACATGGCTGGCTACGGGGCGATACCGCAACTTTCCAAACTGGTCGGGCATGGTATAATCCCAACCGTGTCAGCCTCCAGCGGTCAACAACTGCCTATGCCTATAACCACAAACGCTCCGGAGAAGGTCGAATGAAGATATGGCGTCTTAGCCGTGCCGCCGCATGGATGATGGTCCTGTTCGGGCTGGCCCTGCTAACCGGGGCATGCACGCCTCAAGCCGGCCCCCTTCCGACTCCCACGCGCCGGCCTGCCGGCCCCGGCGTCATGCTGGGGAATCAGCCGCTTACCACGCCGGGCACTCCCCAGCCGGCGCCGCAGTCCGCTGACACGCCGATCCCGCTGGCCCGCGTCGGGCCAGACAGCTACCCTGCCGATGTCAACCCCCTGACCGGACTGCCTGTCCCGGATGCGGCAGTGTTGAACCGGCCCCCGCTGGCGATCAAGGTCTCCAACGATCCGCTGGCACGGCCTCAGTCCGGCTTGAGCTTTGCCGATCTGGTGTATGAGCATTACGCCGAGGGCGGCGTGACGCGCTATACGGCCATCTTCTACAGCCAGAGCGCCCAGCAAGCCGGGTCAGTGCGGAGCGGGCGTCTGCTTGATCTCGAAATTGTGCCGATGTACGACGCGATCTACGCGGCATCCGGCTTCAGCGACGGGGTGCTCCAACGGATGCGGCAGGCCAACTGGGTCAGCCGTAACTTCTCCCCGCCGTTCGGGTACAGCGAACCCTATCTTGTGCGCATCAACGATCCAAACATTGCCTACGAACATACGCTGTTTGCCGTGCCCGATGCACTGTGGGCACTGGCCCAGCAACAGGGAGTCAGCCAGCCGCCGGACCTGACCCCCGGCCTGCTCTTTGACCCGGCACTGCCCGCCGGCGGCACACCTGCCGGCAAGATCACCATCAACTATGGCCCGCAGACTTCAAAGGTATATTGGGAGTACAACCCGACCGCTGGCAACTATCTGCGCTGGGTCGGGGGACAGCCCGACATTGACAAGCTGACAGGCCAGCAGTTGGCCTTTGAGAACGTCGTTGCCATAGCGGCTATGCACGTAGACACTGACATCCTTGAAGACACCGTGGCAGGCGGGCACTGGTCCATTGAGATTCAATTGTGGGGCGAAGGGCCGGCATCCCTCTTTCGAGACGGGCAACGTTTCGAGGGGCGCTGGCGCCGCACCAGCCCTGAGGAGATGATCACCTTCACCGACCTCAGCGGCAACCCCCTGCCTTTGAGAAACGGTCAGACGTGGTTTGAAATCGTGCCTGTCGGATTTGATCAGTTGTTCGTTGAGCCATAGCGGGTGAGGTAGAAAGGATTATCAAGAAACTCATGGTCCGTTTGAAATATGCTGTTTTGCTCATTCTGGCCGGGCTGGGGCTGGCGGCCTGCAGGCCTGCGCCCACGGCTGTTCCTACCCAGACGCCGCCTTCGATCCCAACCAGCATCCCGGTTGTCATCCCTACGACTTTACCGCCCACTGCGGCCATCCCCCCCAGCCCGACGCCGATTCCGGCCTACGGTCCGACCGGCTTCCCGGCCAACATCAACCCGTTGACTGGTCTGGAGGTCAGCGACCCCAACGTGCTGAACCGCCGGCCTATCCTGATCAAGGTGAGCAACGAGTCAGAGGTTGTGCGTCCGCAGAGCGGGCTGTCATTTGCCGATCAGGTGTGGGAATATCAAATGGAAGGATTCGCCCAGACGCGCTTCACAGCTATCATCTACAGCCAGTCGCCTGAGCGGGTTGGATCGGTGCGCAGTGCCCGCCTGATTGACGTAGAACATCTGGTGGACATGTACGGCGGAATCCTCGTCTTCTCTGGCGGGAGCAGTAACCTCGCCGACCCGCCCGGCAGTCCGCCGCGCATCCGCGAACTGGTGCTTCGCGCCCCATGGGCTGACCGCGCCATCTCAGAGCAGTACGGGGATGGGCCGCCCCTGCTGGTGCGCATCCCGGATATTCCAAGGCCGGGCGTGGCTTCATGGCACACCCTCTTTGCCGTGCCGTCGGAAATCTGGAACAAGGCCAACGCCGAGGGATTTAATCAGCGGCCCGTACTGGACGGCTTCCGCTTTGACTATACCGTTCCCGCTGGAGGCACGCCGACCACTGAGGTTGTGATTGACTACCCCAGCTATGGGCCAAAGCATACCTGGCGTTATGATACCGCCAGCGGACGCTGGCTGAGCTGGACAGACGACCAGCCGGACGGGGACACACTAGCCCCCGGCCAGCAGTTGGCCTTTGACAATGTAGTGATCGTCTATGCCGAACACTATGAGGCAGACTTTCTGGAAGACGACAACGCCAAACTGTACTCAGTGGGCGCGAACCTGATGGGAGAAGGTCAGGCTGTCCTCCTGCGCGACGGCCAGCGCTTCGAGGTCATATGGCGGCGCAGTAACCCCAACAGCCTGATCCAGTTCTTCGACGCCGCCGGCAACGTGATCGCGTTCAAGCCCGGCACGACGTGGTTCAACGTCGCTTCGAGTAACATCTTCCCGCCTGCTATTACCTTCACACCATGACAGGGATACTGCCATGTCTCGTTCAGCCTCTCGCTTGCTTCTCCTTATTCTTCTCGCCGTCACACTCCTGAGCGGAACAGCCTGCCGTTCAACAGCGGAGGCCGCCTCAGCCCTTACGCCATCGCCAGCCGATGTGCCGACCGGCACGCCTGCCCCTCTTCCTACCGCCACCCCGAACCCGCCCCCAACCGCCACGGCTACTTGCAGGCCTACCGGCATCCCAACCGACATCAACCCGCTGACGGGGCTGCGGGTTGATAACCCGGCTGTGCTTCGGCGCAGTCCCCTGCTGATCAAGATCAGCAACGAGTCGCCGGAAGTCCGGCCACAGAGCGGGCTGTCGTTTGCCGATCATGTCTGGGAATATCAGATGGAGGGCTGGGCGCAGACCCGCTACACGGCGGTCTTTTACAGCCGCTCACCAGAGCGGGCCGGCTCAGTGCGCAGTGTCCGGCTGATTGACGTAGAAGAGCTTCTGCCCATGTATGATGCCCTGCTGGTCTATTCGGGGGCCAGCAGTGGCATGTGGAACATCATCTTGAACGCCCCATGGCTTGACCGTACCTTCAAAGAGGACGAGGCTCATCTGTATACGGTGCGTGACCAGAATATCCCCCGCCCCGGCACGAACTACTACCACAGCCTGTTTGCTCTGCCAGACAAGGTATGGGAGGAAGCTGAGGAACGCGGCGTCAGCCAGACGCCCGATCTGGGGCACATTTTGTTTGATGAACAGCCTGCGCCGGGCGGCATCCCGACCACGGAGGCCGCTATTGACTACCCGGGGCTGGGGCCTAAACATACATGGCGCTACGATCCGGCCAGCGGGCGCTGGCTCAGCTCGACTGAGGACCAGCGGATGCGCCTCCCCGACACGCCTGATCTGGATTTCCTGACGGGGGAACAGCTTGCCTTCGACAACGTGATCATCCTCTACGCTGAGCATTATCTGGCTGACTTCATTGAGGATGAACCCAATCAACTGCTCTCCGTAGGGATCATCCTGACCGGTGAAGGAGATGCCGTGCTGTTGCGGGACGGCCTCCGCTACGAATGCAGGTGGCAGCGAGAGCAACCCGGTGACCAGATTCGGTTGATTGGCCCGGACGGCGAAGAGATTCCATGGAAACCCGGCACAACGTGGTTCAACGTTGCCTCGACCAACCAATACGCCCCACAGGTCACATTTGTACCTTAGGGAGATGAGACTTGACCCACATCATTACCAGCCTGTGTATGCGGCACGGGGGATGTGTAGAGGTCTGTCCGGTGGACTGCATCGTGCCCGGCCATCCGATGGATCAGTGGCCCCATTACTACATTGATCCGTCTGTGTGCATTGACTGCGGGGCCTGTGTGCCTGCTTGTCCGTACAGCGCCATCTGGCCGGAGGCGAACGTGCCTGAGCCGCTCAAGGCAGACATTCGGTCCAACTACGACTTTTTCAAGCGGGGGCCGGGCTACACCGCCCGGTCCAAGCTTCCCCGTCAAGGAGGGTAACCCGATGGCAATACTCGTTGACTCCGCAGATACCGATGAAGTACGCCGTGCGCTGGAGCTTGGCTTTGTGGCAGGTGTCACCACCAACCCGACGCTGATCGCCAAGGTCAAACGCCCCGGCCTAGAGGTGCTGGATGACCTGCTCAGGATGACAGAGGGGCCGGTCTTCTATCAGGTGACGGCAGAGACCCTCAGCGGGCGGGAAGCACAGGCCCGTGAGGCCGCCGCCAAAGCGCCGGGCAGGGTGGTGATCAAGATACCTGCCACAACTGAAAATCTGGCCCTTGCGGCACGGCTGGGCCGGGAAGGCATCCGGTGCGCCATCACGGCTGTCAGCAGTGCGGCACAGGCCTATACAGCCGCCATGGCAGGGGCGGATTACGCCATCCCCTACGTGAACCGCCTGACGCGCCAGCTTGGTGACGGGATCGCAGTAGTGCGCGACTGCGCCGCCGTTGTACGGAACAGCCAGACCAAGATACTGGCGGCCAGCCTGAAAACCCCGGAAGAGGTTGTCGCGGCCATACTGGCGGGCGCTGAAGATGTCACCCTGCCCCTCGATGTCCTGCTGGCGATGGGGGAACACGAGCTGTCTCACCGGGCTATTGCCGATTTTGCGGCCAGCCTGCGCTGAGAGGGCCGTCCTCCGGCCCGGCTGGAAATCAACAGAGGCGGCCAAGCTGTTGGCCGCCTCTGCGTGATCTAAAAGACGCCGGACAATTTCGGCCCCGCCTCACGCACCTCCGGCGGGCAGTCAGCGGCAAACTTCCTGAAGTTGTCAATGTAGCGGCTTGCGAGCTGGCTGTACTTGTCCCAGTAATCCTCCTGATTGGGCCAAGACTGGGCCGGATACAGAACGCTTTCAGGGACACCGGGGCATGTCTTGGGGACTTCGAACCCGAAGATGGGGTCCACATAGTATTCGACCCCCATCAGGTCACCGTTCAGGACAGCGGTGAGCAACGCCCGTGTGTGGTGAATGCTGATGCGCTTGCCGACCCCATACGGCCCGCCGACCCAGCCGGTGTTGATCAGCCAGCAGGTCGCGCCGTAACGCAGAATCTTGCGCTTGAGCAGGTCCGCGTAAACCATCGGATTGTGCACCATGAAGGGCGCTCCGAAGCAGGTGCTGAAGGTGATCTCCGGCTCCCTGCCCAGCCCGACTTCTGTACCGGCAATCTTAGAGGTGTAGCCGGAAATGAAGTGGTAGAGGGCCTGATCCGGTGTAAGCCTCGCGATGGGCGGCATGACCCCCTGTGCATCGCAGGTCAGCATGAGAATATGGCGCGGATGCCCGCCCATCTTCTGTTCAACAGCGTTCGGGATGTAGTTGAGCGGGTAGGAGGCACGGGTGTTCTCGGTGATGGCATCATCGTCCAGATCGATCAGGCGCGACACAGGATCGTAGACGACATTTTCAAGCACCGTGCCGAAGGAATGGGCGGCGGCGTAAATCTGCGGCTCAGCGGCAGGCGATAGCTGGATCACCTTGGCGTAACAGCCATTCTCAAAGTTGAATACGCCGTTGTCACTCCAGCCATGCTCATCGTCGCCGATCAAGCCCCGGTTGGGGTCCGCAGACAGGGTGGTCTTGCCGGTGCCAGACAGGCCAAAGAACAGCGCCACGCCGCCGTCCCGGCCCATGTTGGCCGAGCAGTGCATGGAGAGCACTCCTTGCAGGGGCAGAAGATAGTTCATCACCGTAAAGATGGATTTCTTGATCTCGCCGCCATAGGCTGTATCACCGATGATGCACAGCCGCTGGTCGAAGTTCAGAACGATGAACGTGCTGGTGCGCGTCCCGTCAATCGGCTCGAAGGCCTTGAATGAAGGGACACACAGCACGGTGAAATCCGGCACGTGCAGGCGATACTCCTCACGATTTTGGGGCAGGATGAACATATTGCGGGCAAACAGGCTGTGCCACGCATACTCCGTGATGATGCGGATAGGCAGTCGGTACTCAGGGTCTGCCCCGACATAACAGTCTTGAACGAACAGGTCACGTCCCTGCACAAAGCCCTGCAGGCGGTTGAATATCTCGCTGAATTGCTCTGGGCTGATAGGGCGGTTGTATTCACCCCACCAGATGTGTTCTTCGGTGTTGGGTTCACGGACAATGAATTTATCCTGTGCGGCGCGGGCAGTATGCTTGCCAGAATTGACCACCAGCGGCCCCATGCGGGCGATCTGCCCTTCACGCCGGAAGACAGCCTCCTCGTAGAGGGCCTCTGTGGGCAGATTCCAATACACGGTGTTCAGGTTGGTCAGGCCGTGATTTGCCAAACCGTATTCACTTTTCAGGCTGGAGGCCTGATCCTGTGCCGGGGTTTTAATGTTCAGCAGGTTGTTCATAGCCAGTCCCTCACGAGCTTACGGTCTCCAATGTAGATTTCATTCGGTGCGTTCGGGTCCACGGCCCACTTGATGCGTCTAATTCCCTCTGTGATGTCCTTGACCGAGCCGGAGAAGCTCAGGCGGAGATGCCCCTCCATACCAAACTCTTTGCCCGGCACGGTGACGACCAGCGCCTTCCTAAGCAGGAAATTCGCCAGGGCCACTGAGTCGCCATTGTAAGCCCGGAAATCGGGCAGGACATAAAACGTGCCGCCGGGCTTAGTCACCTTCAGATCGGTGAAAGAGCTAAGCTCGCGCATGACCACATCGCGGTTGTTCTGAATGGTGAGCCGCAGGTTTTCGACGCCGCTCTGAACGCCGGTCAGCGCTCCTTCTGCCGCCGCCTGCGACACTACCGCCGGGCAGGAGGTCGTCTGGGCCTGAACATTGGTCATCACCTCAACCAGCTCACGGCTGGCGATAGCCCACCCGATACGGAAGCCGGTCATGCCATATAACTTAGAGACGCCGTTGACCACGATGATCTTGGAGGTATCTACATCCCGGTTGGTGTAGGCATAGCCCGGCACAGCGCGGATGCCGTCAAAGACCAGCTTGTGGTAGATGTCATCCATGATCAGATAGATGTCTTTGCGCTCGCAGAAGTCCACCAGTTGAGCGATCAGGTCTTCCGAATACACCACGCCGGAGGGGTTATTGGGGCTGTTGACAATGATGGCTTTAGTATACGAGCTGACAGCACGCTCAATCTCCTCCATGCGCGGCTGGAAACTGCCGTCTTCGGGCGTCACAATCACCGGCACACCATACACCATCTTGACCATCTCAGGGTAGCTGACCCAGTAGGGCGCCAGAATGATCACTTCATCCTGCGGGTTGAGAATGGAAAAGAGGATGTTATAAAGTGACTGCTTGGCGCCGGTCGAGATGATGACATTTTCTGGTGCCACAAGCCGACCGTAGTTCTCCTCCGTGTAGCGGATGACAGCCTTCTTCAACGAGAGCAGGCCATCGGTGGGCACATATTTGACATCGCCTGTTTTTAACTTGGCAGTTGCACCCAGAATGGCCGTGATGGGGGTTTTGTTCTTTGGCTCTCCGACACTCAGGTTGATGACTGGCTCGCCTCGATCCCGCAGAAGCTGGGCTTCCTCGTTGAGCTTCAGGGTAGGCGACTCTGCTATCGAACGGGCTAGCTGGCTGATGCTCATTACAGACTGGCCTCCTCAATGTTGTATGCCAAAATCCCGCTAGAGTAATCAAAGCACCGCTTACGAGGGACATAAGATGATAAGGAAGTCAGGCGGTTATTATACCACTGCCCTGCGTAGTGTGGGAGTGGCCAAAAGGGTGGACATAGTGTTAACGGGTCGGGCGATTTTAGCCCTCCAGATCCACTCTATTAGCCACTCCCGCGTAGTGTGGACAGACTGCCCCGCCCCTGATACAATCGGCAACGTCATGCCCGCCGAAGGCGGCGCAACTTCACCTTAACCCAAAGGAATGAACAAACGCATGGTCCGAGCATTGATCACCGGCGGCGCAGGCTTCATCGGCAGTCATCTGGCCGAAGCACTGTTGAAGCAGGGACATCAGGTGACTGTCATTGACAACCTGTCCACAGGGCGCTTCGAGAACATTGAGCCTCTCACCAGCCACCCCAACTTCCGTTTTGCCATTGAGACCATCGCCAACACGACCGTCATGGATCGGCTGGTCAGTGAGTGCGATGTTATCTATCATTTGGCCGCCGCAGTCGGCGTCAGCCTGATCGTCAGCAACCCCATCCACGTGATCGAGACCAACGTGGGCGGCACGGAGATTGTACTCCAGACGGCCCGCCGCTACCGAAAAAAAGTACTGATCGCCTCAACCTCTGAAGTGTACGGCAAAGGCAACCACGTCCCCTTCTCTGAGGATGATGACAGCATCATAGGGCCAACCACCAAGAGCCGCTGGAGCTATGCCACCAGCAAGGCGCTGGATGAGTTCCTTGCGCTGGCCTACTACAAGGAAGCGGGCCTGCCGGTGGTGATCTTCAGGCTGTTCAACACTGTAGGGCCGCGCCAGCGCGGCCATTACGGCATGGTGATCCCGCGTTTCGTCCAGTGGGCGCTGGCCGGTGAACCGATCCGTGTGTACGGCGACGGACAACAGTCGCGCTGTTTTGCCAACGTCAGCGACGCAGTACAAGCGATCATCGGGCTGGCTGAGTGTGAGCAGGCAGTTGGGGGTGTCTTCAACATCGGCTCACAGGAAGAAATCACCATCCTTGAGCTGGCCCACAAGGTAAAGGCCCACACCAACAGCTCGTCTGAGATCGTCCTGATCCCCTATCAGGAAGCTTACGAAGCTGGCTTCGAGGACATGCGCCGCCGTATACCTGACACGACCCGCATCAAACAATTGATCGGCTGGGAGCCTCAGAAAACCCTCGATCAGACGCTGGATGAGATCATCGCTTACTTTCGTGAAGGGCACAACCAGCCACCCACCCCCTGAAAGAGGTTATTCTCCATGACAACCAAGACAGAATTACTAGACAAGATCGAGCAACGCAAAGCCGTTATCGGCGTGATCGGCATCGGCTATGTGGGCCTGCCGCTGGCCGTCGAGTTTGCCAAAGAGGGCTACCGCGTTATCGGCGTGGATGTGAGCGCCGAAAAAGTACGGCTACTCAACGAAGGAAAAAGCTATATCATAGACATCCCCACCCCCACAGTGGCTGATCTGGTTGGCAGAGGACGGCTCTCAGCAACCACTGACTATAGTGTGCTGAAGGATGTAGATGCTATCAGCATCTGTGTGCCCACCCCCCTTCGTAAGACCAAAGACCCTGACATGAGCTACGTGATCGCCGCCGCTGACGAGGTCGCCCGCTACAGCCACAAGGGACTGCTCATTGTTTTGGAAAGCACCACCTACCCCGGCACAACGGACGAGCTGATTGTCCCCCGTCTGGCCGGCAACGGCTTCAAGGCGGGAGAGGATGTGTTCATCTGCTTTTCGCCGGAGCGCGTTGACCCCGGCAACAAACACTATGGCACCCGCAACACCCCCAAGGTGATAGGCGGTGTGACACCCAACTGCTTGGAGGTGGCCACGGCTCTCTACAGCAAGGCCATTGACCACATTGTGCCGGTCTCCTCAACGCGTGCCGCCGAGATGGTCAAGCTCCTTGAAAACACATTCCGCTCGGTCAATATTGGTCTGGTCAACGAAATGGCCATCATGTGCGACAAGCTGGGTGTCAATGTGTGGGAAGTGATCGAAGCGGCCAGCACGAAACCGTTTGGGTTCATGACCTTCTATCCCGGCCCTGGGCTGGGCGGCCACTGCATCCCGATTGACCCCCTGTACCTCAGTTGGAAACTCAAGGCGCTGAACTACAACGCCCGTTTCATCGAGCTGGCCTCTGAGATCAACAGCAATATGCCGTTGTACGTAGTCAACAAGGTGATGGTTGCCCTGAACGACGCCCGTAAGACGGTCAACGGATCGAAGATTCTGGTGCTGGGCGCGGCCTACAAGCGGGACATTGATGACCTCCGTGAAAGCCCGGCCCTCGATGTGATTCGGCTGTTACAGGAGCGCGGCGGGGAAGTGGCTTACCACGACCCCTACATCCGCGACCTGCGCCACGAGGGGCTGGACATGGATGCTGTCGAGCTGACCCCTGACCTGCTGAGATCGGTTGACTGTGTGGTGATCGTGACCGATCATTCAGCCTACGACTGGAACATGATCGCCGAACACAGCCGCCTGATAGTAGATACCCGTAACGCGCTGAAGCAGGTCAAGTCACCAAAGGCCAAGGTGGTATTACTCTGAGAGCCGCCGTTTTTTAAGCCTCAAGGCACAAAAGGGCGAATATCCCGCCTTGTAAGGAGGGCGCATCCCTGCGCCCTCTGTCATGAAGGGTGCTTCGAAGCCATGAATCTCCTGATGCTCAGCGGTGACTCGACAATTGCGCAGGGTTACGAGGGCGCTTTCAGCCAGATGCTAAGCCGCTTCTGCAAGCACTGGGATCGGATTGACATCCTCTGCCCGCGTGCGCCAGGCGCCTCAGCCCGAACGATCTACGGGAACGTGTATATCCATCCCTCGCCCTGGCACAAGATACTCCAGCCTTGGTTCATCCTTCGACAAGGAAGGGCACTGATCGCCGAGCGGGCATACGCCCTGATCACCAGCCACGACTTCGGCCTTTTTTACAACGGCACAGGGGCACGATGGCTCTCCCGCCATTCAGGCATCCCCTACGTGAGCGAGATACTCCACGTTGAGGGCTATCCGCGAGCCGCAACAACCCGTGAAAGAATCTATCGCCTTGCGGCAGAGTATTACATCCGAGCTGTGCGGGGCAGTGCGGCGGGCTTCCGGGTCATGAATCGGGTTGAGATGCCGGAGTTTCTGCGGCGGCTGGGCGTGCCGGAAGAAAAGATACTGATACTCCCCGCGATCTACATGGACTTTGACATATTCCACCCTCTGCCTGACGAGACCCGCCGTTTCGAGGTGCTGTTCGTTGGACGGCTGGCCGCGAACAAAGGGCTGTTCATGATCCTCGACGCCCTGGCGCTGGCACGCCGTGCCTGCCCGTCCATCCGATTGTGTATTCTGGGGCGGGGGCCTTTGAGGGGGGCGCTGGAAAAACGCATCACCGCCCTCAAGCTGGAAGACGCCGTCACGCTGATCGAACGTCTGCCCCGCCCGGAGGACGTAGCCCGTCTGTACAACCAGTCCGCCATGCTGGTATGTGCCTCAACCGCTGAGGGCGGCCCGCGTGTGGCAGTCGAGGCGATGGCCTGCGGCGTGCCCGTCATCTCTACTCCAGTCGGCCTGATGCGCGAGCTGATCATTGACAGGCAAAACGGCCTCCTGTTCCACTGGGATGCCCGCGAACTGGCAGACAAAATCTGCCTGCTGTTAGCAGACGAGACCCTCAGACGGCAGATGGCAGAGGCGGGACGCCAATCGGTGCAGGGGTTCGATGCCGACAGCGTCATCGCGGCCTATGCACACGGCTATCAGGATTTAGTCCATCGCCTCAGGGGGCAGGCCTGATGCGTGTGCTGATGCTTGTCCAGCAACTCGATGAACGCGACTGGCTCAGGGCATTTATCCTGAACTGGGTACGAGCACTAGCGGCACGGGTGGCGCAGGTTGACGTGATCACGCTGGAACGGGGTCAGGCCAGCCTGCCGGAAAATGTAACCGTCCAGTCTATGGGCAAGGAACGCGGATACAGCCGCCTTCGGGAGCTGTGGGAGTTCAACCGTGCGCTGGCTCGTACTGTGCCTCATACAGACGTGATTTTTACCCACATGACGCCGCGCTATACATGGGTAGCCGCCCCCTACGCCAAGCTGTTCAACAAACCGCAGGTGTTGTGGTTTGTCCATCGGAACGTCAGCCTTGAACTGCGTCTTGCCCACGCGCTGGCCGACCGGGTGGTGACAGCCTCACCGGAAAGCTTCACCCTGCCCAGCCGCAAGGTGACCATCCTAGGGCACGGCATTGACCTCTCGCAGTTTCGCCCTGCTGACCATCCCAGCCCCGAACGCTTGATCCTGTCTGTCGGACGGCTCTCGCCGATCAAAAATCATGACGCCTTGCTGAGGGCCGCCGCGCGGCTGGCCAGCCGCCCCGGCTTCGAGGACGTCCGGTTTGCCATCGCCGGCGGCGAGACGCCTGAAAATCCAGACCATCCCTCCGCCCTTTACGCGCTGGCACGCGAACTGGGGGTCGAGGGACGGGTCTCCTTTCTAGGGGCAGTGCCCCATGCGGACATCCCTGCCCTGTATCAGCGTGCCGCCCTGACCGTCAACCTGTGTCCTACCGGCGGGTTAGACAAGGCCGTGCTGGAGAGCATGGCCAGCGGCGTGCCTGTCATCGTCCATAACCAGACCTTCCTGCCGTTGCTGGGAGAAGAGGCCGCCGCCCTGTGGTGCGAAACGCTTGACCCCGATCAGATCGCCGACCGCATAGCCGGCCTGTTGAGCCAACCGCCAGAGGCACGGCTTGCGCTGGGCAGGAAACTAGCCCTACGAGTGCAGGCAGAATACAGCCTTGACGGTTTAATGGACAAACTGACAGCCGTGTTCGAAGAGGTCATCAGCCGGCACGAGACCAGAGGGCATAGAGAGCGATGAGACTGATCTACACCACCACGGCCCGTATTCCCAGCGAGAAGGCTCACCCCTACCAGATCGTCCAGATGTGCGAGGCTTTTGCCCAGCTCGGCGTAGAGGTCACCCTGCTGTATCGGAGACACCGCAATCCCGCCGGCCTGCACACTGAGGACATCTGGGGCTACTACGGTGTAGAACGCCTCTTTCGGGCCGAGCAGTTGGCCGGCTTGAACATTTACCCTCTGGCCGAGAAGATGCCGAGAACGCTGGCCGGGTTGTACACCCATCTGGCGGCGGCGCTGCTCATCCCGACGTTCAACCTGTCACTGCTTACCCGTCTGGCCGGCGAAGGCGATGCGGTCATCTACTCACGCGATCCTCTCTCGCTCTACCTGATCGCAAGGCGATGGCCGCATCGGGCGCGGCAATTGTTCTTCGAGGCACACACCTTCCCTTCCACGCGGGCGGGGTTGTCCCTGCGGAAGGCGCTAGCCCAGCGGATCGGCGGGACAATCGTGATCACGGAGCATTTGCGCGAGCGGTACGCTTCGATGGGTGTGCCGCCAGAGCGGCTGTTGACAGCGCATGACGGCTTCCGACCGGCACGGTTTGCCATTGAAGGGGATCGGGCTTACTGGCGGTCACGGCTGGGCTGGCCGGCTGATGACTTCATCGTAGGGTACGCAGGCCGTTTCGAGTCGGTAGGGGGAGATAAGGGCCTCGATGTGCTGGGGGAGGCAGTCGCCGCGCTGAGCCGCGAGGGGCCAACCCGGCTGGGACTGGTCGGAGGCCCCGCCGAACGGGTAGAACGCCTGCGGGAGCGGCTGGTCAGGCAGGGTTTTTCCCCTGACCTGATCCTATATGCCGGGCAAGTACCGCCTGCCGATGTGCCGGCCTATCTGCGGGCCTTCGATGTATGCACCATTGTCTCACCCTACAACGAGTTCTTTGCCTATTACACCTCGCCGCTCAAGCTGTTTGAGTACATGGCCTCCGGCAGTCCGCTGGCGGCCACTGATCTGCCATCCACTGCTGAGATCATCCGCGACGGCAGGAACGGCCTGCTTGTTCCGCCCGGCGACCCAGAAGCGCTGGCGGAGGCTCTGCGGCGCCTGCGGGATGATCCGGAACTAGGCAGGCGGCTGGCAAGGCAGGCGCAGGAGGATGTGCAGGCCTATACATGGGAGGCACGCGCCCGACGGATCGTAGAGATGATTCTCAGAGAGTGACGAAGGGACAGCTATGATGCGCATTCGGTATGCAGGGGGAGATACCTCCAGTGATACAACAGGCTAAAGCTCTGGCTAAACGTGTCATACAGAGCCGTATAGCGCGTCACTCTTCGATGCTGTTGATCGCCAACTGGGTGACAACAGCACTTGCTATGGTGACCTCGTTTGTTCTGGCCCGCCTGCTGGGGCCGACCAACTATGGGCTGGTGATCATTGCCTATACCATTGTTGGCACAATTGTCAACTTTCTCGACATCCGCGTCGGTGAGGGGATAGTCCGTTTTGTGGGCAACGCGCTGGCGCGGGAGGAACGACGTGAGGCGGTCTCATTCTTCTACGTAGGTGTCAGCGCCGATATAGCCCTTATGCTGGCCACCTTGCTTGTGTCAGCCATCATAGCTCCCCTCTCTGCACGCCTGTATCCCGAACCCGAACTAGTACGCCGGCTGGTGCTGATCTATCTCCTTACCATCCCCTTCTCCACACTGGAGGAATCCTTCACAGCACTGGTCAACGTCTATAAGCGCTTTAACCTGCTGGCCTCCGGCATGATCCTGATCAGCCTGTGCCGCACGATCACGCTGACTCTGCTGGCCCCTCACGGCCTTGTGGCTGTGATGTGGGGATATGTTATCGTTTCAGCCTTCTCGTTTGTGCTGTGGGCCGTGGTCGGGTTGTGGCTGTTGATCTCAAATATCGGGCGGCTGGAAGGGAAAATAGGCCGGGCCGATTATATAGGAGCTTGGCGGCAGTTCCTGCCGTTTGCATTTCACACCAGCGTGATCGCCTCACTCAAAGCGATCTCAGCTAATGTAGATGTGCTTCTGCTGGGAGCACTGCGCACTGCCGCCGAGGTGAGTTACTTCAACATCGCGCACAACGCGGCCACCCTGATCGCCATCCCGACTGTGCCCGCCATCAGCGTGATCTACCCGGAGTTGAATGAAGCGTGGGCACGTCAGGATACCAAGCGGAGCAAATCCCTGATCAGGCGGTTCTCACTGATCAGCCTTGCCGTCAGCTCAGCCTGCTGGCTGTTCCTGATCGTCACCGCTGACTGGCTGGTATGGCTTTTCTACGGCGAGGCCTACGCGCCCGTCGCTCTTTTGATCCGTATTCTCGGCTTTGGCGTCGTGCTGGACAGCGTCTTCCGCTGGGTACGCCCGATGGCAATGGCTCAGAACAAACTGCCCATCGTCACCTACTACAGCATCGCCACGATCCTGCTAAGGATTGCGCTGTTAATACCGTTCATCCATTACTTGGGCGCTGTAGGAGCCGCCCTGACCTTTGATATCATCATGGGGGTGATGATCCTCATGATAGTGGTGTACGCCATGCCGCGTCTGGGGCTGTCACTGCTTGATATTTATGGCCGGAGGGGGGATACTTGGCGGTCGTGAACCAAATCGAGAGCACATCAGATCGAGGAAAACGCATGAAGATTCTAGCTACCGGAGGACTGGGGACAGTCGGGCACGTGTTGGTGCTTGAGTTGCGGAAACGCGGCCATGAGGTACACGTGCTTGATCTCCCCCATCATCATGATCCTTTCTACCATCGCTGTGACGTGGGGAGCTTCTATCAGCTTCAGCGCGTCTTTGAGGCCAATCAGTATGACTATGTGTATCATCTGGCGGCTGAGTTTGGCCGCTGGAACGGCGAGGACTTTTACGACACCCTCTGGCGTAGTAACGTGATCGGGACCAAGAACCTGCTGAGGCTTCAGGAACGATACAAGTTCCGCATGATCTTCTTCAGTTCGTCCGAGGTTTACGGTGACTGGGACGGGGTCATGTCAGAGGATGTGATGGACAAATATGAAGTCCGACAACTCAACGACTACGCCATCACCAAGTGGGTAGGCGAGCTACAGATCATGAACTCTGCCGCCCAGTTCGGCACGGAGACAGTCCGGGTACGCCTGTTCAACACCTACGGCCCCGGCGAGTATTACAGCACATACCGCAGTGCGATCTGCAAGTTCATCTACCATGCTCTCCACGATATGCCCTACAGGGTATATCTAGGGCATCACCGTACCTCGACCTATGTAACCGACACCGTCCGCACTCTGGCCAACATCATCAACAACTTCCAGCCGGGCGAGGTCTATAACATCGGCGGGGATGAATACCACGACATGAAGCAGGTCTCTGACCTGATTCTGAATTACCTCGGCAAGGATGACCGTCTGGTTGAGTACGTCGAGGGAGAGCCATTCACGACCAAAGACAAGAAGGTGGACCTTACCAAAGCAATCCGCGACCTCGATCACAGGTGCGAGGTCAGGCTGGCTGAAGGCATCCCCAGAACAATCCGATGGATGCAGGCTGTCTATAAGGGCGAAGGGGAAGAGCCTGTTCGACCGGCGCAGTTATACTCGTTCCTGTAGCCTCCTGCGGGGCAGGCGCAGGGGTCAAGGTATCACGGTGATCGTGTCGGGCAGTGCCCAGAAGTCACCCCCGCCCGTCAGGGGGACCCGCACACCTGTCACAGCATCATACCAGCCCACCCGCAGATGATAGCGTCCGGGGGGGACATCCGAGCTGATAAACAGCGAATAAGGATCGCTCACGACCTCAGCAGGTGCCCAGCCGGCAGTAGGACGCGAGCCGTTCACCGGAATATGGTCCTGCTGAGCGGCGATATGCCCCTCGCTGTCGTAGAGGTGGACGAACACAGTTAGGCTTTGCGTGATTTCATTCTGGGGTTGCCAGTATAGGATCAGGTGCAGGCCGTCCCCCTGTGATACCCGCCTGCGGGGCAGGTCATACCCCAGCAGAACGATCCCATTCTCCCAAGCTGTGTTGGCTGTAACAGCCATTGGCGGCGCCTCGAAATGACGCTCCGGCGTGCTGACTGCCATCTCTCCGATCACAAAATACTCCCCGACCGGACCGCCGGAGGCATCGGTCAATTGAACGGCGACCTGATATGTCCCCTGCTCCAGCCTGCCGGGGATATACAGCAGATGGACTCCCCGCCACACATCGCCCCGCCGCCATTGATCAGTCGGGTAGCCGGTAGCCGGCGGCACAGCCGGCGAAGAAGCCGCTACTACTCCGCTCTGATCCAGCCAGATCAGGCGGGCGTGATAGACCTGTTGCAGATTCGAGCGTGCCCGCCATGCCCAGATCACAGCCAATGGCTGGCCCACCTCACCGTTCTCTGGCAGAGGAGTCATGGCTAAAAAGGTCAGATCGTCTGTCAGATGAGCATTGAACCCTTGCTCATACCCCAGATCATTCAGCCGGGCAGGGCGCGGAGGACGGGTGACTTCAAGCGTCCCAATGGGGGCTGTCACCCCCAGCGGATTTCCGCCTGCATCAAAGACATCGAGATTCCGGCCAGCCGTATGCGAGTACAACCCAACCTCGATAGTGTATATTCCGGGCGGGGTTCCAGAGGGGACCTGCAACGTAACCCGCTCCTGAACATAGAAGCCGGGCACCCAGTCGGTGGTAGGGTAGCCGCCGGGATGCTGAGAGATAGTCTGCCACACAATGTGACCCGCCGCGTCACGCAGATAAACCACACTGGAGTAATCCTCGTTTACCATCCCGCCTGAGAGCTGCCAGTACAGCGCCAGCCGTGTTGGACTCCCCGAAGCGATCCGGTTGTTCGGCAGGTCACAGCCCAGCAGGGTGATCTCATGGTTGAAATTGGCCTGTACGGGCGTCTGCAAGCCTGCCTGCAACCCATTGGCGAACCGCTCCCGCTTGATAGGGGTCTCAAGGTTATCCACCAGAAAGACCTTTCCAGCGAACATCAGCACCCCGACCAGCGCCGTTGCAATCATCACAGCCGCCGCCGAACGTTGTCCTAACACTTGAGCTTGAGGGGTCTCCTCCATCTCGCTTCGGCCTGATCGGTAGATAGGAAGCATCATTGCTCCGGCTGTCAATGCCAGCGAGAGGCCACTGCCGATGAGCGCTCCCAGCCGGAGGGGTGTCAGGCCAAAACCTAGTTCCAACTGATGGGTCCCTGCCGGCACATCAACGCGGATCAATCCCTGCGGATTGGCAGGTACGATCAGCACCTTCTCCCCGTCAAGGCGTGCCCACCAGCCGGGGAAGTATATCCAGTCAAAGACCAGTGTCGTATCTGTACGGGCTGTAAAAGTCAGAGCGGCACGAGTCAGCCCCCAGTCTGCCGTCTCAACGCTGATCTGCGGGTTGGGTTGCAGTCGAGGGATGACTTCATTCTGTGCATACAGGCCGATCAGACGGGCGGGGTCAGGCAGTTCGGTTGTCCAGCGGGGGACGTACTCCCCTTCACCTGTGCCGGCCAGCCAGCCTGTTTCTCGTTCAAAGTTCTGTGCATCCACAATGGAGGTTGGCTGGTCCGGCAGATAGACACCGTACAACCATGGCAGGCCGTAGCCGATGAAGGTGATCAGGCACACCGCTACCCAGACAGCCCGTCCAGCCGCCCAGGGGATGCGCCGCGCAACCATCACAACACCCGTGCCGGCCAGCAACGCCAGCAACAGGCTGGCAGGGCCAAGCAACCGCCACGGGAACTGGATATAGTGCATCAACGGCACGATCTGCCATATCCAGCCTGAGGCGCGTGTGTCGAGAAAGATAAGTCCCGCCAACGCTCCCAAGGCCAGCAAAGAGGGAGCGTACAGCCTCTTGCGCTCATCTGGGGATGCGGCGCCCGGCCACACGATCAAAGCGAGACCCAGCAGGGCCAGTGTAATCTGAGGCCAGCCCAGCGTGCGTGGCACCGGCGGATGAAGCTGTGTCAGGTCAGCCGTCAACGGGGGAGCGAATATCTCGCCCAGCGACTGGAAGTTGTTGTGAAAGTCAAGCACCGGCACATAGTGCGTTACACGCTCGATATGGACATAGCTTGTCTCGGCCAGGGCGGGCAACCAGAAAAAAGCAGTCAGTCCCAGCGGCAGGATCAACGCAACAGCCAGCCGCAGGAAGGCACGCGGCGGATCGGGGCTGGTCCACCACAAATAGAGGCAACAGGCCGCCAGCAAGGCCGTACCGTACAGCGCGGTGATGTTATGCATCAAAATCAACAGGCTGTAGCAGATCACCGCCAGCAGGAGGTCCCGGCGCCGGCCCTGTCTGGCTGTCCGCCAGAACGCCCATAACACCCACGGCAGGATCGCCAGCGCGGCATACTGCGCCAGCACTCCGCGCCGTAACGCTTCGTAGAGCAGATAAGGCGCATAGAGGTATGCCCCTGCTACTCCTATTCCTGCTACCGGGCCATTCCATGCACGCCCCAGCAGATAAGCGCCCAGCGCCCCTAGAAGCATATACAAGGCCAGACCCGCCAGCAGTGAGTTGACGAAGGATAAGCCTGCCAGACGGAACAGCTCGGAGGGGTAAAGATACAGCGGTGAATAGTAGTTGAAGAGAGGGACACCATAGCCATACAGCATCCCCGGCAGGTAGCGCGGCCACAGCAGGCCATGCCGCACGGCATGATCCAGCGCCACCAGCCGGTACAGATGGAGCGGCCCATCGGGGCTGGCGGGCAATGCTCCAAACATCAAGGGGTGAAGGGCGGTCAGGGACAGGGCGCTGATCACCGCCAGCAGACCCGCCGTCTGCGCCGGTCTGGATCGAATGATTCGGAAGAAGCGGGTCCTAACCCTGCTGGCTGGCGGCGTCATCGCTGTCGAACGACTCCTCCATCACGTCGGCAAAGAGGATGACTGCATCCGGCCCTGCAAAGCTCAGGAGAGCCTGCCCGGCTTCGACACCTGCCGGCGAGGTCAGGGCGGCCTCCAAGGCGGCACGGCTCTCAAAGCAGGCTTCGACCACAGCGCCGAACGGCATCCGCCCGCCCGGCCCGGCATAGACAGTACTGACAGCCTTCCGGCGCAGGCCCGGCAAACGCTCCAGCTTCATCAGGAAGTCATTGTATCCTTCGTCGTATTGCGGCGAATGTGCACCCGCCCGGAACAAAACAAGTAACTTGACCATAAGGCGAATTGTATCCTCAAAGCACACCGAAAGCACAATCGGCAGTGTTCTATCCAGATAGAGCGGCCACTCTGCTCAGCGCCGACGCAGGCAATGCGGTACAATTTTACTAAAGGATATGGACTGCGCTTACTTTCATTTTCACGGTTCGCTCAACGACTTCCTTCCCCGCCGCCAACGCCGGACTATCATTGAGCGCCAGTTTGACTGGCGGGCATCTATTAAAGACATGATCGAGTCGCTGGGTGTTCCCCACGCAGAGATTAATCTGATCGTCGTGAATGGCCGATCAGTCGGATTCGATCACATTGTCCAGGGCGGCGACAGGATTGACATTTACCCTTGTACAGAGGCGGTGGAACTGCCTGCCCGCATAGACCTGCGCCCTCCTCTGCCCGACGACCCCGGATTTGTGCTCGACGTTCATCTAGGGCGGCTGGCATCCTACCTGCGCATGATGGGTTTTGACACGCTGTATAACAACAACTCACTCGATCAGGACCTTGCACTGATTGCCCACCGCGAGGGGCGCATTCTGCTGACGCGGGATGTCGGCCTCCTCAAACGGAGTCTTGTGATCCACGGCTACTACGTGCGGAGCACCATCCCGCGCCGGCAGATCGTGGAGGTTCTAGAGCGGTTCAACCTGATAGACAAGGTGAAGCTTTTCATGCGGTGCATGAAATGCAACGGCCTGCTCCGAACAGTTGAGAAGACGGCCATCCTCGATCAGATTCTGCCTGACACAGCCCGTTACCACGATGAGTTTCGCCAGTGTCAATCCTGCGGACAGGTCTACTGGAAAGGCTCCCATTACGAGCGTATGCAGGGGCTGATCAAAGAAGTGCTGGGCAGGGAACAAAAGTAGGCACACCGCACACCGATCACAATTCGGCCTTGATCACTGCCGCCAGCGCCGGCCCTATGCCCGGCACAGAGGCGATCTGCTCCACACTTGCCGCACGAATAGCGCTCAGCGATCCAAAGGCGGCCAGCAGTGCCTTGCGGCGTGCCGGCCCAATGCCCGGAATCGCATCAAGCTGAGAGGCTATACCCATCTTGGCCCGGCGCTCACGGTGCTGGGCAATAGCAAAGCGATGAGCTTCATCCCGAATGCGCTGGAGCAGGTACAGCCCCTGCGAGCGGCGGGGCAGTATAAGGGGCCTGCTCTGCCCCGGCACGAAAATTTCTTCTTGCTGTTTGGCAAGCCCGGCTACCGGCACACGCTCTGTCAGCCCATACTTCTCCAGCACTTCAACCGCCACGCCGAGCTGTCCTCTGCCGCCATCCACGATCAGAAGGTCGGGCAGTAGCGCCCACGTCGGGTCGGACTTCTGGCCGGGAGGCCTGCCCGTTTCTTCCTGCGCTTCCTGCCACCGCCGGAAGCGCCGATCAAGCGCCTCGCGCATGGAAGCATAGTCATCCGGATGGCCGGCTACTGTGCGGATGTTGAACTTGCGGTACTCGCTTTTGCGAGCCACCCCCTGCACAAACACGATCCGGCTGGCAGAAATGGCCGTCCCCTGCATGTTGCTGACATCAAAACACTCGATGCGGGCTGGCAGAGCCGGCAGGCCGAGCGCCTCCTGAATCTCCCTGAGCGCTGTCTCCTGCTTGGTTGTGTCGGCTTGCCACTGCGCCCGCAACATAGACAGCATCTCAGCGGCATTCTCGGAGGCCAGCCTGACCAGATCACGTTTCTGGCCGCGCTGAGGGACTTTCAACACCACTTTGTCGCCGCGTTTACTGCGCAACCAGCTTTCTATGATCTGGGCCTCCTCGACCTCATGCGGCAGTAAGACCTCTGGGGGAACATCGGCGGCCCGATCATAGAACTGCTTGAGGAAGCCGGTCATCACTCTGGCGGGGTCTTCCTCCTCGGTGATCCCCTCCAGCACGTAATGTTCCCGCCCGATGATCTTGCCCGCGCGGATGAAAAAAATCTGGACACAGGCATCACCATTCTCACGGGCGAAGGCAATCACATCCTGATTGGTCTCTACGCCCGAAACGACCTTCTGCCGCTGGACGATCTGCTCAACCGCGCGGAGGCGGTCACGGAGGCGGGCGGCCTTCTCAAACTCCAGCCGATCAGAGGCGGCTTGCATTTCAGCGGCCAACTGCTTGATGATGGCATCTGAACGGCCTTGCAGGAAGTCCATCAACGCTTGGATGGTGGCCCGGTACTGTTCTTGAGTCACAGCCCCCACACAGGGAGCATTGCACAGCTTGATGTCGTAATACAGGCAGGCCCGCTCATCACGCCCTGTGATCTCGCGGTCACACGTCAGGAAGGGAAAGGCCCGCCGCAAAACATCAAGCGTCTGATAGACGGCGGCGGCGCTGGTATAAGGGCCAAAGTAACGTGAGCCGTCCTGAACCATGCGCCGCGTCACCGTCACCGCCGGATAGGGGTCGGCCCAGTGAACTTTGATGTAAGGGTAGCGCTTGTCGTCCTTGAGACGGATGTTATAGCGCGGCTGATGAGCTTTGATCAGGTTGATCTCGGTCAGCAGAGCTTCAAGCTCTGAGTCCACGACGATCACTTCAATATCTGCCACATCCTGCACCAGACGGGCCGTCTTGCTGGTCACACCTGAGGCACGCAGTACAGCAGGCTGAAAGTACGAGCGTACCCGATTGCGCAGGTTAACTGCCTTGCCCACATAGATCACCCTGCCCTGAGCGTCCTTCATGATATAGACGCCGGGCCGGGCGGGCAGATTGTCAAGAATCTCTTGGATGCGGGCAGACGCGACACTCATGGCCTCTTACACCACGAACCACGCATTCCCGCCGTCAATGTGGATAGTGGGGTTCTGATAGCTCTCCCCGTCATCAGCGGCTATCGAAACACCCATAGTCGTGAGTTGCGAATACCACTGTTGCCAGCCGGCTTCATCACCTGCTTTATGGGCTTCTACAGCTTTCTGAAACCACGGGGCAAAGTTACCCCATGCATCACCGGGGGTGAAGGTCGCATAATACCAGTTTGCATCGGCGTTGGTGGGTGTCAATGTACCGATCCACGACTGCCCCACATAGACGTGCCAGACTTTATCCTGTATGCTCACGGTTATTCTCTCCTGGTAGTGCTATGCAGTCCAGATTCTACCCTAACCATTCTCAAACTTCTACAACCCGCAACCTGTCCTCCGCCTGATCAGTATGCTATACTACGCCCTAACGGCTAAGATTTCTACCCCTCCGAGGCATTAAACATGAGCGAAGCATGGCGTCTGTTTGTTGCGCTTGAGCTTCCCCAAAACGTGCTGACTACCCTCGCCCGCATCCAATCCAGCCTCAAGCGGAGCATCCCCTCTGGCGCTGTCCGTTGGGTCCAGCCGGAGGGGATTCATCTGACGCTCAAGTTTCTGGGCGATGTACCGGTCAGTCAACTGGCTGACCTGAAAACTGCGCTGGAGCAGGCGGCTGATGGTCACAGTCCGTTTGAGTTGGAGATTCGGGGGCTGGGATGCTTCCCCAACACCCAGCGCCCGCGGGTACTGTGGGCAGGGGTAGGAGGCGACCTGCCCCGTCTGAGTGCGCTACAGTCCGCTGTTGAGCAGTTTATCGCGCCGCTCGGCTACCCCACAGAGCGTGATACCTTCAGCCCTCACCTGACGCTGGCCCGCACTGCCCGCCAAGCCGGGCGCGAAGAGATCGCTGTACTGGGCCGTGCTGCCGAGCAGACAGACATCGGTCAGGCGGCGCGCTGGCGTGTTGAGGCTGTCAGCCTGATGCGCAGTCAGTTGAAGCCCGACGGCGCCGTGTATACTGAGGTTCATCAAGTCAAGCTATGACCGATTCCCCTTCTGCGGCTCCCCCTCTCTTGGCGGACGCCACCCTTGGACGGTTAGCCCGCTGGCTCCGGTTGATGGGATACGATGCGGCATTCCTCTCCACCGCCGATGACCTGGCCCTGATCCGGATGGCTCGTGCGGAGGGGAGAGTTATCTTGACCCGCTCGCGCAAGCTGTCCATGCGCCGCGGCACACAGACAATCCTCATCCGCAGTCAGGCACTAGATGAGCAGATCGCGCAAGTGAAGGCACAGGCCGGCCCTCCGCCAGAGCCGCGTACACCCCGTTGCGCCATCTGTAATGTGCCCCTCATCCCGCTCTCCCATGAGGCGGCTCAGGGCCGGGTGCCGCCTTATGTCTGGCGCACCGAAAAGGATTTCTCAGCCTGCCCCGACTGCCATCGGGTTTACTGGGCCGGATCACACTGGCAGGCCATTCGGGAGCGGACGGGAAGCCCGCACAACCATCCGAACAACAGGGCGGCGGGTTGATAGCATGATACGGCTCGTGATAAAATGCCTGAGCAAATAATAGATGATAAGCACAGGCAAGGAGAAGGTAACTATAGAAACAGTTGATCTGGCACGCTATATTGTTGACCTGATCGCCGACAAAAAAGGGGAGGATATTGTTCTGCTGGATGTCCGCCGGCAGACTATCATTGCAGACTACTTTATTATCTGTAGCGGCACCAGCGAACGACAGCTAAAAGCCATCTCCGAGGGGATCACCGAAGCAGTCAAGCAGAATCACCAAGTCCCCGCCTATCGCGTGGAAGGCAAAGCGGAGGGCGGCTGGGTACTCATTGACTACGGGGACATTATCGTCCATATTTTTGCGCCCAGTGTGCGCGCTTACTACAACCTCGAAGAATTGTGGCATGAAGCCGCAGTCCTGCTGAAGATGCAGTGACATAGACCTCAGCCGGATCAGTTCAGGCGATACCCGCAGGGGCGGGCGTTGCCGCCCCTGCCTCCCTAACGGGGACTATCTGTTTATCCTTCAAAGACCCACGGGTCTATGTCCCGCTTCCACGAGAACAGCTCATCCTCACGGAAGAACAGACTGATCTCATAGGCGGCTGACTCCGGGCCGTCTGAACCATGAACGACATTGCGCCCGACCTCAAGCCCCAAATCACCCCGGATAGTCCCCGGCGCGGCCTCAGCGGGTCTGGTTTTGCCCATGGTCTGGCGTACCACTTCGATAGCCTGTCTGCCTTCCCATACCATCGCCACAATGGGACCCGATGTAATGTAATTCACCAGCCCCTCGTAGAAGGGTTTACCCTCGTGCTCATGATAGTGACGGGCCGCCAGCTCGCGGCTCATCCACATGAACTTCATTCCAGCCAGGCGCAGGCCGCGCCTCTCAAAACGGCTGATCACCTCGCCGACCAGCCCACGCTGAACCCCATCGGGCTTGACTAAAACCAATGTGCGCTCCAAAGTGATCCTCCTGAATGTGATTGCGGATGTTTCGCAACAGCAGGGCAGATGAGTCCACACAGCAGAGGCGGGCCACTGTGATGACCCGCCTCTGTCAATTGCTCTGGTGTGATGTGTTTCTACAACTGGTCCAGGGCGGTACGGTACATCTCCAACGCTTCCTGCAACTTGCCCTGAGCCATGAAGGTATCGCCCAGCAGGCGGCGCACACGCGGCCCAGCCTTGGCACGCGGCCCAAGCGACTTGAGCAGGCCGTTCAGGTCACGGGCGGTCTCATCCAACAACTGGCCGCCCGCCACCAGCCTCTCATAGACCTGAAGGGCCGCGTCAATCTCGTTGGCTGACAGGTGCTGACGTGCTGTCTGAAGCTGAGGGAGAGCCTCCCCAGCCGCCACAGGTGTTGGAGGTGCAACAGGGGCAGGGGCAGGCGCAGGCGCAGACACAGGCTCCGGCTTCGACACCGGCGGCACGGCTGGGGCAGGAGCAGGCGGCATAGCCGGCTCAGGAGCAGGGGGTGCGGCCGGGGCAGTCGTCTTGAGAAACTCCTCTAGGCCTGCATCAACCGGCTCTGCTGGAGCCTGTAACCACGATGGGAGCGGCACTTCCTCAACGGCTGGCGGCGGCGCAGGGACTGCCGGAGCCGGGGCAGGCGCTTCCTCAACCGGCGCCTTCAGCCATGACGGAAGCTCTTCTTCCTCCTCTGCCTTCAGGGCAGGGGCAGGCGCTTCCTCAACCGGCGCCTTCAGCCACGACGGAAGCTCTTCCTCCTCTTCCTCCTCCGCCTTCAGGGCAGGGGCAGGCGCTTCCTCAACCGGCGCCTTCAGCCATGACGGAAGCTCTTCTTCCTCTTCCTCCTCCGCCTTCAGAGCGGGAGCAGGAGCGGGTGCTTCCTCAACCGGCGCCTTCAGCCACGACGGAAGCTCTTCTTCCTCTTCCTCCTCTGCCTTCAGAGCGGGAGCAGGAGCGGGTGCTTCCTCAACCGGCGCCTTCAGCCACGACGGAAGCTCTTCCTCCTCCTCTGCCTTCAGAGCGGGAGCAGGAGCGGGTGCTTCCTCGACCGGCGCCTTCAGCCACGACGGAAGCTCTTCCTCCTCTTCCTCCTCTGCCTTCAGAGCGGGAGCCTCCTCAGCCTTTAAGGCCGCATTCAACCATTCCAGTTCTTCTTTCTCAACCGGCAGTTCCAGCCCGGCCATCTCAGAGACAGCAGTCGGCGCTTCAAGAGCCTTCGCCATCTCCTCTTCGACGCCTGCGCCCTTCAGCCAGTCGGGCAGTTCCTCTTCCGAAATCGGCTCAGCCTTAGCGTCCGGCGGAGGCACGACGGCTGGCCCGACCGGCAGCTTCTCAGGGGCCAATGCCTCAGAGATCACAGCCTCTGGGCTGACTCCCTGAGCCTCGACCTGCCGGTCAAGCCATGAGAGCGCCTCCTCACCTTTCAGCTCGGTTACAGCCGGTGAGGGCTTTTCCTCCTCGCCAAGCAACCAGCTTGGCAGTTCTTCAGCAGGCTCGGCGGCTGGCAGTTCCTCCAGCGGCTTACGCAACCAGTCTAATTCCTCGCCAGCCGGCTCTGGAGCTTCAGCCTTCAGCCAGTCCGGCAAGGCCTCTGCCTTGGCCGGCGCAGGCTCCGGCGGAGCTTCGGCCTTCAGCCAGTCCGGTAAGCCTTCTGCCTTGGCCGGCGCAGGTTCGGGCGGAGCTTCGGCCTTCAGCCAGTCCGGCAGGCCCTCTGCCTTGGCCGGCATAGGCTCCGATGGAGCTTCGGCCTTCAGCCAGTCCGGTAAGCCTTCTGCCTTGGCCGGCGCAGGCTCCGGTGGAGCTTCGGCCTTCAGCCAGTCCGGTAAGCCTTCTGCCTTGGCCGGCGCAGGCTCTGGTGCGGGCTTGGACGGCGCTTCTTCAACCAGCCAGTCTGGTAATTCCTCTGCCGCCGGAGCAGGCTCCGCTACAGGTAGAGCAGGCTCCGGTGCAGGCTTGGACGGCGTTTCTTCGACCAGCCAGTCTGGCAAGCCCTCCCCTTCAGCGGAGGATGGGGCTGGAGCGGCGGCGGCTTCCTTCTCGGCTGTTTCCCCCTTAAAGGTGGGATCGTATTTGGCCGCAATCTCCTCCAGCCAAGCCATCGCCTCGTCGCTATCTAGATCGCCTTCCGCCAGCCAATCGGGAATCTCTTCGTCGCCAGTTGGTGGTACCACGTGTTTTTCCTCCTGAAGCGCCGATGCCGTACCCTGAGGTTGAACAGACCCTGCCTGCAACCAGTCAGGCATTGCCTCGCCTTCGCTAGGTTTCGGTGCTTCAACTCTTTCGACTGCCAATGGCGGAGTGTCCCATGTTTCTAGGTCACCCCATTCACTCGGTAACTCAACTGCTCCAGAAGGAGCAACAGCCGGTGCAGTTATCTCCCCCAGCCAACCGGGGAGTTTTGCGTCCGCAGAGGGGACAGCCTCTTCCTCAGCCTCAACTATGGCGGGCGTCCCGCTGGAGAGAATCTGTTCCAGCCAGTCGTCTGAGACAACAGCCGGAGCTGGCTCCTCTTCCTGCTTCGCAGGCAGGGGGGCTGGACCTTGCTCTAAAATCTCATCCAGCCACTCAGGCACATCGCGCTCCTTGACCTCGGCGGGCTGTTGACTCTTCATCTCGACCGGGGCAGGGGCAGGTGTCTCCTCATTGAGAACCTCTGCCAGCCAGTCAGGCGCAGGAGCAGATTCCACAGGACTCAGCCCCACAGGCGCTGGAGGCGGCGCAGTCTCGCCCAAGACCTCCTTCAGCCAGTCCGGCTTCTCCTCTGACAGGCCCTCAGGGGCAGGTTCTGGAGGGGCGGGCGCTTTGACCTCGCCCAGAGCCTCACGGAGCCATTCAGGCTCTTCGGGGCTGGGCGCAGAGACCTTCCCCGGTTCTGAGGGCAGGCCGGCCTCTTGTTCCTGCGGCGGGGGCACTCCCTCCGGCGGGCCGAAGACCTCCTGCAACCACGAGGGGACAGCGGCAGGTTCAGGAAGAGGCTCAGCCGCCGCCCTAGAGGCAAGCGCATCAGCGGTGGCACGGAGAGGGCCGGATTTGGGCTTTAGAGGGCCTGTAACGCCTTCTTTCTTCTCAATTGCCCCAATTTGTGAAACCCAGTCCGCCGCACCGACAGCCGCATACCGCTCCGCCGCGAAGTCCAGCATCATCAGGCGGAACATATCCACCGGCGCGTTCTGGCCGTTGTGTTCAAGCTGATACCCCAGATAAGGGTCAACCTCCTTGACGCGCTCAAGGAAGGGACGAGCCTCAGCAGGTTGTCCGGCCTTCAGCCATAGCTGGGCCAGAATACGATTGGCATCAACGCTGTAAGGGAGACGCTTAAGAACCTCAGCCGCAACCTTACCGGCCTGAACTTCCTGATGGGCGTTCCACAGCACATCAGCCAGAAGAACCTGCAAATCCAAGCGCTCAGGATCACGGTTGATAGCCTTGTTTAACTCCTGAATAGCCTGCGGATAGAGTTTGCCTTTGACGTACAGACGGGCCAGCGCCCCGCCCGTTAACTGAATCTTACGGGGCGGCTTTTCTCCGCGTTGGACGTACAGCTTCTTGATCTCGTCCTGAAGGTCCTGATTGCTGGGAACTTGCTCAAAGGCACGCTCAAGATGCCAGATCGCCTCCGCGATGGCGCCTGTCTCGCGGTAGCAGTCACTGATGCCAACATGAGCGATGAAGTCGTTGGGGTCAACACTTAAAACACGCTGGAACAGGTCAAGCGCGTCCTGATATTCCTGTTGCTGAACCAGCGCACGGGCCAGGAGCTTGTACACCTCGACGCACTTGGGGTAGGATTCAAGAACATGACGGCACTGGGCCACAACCTCGGTCAGGGCATCTTGGTTCAGGCGATTTTGAATATACTCTATGTAAGCCCGAAGACTGATCTCTGCCATTACATACCACTGGGGTAGGAATAGGTCGTGTTGAGATTATGCAACGAGTTATACGAAACTGCAAGTGTGCCCGAAACACCCCCCTCCCTTGTGTGATTGTATGACGTTCAGTCAACACGGGCAAGTCAGGTGAAGAAACATTTTTTTCTCTCTTTCATGGCTCTCCTGTTGCTGGCAGGCTGTACCCGCCCCCCGCACGGGGCCGACCCGACAGCGCCGCCCGCCATACCAGCCCCTACCCAGTCCCCGCTTGCCCCTACAGCGACCACAACCTCTACTCCCGCCCCAGCGACCAGCCCGACTTCTACTTCCACTCCCTTAACTCCTACCTACACCCGCACGCCAACCCTGACGCCAACTCCGCCGGTGTGGCAGACACTGCGGGCCGGAGTCAGCCAGACCTATCTTACAGCCCCTACCCCGGGCGCAGAGGTGCTTTCCTACGTCTATGCTCTGCGGATCGACCCAGACCAGATGGTCTTTCAGGTCCACTATGACCGCCGTGAGCCTCACATGATAGATGAATGGCAGGCCCTCACCGGTGCCCCGATTCTTTTCAACGGAGGCTTCTTCTCTGGTGAGGGAACACCTGTTGGGAGGATCGTGTCGGATGGCACATTATACGGTGCGCCGCTTAACTACGGTGAACGGACTATCGGCGTAGCCGGGCTGTTCACCGTCCTAGAGGATGAAGTACAGATTCACGTACTGGGAAGAGGGAATTACAACCCGCGCGGGATGCGCTTTGATCAGGCGGTCGAGTCTTACCCTATCCTGCTGTTGCCGGGCGGCCAGCCCACCTACTTGACCGAGACCGGCGAGCGTGCCCGCCGCACTGTCATTGCGCTGGATACACAGGGGAGAGTAGTTGTCCTGTTGAGCGACCTGCCGATTTTCTCGCTCTATGAGTTATCACACTGGCTGGCCGCGTCAGGCCTGAACCTTGAGGTCGCGCTTAATCTGGACGGCGGGCGATCTAGCGGGCTGATAGCCGCATTGCCGGGCGGGGGAGCCTTTATCCCCTCTTACGTGCCATTGCCTGTTGTGATCGCCGCCTACCCCCGCTATGAACAGTAAGGGGCAGGCTGGTTCGCCTGTCCCCATTTGCCTGCCCCCAAAAGAAGGGTTAAGCCGTCTGAAGCACAGATACATGCACATCAAAGGCAGGGGGATTTTCAAGATGCTTCTTGACGGCGCACAGTTCGGCTGAACGCACGACAGCCTCTTTATACTGCTCCGGAAAGTCGGGAGGCAGTTGAATATCCAGCTCGATATGTTCGATCATATGTGTAACAGGATTCATGTCCATCCGCTGGATGATCCGGATGTTGTCAGCAGGCAGGCCGCGTTGTTTGCAGAAGCTCAGCACATATATCCCAGCGCAAGTGCCGATTGAGGCCAGAAAAAGCCCAAAGGGGGCCGGCGCTGTGCCGTCCTGATTGGTCGTGATCACCATACCGTTGGCCACAGCATCTACACGCGCCCCGCCGGGAAAAACGATTTCCATTTCCGATCGCATTGTGCTCATTCCTTCCTGATACTTAGAGTTGTCACCCCGGTTTATGGCCGGGTTTCACTTTCCCATTCAGGTTTTTAGATGCACAATACACCCGATAGTTGCATGGAGGAGCAAAAAGGGCGGGCAGGTTTCCACCTGCTCGCACCGCTTGACGCATAACTGGGGCGGGGCTAGAATACCCGCCAGATGTTTTATATCATCCGTGATCTTCTTTACATCATCGCTGGGAGGGGGCCGTGAGCAACCGCTGGCCCGGAAAAATTGTCATCGGACTGACGGGAAACATCGCAACAGGGAAAAGCCTTGTACGACGCATGCTGGAACATCTGGGCGCTTTCGGCATTGACGCAGACGGCCTCGCCCACCGAGCCATGTCACCGGGTGCACCGGCATACCAGCCCATTGTGGATACCTTTGGCCGCTGGATTCTGACCCCCGATTGGCAGATTGACCGTGAAAAGCTGGGTAAGATTGTCTTCACCGACCCTGATGCAATGGCGCGGCTGGAGGCAATCGTCCACCCTATTGTGCTGGAGGTGATCGATCTGCTTGTCCGGCGGGCTAAACAGCGGGTGATCGCCATTGAGGCCATTAAGCTGTTCGAGTCCGGCATTGCCAAGGACTGTGACACGATCTGGGTGGTTGATGCCCCTCCGGATGTCCAATTACGCCGCCTGATGCGCGACCGCAAGCTCGGCGAAGCAGATGCCCGGATGCGGATAGCCGCTCAGGCGCCCCAGTCCGACAAGCTCGCCAGGGCGCAAGTCATCATCAACAACACGGGCGGCTACGAGACCACACTAGAACAAGTTCAGCGGCATCTCAACGCTCTGCTGGGCGTCAAAGAAGCTCCTCCCGAACCTGCCCCTCAGGTCTCAACGGTGTCCCTGCCTGGGGAGGCCGCTATCACCATCCAGCGCGGCGGCCCCAAACAGGCTGAGATGATCGCCGCCTTCCTCAACAAGATGCAGGGCGGCTCGCTGACACGTACCAACGTCATTGATCGTTTTGGCCAAAAGGCCTACATGATGGCCCTGGCAAATGATCAGTTGATCGGGCTGGCAGGGCTTCAGGTAGAGAACCTGATCGCGCGGGTAGATGAGTTCCTCCTCCTGCCGGGCGCCCCGGCCAACGCGGTGGTACGCGGCCTGATGGAGAGCATCGAGAAGGCCGCCAGCGACCTGCAGGCAGAGATCGCTCTCGTGTTTCTAGCCAACAACACACCTGAGCCGGTATCTAAGGCCATCGAAGCGCTGGACTACGAACGGCGTACCCCCGCCGATCTGGGGCGTGTCCCTGACTGGCGGCAGGCCGCTGAAGAATCCATGCCGCCCAATTCGTATCTGCTGACCAAGCGGCTGCGCGAAGACCGCGTCCTGAAACCGATCTAAAGAAACCGAGAAAACGAGGTATCCGCAGGGATAAAGTATGTCCGAATTCTTGAACCGCACACTTGACAATCTGCGCAGTGGGCCGTTGGGGCCGCTGGTACGCTGGGTTGAAGCCCACCCGCGCCTGTCGGCATGGATCGTGCTGGCATTGGGCATGGTGATCCTGCTGGTGATCGAGGCACGTGATGTGGGTCTACTGCCCGGCCAGTGGGTCGCGCTGATCACAGCGACGATTCTGGTAGCGGGCGCCTGTGTCTGGATCATTAGCTGGGAAGACAAAGACAGCGAGGCCGAAGAGCCAGCCCCTCCAGAGAAGCCTTCTCGGCCTTCTAAAAGGCGTAAGACGCAGTAACCATCGAAGAATCAATCGAGGCGGCCACGCGGGCCGCCTCGATTTGATATATCGCCGTTGTTGAAATCACCACCACTGGAAGTAAGCCGTCTCCACTGTCAGGAAGGTTTCCCCGGCCAGCACATGCATCTCGACGATCACGCGCGACCCCGGCTCGGCAGGCGGCGCCACAAAAGAGGCGCTGGCCAGCCCGCGTTCGTCGGTATCCGGCATGACTACTTCGGCGGTGACACCATCATAGCTCAAGACAGCCAACGCCTGCGCACCTGCAACCGGGTTGCCGTTCACATCTTCAACATAGAGATAGAGGGTTTGGACTTCGCTCTGGCTGATCGTCGGCTTTTCCACGGATACGCTGGCCCGCACACCGGAGGGAGGCAAGGGAGTGCCGCGCAGGCGAATGTTAGCCTGAATGCCGCCCTCAGCAGGCGGGAAGGCGGCCAGATAGACCGACCCCAGCTCATACATGCGCACCCCGCCTAGAGTATCCAGCACCAGCCTTGCCCGTTCGAAGTCTTGAATCAGGACGCCGTTCTCCTCCCGCGCCCGACCAAGCGGAGGCCCAAAGAAGGACGCCCCCCCTTGCGCCTCATAGAACTCCCGGAAAGGCGGGGCCGCCGTAAAACTTCCTTCACCATCTCCCAGATGCAACAGCCGCCCGACGGGTGCCAGCTCAACGCCCCGCACAGTTAACTGCATCTGGGCACGCTGGAAAGTCTGGACAAGGACACCATCGGCAGTGGTATAGGCATCGCTGAGCGGAAAACCGAACATGGCAAGGCCGCCCCGCTCCTCAAAGAAGGACAGGAACGGCTCGCGGACTACATGACCGGTCTCAGGAAAGTAGCGCATCGGGGAAAAAGCATCCTGCCGGCTGGCCAGAATGCCGATCCCTGCGACAACTATCCCTGCAACGACGACGATAGGTAAGACGCGACGCATAGGCGTATAGCGCTCCACAGGGCCGCAGAAAGATCCACCCGATTCATTATAGGGCTTCTGGGACATCCTGCAATCGAACGTACGTTCCGGCCTGCCGGGTGAGTTCACCGAGGCCGCACCGCCCCGGCAGGAGCAAATCCAGAGGCAGGACAGCCCCTGGCGAGTAAGAGGTTGTTACAGGGGAGGTGTGTCCATGCCCCTATTTCACCTGTGCCCAGATTCTTATCCACTCTCCAGAGTTGCACTGCCTGATAAGCAATGTTATAGTGCTGTAACAATGACTTAGTCAGTATGACCGCCTGTCAGGGGGAGGCTCGACATGAAGAGAACTGAGCGCCGTGTGTTTGTCTTGATGACGGGTTTACTGCTGTTAGCCCTGTCCATGACGGGCTGCACGCTGGCAGGGGCAAGCGCGGCTCCTCTCACACCTGCCGGGCCGGGCACAATTGGTACGCCCTTTGCGCCGGAGACCGTCCCGCCGTTTATGGATGCAACAGCGACTCTGCCTGTGCCTACTGTCAGCGGCCCAATTGATGCCTTTGGGACGCTGACAGCTATGGCGCCTGTCGCGCCGGAAGGTCTTGTGACGCCGGGGGCGGAGGGGACTATCCCCGGCGCGGCTGGCGGGATTACGCCGCCGGCGGTCACCACACCCATACTGCCCGCAACAGCTACGCCGATTCCCCAGACGACAGGCGGGTGCCCTGCTACCCATACGGTGCAGGCCGGCGAGAATCTATTTCGGATTGCCCTGCGCTACGGCCTGACCTATCAGGAGCTGGCGGCGGCCAATGGGATCACGAACCCCAACCTGATCGCGGCTGGAACGGTGTTGACCATCCCCGGATGCGGCGGCGCCCAGCCTGCGGCAACTAGTGCGCCAGGGACGGGGGCGATCGGCCCGCAGGCAGGCGACACGGTTGATGCCAACGGAGACATCCTCCATACGGTGCAGGCAGGTGAGAACCTGTTCCGTATCGCCCTGCGTTACGGCCTGACCTATCAGGAGCTGGCGGCCTACAACGGTATAGCCAACCCCAGCGAGATCTCGGTCGGGCAGGTCATCCGTATCCCGGCCCGGTAGCATTCCTCAGCCAGATTAGGTAAGCAGGCCATCCCTATTGACAGGAAGACATTCTCAGGGCAGGTAGCAAACCTGCCCTGAAACTTGTGCAAGGGAGAACAGCATGCCGGATGAGCGTATTGTCCACAGCCGGGACATCTTTAAAGGGCGGGTCGTTCACTTGCGGGTTGACACGGTCGAGCTGGAGGATGGGCAAACCTACGAGCGCGAGATTATCCAGCATCATGGGGCAGTGGCGCTCGTGCCGCTGGATGAAGAGGGCAATGTGATTCTGGTGCGGCAGTACCGCGCAGGCGCAGGGAAGGTACTGCTCGAACTGCCCGCCGGCGGTCTGGAGCCGGGCGAGCCGCGCCATGAGTGCGCCAGACGTGAGTTGCAGGAGGAAGTCGGTTACTACCCGGAAGAACTGGTCGAGCTGGGGGGATACTACGTAGCCGCCTCCTATACAACCGAGTACATCACGATCTATCTGGCCCGCAGCTTGCGCCCTTCCCGTTTGGAGGGCGACCAGGATGAGCGGATAGCCGTCGAGCGGATACCCTTCCGTACAGCGCTGGAGTATGCCATCAGTAACAAGATTGATGACAGCAAGACAATCATTGGGCTGGTATGGGCGGCCCGCTATCTGGGCGGGGCGGTTGGCGGATGAGGGGAGGAAACGCGGGGCGGGTTTTGATGCCCGCCCCATGAACCAGTCAGTTGAGCACAGGGGGCATAGGATGTCCCCTGTGACCTTTTTTATTCGGATTTGAGCGCGGCGGCCAGCACCTGGATAGGATGGATCGCTTCCCGCTCGGTAGTATGATGAATCTGCTCGCGGCAGGATGTGCCGGGCGCGACGATCAGCGTATCCGGCGGGGCCGCTCTCACGGCTGGCGCAAGCGACATCTCAGCCAGTTTCATTGAGAGATCATAGTGTTCAGCCTCATAGCCGAATGACCCTGCCATACCGCAACAGCTTGAGTTGACCTCCTCGACTGTGCAGTTCGGGATCAGCTTTAACATGGCGTGGGTACTGGCTGTCCCGAAGATGGCCTTCTGGATGCACTGGCCGTGCAACAGGACCTTGCGCGGTGTCTCGTCAAAGTGAAGATCGAGTTGGCCGGCTTCAGCCTCACGCGCCAGGAAGACATCAATCGTGGCGGCCATCTCCGCGACGGCCTTTGCCTCCGGGCCGGGCACCAGCGAGGGATATTCATCCACCAGCGCGGCCATACAGCTTGGCTCACAGCCGACAATTGGAATGCCTTGCTGGGCAAAGGGCGCCAGCACTTTGACATTGTGCCGTGCCAGCTTAGCCGCTTCATCCAACAGCCCTTTGGAGAGAGCGGGCCGTCCGCAACACTTCCGATTCCATGGGATGATGATGTCGTAGCCGGCGGCCTCAAGCACTCGAATAGCCGCCTGCCCGATCTCCGGTGAGTTATGTTGCATGAAGGTATCGTGGAAGAAGACCACCTGCTTGCCTGCCTTGGGGCGGCCTCCGTTCAAACTGCGGAGATGCTGTCTGTACCAGCCGGTGAAGGTCTGGGGGGCCAGCTTGGGGAGGGTGCGCTTTTCGTGGACGCCAAGTCCAGTCATGATCCATTTGACGGGGCCGGCCAGCATCACATTAGAAATAGGCTGGAACGGCTGAGCCAGTGCGTTCAGGGAGGCAATATTGGCAAACAGCTTTGAGCGCAGAGGGACGCCGTGTTTCTGATAGTAGTGATAGACAAACTCAGCCTTGATCTTGGCCATGTCCACCGCTGAAGGGCATTCGCTCTTGCAGGCTTTGCATGACAAGCATAGATCAAAAATCTCATACAGCTCTTTGGAGGTCATCCCCTCAGGCCCCAGCAGACCCATCATGGCTGAGCGAAGGGCGTTAGCCCGCCCGCGGGTGGAATGCGCCTCGTCACGGGTGGCCATGTAGGAAGGACACATGACCCCTGCGCCGATCTTGCGGCAGACCCCCTGACCGTTGCACATCTCAACCGCACGGGCAAACCCGCCGTCGGACTCGAAACTGAGGATAGTGGCGCTTGGCTCCAGCGGTGTCCGGTAGTCCGTGCCAAAGCGCAGGATTGACTCGTCATCCAGGCGGGGGGTATCCAGAATCCGGTTTGGGTTCATCAAGTTGCGCGGATCGAAGACAGCCTTCACTTCGTGGAAGGCCTGAACGATCTCCGGGCCGTACAGCTTCTCAAGAAACTCAGCCCGTACAATCCCGTCCCCGTGCTCGCCGCTGGTCGTGCCGCCGTAGGAGACCGCCAAACTGGCCGATGCCTCCGCGATCTGGCGGAGTTGCCGTACGCCGTCGGCGGTCTTGAGGTCAATCATCGGCTGGATGTGGATACAGCCTGCGCTGGCATGGGCATACATGGGAACAAGCTCGCATCCCACGTCGTGGCACGCCTCGATCACCTTGATCACGTAATCGGCTAGATGCTCAACCGGCACGGCGGCGTCCTCAATGAAGTTGAAGGGCTTGGCGTCGCCGCGGATGCTCATCATCAGGCCAAGGCCGACTTTACGGACATACCAGACATTGGCCTGCTGTTTGGGGTCCGAGACGACGACTACCGGATCATGGTGATTGATCCGCTTCAGCAACTTCTGTAGCCGTTCTGCCTTAGCGTCCAACTCGGCTTCGGTGTCGCCGGTGTGTTCGACGATTAGAACAACGCGCGGGTCACCTTCGATGAAGGTGAGCAGACGGCGGTACTCAAGCTTGTCACGGGTCAGGTCCAGCATGAACTTCTCGATCAGCTCGACCGCGGCCGGATCGCTCTCCAATATGACCGGGACGGCCTCCAGCGAGGGGCGCAGATCAGAGAAGTGCACCAGTGTCAGACGCTTCATCTTGGGGGGGCGTACAATGCCCAATGTGGCCTCTGTGATGGTTACCAGCGTCCCCTCTGAGCCGACGATGAGTTTGGCAAGGTTGGGCGATTGATCTTTGATGAGCTGGTTGAGGTTGTAACCTGCAACATGCCGCCATGTTTCGGGGTAGCGCTCTTCGACCAGCCGGCGGTACTTCTCAAGGATGGCGGGCATCGAACGGTAGATCGCCCCCTCAAGGCCGGGGCGTTTGCTCCGACTTTCCCAAGTGTCACCGTTGAGAGCATCAAAACGGGCACGACTGCCATCGGAGAGGATCACGTCCATGGCGACAGCGTGATCAACCGTCATGCCGTACACGATGGAGTGTGAGCCGGTTGAGTTGTTGCCAATGATACCGCCCATGGTGGCCCGATCCGAGCTGGCCGGATCAGGGCCGAACATGAAACCCTGCTTCAGGAGCGCCCGGTTCAGGTTGTCGAGGGCAATGCCGGGCTGGACCCGGACGGTCTGAGTCTCAGGGTTTATCTCGATGATTTGATCCATGTAACGGGTGAAGTCAAGCACCAGCGCCTGATTAACCGTCTGGCCGGCTAGACTACTGCCTCCGCCGCGTGGCAACACCGGTACACCATGCCGGGCAGCGATCTCAACTGCCGCGGCGGCCTCATCAGCGTTGCGGGGGAAGCCCACGCCGATAGGCAGTACCTGATAGATACTGGCGTCGGTGCTGTACAGCAGGCGTGTCATCCAGTCGAACTTCACGTCAGCCAGCGCGGCGCTTAAATCATGGATCAGCTCTTTACTTGCCTGGGGTGCTTGTTCGTGTTTGATCATAAAGTATCCCCTTGGATGGTTACTCACAGAGACATCATTCCCTGCGAGGAACGGGCGAGATGGTGTTTGCTAGGCCAGGATGCGCTCCAGCGCACCCAGCAAGGTGACGACGTTCTCGGCGCGGCTGGAGAAGCCCATCAAGCCGACACGGAAGATCTTGCCCTTCAGTGTGCCCAGACCGCCGGCGATCTCGATGTTGTACTCTTCCAGCAGGCGGCGGCGGACAGCGGCTTCATCCACACCGTCCGGTACGCGGACAGTGGTCAGGCTGGGCAGACGGTGTTCGGCAGGGACGTGCAGAGTCAAGTCGAGCGCAGACAGGCCGTCCCAGAGCATTTGGGCATTGCGGGCATGGCGTTCAAAGCGGGCGGTTAGGCCCTCTTCCTCTACCAGCCTGAGCGCCTCGCGCAGAGCGTAGTTCATGCTGATCGGCGCGGTGTGGTGATAGGTGCGCTCAGACCCCCAGTATTTCTGGATCATGGTCATATCGAGGTACCAGTTGGCGACCGGCGTCTTACGTGCTTTCAGGACTTCCTCTGCGCGTTCGTTGATAGCCAGAGGGGCTAGGCCGGGCGGGCAACTGAGGCACTTCTGCGTGCCGCTGTAGCAAATGTCAATACCGGTCTGATCCATGCGCACCGGCACACCGCCCAGTGAGGTGACCGCATCCACCAACAGCAATGCGCCGTGCTTATGGACAACCTCCGCGATCTCCTCCAACGGCTGGAGCGCGCCGGTAGAGGTTTCCGCGTGGACGATGGCTACCAGCTTGGGACGATGCGTCTTGACGGCTTCCTCGACCTGCTTGGCGGAAAACACATCCCCCCATGCCGCGTCAATGCGGCTGACCTTTGCCCCGTACCGTCCAGCCATGTCAACCATACGCTCGCCAAAATAACCGGCAACGCAGATCAGGACCGAGTCACCCGGTTCGATGAAGTTGCACAGAGCCGCTTCCATGCCGGCACTGCCGGTACCTGAGACGGGCACCACCAAACGGGCGTTGGTTTCAAAAACCATGCGCAACAAATCCTGAATCTCGTTCATCAGGTGGATAAACTGCGGGTCAAGATGGCCCAGCAGAGGGGTAGCCATCGCACGGAGCACGCGGGGATGTACCATGCTGGGGCCGGGACCTAGCAGGAGGCGCGGGGAGGGGTCGAGATCAGGGAAACGCGAAGAGTGGCTTGCAGACATACCATTTCCTTTCATCAAAGGCGGGTTAAATGGTGAATTGTACTCACGTTAATGGGCCTTGCTCGATGGATGAGCGTGGAGCTTGCTCACCCCTATTATACATCAGGCTTCGGATCAGGGGCGGGGTAAAAATGGGACGGGAGTGGATAAATTATCAGATGTTTGAGATCGTTGCTGTTCGTGCGTGAGGATATCTATGACGTTACCTGCTCCCTGTCCCAGATGCGAGCCAGTTGGAGGTATGGCCGGAGCCGGTACCGGTGGATCCGTCCGTGGCATAAGGGAGAGGATAGCTACCACGTACTCGGTTTGTGGAAGGTGCCGTGCTGGTCAGTTAGCGTGGGAGGGAATTGGCTGGCGGCCAGAACACCTTTACGAATGGCTTTCATGAAAGTGACGTGCTGCAAAGATGCATCCATGCGGTGCTTGTCTTGAATTGGCCGTAAATGATGGATAGATTGGGGATCGTCTGAAGCGCCCGCAGGTAAGTCTGCTGTCGCACTGGTTGATTGGGGTCGCTGGGCCGGGCTGATACTTTAGCCGTGAAGTACTTGATCTGATTGATGGTGTCGTAGGGGAGCATCAATCGGCATAACTCGGCAAGATTGAGCCAGCGGTATGGAGTGTCCTTGAGACAGCCATAGTAGAGGTTGAAGGCGTCAACGTATATGTTCGTGACCATACACATCCAGCCTATAAAACGCAGAAGCCGCTTTCGCGGCTTCGCACCCTGCCACCGAAGCGGCAGGGGGGATAACTACATTGATCATACAGCATTGTGTTTATTTTGACAATGGCGCTCTGGCGATCCAGCCAGAGCCTGTACTCCGCGTCCTCTAGGTAGAAATTCACCCTCAGGCTATAATGAGCCTATCTTACTTCAGGAGCCTTCCTTGAATCTGCGGCAACAGCGCTATCTCTACCTGACAGTCTTCACGTCCGGGCTGGTGACACTGGGCATCGAGCTGAGCGCCTCACGCTTACTGGGTACCGCCTTCGGGACAAGCAATGTCGTCTGGGCCTCTATCATCGGCCTCATTCTGCTTTACCTTACAGCAGGCTACTTTCTAGGGGGCTACCTCGCCGACCGCTCACCCTACCCGGCCACCTTTTACCGCGTCATCGCATGGGGAGCTTTTACCGCCGGCCTCGTGCCAGTAGCAGGCAGGCCGCTGATCCATCTTGCCGCCCGCATCGCCCAGAACTCCGGAGCCGCCGTCCTGATCGGCTCACTTGGCACAATGCTGATCCTCTTCATTGTGCCCGTCACCCTGCTGGGGACGGCCTCACCGTTCGCGGTCCGCCTGTCCATCCGAGACACAGCCAGCGCGGGCCATGTCTCAGGCCGGCTGTATGCCGTCTCAACCATTGGCAGTATTGTGGGCACATTTCTTCCCGTACTCGTCCTGCTTCCGGCGCTTGGCACGACCCTGACGTTTCTGGTTCTGGCCGGCGGCCTGCTTGTCGTAGCGCTGATCGGCATGGGACTCAACGGCGGGCGCCAGGCCCTCTCCTTGATCTGGATGCCTTTTGCCCTGCTGACTGTGGGTTTACTTAGTTTCTGGCTGTCTCGGTATTAGTTTCCAGAAGGATCATTCTCATAAGCTATTGGGAGCGAAACAATATGACCCACTCGTCTCATCTGTTGCCGCCCTTTTCCCTCCCCCGCTGGCTGGAGGTTGCCTTGCACGTCATCCTGACGGCGACTTTGCCCATACTCCTGATCTTGATCAATGCCCGCCTGATGATGAGCAATGCTTACCTCCGCTGGGAGTATAACCGCCCCAACTTCCCGCCCGACCCTTACGGCTTTACCCGCGAAGATCGGCTCACCTATGCACCGCTGGCCCTTGCCTACCTGTTCAACGACGCGGGGATCGAGTTCCTCGCTGAGCAGACCTTCCCGGACGGCTCTCCGCTCTACAGCGAGCGTGCCCTCTCGCACATGGACGATGTTAAGGCCGTCACGCAGGGGCTGATACGGTTTGGGCTGGGGTTACTGGCGGTCTATACGCTGAGCGCCGCGCTGATGGCGGCCAGCCCTCCCGCACGCCCCACCCTCTTCCGTGCTGTGTTCTGGGGCAGTCTCTTGACTATCGCCCTGATCCTTCTGGGGCTGGCAGCAGTCGCTTCGTCCTTTGATTGGTTGTTCACCCAATTCCACGCCCTCTTCTTTGTCGGCGATAGCTGGATTTTCCCTACCTCTGACACGCTCATCCGTCTCTTCCCGGAGCAGTTCTGGATAGACGCCTTTGTGCTGGTCTTTGGCGGCAGTCTGCTTGAGGCATTTATACTAGCTGTCTTGACTTTCCGGCTTTGCTACCGCCGCCGAGATTTGTAGCCCGAACCGTCGGTTTTCGGCTATAATTAGGTATGTGCGACTGCGTGCCGATTTGGGTTCGTTTTCTAGCGTAGAGAGGGAGCGCCTATGGGCAACATCTTTGGCCTGCTAGTCTGTATTGTTGTCGCCGCTATCGTTGTCATCGTGGCACTGCTTGCGTCGGCAGTGCGTGTTGTTCAGGAATACGAGCGCGGGGTGGTCTTTCGTCTGGGCCGCCTCGTTGGAGCAAAAGGCCCCGGCCTGTTCTTCATCATCCCCATCATTGACCGCATGGTCAAGATTGACCTGCGTACCGTCACCCTCGACGTCCCTACCCAAGAGGCCATTACCCATGACAACGTAACCGTTAAGGTGAACGCGGTGGCCTATTTTCGTGTGATTGACCCTGAGAAAGCGGTCGTCCAAGTTGAGGACTACCGGCGTGCCACTTGGCAGATCTCCCAGACCAGCCTGCGGAGCGTCATCGGTCTGGCCGACCTTGACGAACTGCTGGCCCACCGCGACCGTATCAACGACCGGCTTGCCCAGATCATTGACGAGGCCACTGAGCCGTGGGGTGTCAAGGTCAGCCTCGTTGAGGTCAAGGATGTTGAACTGCCCCAGACGATGCAGAGGGCTATGGCCCGTCAGGCCGAATCCGAGCGCGAGAAGCGAGCCAAGATCATCCACGCCGAAGGCGAGTATCAGGCCTCCCAGCAGTTGCGCGAGGCGGCTGAGACCCTCGCCCAAGAGCCTGCCGCTATCCAACTGCGTTACCTGCAGACACTGACTGAGATCGCCGCCGAGAAGAACAGCACGATCATCTTCCCTGTCCCCATTGATGTGTTTACTGCCTTCTCTGAGATGGCGCGAAGCATCGCCAAGCGCACCGACGGCCAATAGGCAGGCGGCGGATAGACTGTCCTTTTCTTGAACCAGCGGGGGTCTGAACGACCCCCGTTGTGTTCCCCCTATTGGGTGTCGCCCTCTCCCCCAGCCATTTTAAGCCAATACAGGTTGAAAAGGTGTAAGATTCAGCCCCTTCTTGTTATACTCTGCCCCACGTTTGCCCGTGCCAGACTCCAGTTTCTGGCGCGAGATCAACTTCAGGAGAATGCTTTCAAATGCCGCACGCATGGGAACAAGCCATTATCGAGTTTTTGACTAATCTATTCCAGACCATTGACTGGGCTGGTGTGGTTGTGATCATGACGCTGGAAAGCGCCAACATCCCGATTCCCTCTGAGGTGACCATGCCGCTGGCAGGCTGGCTGCTGGTACAGGCCCGCGGCGGGACATGGTGGCAGGCCCTCCTGCTCGGCGGGCTGTGGGGCGGTGTCGGGTGCACCATTGGCAGTGTGATCAACTACGCGCTGGGGTACTATGGAGGACGCCCGCTCGTCACAAAGTACGGCAAATATATCATGATCAGCCACAAAGACCTTGAACGGGCTGACCGCTGGTTTGCCCGCTGGGGCGACTGGACAGCCTTTCTGTCGCGCTTGCTCCCGATTGTGCGTACCTTTATCTCCTTCCCTGCAGGAGTAACCCGTATTAGGTTCTGGCGCTTCACACTCCTCTCGTTCCTCGGATCGGTCATCTGGTGCGGCGGACTGGCACTAGGCGGCTGGTTCTTTGGGTCGCGCTGGGAAGAGCTGAGGGCTATCATGCGCCCCTTTGACATCCCGATCTTGATCGTTTTGGCGGCGGGCTTCGCTTACTATGTCTATCGCCACATCACACACGGCATGGCCAAAGAAGACGGGAAGGCCCAGATAGAGACAGCGGACATAGACTAAGAGGGAAACATTCCCTCAACTAGGACGGCTCGACTTGGGCATATACAAGCGCCTGTTCGCATGGATGTATCATAACCTGCTCAACGGCAGAGGAAGGCCGGACCTGAGCGATCCGCTCAGCCGAGACATTCGTGTGCCGCTGCTCAGTCAGGCACGCGGGGACGTGCTGGAGATCGGCGCTGGCGACGGCGGCAACCTGCCGCTGTACCCCCGCGGGGTATCCCTGACCTTGCTGGAGCCAAACCCGTATATGATCGCCTATCTCAAGCAGGCCTGCCGGACCCATGGCGCAAAATGTACCCTGATCGTCGAGGGGTACGGCGAACAGCTTCCTTTTCCTGATCATGCTTTCGATACGGTGGTAGCGACCCATGTATTGTGCTCAGTCAGGGATCAGGCCCGTGTGCTGGCCGAGATCAGGCGGGTACTGCGCCCGCAGGGGATGTTCCTGTTTCTGGAACATGTGGCCGCACCGCCCCAGACATTTGTTTACCGCCTGCAACACCTGATTAACCCCGCCTGGAAGCTGGTCGGGGAGGGGTGCCACCTGACGCGCGACACCGGCACAGCCATCCAAACGGCGGGCTTCAGTGAGGTCCAGATCAACGCCTTTGAGGCCGGCTTCCCGGCCATTGTCAGCCCCCATGTGTGGGGCATCGCTCGTCCATAAATAAAAGGGAGTGACCATCCGGCCACTCCCTGCCTTTTTTATTCCTCACGGACTTCTGCTTGTACCGTGATTTGCCCCGCCTTCTCAAAGGTCAATGTGAGGGTGATCATCTGGCCGGCCTGAAGCTCCTGCTTCAACCCGATCAGCATGACATGATAGCCCCCCGGTTCGAGGGTGACACTTCCGCCGGCTGGCACCGGGATCGCCTCGACATGATGCATACCGGCCATACTGCCTTCCATTGTTGTCTCGTGCAACTCAACTGTTTCGGCAACATCGCTGGCCGCACCGATCAACGCATCATTTGTCCCGCCCGTGTTCCGAATCACCATGTACGCCGCTCCGTTCCCTGCCATCATCGGCGAGGGGCGCGCCCACACATCCTCGACCACAATCGTCGAGCCGGAAGCCGGTGTGCTGGTTGCGCAACCTGCCAGCGCCAGCGCTGTTACACCGATCAATACAAACGCGGCTAACAGATAACGTCTCATCGAGGTTTACTCCTTCATGGCTTGTGAAAAAAAATACCCATTCTGAACTACACTAAGTATACCGACTTAGGAGACAAAAAAGCACGCTTTGAGGCGTGCTATATGCCAATGAAGCGGAAGCCTTCTTCTGGGTCTATTCGGTACGCAGATGCGGGAACAGCAATACCTCGCGGATGTTGGGCCGGTCGGTCAGGAGCATAACCAGCCGATCAACGCCCATGCCCCAACCGCCGCAGGGAGGCATACCGTACCGCATGGCACGCAGGTAGTCCTCATCCACCGGATGTCCTTCTTCGCTGTCCTCGCCGTAGAGGCGTCCCATCTCCAGAAAGCGCTGTTCTTGATCAAGCGGATCATTCAACTCGGTGAAGGCATTGCCCATCTCCACACCGGCAATGAAGAACTCAAACCGCTCGACGTGGGTCGGGTCATCGGGTTTCATCTTGGCCAGCGGGCTGATGTCACGCGGATAGTCCATGATGAACGTCGGCTGGATCAGGTTTGGCTCTACCTCGGTGCTGAGCAGTGAGTCAACCAGCTTCCCCCATGTGCTGTCTGGGGCCGGCTGTTTCCCTAGCTCACGCATACGTCCCGCCAATGACTGAGCATCTGGATACTGGACGTAATCTATACCAGCGGCTTCGCGGATCGCATCCCGCAGGGTGACCCGCCGCCAAGGGGGGCGCAGATCAATCGTATGCCCCTGATAGGTGATCGTGGTACTTCCTTTGACCTCCTGAGCTACATAGGCAATCAGACGCTCCGTGATGTCCATCACGCCGAAGTAGTCAATGTAGGCCTTGTAGAACTCAACCTGCGTGAACTCCGGGTTGTGCTTGCGGGAGACCCCCTCATTGCGGAAGTCACGCCCGATCTCGTAGACTGCGTCATACATCCCCACCAGCAGGCGCTTCAGGTACAGCTCGAAGCTGATGCGCAGGTACAGGTCCTGCTTAAGCTGATTGTGATGAGTGACAAAGGGCCGCGCCGCGGCCCCCCCGTAAATCGGCTGAAGAATCGGCGTTTCAACCTCCAAAAACCCCTCGCTGTCCAGAAACTGCCTGACGGCCCTCACAGCACGGGCACGTGTCACAAATATCTCGCGCACATCGGGGTTAACAGCCAGATCAGCATAGCGCTGACGATAGCGTTCCTCCGGATCGGTGAAACCGCCGTAACGCTCAACCGTGCCGTCTTCGAGCCGGCGTTCCTTGACCACCGGCAGGGGGCTGAGAGACTTAGCCAGCAACTTATAAGACGTAACCAGCACGGTTATCTCACCGCGCTTGGTGCGCATCATTGTTCCCTGGGCCTGAATAAAGTCAAACAGGTCAAGGTCGTCATTAAAGAGAGCTTGTGCCTCCGGGCCGACTAAGTCCTGCTTGACCCATATCTGGACACGCCCGGAGCCGTCCTCGATGTGCGCCCATGAGGATTTTCCCTGCGGGCGGTGAGACACAATCCGCCCGCAGACAGTCACCGGCACCGGCTCAGGCTGATCCCCTGAAGCGGTTGCTTCCGCCTTCTGGAAGGCAGTGACAGCTTCAGCAATGGTATGAGTCCGCTCGACACGCAGAGGATACGGCTCAATGCCCCGCGCCTTAATGCGGTTCAGTTTTTCCAGCCGCTGTTTTTCGAGTTCACTGGGTTGCCACACAGGCTATCTTCCTTAAGAGAGTGAGTCCTAGTCACTGTCAATGGCTAAGATGAGGTATTCAAATGTACCATCCGGCGCGTTGACCGTTACCGTCTCACCAACCCGCTTACCAAGCAGTGCCTTGCCAAGCGGTGATGCATCGCTGATCCGATGCTGGCGCGGATCGGCCTCGGCAGGGCCAACGATACGGAAGGTCTCTGGTTCACCGCCCGGCTCTTGAATCGTGACAATGCTGTTGAGGCGCACCGTGTCAAGATTGGCGGCGGCCAGCTCTGCCTCATCAATGATGCGGGCGCGGTTCAGCAGTCCCTCCAGATACTGGATACGCCCCTCAACGAAGGACTGCTCGTTCTTGGCATCCTCGTATTCGGCGTTTTCAACCAGGTCGCCTCCCTCTTCGAGGGCCTGACGCAGCCGCTCGGCCACCTCACTGCGGCGTACCGTCCGAAGATAGTTCAGTTCGATCTCAAACTTCTCGAAACCTTCCTTCGTCAGATGAACAATTTGATCAGACATCCCTTCAACGTCCTTACCCGAACAGACTAAAAAAGACCGCCCCACCGGGCGATCAAAACGGGCGAAAAAGCGCCAAATATGACTTAAAAACCTGACCCGGCCAGATTCAGCGGGTCATGATGGGCAGATTCAGATAAAAATAAGACGAACTGAGCATGATGCTAAGTTCGTGGGATCAGGGCCACCACTATATTATCATATCTGCACGGGGCTGTAAAGACCACGCACCCAAAATCTGCACGATTAGTCTACTTTCAGATCATACACACGCCGGCGGGGCCAGCCGGACTCAGCGGCCACCGCGCTGGCGGCGGAACTGCGCGGCTCGCCGCGCGCAAGACGTTCAGCCAGCGCCGCACGTACCCTCTCTTCCGACCAAGCTTCCGGCATGGCAGGCGAAGCACCCGCAATGATAAGCGTGATCTCACCGCGCGGCGTGCCCCTGCCGAAATAAGCCAGTGCCTCATCCAGCGTGCCGCGCCATATTTCCTCATGGAGCTTGGTCAACTCACGTGCGACAGTTATCTGCCGCGGTCCTAATACGGTACGCAAATCGGCAAGCGTCTCCAGCAGGCGATGAGGAGCCTCATACAGCGCCAAAGTGCGCGGCTCATGGCGCACCGATTCCAGCAACGCCCGCCGGGCCGGCGTGCGGCGGGGCAGGAATCCCAGATAGACGAAGCTGTCAGCCGGCAGGCCGGACGAAACCAATGCAGGGATCAAGGCGGTAGGGCCGGGCAACGGCACAATCGGAAAGCCCCGCTCAATCACAGCCCGAATCAGCTCATAACCGGGATCGGACAGGCCGGGTGTGCCGGCATCTGATACTAACGCGACATCGCCGCTCTGCAACGCGGACAGGATGACATCAAGCTTGGTCAGTTTGTTATGCTCATGGTAGCTGGTGAGGGGTGTTTTAATCTGATAATGGCGGAGCAGGCCGCCGGTAGTACGGGTGTCCTCAGCGGCAATCAGCGCAACCTCACGCAGGACACGCAAGGCCCGCAGAGTAATGTCCTCCAGATTGCCAATCGGTGTGGGAACGATGTATAGAGTACCCATCCGCACCAGTTATGAGAACAGGGTCTCAGGACAGTGAGCGATCATGACGCCCGCCGGGACCTCTCATGGCCGGTTAGGGCGTGGTCAGGCCGCGTACTTGAATGAAGTTAGCCACAGCCACATTGCTCTCGCATGAAGAAAGCGTCCGCACAATGATCGGCTCAGAGAGAGGCATACCGGTTGCGGCCAGCAGGCGCAGTTCAAACTCGGCTTCGATGGGGGTCGAGTTCAAAGAGACTTCGTAGGCCGACTCGCCCCATTGGGGGGCAGTGCCGGAGAACACAAGCTGTTCAAAATTCTCGCCTCTGACTGAGATATAGATTGTGCCGGGAAACGGGCCGCCGTTCATATCAAACAACTGACCAACAAGCCACAACCCCGTACATCCTTCAGGGTGCTGGGTATAGGTGACGGCATCATCTTGTAACACAAACGGGAACTCGGACGGCAAGCCGGTCATAGAGAGGGCGGCTCCGCCGGTAGCGGTGGCGGCAGGCGTCCCGGTTGCCCGCCTGAGAGGAGTGGGTGTAGCCGGAATATCAGTCGGGGTGGCGGAGGGAGGCACAATAGTCGCCAGAGACTGCGCCATCACATCCAGATCAAACAGGGTGGGCGTCGGGGCGAGGGTTGCCGGCGGGAAAGGATTGAAGGGCAGGGTCGGGTTTTGGATCAGCAGGATGGTTGCCCCGCAGACTACCGCCGTTGCCAGCAGGAAGAAGATCGAAACAAGGTTGTAGAATACAGCTTGACATCCGCCTCCTGCATCTCCTTGGCGGGACGGCTTCTCCTCCTCTAACGTAGCGGGCTGTTCCGGCTCGTATTCATCAAACAGGTCAAAGTTGCTCATGAGGGCCTCAATATACAGGCATGGTTTATGGGACAGTACTGCCGGGTTTCTTGGTGGCGGTCGGGATGGGCGTATTGGTCGGAATAGGAGTAGCCGTCGGCGTCAAGGTAGCCGTCGGCGTGGAGGTTGGTGTAGAAGTATTCGTGGGAGTAGGAGTCAGGGTGGCAGTTGAGGTCATGGTCGGTGTAAAAGTAGGCGTGATGGTCGGCGTGTTGGTCGGGCGGGGCGTGCTGGTACCCGTCGCCGTCGGGGAAGGTGTCCAGGTTGGGTTGGCGGTCGGCCCTTCCAGCGTCGGCGTAAAGGTCGGAAGCACAAACACAGTCGGCTCGCCGCCGGCCTGCCGGGCAGAGCGCGGGGCTGTGAGGGCCAGCACCACGACCACGCAGGCAACGATGCCAGCCAGTATGACCATCCCTATACTGATCACGTCATAGACATTGATCTGCCTGCGCTCAGAAGGCTCCATGATGCTCACTCCTGAATCTGGTCAAAGACCAAGACGGCCAGGTTCTCGTTACAGTTAGCCCGCATTTGGACGCTGACCACGTCCGAGAGCAGTCTTCCGCTGGCATCCTCAAGCTGAACACGGAACACCCCGCTTGAGGGGCTGTTGCCGACAGCCACTTCCCAGCCGCTTGGCCCATAGGCAGGCGCACTGCCCGATGTAACGCGCCGGTCGAAATTCGTGCCGGTGACATGTACCACAATCCCCTGCCGGGGACTCCCGCCCAAGCTGTAGATCAGCCCTGCCAGCCCGGCCCAGTTACACCCGATACCGGGGTTGGCGGCATAGAGGGACTGCATAAAGTTAACCGTCCCTCCGCGCAAAACGTAGTCATAGGGGGCGCGTGTCGCCGTGGGGGTAGGCGTCAGCGTGCGGGTGGGGGTCGGAGTCAGGGTAGCTGTAGGCGTAGCCGTGTTGGTTGGCGTCAGGGTTGGACGGGGTGTACGGGTCAGGGTGGGAGTGCGGGTTAGGGTCGGTGTACGAGTCGGCGTGACACTAGGCAGGGGCGTCCGGGTCGGCGTATCGGTTGCGGTGGGCGTGTCAGAAGGAGTCAGGCTGGGCAGAACAAACAGCGTCGGTGTGGGGCCGACAGCCTGCTGTTGAGGGCGGGAACGCGGCAACGTGACTGCCAGCACCACCACCAGGCAGGCCATCAGTGCGGTCAGCACAAGCATCAACCGCGTGATGAAAATATACAACCGAGTCCGGTCTGAGGGGTGACTCCCTGCGGCCATGCGTGCTCCTTACCGCCCGTTCTCAGGATCACAAGCCCTTAGGGCGTGAAGGAAACAAATTGCTGAATGGACGCGCCGTTGCGCAAGCCCAAACGCCATTCCTCAATGGCTTTCTCGACCAGCCGCTGAAGGGTTTCCGGCGCGACCTCGCGGTTTGGATCGTACTCTAGGGTTTGCACGATATGGAATCCCCACGCGGTGGCAACTACGCCGCTGGTCTGCCCCGGCTGAAGGCTGAATGCCACCTCCTCAACCTCCGGAACGAGCAAGCCGCCGCGCGGAAACCAGCCCAGGTCGCCGCCATTGGCACGGGTGGTCACATCAACCGAGTACTGAGCCGCCAGCGCCGCAAAGTCCTCACCGGCCATCAGGCGGCCTAGAATCTCATCCGCCTGTGCCTGAGAATTGACCAGAATATGCCGGGCATGTACCTGCTCGGCAACCGACGGGACAGACTGGGCAATCGGGGCAACAAGCTGGCTGGTGATCAGGTCAAGCCGGATCACTTCGCGGAACTCGTCCAGCGTGTAATAGTTGCTTGCCAGCCAAGCGTTGAAATAGTCCTGCCCGCTCTCCTGAATCATGCTGTTGATCTCAGCGTCCACCGCCTCATCAGAAACGGAGATGCCCTGCCGGGCGGCTTCCTGCCGGATCAATTCCTGCTCGATCAGCAGATCAAGCACCTGCTGTTGATAGCCTGCCGGGTCAGACACCTCAAAGCCCAGGGCGGCCTGCCCGGCCTCAAAGCGGGCCAGCTCACGCTGGAGGGAATCCATCGTGATAGGCTGTCCGTTGACAACAGCTACAAGCTGAGGCGTCAGGACTACATCCCCGCCCGCCTGAGGAGACTCAGGAGCGGCAATGGGGGCAGAGGGAGAGGCTCCTGCCCCACAACCAGCCAGTATCAGGCCGGCAAGCAGGACCATTACCCCTGTTAGACTCAGTGAAGATCGACGATTCACAAAACCTCGCATATAGAATAGGATGGGTTGGATGAGACCAGTCTACTCAGAAAGAGGGCATCTGGCAAGTGAGATTCGATGTCCTCAAACAGACCATAGCTTGTAGGGACTATGCCACACGATATACTATGCGTGGCAAAGAGGGCTTTTTTCTATCTCTCGCGCTTCCCCTTTGGTAATCAGCCGTTCTATCTTCATGGAGAAGAATGATATGTGTGATACAGTTGTCGCAACTGGCAGTGTAACCGCTGACGGCGTGACCGTTTTCGGCAAAAACTCCGACCGAGAACCCAATGAGGCTCACCATCTGCTGCGTATCCCACGGACATGCCATCCAGCCGACAGCATGGTTCAATGCACCTACATCAAGATACCCCAGGTCGAGGAAACTTATGAGGTACTGCTTGCTAAGCCCTTCTGGATATGGGGCGCTGAAATGGGCACTAACGAGCATGGCGTCACAATTGGCAACGAGGCCGTGTTTGCTAAACTGCCCTACGAGAAGAAGCCGGGCTTGATCGGGATGGACTTCCTGCGGCTGGCATTGGAACGCGCCCGGACCGCACGCGAGGCGCTGAATGTGATCACCTCGTTGCTTGAAACCTACGGACAGGGCGGCAACTGCGGGATGGATCATCCCACCTACTACCACAACAGCTTTCTGATTGCTGATCCAACCGACGCTTGGGTGCTCGAAACAGTTGGTCGTCAATGGGTTGCCGAGCAGGTCAAGGGTATCCGGACTATCTCAAACGGGCTGACCATAGGCGACCGATGGGACCTGGCCTCCGAGGGGCTGGTCAGCACCGCCATCGAGCGGGGATGGTGCAAAGGGCGCGAGGATTTCCATTTTGCCCGTTGCTACTCCGACTTCATCTACACGACTTTCAGCCGTTCCAGAGAGCGCCACTGCCGCACAACCGATTTGCTGGAGTCACAGGCGGGGAAGATCACGGTGGAAACGGTCATGCAGGCACTGCGCGATCACGGCCCGAAGGCAGGCCCCGATTGGAGTCCTGCCTACGGCCTGACAAACTTCGAAGTGTGCGCTCATGCAGGCTTCGGCCCGATTCGGGGCAGTCAGTCAGCCGGGTCGCTGGTCTCGCATCTAGGAACGGATGTCCAGACTCACTACGTGACAGGCACAGCGGCCCCTTGCACCAGCATCTTCAAGCCGGTATGGCTGGGGGCCGACCTGCCCGACACCGGCCCGATTCCCTCTAAGACATACGATCAGGCGACACTCTACTGGCGTCACGAGGCACTCCACCGTGCCACATTGCGCAACTACTCTGCCCTGACAGCTCTTTACAGGGAAGAGCGCGATCAGCTTGAGCGCCGCTTCATTGAAGAAGCGCAGGCCCTCAGGACTGCGCCTATTGAGGATCGGGCTGTCTATTCGGCACGTTGTTTCACAGAAGCCGACCGGGCGGAAGCCCGCTGGCTGGAACAGGTGCGCTCAGCTCGTGTGGGAAGGAGGCAGGGGGTGCTGTACGCTCTGGCTTGGCAGGGGTTTAACAAAGCGGCCCGCATGCCCGCATAAGCCTATTTCTGCCCGTCTGAGCCGGTACCGGGCCTGCGCCGGTATACCCGCGACACGGTCGAGAAAGCGTTGGGCTTCAGAGGGCCTCTGTCTCTGGGCAGGCCGCCAAAAGGGACGGGATGGGGCAGGGGGCGGTACACATCATCGCGTACCTGCCCATCCCAGCGCGAAAGCATCATGCTCAACACCAGTACGGCCATCCCGACCCACTGAATGGGCGTCATCCGCTCCCCCAGCCACATGAACGCGGCCAGCAGCGTCACGCCCAATTCACCCACATTGAGCAGGAGTGTTTGCAGGCTACCCAGAGTCCTTACGCCGGCAAAAAGAGTCACCCGCCCCACGGCTGTAACCAGCGTCAGCCCCATGACAAACCACCAGCCGTCCGGCACAACCGGCTCCCACCTCAGCGGGAAAAGTACGCCATAAACCAGCCGGGCAAGCAGAACGGTTGCCCCCATCCATGTCAGGGCATACAACGCCATAGTAGGGGCGGGCATTTCATACATAACACGCTGGCTCAGGAAGGCATGCAGGGCATACGCGAAGGCCGCCCCGATCAACAAACCTACCCCTGCCCAATGAAGAGGAGGCCGGGCATAGCCTTCAGTCGGCGCTACCAGCAAATAGACCGCTGTCAGAGCTAGGGCTATCCTGAGCAGGCTCAACTTCGAGATTTGATGGCCATAGAAGCGTGTCAACAGCATGACGAAGACGACATACAGCATGTTGAGGAGCTGAGCCAGCGAAGCATTATCCAGCAGCAGGAGGCCGTTGTAATACAGCAGTGAACCCAGCCCGTTGATGGCCCCTACTGCGACCGTGCCGATCAGGCCGGCAGGGAAGATATACAGGTAACGCCGGTAAAACAGGGCAAAGATCACCCACAGCGCTAGTGCCGCCAGACAGGTGCGTAACGCAGTCAGCGTATAAGGGTCAACACCAGAGCGGAGCGCCAGCTTGCCAAAGATGGGAGCCATACCCATCAGCACTGGTGTCAGCAGTGCGGCGGCCACTCCCTTGGCGCGATTTGCGGCCTGATCCACAGAACCTGTTCCTTTGGTAGGGGCAAGCTTGCAGGCTAACCCAGCTTCTCATCAATCAACCCTTGCAGGATCGCCTCGTCAATAAATGAACCCTTCTGAAGCAGGCTTTGCACACGCCCCTTCAGACGGGCGCGTTCCTCATTGGTCAGGTCTTTGGCGGTAACAACGATTACCGGCACATCGCGGAGCCTCTCATCACTTTTTAGGTGGTCAAGGACGCCGAACCCGTCTATCCCCGGCATCATCAGGTCGAGCACCACCAGATCAGGGCGCACCTGACGTACCATCTGGATGCCCGCGCTCCCGTCCGGGGCCTGCAATACCTCCGGGACGCCGTAGGCCTGCAAGATACGGGCCATCAGTTCGGAGGCGCTCCGGTCATCTTCAATCACCACCACCTTGCTGATCTGCCGATCCACTGTCTCCAGCGCGGCCAGCAGGCCTTCATGCGGCACGGCAGGCCGTGCGGCGGGTGTCACATCCACGTCACGGCCCAGTTCATCGCCCAGGATGTGCTTTTCAACTGAGAAAGTATGACCGCTACAATTGACCACCACGATCTCGTCCGGGTCAATCATTTTCTGGCGGACCATCTTAAACAGGCCCGCAAAAGCCAGCGCCGCCGCCGGCTCAACCGACAGCCCCTCCAGCCGGGCAACCGTTTTGAGGGCGCGGAAAGCCTCCTCATCACTGACTGACTCAAAGACCCCCCCGTTCTCCAGCACTTCTTGCCGGAGCAGTTTATAGGCCACACCGGGCACATCGGTAGCCACTGTGGCAATACGGGTCTTGGGATACGGGAAGGGAGGCGCATCTTCCAGACCGGCGCGGAAAGCCTGAACCATTGGGTCACAGCCAGTAGACTGAATGTTGGCCAGCTTCGGCACACTGTTGGAAAGGCCGGCGGCCTCCAGCTCACGGAAGCCTTTGACTACGCCAATCGGCCCCAGCCCGCCGCTGACAGCCTGAATGTACCAGTCTGGGGTACGCCACGGCGTACCGCTTGGCGAGGGGCCGTAAATCTTCCCCAGCTCCTCCGCTATTTCAAAGGCAATCGTCTTCATGCTCTCTTTAGCGGCGATGCTTCTGATGCCTCGATCAAGGTAAAGACCCTTGCTCTCAGCAAAGCGGGAAGCCACCTGCTTGGCCTGATCGTATGTGCCGGTCACCTTGACCAGCTCAGTGCCATAGAGCGTGATCTCACGCATCTTCTCTGGGGGGATACTGCTGATGATAAAAGCCCACAGCTTGATGCCGGCGCGGGCCGCATAAGCTGAATAGGCGATGGCGACATTACCTGTGCTGGCTACTACCGCCTCAGTGATCCCCAGCTCGCGCATCGTCGAAATGGCCAGCGAAGCCTGCCGATCCTTAAACGAGGCAGTCGGCCCCTGCCGCTCGTCCTTAATATACAGGTGGCGCAGGCCCAGCATAGCGGCCAGACTCTCGGAGCGGATCAGCGGAGTACCACCCTCGCCCAAGCTGACGATGTTCAGGTCGTCGCGCAGGGGGAGCAACTCGCGGTAGCGCCACATGGTCGGGGGGCGATCCCGCAGTCTCTCCGGCCACGGAAGCCCCTCTTCCAGCACATACTGGGCATCCAAGTAAGTCTCGCCGCATTGCGGACAAGCCAACAGGGGACGTTCGTAGTCTTCTGCATAGCCACAGCGCAGACAATGGGTCTGAACACGGACAATGGTCATACTCTACGCTCTCTTGGAATAATAGCTTGTAAATAAAAAGCAGAAGGGTAATAGAAGGGTGCAGGAGAAAACCCGCACCCATCCATTACAATCCTAACTGATACAGACAAGAAAACCTGCCTAACGCAGACTCTCAAGCGCCGCTGACAGATGGTCAGCCCAGCGCACATCCTGACAGATCGCCTTGCTCAGGTAGCGCGTTGTCTTGCCGTCGAGGCGGCCAAGCTGATCGCTGGTCAGCTCGCGCCCCGTCATGATCAGGACCGGAATATCACGTGTATCGGCATGCGAACGCATGGAGACAAGCAGGCCATAGCCGTCCATGTCAGGCAAGTCAAGCTCCAAGATAACCACGTCCGGCTTACGATCCTGAATAGCCTGCAAGCCCTCAAAGCCCATGGCGGCCCGGCGGACCACGTAACGGCCTGACTGCACAAGCACGCCCTCAACGGCACGCGCATGCTGTTCGTCCGAGTCAATGATCAGGACATCCAAGACATCCAGCCCCGTAGCAGGCGGCGAAACCATGCCGTTCACCGCACGGCTGAGGGCTTCCAGCAACTCATCTTCGATGATCGGCTTGACCAGATAGTCAGCCACCCCTACCTGACTGCCGCGCCGGCGCTCATCCTCGATACTGCAAATGATGACCGGCACGTTACGGGTATCATCGAACCGGCGCAGATCGGTGATAGCATCCCAGCCGCTCTTGCCCGGCAGGTTCAGGTCCATCACGATAGCTGATGGGTGCATCTCGCGTACATGCCGCAGGAGATCGTTTGCGCTGTTCAACCCGATCAGGGCATACCCTGCCTTTTCCAGATAACGGGCATACAGATCAAGCACGCCCGGCTCGTCGTCTACCGCCAGCACAACCGGCTGTCCCTCACTAGAAGCCGGCCTTAGAACGACAGGCTCCTGCTCAGCGACCGGCACGCTGGGAGGATGAAGCGGTATGGTGAAGCTGAAGGTCGAGCCAACCCCTAGCTGGCTCTCTACCCAGATGCGCCCGCCATGCATCTCGATAAACTGCTTAGAGATCGCCAGCCCAAGACCTGTTCCACCGACCTGCCTTGTGCTTGACCCGTCCACCTGCTGGAAGGCGACAAACAGTTTCTCCATATCTTTCGGCGCGATCCCTATACCGGTATCGGCCACATCAACCTGAACACGCGGCGGCTCCAGCGTGACTGGATCGAAGTCTTTGCGGACGGCACGAACAGTGATGCTCCCCTCTTTGGTGAATTTGGCGGCATTAGAAACCAAGTTCAGCAGTACCTGCCGCACGCGCAACGGGTCGCCATAGACCTGAGGCAGTCCCTCCTCGACCTCCTTGAAGAGCTGGATGGGCTTATCTTTGACCAGGCCCTTGGCGGTGGACATTACACCCTCAATGATCTCAACCAAGTCAATATATTCGGGTTGAATCTCCATCTTGCCCGCCTCGATCTTGGACAGGTCAAGGATGTCATTGATCAGCCCCAGCAGATGCTGGCCGCTCTGATGGATGGTAGTGAGGTCCTGAACCTGAAGATCATTCAGCGGACCGTCTATCCCCTTCAGCATGACACGCGAGAAACCGATGATCGAGTTGAGGGGTGTGCGCAACTCGTGGCTCATGTTGGCAAGGAACTGGGATTTAAGCTTGTCAAGCTCACGCAACTGCTCGTTGGCACGGGTGATCTGCTCCAGCAGACGGTCATTCTGGATCACTGCCGTCAGCGTACCAGAGGCCGCCTCCAGCAGACGCAGTTCGCTCTCGCCGAAGGCGTTGGGCTGTGTGCTCTCAACCGTCAGGACGCCGATCAGCATATCGCCCACCATGAGGGGAACCAGCACCGCTGATCGCGTCCGTCCGCCACTACCATTTCCGCCCGGCCCCTCCTGCCATGCATCGCCGATGACCAGCGGCCTTCCCTGGACAGCGACCATACCAACCAGCCCTTCACCCATCTCGATACGTCCCTGCCGAAGGGCAATGTCACGTCCATAGCCGATTGCCGCACGCGGGTCAAGGCAGTTATCCTCAGCATTAGCCAGATAGATGACTGCCGCTTCCGCCCCCTCGATCTCTCTGTGCAGAACCTCCGCCACATGCGAGAGAGCCTCATCCAGATCAGAAGTGGAGACGGCGGCCCGTGTCAGGTTGAACAGGAAGCCAAGTTCAGCCGCCCGCCGCTGAGCCTCTTCAAGCAGTTCGGCGTTGCGGATTTTGATGGCAATATAGGCGGCCAGCGTGGTCAACTGGCGGATATGAGCCTCACCGTAGGCATGTTCCTTCTCGGCATCCTGAATGCTCAGCACGCCGACAGCTTCATCCCCAAGGGTCAAGGGGACGGCCAGCAGGCTCTTAGGCATCTCGCCGATAATCCGCGCACCCAGCCGTTCAGCTTCTTGGGGGAGATTCTCATTGAGCAGGAGCACCTGTTTGGTACGAATGACGTGGCCGCTGAGGCCCTCGCCCAGCGGCTGCGGCGGCGGGGACTCGAGCCGCTCCCCTCCTTCAATGAAGATCGGGAAATGGAGCAGGTTGTCCTTGCCCAGCACACCCAAGAAGCCATACTGAGCACCGAACGTGCGCATCAGTTGCGTTGTCACGACCTCATACAGGTCGTCCAACGTCTCAGCACGAGAGACTGTCTGCGAAACGAGGTTAACGGTTGTCAGCTCAGCCACACGCTCTTGGATTTCCTGGAAGAGCTGGGCATTCTCAAGAGTCACGGAAATCTGGTCGGCCAGTGATTGCAGGATGGCCTGAGCCTCTGCATCGAAGGCGTTGACCTGCGTGCTTTGCACATCCAGCGCCCCAATGACACGGTCGCCTGTCTTGAGCGGGATTGCCATCTCAGCCCGTGTGTTGGGCAGTAACTCGTTGCGCCGGTGGACCGCGTCCACGTCAGTATCGCGGGCAATAACGATTTCGCCCAGCGCCGTCACCTGCCCGATCACCGAACGCGAGCCGACAGCCAATGCGTGTTTACGACGCAACAGCTCCTGACCGACCTCACCCGTGCTGGCCCGTAGCACAGCCCATTCGCCCAGCTCATCCACCAGGAATATCTGGACATGGTAGTATCCAAACGCCTCGCTGATGCGATCTACGATCAGCGGCAGTAGGATGTCGGGGTTCAGGATCGAGGATGCCGCCCGTGAGACCTCATTGGTGGCCTGCAAACGGCGGGCACGAATCTGAGTCTGCTCGAACAGACGCAGTCCTTCAAGTGCTGAGGCCGCTTGGTCGGTGATCGTCTCAAAGAAACGGACATCGCCCTCAGTGAAAGCACTACCCTGAGCAGAGCTGTAGATCACCAGCCAGGCCAGCGTGCGGCGGCCAGCCGCCAGCGGGAAGACAGCCATAGACCTGACCCCCAGCTCCTGAAGCTGGGCACGGCTTTCTGGAGCCATATCCTCAGCGGCAGTCAGATCATCAATCACCCGCCCGTCAAGGGGTATGCTCTCAATTCCCTTCAAGGGCGGCTGACTGGTGCGCAGTCGGGACGGCATTTGGCCCAAAGCGCTATGCGGGTCACGGACCCAACTCCCTGCCGCCTCAACCCACCGGTCGCCGGGCGGCTCAGCCGGATCATCCACCAGGTAGAGGGTGATTTGGTCGGCGATGTCAATCTTGGCAACGTCAATCAACTCCTCTACCAGGTCCTTGACGGTGTCAGCGGCGGCGATCCGCTGGCTGGCCTGATAGAGGCGGTTGGTCTCTGCCAGAGAAATCTGAGTTTGCTCGAACAGACGTGCGTTTTCGAGTGCCAGGGCCACCCGGTCGAGCACCTGACTGACTAGCTGTCTGTCCTCCTCGGTCCAAGTCTCACCTTCCGGTAGCTGGGCTTCAAGCTGACCGATGATCGCACCACGCAGTGCAATGGGAAGGCTGATACCCTGCCCCGATATTCCTGAGGAGCCATCCAGAGGACGTACTTCGCTCAGGTTATACTCAAAGCCGATAGCGCCATTCTGGCCCCTGCGCTGTGCCACGTAGTCACCCCAGCCCTCACGGGTGAGCATCTGGGTCAGGTCAAGCGAGGCCGACAGCAGGCTCTCCTTTTCCCCAAACAACTGCGCATTGCGGATAGCTACCGCCAACTGGTCAGCCAGCGTCTGAAGCACGGCAATCGTGTCTTCGCTGAAGGTCTCCGGCTCGGTAGACTGGATGTCAAGCACCCCAATAAGCTGATCGCCCGTGAGCAGGGGAATTGCCAGCTCGGCACGTGTGTCAGGCAACAGGGGGTTAGGCCGCCAATAGTCCGCATAACGGGTATCCGATGCCAGCACCGGCTCACCCCGACCAGCGGCCTGACCAACGACCGAGCGTGACCCCACCGGCAGTCGGTGACCAAGAGCCAGCAACTGACGCCCGGCCTCGCCCGTACTGGCACGCAGGACCGCGTTCTGCTTCAGGTCATCCACCATGAAGATCTGAACGTGATAGTACCCCAGCCGGTCGCGGATGAGGCCAATAGCCAGATCAAGCAGGCGCTCAAGGTTCGTTTCAGCGGCAATCACACGGCCCATCTGGGCGACAATAGCCAGCTCGCGGGTCCTCTCTCGGATCGTTTCCTCACGGCTCTCGATCATAGACCTGATCTGGGCGGTCATCGCATTGAACGAGTCTGCCAGCCGCCTAAGCTCGGTTGCATCCGTTTCAGGCGCACGCAGGTTCAGGTCGCCAGCGGACACACGCATCGCTACTCGGCTCAAGGCCTCCAGCGGGCCTAGCAGGCGCTCAGAGAAGACAAAGCTAAGCAATGCGCCTAACCCCACAAACAGCATACCAATAATGGCCGACGAGCTAACCAGCCTCCACAGGCCGCCTAGTACCTCGACGCTGTCCTGCTTGACGATCAAGCCCATGTTCAGCGGGGCAACCCAACGGTACGCCCCAATGACTTCCTCTCCCCGATAATCGCGCCAAGTGCCGCTACCGTTATTTCCACTCAGGACGGTCGAGACAATTTCATCAGTTGCCAGCCGGGCGCCGGGGTCATGGCGCGGCGGCGTGACATACTGCTGGCCCTGCCGGATCAGCAGGTATTCCCCTGTCTCACCCAGCGGCGGTACTCGTTCCATGAGTCTCTTCAAGGGGTCAAGCGTCGCTCTGCCGCACAACACGCCTACTACCACACCCTCAGACGTGCGTACTGTGGTTGAGAAATACAGGCTGTCCTTGCCGTCTACAGGGTCGCGGTAGGGGCCTACCAATGCAACCGCATCACCGGCCTGTATGGCCGCATTGAACCACGGCTCCATGCTCCAGTCGCGCCCCAGAAGGGTCTGGAAGTCGGCGCCGCGCACGATACCATCCATATCCGTCAGGACAATACGGCTGAACGGCGAATCCGGCCCGCCGATCACCACGCGCGCATGGTTAATGAAGATCAAACGGTTGCTGGCATAGGCGGCAGTGGTCATCTCCTCTGGAGGGGTTGTGACCAAGCGGACGATGATCGGGCCGATGACCGGATTAGCGAGGTTCTGGCTCAGGTTGTTCTGGGCGGCAGAGACCCATTGCTCCAGCACCTGGGTCTGGATGTCGGCAAGCGTGTTCAAACGGTTGACAGCGGCCTGCCGGCTGTTATTGACCGAGTTCAGCATTGAGACGACGGTGAGCGTCAGAACCGGCAAAGCCACCAGAGCAATGAAGATCAATTGCAGGGTACGCCGGAGGCTGCGTGCCCTGCGCTTGGGTTGAGAAGGTTTTGTGCTACTCATTTCTGCTCATACTCTTTCCGCAGTTGCACGCTGGTCTGGGGCGCACGCAACACGCGGCCCAACTCTCTTACGGTCGTCTGCAAAATCTGGTTCACATCGGTTGAACCTACGATCTTGGCCGTGATCTCGTTCACGATCTGCTCGTGCTCGGCACGACGGGCGGTCTGCTCTACCAGACGGAGGTTCTCAATCGCCAGCCCGACACGGTCAGCTACCGCTTCAAGCAGTGCAATATCCTCCTCGGTCAGATCGTACAGCGCCTCACCTCCGAAGCCAAAGGCCCCAACTGTCTCACCTCGTACCTTAATGGGAACAGCCAGATTGATCTCCTCACCGCCATCCCGCCAGCTCACGACACGCCCGGTCCGAATAGCCTCACTGAGGGGGGAGGGCATCGCCTCAGGAGGCTGGGGCATGACCTCACCCTCACGCAGATGATAGCCAAGCGGAGCGTTCGGGCTGCGGGACTGGCGGAAGGTCTGCCATGCTTCCAGTGTGGCACGCCGTTCGATCTCCCGAAGCTGAGCCAGTGCATCAGAAAGCTGAGCATGAAGACGGGCACTCTCCAACGCGATAGCGAGCTGGTCAGCCACGATCTGGAAGACAGCCACCGAGCTTTCATCAAAGGCATTAGGGGCCACACTCTGAACATCCAGCGCGCCTATCACTCTGTCGCCAATACGCATGGGCAGAGCCATCTCAGAGCGCGTGTCGGGCAACAGCTCATTGCGCTTGTGGATAGCGCTGACATCGGTATCAGAGGCGATCACCGGCATACCCGTTGCCGTCACCTGACCAATCACCGACCGCGATCCTACTTCAAGGTAGTGCCGGCGGGCCAGCAAAGCCCGGCCTGCCGCCCCTGTGCTGGCCACAAGGTTGGCTCTCTCTCCTGCGTCATCAATCAAAAAGACCTGCGCATGATAGAAGCCAAATCGCTGCCGGATCAGCTCAATCACATTGTTCATCAGTTCGCGCGGCTCTGTGAACTCGACTACCGCCCGCCCAATCTCAGCCGTGATGCTCAGGTCGCGGGCACGTTCAGCGACACGTTGTTCCAACCCGCTGATCAACCCTTGAAGCTGAAGTGCCATCGTATTGAAGGCGGCGGCCAGCCGGTTGAACTCGTCTTCGCCGTTTACCTCAGCCCGTGCGTCGAGGTTTCCCTTCTCCAGTGACTGTGCGGCATAAAGCAAGTTGCTAAGGCTGTTGAATATCGCGCGGCCAAAGAGATATGAGGAGGTGCCGCCCACGACCAGTGTAATGATCAAGCCAGCCAACAGGGTGAAGACAGTCGCGCCCTGAATCTGCCGCACAGCCGCAAGCTGAGAGGCGGACTGGGCGTTTGTAATAGTGCCCAGACGGGAAGCCGCATCACGAACGTACCCCAGATAGAGCTGAGAGGCGTCGTGGTTGTTTCGTAAGAGGCCTATAAGGCGGACGACCTCTTCGGCTTGTGCCACATAGTTGTTCAGGGCAGTGGGAATGCCCGCCTGACGCTCTGTCAGGGGGATACGGTCGTACACCTCCCGGTAGGCATTGGCGGCCTCTCGGAAGCTGGCCAGGACGGTCTGATCGCCTGCCTCGATCAAGGTTTCCTCCAGACTGCGCATAAGGAGAAATCTTGAAAGCAGGTCGTTGTTGCCCTGCTCAATGGTCACTTCCTCCAGCGCAACACCGTAGGCATCCAGCAAGGGGATGGCACCCTCACGCGGGGTGGAGAGTTGAGCCACTGCGTCCAGCATGGCCGTGAAGCTCTGCTCGGTGGCTGTCACATTGGCCTCGATGGCGCGAATCTCAGCGAGCACCTCCATCCGGTCAGAGGGGCTGACAGCTTGATCGCTCAAATCTTCCAGGCGGGCGGCATTGTCCAGTATCCTCTGAGCCAGCTCCGTATAACTGGACTGCCAGTTCGCAGACATACGAGTATAGAACTGGGTATCGAAACTGCTCTGGACAGTGGAGACTAGATTCTGAAGCCGCTGAGTATCAAGCTGCATATCCTGACTCAGGGAGCGCATCTCAACCGCCGTGGTAATAGCCCCCTCAACCCGCTGGCTCACATTACGCAAAGACAGGAAGGCCGCCAGAGCCATCAGGCTGATCAGGAACATATGCAACAAGAACATCAAACCTGTCTTGACCCGAATAGACAGGTTATTCCAAGCTAATCTGCTTAAGAAGCGCCGCATAACAGCCCCTCCCTACGCGCCATTATCCGGCTGTTCACCGGAGGCCTGCTCCACCTTCGGGCTGATCTGCACTACCCCGCGCGAAGCCCCCAGCACCGAACTAAGCTCTGTCAGCGCGGTCTGCAGAACATCGTCAATGCTCCCCGCCTGCTGTACGGTCTGGGTGAGGCGGTTGACCAATTGCTCACGCTCGGCAGAGAGCGTAGCCTGCTCATAGAGCCGGGCATTTTCAACAGCCAGCGCAAGACGCTCAACTAATGTTTCTGCCATCTCAAGTTCATCGTCCGTCCAAGGACGGTTGCCGCCCCGCTCGATCTCCAATACACCAATGACCTCGCCGCGCACGCGCAGGGGCAGGGCGGCAATATGGGCCTGCTGACCCTGCCGGATCACCACACTGCTCTCGCTCTGATAGGCCTGACGCATGGGGGCAGTCCATCCTGCGTCGTGCTGGACTTGCTGACCGGAGAGGGTATATCCCAGCGAACCACGCAGGCGGCGGGTGCGCAGGTAATCACTCCAGCCTTCGCGCGTCAGTCGGCGGCTCAAATCCTCAAACTGACGCAGGCTGGATTGTGCCTCCTCGTAGAGGCGTTGGTTCTCTGCCGCACGAGCCTGCAACTCATCCACCAGCCGTGCCTTTTCAATGGCGGTTGAAAGCTGATTGGCCATTGCCTGAATCGAGCGGACATCGTCCGGCTGGAACGCATTGGGGACCGTACTCTGCACGTCCAGCGCCCCGATCACGCGCCCGCCTGCGACCAGGGGCAGGGCCAGCTCGGCGCGTGTCAATGGCAATAACTCATTACGGCGGTGGATGGTACTGCGCAGTACGTCGTTGACCACCACCGGCTCGCCCCGATACGTACACTGCCCTACAACTGACTGCGAACCCACCGGCAGGGCGTGACCGCGTGCCAGCAGTACCTCGCCGGCCTTGCCCGTGCTGGCCTCAAGACGGGCCATGCGCCGCTCCGGGTCCAGCAGGAAGACCTGAGCGTGGTAGAAGCCATACGCTTCACGGATACGTTCAACCACCACATTCAGCAATTTGCTGAGGCTGGCCGCTGTGGCGGCTGTCTCACTAACGACCGCCGCCGCCTCAAGCTGGCGTGCTGTGCGCTGTGCCGATTGCGCCCACCGCTTAAGGATGTTGCCCATCTGGCCTGCCAGCGCCGACACCATCAGTAAGGTAAGCAGATGATAGAGAACCTCAAAGAGCAGATCAGGCGGTACGGCGGGCAGGCCTGTGGCAAAACCGGGCAGATGCACATACAGGACGACAGCAATCAATACCGCTGAGACAAACGCGGTGATGAAGGCAGGCCACGTGCCAAGCAGAAAAGCGGCCAGCATCACCGGAAGGACAAAGGGCGTGAACAGCGGCTTAAGGATAGTAGCCGGCAACTCCGGGACAAAGCTGAGAGTCAGCAGGGCAAGTATCAGCCCATAGCTGGCCTCCCTGAGACGCCCCCGCTGTATCATGAGATACAGCAATGCACAGACACCAGCCAGTATAAGCCCGGCAGAGACAGTATAATAAGCCTCTCCGCCAAATATAACCTTAAGGCCTATCCCCCCCAGCAGGCCTGTCACAGCCAGCACCACGGTAATGACTACGGCTATCGTAGCGCGCTGGTGCTCCAACACGTCTGCATAAGGGTAGTGCACCGAGAACAGCCACCTGAACAGGCGCCGGATACCCCCTTCTTTCTTTTCAACCTGAGTCGGGCTATCAACGGCCATTGCTCAAATCTCCATCCCCCTCAACACCGCCTTTGCCGAAGCCGTCCGGGCCTGTGCCGCCTGTACTGCGCGGCGAGATCTGATGATCGCCCTCAACCGGCGGAGGGCCGATCCGCAGGGACACATGATCAGAGCCAAGCGCCCCGCTCAACTGGCTCAAGGCATTTTGCAGGACACTATCCACGCTGGCCGCACGCTGGAGCAGTTGAGCCGAGACTTCGCTTACACGCTGTTCAATCTCAGCGCGGCGTGTTGACTCCTCGACCAGACGGATGCCCTCAGCTACTATCGCCATACGGGCCGCCACGGATTCCAGCAGGGACACCTCTTCCCGCGACCAGCCCTCCCCGGCAGGGCGGGTCACGGCCAGCGTCCCGACCGTCTCGCCGCGCAGAACCAGCGGGGCGGCCAACACCGAGCGCCCATCGGCATCTGTATAGACAACCGCCTTTACCTCACTGCGCCGCCGGATTTCCTCAGGCGTCTGAGGCCAGCGCTGATCGGGGTCCAGCGTATGGCGCAGAGCATCCCCCCTGCTCTCCAGAAACTCTTCCCACCCCTGACGAGTCAGGCGGCGGTTCAGGGCCTCGATCTCAGCAAGGTTAGCGGCGCTTTGCTCAAACAGACGCGCGTTCTCAACTGACGCGCTGAGCTGGTCGGCGATCAGGAGCAACAGGTCAATGTCCTCCTGTTCGAACACCGTCATCGGCCTGGTGATCAGATGTAAGGCCCCCAGCGCGCGTCCGCCGGCCTGCAACGGGAGGGCCAGTTGCGCCGGCTTGACAGGCGCACCGGGCCAGATCGGCAGTTCCTGATCGCTACTAAACTGGGTCTCACGCAACAGGATAGCCCGCCCTACCGGCGTGGTCTCATCTACCGTGATGCGATGCCCGACCCGCAACCAGTATCCGCCGCGATCACCGGCTACAGCATGGAGGCGGGCATTCTTACCAGAAGCATCCAGCAGGTAGATATGGACGAGGGGGTAGCCAAACTGATCTGCCAGCGCCCGCGCAACACCTTCCAGCAACTGGTTGATGTCGAGGGTTTGGGCTGTCACACGCGAAACCTGCACGGCGGCACGAAGCTGACCCACCCGGTAAAGCAGACGCCCTACCAAGCCGCGCAGTACGTCCGCCAGACGCCCCACTTCATCCATAGGAAGCTCAGGGACGGGAGTAGTCAGCTCGCCCGCCTGAAGCCGCACGGCGGCCTGTGTCAGATGCCGCAGTGGCGAGAGCAGTATGCGGGTAAAGATCAGGGTCAGCAGAACAATCATGGCGCCGCTGGCCAGAGTAGCCAGCGCCAAGGCGTTCAGCAGGGCGGCTACAGTGGCCTCAACTGCTGAGAACGGTTCGCGGGTGATGGCCACCCAGCCTAAGCTTGAGGCAGGCCCTTCCGCCAGCCCTAATTCACTCAGGCTGACATACCCGTACAGCCACCGCCTGCCAGCCGGGTCAGTGTACAGGAAAGCACCAGAAGGAGAGGCATTTATCCGAGCCGTTAGATCGGCAGGCAAGGGAGAGCCGATCAGATCGCCGGGCGCCGCCAGCATTAGACCCTCTGGAGAGACCAGCAACGACTCCCGCTGACCGGCGGCCTGAGCAACACCCAGCACATTGCTGGCATCCCAAATGCCGTACAGGACACCAAGCAGACGATTATCGCCCGTGCCGCTATAGATCGGCACGGCAATATGGATACCCCGCAGGCCGGTTAACCCGTCATCCAGAGGACCTGATATATAAGCCGCCCCCATCCCGCGGTTATAAGCCTCGTAAAACCATGTCCAGTTCTCGGTCGAGATACGATCCAATGCCGGCGGCAAGGGGTCAATCGCGAGCAACTGACCGCTGATGTCCACCAGTGCTACACTGCGAAACTCGCCGTGCGTCTCGCGGAAGCCGCTGATCAGGGCGTTGAGCGTCGTGTCGCTTCCCAGATCAGCCGTGCCGGGATAAGGGGTCACATCCACAGGGCGCAGTGCCAAAATCACACGCAGGTTGACATTATTCCCCAAGCGGTTCAGGGCTGTTATCTCTTGGGAGAGAGCATCTACCACCCGGAAAGCCTGAGCACGGCTGAGAGACTGGAGGTCGCTCATAAAGACCTGCGTCTGAACATCGCGCAATGAGCGCCCTACCAGCCAAGCCGTAAAGATACCGCTGAGCGCCAGAACAAGACCCAGCGTCAGTGCCAGCTTCACTGCAATGGGAAGCGCCCGTAGATCAATACGTGTTCGTTGTCTGGATTGCGTGGTCATGATTCAGCTCTCGCCTCCTCAGGCTCGTCCGGGGCAACCGCATCCTCAGCCGATTGCCGCGACTCGGCCTCCACCACTTCCGGTTCTTCCGATACCTCTTTACGGGCACGGGCGAGCGGGCGTTCGACGTTGATCTCAGCGTATACACTCTCCGTGCCCAGTGCCTCTGCCAGCTCCCTTGTAGCACTCTCCAGCAGGAGGGCAAGGCTGGGGGCACGCTGGAGACGCTCCGCAATGGAGCTGACCAGACGCTCGCGTTCAGCGGCACGCCGTGCTTGCAGGTACAGCCGCGCATTTTCGACAGCCAGGGCGGTCCGATCAGCAATGCCCTGAATGAGCAGGAGGTCATCCTGAGACCACTCCCGGACCCCGTCCGGTTCTACGCCCAGCACGCCGATCACTTCGTTACGCACAACGATGGGCGCGGCCACAAACGCCTGCCGCCCATCCTTACCGGTTGATACAATCACCGTACCAGATGTCAACACCCGCTCAATCACACGGCTACGGAATATCTCAATGGCCTTCGTTTCTGGGCCGTAAGATTGGTGTATTTCCTCCTCACGTGCCTCAGCCAAGAACTCGCTCCACGAGCGCTGAGTGACCTCATGGCTGAGTTCCCGCAGTTCACGCAGGTTCTGCTCAGCCTGCTCAAACAGGCGGGCATTTTCAATAGCCACAGCGATCTGGTCGGCAAGGGCCTGCAAGGTAGGGATGACCTGTTCAGGGAAGGCATCCGGCTCGACACTCTGTAAATCCAGCGCACCTATCACCCGATCACCCACACTAAGCGGGACGGCCATCTCAGATCGGGTATTGGGGAGCAATTCATTGCGCCGATGTACTGCGTCGGTGTCTGTATCGCGGGCCACCACCGCCCGCCCGCTGGCTGTCACCTGACCGATCACGCTCAGGCTACCCACCGGCAACCGATGTCCGCTTGCCAGCAGTCTCTGCCCCACCTCGCCGGTACTCTGGCGCAGGACGGCATATTGACGATCCTCATCTACCATGAATACCTGAACATGGTAGTAACCGAATGTCTCGCGCACCAGCCGGACAACATCTTCCAGAAGTTTGTCCAGATTGCGTGTGCCGGCTACCGCCCGCGCTACCGAAACAGTTGCCTGAAGCTGGCGGGTCTGGGCCTCCAGCCGTCCTTCCAGTTCTTCACGCTGTTCGACCAGAGCCAGGCTCAACTGCTGGCTCTCTTTGAAGGCCTGACGGGCCGTGCGGGCAAACTGCCATGACACGATAGAGACAAAGAACAGGTTGAGGTACATCAACCCGGTCTGCAAAGCCGCTTCGCCCTGAACAAGATGGGTCAAGTAAGCCGGGTCAGCCCGCAGGTTCAGGAGCAGATAGGCCACTGCGGCCACTGCGGCCACCACTACTGCCGAAACCGGCGTGCTGAACAGCCCGGCCACAATGACCGGCACGATCAGGGCCACAGAGACCGGAGAGGCCGGCCCGGAAACCACCAGCAGGAGCAGGTCGCCGGCCAGCAACAGGACAGCCAACAAAAGGCCTGCCAGCGGCGTACTCACAAGGCGGTTGATCAGGTAAATGACTGCCAGCAGAACCATGAAGACACCCGCGCCGATCAGGTAGGGCCGCCAAGCGGGCAGTCTGGAACTGCTCAGCCAGAACACGATTCCCAGCCCCAGACCTATCAGAGCCGTGATTCCGCCGACCAGCAGCATGGCGGCGGCTAGACGGCTATGGCGGGCCAGCGCCGGATCACGCACGCGGGTATAGAGCAGCCACTCAACGACACGCCGCCATTGTGATTGGGTTACGCTCACGCTTTCATCATTCATACAATACACCCCCACACAGGTGGGAAAACATGCTCTACCCTAAGTAGAATGCATGTCTCTATTTTAGTTCACGTTTTCTCTTCCTGCTCCCTTGGCCCATACTCAACCTGCAAGTGGACAAATCCTCTGGGCGTCCCCAGCGCCCGGCTGGCTTCCCGCGCCGCTGTCTTTAGAATGATATTGAGATCAGTAGTCGCTTGAAGCTCTGCCGAGAGGCGGCTCAGAATCTGTTCACGTTCGGCTTGACTGCGTGCCTGCTCGCTCAGGCGGGTGCTGTCCAGTGCCAGCGCCACACGCTCAGCCACAGCCTGAAGGATGGTACGAGTCTCCTCATCCGGCTCCTCCCCGGAGCGCGGTGTTAGATCAATGACACCTATGGTCTCGCCGCGTACGGTCAGCGGCAGGCTGACCGTACCGTCCCCTCCAGCCGCATCAACCGCGGCCGCATCAGGAAGAATGGGATGAACACCCCGTTCATTGGCCTCATAGCCAACAGGGACAGCACCCGAACGCCCGCTGACATACTTGCGCCATGCCTCGCCAGTCAACTGACGGTTCAACAACTCAATATCCCGCAGGTCGCGCTGAGCACGCTCAAACAGGCGGGCATTCTCAATAGCAATCGCCAACTGATCAGCCATGGTACGGAAGGCCGGTACATCTGCCTCGGTGAAGGCATTGGGGGTCACACTCTGAATATCTAACGCCCCGATGATCCGTCCGCCAACTTGTAATGGAAGAGCTATCTCAGAGCGGGTATGCGGCAACAGTTCATTGCGGCGATGGATTGGATCAGTGTCCGTGTCAGAGGCAATGACCACCTCACCGCGTGAGGTGACCTGCCCAATGACAGAGCGCGACCCGACCTCCAGCTTGTGGCCGCGTGCCAGCAGTTCCTGGCCAGCCTGACCAGTGCTGGCTTTCAAAACAGCGTAGCGCCCTTCCTCATCAATCAGGAAAACCTGTGCATGGTAGAAGCCAAACCGCTCAGTGATCAGGTTGACAACCTGCTTCAGCAGGGCCTCCAGATCGCGTGCGCCGGTAATGGCCTGACCGATCTCAGAGATGGCCAATATATTGCGCGTGCGCTGATCAACCTCGGCCTGAAGCGACTGGCTGTATTGGCTCAGGTCAGCCGCCTGCCGGCGGATAGTCTCTATATCACGGTCACGCAGGACAGCCGCCGCGCTTGCCAGCAGTGAGATCAGCACGATCACAACCATCGGCACAGCAAGCTGACGAATGGAAAACCATGGAATAAAAAATGACATCCCCAGCAGAACCGCCACAACCACGACCGCCAGCCCGACTGTGACACGGGCAGGCATCAACAACAGGGAGAGCAGGATCGGCATCAACATGAACATGACGGTCCGGGCCGCGCCGGCGGCGTCGCCCATCGCTACGAGCGCTCCAAGGTCCAGCGCCGCCAAGCCGAAAACAAGCAGGCCGGCCCCGACCTGAGGTCTGGATGAACGGCTCAGCAGATAAGAGGCTGCCCAAAGAACGAGAACGAGCCACATCGGCCATCCGCTACTGCCTACATTCAGCGTCCCCATCACAGCAATAGGCAGGCCAACCAGCACCAGCACCAGCGAGACGACGGCCAGCACCCGCGCCCGTTGCCGCTCTTCTTCTCTTCTGACAGCAGAATGAGGCTCGGTAAGAAACTGCCAGAGGGTTCGCTTCGACGAGAGGTTTGCACTCATAGACATTACCCTTGATCAATCTGCAGAGGTCCTGCTTTCAACCCCGTTCACTCCGTCTCACCGGCATAGCTGTTCTCTGGCGGGGAGGTCTCGTCCTTTCCCCTTGATCCATGCCGCTGAGGCAACAGGCGAAGCGAGATGTTATAATCGGAGAGAACGCTGTGCAGAGTTTGCGCCGTTGTCTCCATCACTTCGTCCACACTGACTGCACGCTGAAGCTTGGCCATCAGGTCACTGACGACCTGCCCCCGCAGGGCGTCCTGTCGCGCGCTCTCAAGCAGTTCGAGATTCTCAATTGCCAGCGCCACCTGATTACCTACATCCTCAACCAGGTCCCAGTCTCCCTCGCTCAACACACTTTCATCACGCCACGGCAATGACTCGAGTTCATCTGGAGACCTGCCCAGCGCCTCAGACAGTTCCTGCTCTGCAATGCGCAATATTGACTCAACATCCTCAGCGCTTCGGATATGCTCAATGATCTGGCGCAAAGCCCGTTCCCGCTTGGCGGTCTGCTGAGCACGTGTCAACAGCATTTGCAGGTCAACAGCCAGGGCCGCTTGATCCGCGACACTGCGGCACAACCTGACCTGCTCGCTTGAGAAGAACTGCCCGCGCGAGGCTTCGAGCAGAAGCGCACCCAGCCAAGCCGACCCGGTCGCCAGCGGGATCATCACCAGGGCGTTGATCCCTTGCTGGGCATAGCGGGAACGCAGACCAGCCTCCAGCCGCATGTCAGCCTGAAGATCATTGAAAACCAGATTGGCCCGCGACATGGGAAATTGCGAAAGCACGGGCACCTCGCTTATGGCATAGCGCTCAGGGGGGTGCACATACACCAACTGGTCATTTTCCCAGACCGCCGCTCGCTCCACATACTGAATCGCCGAGCGCGGGTCGGGGCCGGCTAGATAGATCAACACCCGGCTGGCCTCACTCAGAAAGGCAACCTGATTGAGAGCCGTCTCATACACTTCTTCCAGATTCTGGGCCGCATTCATCGCCAGCGAGGTGCTGTACAGAACAGTAGCCTCCTCAAGCTGATGGCTCAGCGCATCAAGCAACAGCAGTTTCTCTAGGTTCACGCCCACATAAGCCGCCAATGCCTTCCAGCGCTCAACTTCCTGTTCCGGGTAAGAGCGGGGATGCCGGCTGGCAAGTTCCAGATAGCCGACCACCTGCTCCCGGCCGCTCAACGGGAAAACGGCCAGAGACTTCGCCCGTAACGTCCCGCCCACATAGGCCCTGAACAGCGCGGCAGACTGCTCTAAGTCAATGTCGCTTGTGATAAACAGGGGCTTTGCTCCGATCAGTTGGCGGATAGGCCCAGGCAACCCATCTTCCAACGCAATGCCGTCTCGGTCCCACACGGCAACTGCCTCGGTCGCAGTCCCAAGGCTGGCCCCTGTCAGGGAAATTCGGTCAATATCTGGGGAGGCATAGCCGCGCAAAATATTCAGGATTTGATCGGGCGTTGAGGCCGACGCGATCTGAAAGAGGGTGTCGTTCGGTAAGTCAGAGACCTCAGGCAGTGCCGCTTCCGGCGCAGACGGACTACTGTCCATGCCCTTCCTCCAAAAAGCACACATCGAAGCGCTCAGGCAGAATCACAGAAGAAGCCCTTTTCTGCATATCCAGAGCCAAGGGGCCGCCGCTTAAACTGTGAGATACTAAGAAGGAAGACCCTGCTGTAGAAAGAAACAGGCGGCCCGCCATTTGCTTCATGACTAAGATCACCTCTTGAGCGCCGAGCAACTGGGAGCCGACCAGAGAAAGGGGAAGACCAGCCCAACAACCCCAGACGCTAGTGAATCTCCCAGACAGGCTCGCCATTCAACACACGCCTAATCTGGTCAGGGAAGCGATCCGGGTCAAGGGGCTTTCCCAAAAACCCGTCAAATCCTGCTTCCTTGGCCCGCCTCATCTGCTCAACACTGGCCTCCGCCGTCACTGCTACAACCAGCGTGTCCTTCAAACGCGGGTTAGCCCTTACCTTGGCCAGTGCCTGAAAACCATCCTCATACGGCAGACGAATATCCATCAAGATCAAGTCAATGCGCGGCAGTGTGTCAGCAAACTCGACTACCTGCCAGCCGGAGGTCTTCCATTCGCAACGCTGAACACCCATGTAAGCCAGCATACGGGCGATCAAAACGAAATTGGGCACATTGTCTTCCACAACCAAGACATGAGCCTGCGACGGGTCTATAGGCTTACGTTGTTTGGGCTTATCCGGCTGGGAGTCCTTCCCTGGCAGGTCAGGGAGAGGCTTCAAGGGTTGTGTTACCGGTGGCCTCTGCTGGTCCGGTTTTTGAGGCTGATTATCTTGAACTTTCGGATCGTCTTGTGTCATCTTGCCGCTTTGACCCTTGTTAACTTAAGCCTGTCATCAAACGGGCAGACACCTTTCTGACATCCGCACTGCCAACGCGCTAGTGCACAGAAGCGCTAACCAGCACGGTGATTCAGAAAAGACTCTACCTGCATGGGCAGAGCATCAATGTCTACCGGCTTCGAGATATAACCGTCACAGCCTGCATTTAAGGCTTTCTGCCGATCTCCCTCCAGCGCATTGGCGGTCAGCGCCACAATCGGGACCTGATCAAAACCTTCCGTTTGGCGCAAACGGCGCGTGATTTCATACCCGTCAATGTCAGGCAAGTTGATATCCACCAAGATCAAGTCCGGACGGGCAGACAGAGCGAGTTCGAGACCTGCTCTCCCGCAGTCAGCCTCGATAACTGTATACCCCTCTACCTCCAGAACACGCTTGATCAGAATGCGGTTATCAAAATTGTCCTCCACGTAGAGGATACGTCCTCGTGTCATAACGCTCTGCCGCCTCCATCGGACTCCAACATGACCTCGTTTCAATAATTAGTGTAACATGAAGAGCCGGAACAAGGCGTTACGGTACGATTACAACCTTTATGATCATTGTCTCGATTATAACCCCAATTTGCGGGGCAGGTAAGTGCAGAAGAGATGCCGCTCAGTCAAAGAAGCACCATTAGATGATTACCTAGCCATTATAGGGGACAAGCGATACAGGGGCAAGCTTAGTAATTGGGTAACTCTAATGGAAAGAGAATCACATCGGCTCAGCCAATCTGGCTGACAAAGGGCACAGAACCATATACCGCACAGGCATCAGGAGCACTTGCCGCCAGACGATAGAGGTATTAGAGTTGATGGTATTGGAACTGGTCCATATCAAGCAGAGGAAACATCTCATGGCGAATCTGATTGTGCTGGGTATCCTGATCGGTGTTCTGGTGCTGTTGCTGGTAGCACTGCTGGCCGTCTTCATCTCCAGCCGGCGGAGCAAAACCCAAGAGCCGTTCAGCACACGGCTGATGGTCGCTGATGCCAAAGTTGAGGAATATGAGCGCCCCTCCAGTATAGTGTCGGAGCAGATCGAGGAGATGGTCAAGGGCAGGCTGGCTCAGTATCCTGATCTGGCCGACACTGTGCTGGATTTCGGCACGGCGGCTGACGGCACAATAGACATCTGGGTCAACAAGAAGCAGTATGACAACGTGGACGATATACCGGATGAACGCATCCGGACGGCGATCAAAGAAGCGGTTGAGGAGTTCAACAAGCGGGGCAGGTAACCGCAGGTCTGCACTGACAACCCTTTCACACGCTCAACTTCGTGGACTTCATCCCCTAGATGTGGTATAGTTTACTACGAGCACGCATCAAGGAGCGCGCAGATGCGTGCTTTTCGCGCGTGAATCACATGTGCGCTGTGAGGTAATTCGTTGAACGATCACACCCCCTCTCAATCCTCCCCCGGCTATGTCGGGGCTATCGCGCCGCACGGCGGCACACTGATCAACCGGCTGTTGCGCGGGGACATGGCCGAAGCCGCCCGCGAGATGGCTCTCGGCCTGAAGGCCATCATCCTCTCGCCGATGAACGTCTCAGATGTCGAACTGATCGCCACCGGTGCGCTCAGCCCGCTGACTGGTTTTATGGGGCCAGCCGACTACCACAGCGTGGTCTATGATATGCACCTGGTGAACGGCCTGCCATGGACGATCCCGATCACCCTGCCAGTAGATGAGGAGACTGCCAACGAGATCAAAACCGGGCAGTCGGTAGCGCTGGCAGAACCTGCGCCTGACGGCAACACCCACTTGATGGGTGTGCTGGAAGTCAGCGACAAGTACACCTACTACAAGAACATCGAGGCGGAGCTGGTGTACCGTACCACTGAAGACAAGCACCCCGGCGTGGCCCGACTCTACAGGCAGGGGAATGTCCTGCTGGCCGGCGACATCTGGCTGTTTGACCTCCCGCTGGCGGCCAAGACGGAGTTCCCAGAACTGCGCCACACCCCCGCCCAGACACGCCGGCTGTTTGCACGTGCAGGCTGGCGCCGGATCGTCGGCTTCCAGACCCGCAACCCCATCCACCGCGCCCATGAATACATTCAGAAGACAGCCCTTGAGATCGTAGACGGGCTGTTCTTGCACCCGCTGGTCGGCGAAACGAAGGAGGATGACATCCCGGCTGATGTGCGGATTGAGAGCTATCAGGCCATCCTGCGTGACTACTATCCGCCCGACCGCGTCCTGCTGGGGGTTTTTCCGGCGGCCATGCGCTATGCCGGCCCGCGGGAAGCCATCTTCCATGCCATTGCCCGCAAGAACTACGGGTGTACCCACTTCATCGTCGGGCGTGATCATGCAGGCGTCAAGGGATACTACGGCAGTTTTGACGCCCACTACATCTTTGACGAGTTTGACAAAGAGGCCATTGGGATCATCCCCCTGTTCTTCGACAACACTTTCTACTGCCGCAAGTGCGGCGGCATCGTCAGCGCCAAGACCTGCCCGCACGACGAGTCTGAGCATGTGACCCTGTCAGGTACACAGGTACGTGAGATGTTGGAGCGCGGTGAAATGCTGCCGGAGGAGTTTACCCGCCCGGAAGTCAGCCAGGTGCTGATCGAGGGGATGAAACGTAAGAAGAATGCCAAGACAGGCTAAGTGCCGGCTATGGCAAGCACCTGTCTTGGATGATGCGAGTGAGGCGATAAAGACTCATGTTTAATTTTCTCCGACAAAAGCCGCGTGCCCGCAAAGTGATGGTGATCGGGCTGGATTGCGGCGCACCAGAACTGGTCTTTGACAAGTATAAAGATGAGCTTCCCACCCTGCGGAGACTGTATTCCAACGGCCTGTACGGCGATCTGGAGTCCTGCATCCCGGCCATTACCGTTCCAGCTTGGGCATCCATGATGTCCAGCAAGGACCCCGGCACGCTGGGCATTTACGGCTTCCGCAACCGCAGTGACTACACCTACGACAACATGTATGTAGCCAACTCAACGGCGGTCAAAGAGCCGCGTCTGTGGGATATTCTGGGTGAGGCAGGCAAACAGGTTGTGCTGGTGGGCGTGCCGCAGACCTTCCCAGCCAAGCCGGTCAATGGGGTATGTGTGACCTGCTTTCTGACCCCTACCCTGGAGAGCGGCTTCACCTATCCCGCCGCGCTGGCTGATAAACTGCTCTCGCTTGCGCCGCGCTATCAGGTAGATGTGAAGAACTTCCGCACCCCCGATAAGGAATGGCTACTCCAGCAAATCTGGGATATGACCGAGATGCGCTTTGAGGTCCTCAACTACCTGATGGAGACCCAGCCATGGGATTACTTCATGTGGGTTGAAATGGGGGTAGACCGCATCCATCATGGAATGTGGTCCTACATGGACCCTGCTCACCGGAAGTATGAGCCGGGCAACAAATACGAGTATTCGATCCGCGAGTATTACAAGCTGATTGATGCACAGCTTGCCCGCATGCTGGATAAGATTGACGATAATACTGTTGTCCTCGTCGTCTCTGATCACGGCGGCAAGAAGATGGACGGCGGCATCTGCATCAACGAGTGGCTGTGGCGGAATGGTTATCTTGCCTTCAAGGAAGACCCCGTCGAGCAGTTCGACGCCGAGGGCAGACACATCCTGACCCCCTTCGCCAAGCTGGAAGTAGACTGGTCAAAAACACGTGCATGGGGTGACGGCGGCTACTACGGGCGCGTCTTTCTGAACGTTGAAGGGCGCGAGCCGGAGGGTATTGTGAAGCGCGAGGACTACGAGCGTCTGCGCGATGAGCTGATTGAGCGCTTCAAAGCCATCCCCGGCCCAGACGGTGAGGATATTGGCACACAGGTTTACAAGCCGCAGGAGGTCTACCGCAAGGTGCGCAACGTGGCGCCTGATCTGATCGTGTATTGGGGCAACCTGAACTGGCGCTCAGTGGGCAGTCTGGGGCATGGCGGCATCTACACCTTTGAGAATGACACCGGCCCCGACGAAGCCAACCACGCCCAGAACGGCATGTTCATCTTGTACGACCCCCGCTCAACGGAGAAGAAGCGGGTCACCGGGCGGCAATTGATGGATGTCGCCCCGACCCTATTGGAACTGATGGGCCTGCCCGTTCCGCCGGATATGCAGGGCAGACGGTTGCAGGAGGGCTGACGCCGATATTGAGGGGGCGGCCACATGGCCGCCCCTTTCTCGTCCTACCTGACCAGCGAAAGCAGGACCGACACGCTCAAGGCACTGAGCAGTGTCGTCCAGAAGACCATCAGGGAGGCCAACTCGGCATCCCGCTCAAACTCAGTTGCCATCAGGTACACGTTCACCGCGACAGGCAGTCCGGCCCCTACAACCATCACATTCGCCAGCGGCTCTTCAAGGCGCAGTAGAAGGACCAGCCCTAAGGCCACAACCGGTGAGAAAATCAACCGAGAAAACGATACCGCGACAATTGGCCCTACATTCCTGCCCAGCCTGCTGGTCGAGAGTTGAACTCCCAGCGTCAGGAGGGCAACGGCGATGAAGGCATCTACCAAATACCCCAACGGTATGTCTATCTGCGGGGGCAGGTTAACATGAAGGATTCGCAAGGCAAAAGCCAGAATGATGGCATAGAGGGTAGGCATCTTTAGAAGTGTCAGCAGGGCTTTTCTCAGCCCGCCATGCCCGCCGTTGAACAGGATCAGCCCGACAGTAAAGAACAGGATTGACTGCACCGCTACGACAATGGCAATAGCACTGACCGCCCACTCGCCAAAGGCCAGCATCATCAGGGGGAAGCCATAGTTCCCGGCGTTGAAGAAGGCAGAGCCAAAGGCCATCACTGTTCGATGAGAGGCGAACGGCCTGACCGAAAAAACGGCCATCCCGATCAGATACATGATCGTCGCGTGAGCCACTGTGAACAGGGCAATCTGTCCCATCTCACTGGTCTGCATATCTGAGCGGAGGATAATGGCCAGCATAATTGCCGGCGAAAAAACGTAAAATCCCAGCTTGGAGAGCGTCTGGACATCCAGATGGAAGGCTCGGTCCAGCACAAACCCAATCCCGATCAACACAAAGATCGGGAGGACAATGGTGGAGAAGATGTTGACGAGTATCATCAGGGCAAACCTTAAACGGGCGTAAGGAGATCGGCATGAGCGTATCGGGAACACCGCCGTCTGTCAACCTGCCCGGCAGGGCCGGCACGTATATCCTGCTTGTGCATCTGACCTGTCCGGCCGTACTGAGCGTGGGCAGGCTGGGGACATACCCTCTGCCTGCCGGCATGTACGCTTATTGCGGGAGCGCACGCGGAGCGGGCGGGCTTCGGGCGCGGATCAACCGCCACCTGCGGCTGGAGAAGCCGATTCACTGGCACATTGACGGGGAGTGCTCAAAAAGGTGGACATGGTGTTAACGGGTCAGACGATTTTAGCCCTCCATATCCACTCTATTAGCCACTCCCGCCAAACGGGAGTGGCTAACTGTCTGGATATGTGCAATAATAGTGTCATGAATAGTGTCATGCAATGTCCAAAATGCAGCAACCAGAAGCAACAGGTCAAATC
>DAOTYH010000051.1:0-106273 GCA_034435015.1 Anaerolineae bacterium | reverse complement strand
CCGGCTGTCCGGTGCGGGTGATCAACGATGCTGATGCGGCTGGTCTGGCCGAGATGACCTTCGGTGCAGGCAAGGGGCGGATGGGCGTAGTCCTGCTCGTCACCATCGGGACCGGGTTGGGGACAGCCCTCTTCACTGACGGCCATCTCCTGCCCAACACCGATCTAGGCACAATTGAGATTGACGGCATGATGGCAGAAGTCCGTGCGGCGGGGGTCGTTCGGGAGCGGGAAGGCCTCTCGTGGAAACAGTGGGCCAAGCGCTTTGACCGCTACCTGAACACTATGGAGCGTCTGTTCTGGCCTGACTTGATCATTCTTGGCGGCGGAGTTGGGCAGGGGTTTGAGCATTTCCACAAGTATCTGACTGTGCAGGCCGAAGTGGTCCCTGCCCGGCTCCGCAATCAGGCGGGGATTGTTGGGGCGGCGCTGGCGGGCCGGAGGTAAATCGCCGGAATGATACCCCGCACTGTGCGAATGCCGGAGTTCGCACCCGGTGAGTGGCTCAACATAGAACATCCTCTGACAAAGAAGGACCTGCTGGGGCGTGTGGTCCTGGTGGACTTCTGGGACTACACGTGCATCAACTGCCTCCGTAGTCTGCCTTATGTGATAAGCTGGCATGAGCGTTACGCTGATCTCGGTTTGACAGTGATCGGCGTCCATGCGCCGGAATTTGCCTTTGCCCGTACCCGTCAGGCAGTCGAGGCGGCCATTCAAGAGTACCAGATCAGGTATCCCGTCCTGCTTGACAATGACTACCAGACATGGGATCGGTTTGCCAACCGGGCCTGGCCAGCCCGCTATGTCGTGGATTCTGAAGGGTACATCCGCCACAGGCGGCAAGGCGAAGGGCGCTATCAGGAAACCGAGTATGCCATTCAGGAGGCCCTGCGTCAGCGCGATCCTACGGTGAGACTGCCTGAGGTCCTGCCGCCCCTGCGCCCGGAAGACGCCCCTGGCGCGGCCTGCTATCCGGCTACCCCGGAGCTGTATGCCGGCTATCAGCGCGGGGCGCTTGGCAACCGCGAGGGTTACGCGGCTGGCAGTCCCATCGTCTATCAGATGCCGCCTTCGTTTGAGAGGCACGAGGGATATTTCTACGCCGGCGGAATCTGGCGCAGTGGGCCGGAACACATGGCCTTTGCCGGGCAGGACGGCGGGCAGATCATTGTCCCGTATCGGGCCGCGGGCGTCAATGCGGTGCTCAGCCCATCCGCCGACCCGGTCGAGGTGCTTCTCAACCTGCGTCCGAGTGAGTCGCCCCCTCTGGTCGAAGTTCATCTCGACGGGGCACCGCTGTCTAAGCTGACGGCGGGTGCTGATATTGTGTATGACGCAGAGGGCAGAAGCCTGATTTACGTCGAAAGGCCGCGCCTGTATGAATTGGTGCGCTGTCCGGGTTTCGAGGCACATGAGCTGGCATTGACTTTCCATGCCACCGGCTTGGCGCTCTACAGCTTCACCTTCACCTCATGCGTCCAGCCGTCAGAATAATCCGCACAATGCCCTGAATGAGTCTTGCTCTTTTGTGGAGGCAGGATTAACATAGAAAAGTATTCCAGCAAAGGGGCGGCTTGCAGGGCCGCCCTTCTTGCCCCGTTCTCAAGCTCAAGGATTCAGGCCTGTTGCGGGCGGCGGGGCGGATATGAGACAACCTTCAACTGAGCGGAATCAGCCATCTTCCATCCCCTGCCAGACATACCAGCGTCTAAGATGCTGAAACTTGAGCGTGATCCTGTTGTTTCTTGAACCTCTGTTGCGTAGTAAAGGACAAATCAACCATGCTGCGTGCGCTCCTCCTTTATCTCTCCAAGGCTAAGTGGGCTATGTCCATTGTGACCAAGTGGGGGCTTGCCAAGCGGGTCGCGCGGCGGTTTGTGGCCGGCGAAAAGCAGGAGGAAGCCATCGAGGCGATCCGGAAGCTGAACGCTAAAGGGATAATGGCAACTGTAGACATCCTTGGGGAGAGCGTCACTGACAAGGAAGCCACCTTCCAAACCGTCCAGCAGTATCTTGATGTGCTGGATGCTATCCATCAGAACAATCTCCAGTCCTCGGTATCGGTCAAACTCACAGCGCTAGGGCTGGACATTGATCCCCAGCTCTGCCGCGAGAACATGCGCCGTATCTTAGAGCGTGCCCGGCAACTGGGGCTGGTCGTCACCATTGACATGGAAGATCATACTTACACCCAGCGCACGCTGGATTTGTTCCGTGCCTTGCACTACGAAGATGGATTTGACAACGTACACACGGTGATCCAGTCTTATCTGTACCGCAGTGACCAGGATGTCCAGCAGTTGGCCGAAGAGGGGGCCAGCCTGAGACTGTGCAAGGGTGCTTACAAGGAGCCGCACACAGTGGCCTACCCGAAAAAGAAGCAGGTAGATGAGGCCTATGTGCGTCAAATGAAGGTGCTGTTAGATGCCGCTAGTCAGGGGCGGGGCTACCCTGGCATTGCCACCCACGATGAGCGGATCATCGAGCAGGCTAAGGCTTATGTTGCTGAGAAGAACATCCCGCGCGGCTGTTTCGAGTTCCAGATGCTGTACGGGGTACGAAGTGCACTACAGACCCAGCTTGTGAAGGAAGGCTACCGGATGCGCGTGTACGTGCCGTTCGGCACACACTGGTATCCGTACTTCATGCGCCGTCTGGCCGAGCGCCCGGCCAACCTATGGTTCTTTGCCAGCAACTTCTTTAAGCGTTAGGACATCAACCCAAGAATATCCAGTATCTGAGGGAGGAAGATGGATTTACGCGGCAGGGTAGCATTGGTCACGGGGAGTGGTCAGCGGTTGGGCCGGGAGATCGCTCTGGGGCTGGCACGGCGCGGCGCACACGTAGTGGTGCATTACAATCATAGCGAGGCGGGAGCCTTCCGCACCGCTGAGATGATCCAAGCGATGGGCATGAAAGCTATCGCCGCGCAGGCCAATCTGGTGATGCCCCTTGAGATCGAACAGTTGTTTGTGGCAATTGAAGCCACCTTTGGCCGTCTGGATGTGCTGGTCAACAGCGCCTCGACCTTCCAGCGCAGGGATGTGCTGGAAGCCACGGTCGAAGAGTGGAACTATGTCATGGCGGTCAACCTGCGTGCCCCCTTCCTGTGCAGTCAACGGGCCGCCCATCTGATGCTGGCCCGCGGCACGCCCGGCGTGATTATTAACATCGCCGATGTGGCCGGGCAGATGCCGTGGACAGCCTACCCGCTTCACAGCGTCAGCAAGGCAGGCCTGCTGATGCTGACGCGGGTCATGGCCAAGTCGCTGGGGCCGGACATCCGGGTCAATGCAGTGGTGCCGGGGCCGGTGCTCAAGCCGGACCTGATGCCTCCCGAACGCTGGGAACAGATAGGCGCGGTTCTGCCGCTTAGACAGGCGGGTCAGCCGGAGCATGTTGTTCAGGCGGTGGCCGCACTGGTGGAGAACGACTTCATCACCGGCGCTGTTCTCAATGTAGACGGGGGTGATACCCTCATGGGGGCAATTGATATGCCGTAACGCCCAGATGCGCTGTGGCCGATTTTGTTCTATTATTGTGGCAGGAACAGCTATGGACGGGGTCTGTCAGCGGGCCGTCGTCTCGATCTAATTGGTCAAGGAGTACAGCATGAGCAAAAGGACTAATGTACGTATCGGGTTTTTAATCGCTACCGCCTTGATCCTGACAATGGTGCTGAGCGCCGTCTCACCTGCCTTCCCAATACACAGGGTCATTGCCGCTGAGCCGGTAGGCCTGGTGACAGCGGGGCAGTTGAATGTACGTTCCGGCCCGGGCACAACCTATCCTGTGATTGCTGTCTTACAGCAGTTTGAGCAGGTTACCCTGATCGGCCGCAACTCAACCGCCTCATGGGTGCAGGTGCGTCTGGTCAACGGCACGGTAGGGTGGTGCAGTTCCCGTTATATTGACAGCCCTGTACCGTTCTCCAGACTGCCGCTGGCGATCCCGCCTGCGCCGCCCAGTATCCCTTCCACCATTCCGGTCACTACCGCACCCCCGCCGGGATCAGGGCCGCTGGGAATGACTCTCAGCGCACGGCTGAATGTCCGCTCCGGCCCCAGCGTAGGGTACAGCGTGATCGCCATCTTGGTAGAAGGCCAGCAGGTTGCCCTGATCGGACGCAACCCTAACGGTACATGGCTTCAGGTGCGCCTGAACGACAGCCTGACCGGCTGGGTCAATGCGGCTTACATCCGGACCAGTGCCGTTATCAACAGCCTGCCGGTCACCGGCGAGTATGAGCCGTGGGGCGTGGTCACAGCCGGCGCGTTGAACGTCCGCTCAGCCCCCAGCTTCACCGCCAGCGTCATCCTGACGGCCAGTGAGGGGCAGGGGGTGGGACTGCTGGGCCGCAGTGCCAGCGGACAGTGGATCAAAGTGCGTATCAACAGCCAGATCGGCTGGGCCTCCGCCAGCGGCCTGACGACCAGCGTGCCGATCTCCAGCCTGCCGGTCGTAGCCAACTGACCTCGTCAGACAGGACGGGGCGCGGGTTGCACGCGCCCCATATTATTTTTCTGCCCTCAGCCTGACCTCCCCGTTCAGCCACGCGAGGTAGCCGGCGCTCCCTGCCGCAACCGGCAGGGCTATAATCTCCGGCACCTCGTAAGGGTGAACCGAGCGGACAGCCCTTTCCAGATCAGCAAATGCATCAGCGCGGGTTTTGATCAGGCACAGCCACTCTTCGGCCTGCTCGATCCCGCCCTGCCACCAGTACAGGCTGGTGAGCGGCCCGATGATCTGCACGCAGGCCGCTAAGCGTGCCTCCAGCACAGCACGGGCTATGCGCTCGGCATCGGCCCGTGCGGCGGTAGTGGTCATCACCTGAATGGCGTCAGCCATCCTTCCCCTCCATCTCTGGAATCCTGCTCTCATCTGGGAAGATTGGTAACGGCTCACCGAGGATCGGTGTCGGGCGCCGGATCAGGTCAAGGAGGGCGGCCAGAGTAGCTGGAAACTCGCGCAGAGTGCTGTAGGTCAGCGAGGCGCGTGAATACCCCCATGGGCGCTGGTAGTCAGCCGCCACCCCAACCGCCTCCACCCCCAAGCCGTTGCAGATCATCAACGCCCGATCAAGATGAAACGACTGGGTGACCAGAATGGCACTCCGTACCCCAAAGATGTCGCGGGCACGGTAGCAACTGTCGTAGGTGCGGCGGCCAGCATAATCCAGCACGATTGCCTCTTCCGGAACGCCCAGTTCAACGGCCTGCCGGCGCATCGCCTCCGGCTCGTTGTAATCCTGAGTGCTGTTGTCGCCGGTCATCAACAACACATCTACCTTGCCGGCGTGATACAGATCAGCGCCGGCGGCCACGCGGTCGGCCAGCATGGCACTCAGCCGCCCGCTGGGGTAGACCCGCGCCCCAAAGATAATGGCAACCCGCCGGGGAGGGACGTTCTCCACAGTATAGATACTGCTCCGATAGCGCAGGGCAGAATATCCCCTCAGCGCCAGCGGAGTTATCAGGGCAAGAAGCACAACAACCAGCAAAACCTTGAGCAATTTCTGCACCACAGATCGCATTCGAACAAGCCGCCTGTTAAACTTCAATGGGAATAATAGGGCGCAGACCGCGCCCCCGCAAGTGCAATCTGAGGGGGCTGTGTACTGCGCTGATACCTCTCAGTAAGAGTGTAGCAGGTTACAGGGAGAGTCTGCTATACGCTTGGCAGACGGAAACAGCATTTCTGCCCGCCGCACCTGCTAAGGCGCGGCAAGACACACAGGACAAAGAGGCATGAGCGAACCAATCCGCTTCTACACGACAGACGGCGATGACGGCACGACCGGCCTGCTGGGTGAGGGGCGTGTCCGGAAGTACCATCCCCGCCCCGAAACCTACGGGGAGGTGGATGAGGCCCAATCAGCGCTGGGGGTGGCACGCGCCGCCATGCAGGATCGATCTGCCGCTGAGGTCATCTTGCAGGTTCAACGCGATCTGTACCACATGATGGCTGAGCTGGCCGCCACCCCGGAAGCGGCCCCCCGCTTCCGGACTATTGGCGGGCGGCAGATCGCCTGGCTGGAGGAGCAGATTAACCGCTACGGCGCCCGGATCGTCATGCCTCGCGAGTTCGTCATCAGCGGCGACAGCCCGTCGGGGGCGGCACTCGACCTAGCCCGCGCTGTGGTACGGCGGGCCGAGCGGCGCGTTGTCCGGCTGTACGATGAGGGGCTGATCGAAAATGCCGACTTGATCCGCTACCTGAACCGGCTGTCATCGCTGTGCTTTGTGCTGGCCCGCTATGAGGACGCACTGGGCGGCAAGGGCAGTGTGACGCTGGCCAAGCAAGAATAAGGGGGCAGGCCAAGAAACCTGCCCCCATTGGGGTCTTGAAGTTAAGCCTCCCCGTCTATGGGCAGTTCGGGTCTGGGACGTAGACGGGTGCTCCCGTGCACGAGTCGTAGCAGATAGCCGTACCCATCGTTACACACTTGCAATTAATGAGCTGGCATTGCGGCGGCGGCGGTGGCGGCTCGGTCTGAGCGGGGGCACACCACGGCGCCCAGCAGATGCCGTCCTGGCAGGTCAGGCCGGCACCGCACACACCTGCCGGGCAGGGAACGCCGCACTGAGCGCCCGGCTGATCGGAGCAGTCCCTGCACCGCGGTGTCTCGCCTGCCTCACAGATGCCGTTGTCCACACATGGGCAGTCCTGATTGCACAGGTCAGCATTCTCGCAGGAGGGGTTACAGTACCCGTCGCCGCAGACACAGCCTCGGTCACCGCCTCGGTCACCGCCTCGGTCACCACCGCCGGGATGCTCACCGCAGTAAGGACCATTCGCAAAGTATGTGGTCGGCGTACAGCCGCACTGATCTTGCGTCTCGCAGGGGTTGCCGCAGTCGCGGTCGTAGTTGGCCTGATACTGATCGGCGTAGGCCGCCGTCATACTTGTGTTGTAGTTGTAGTAGGGGTCGCACAGCGGCGTACAGATGCCGTCATTGCTGTTGCACGGCCCGCCGCAGTCGCCGTCCACGTAAGAGACCTGCGTGATCCCCGGCTGGCCCTGATCGTTGGGGTTAGGGATACAGCCCGGCGTGCAGATGCCGTCACCGGTGACGCACGGCGTGGGGTTGCAATCTGCGTCCACGTAGCGGCCCGTATGATCAGCCGTACTGCCGTAGCCGGGGGGCGGTGTCTGGCCAGCGGGTGTACACAACGGATAGATGTACTGATTGGCCGCCAGCGTGATGTTGTAATCCGGGCCGCCGTACTGGCAGGTCTGGTCGTTATCCCACTCACGGAAGCCGTCGTCGGTGGCGCACTCCGGCACGCACACGCCGTCATAGCTGATGCAGGGCTGGTTGGTGCAGTCGTAATCGCGATCAGTGTAGGTCGGGGTGGGATAGTCCTCCAACGGAGGCGGCTGCGTTATCATGCCAAAAACCGAGTTGCTCAGGAAGTTCCATGCTATCAGCAGGATGTTGCCGCTGTCAGCCTCCCCGACCATCTCCCCGTAGATTTCCTCAAACTGGTCAGGTTGCTGGAGCACATCGTCCGGCACGGGCTGGCCGGTCTGATCAGTGCTGGCGGCTGTGCAGGTCGGGTCGCATACGCCGTCCCCGCTGACACATATCCCGCCGGGGACGTACCCGCCGACACGCTGGCACCCTTCAGACACGATCACATCGGCAGGCCGGTAGACGAAATATTCCAGCTTGGAGGGGTCGCCCAGCGCACTCAGGCTGAAGATGATGATGCTCTGGCCGTCGCGCTGGAGCGCGGCATAGACATGGCCGGCAACAGCCGGGATGCCGTCGCGTACCCATTCCGGGTTGTCCGGCAGTTCAACTTGGGTCAGAGGCAGGCCGCCCAGATCACCCAGATCGATCACCCCTTGCTGGCCTTCCTGATCGGCCATGAGCATCAGAGTGCCGTCTGGGCCGTCATCCAGATAGAAATCGCTGGTCTGACCAAGCTGGCCCGTCTCGAAGTTGCGGCCCAGATCAAGGCCCACCCCTAACCGCATAAGGCGTATCTGCGGACAGGGCGTCATGACAATCTGCCAGCACACGGTGGCGGGCGATTCCCCTGCCTCATTAAAAGAAGAGATGGTGTACTGGTAAGTGGCGCCGCAGAAAGTCGTAAGGTCGCAGAAGCCGGTCACATTCTCGCCGACCTCGCCTGACTGCTCCGGCGCGCCAATGATGTCAAGACGCCGCCGGTAGATTCTGAAGCCGTCCTCGTTGTCGCTGTTGTCGTTCCAGTTCAGGCACACATTGTAGAGGGCCGCTTCATCCCCCAGAATATTGCTGGGCGCATTGGGGGGAAAGGCGGCGGGAGTCTCGGTCGGCCCAGCCGGCATCGGCGTAAACGTAGCAGGAGCGGGCTGTTCCGGCTCTGCGGGTTGGGGGCGCAACAAGAAGAACAGCAAAATGGCCGCCCCGATCAGCACAAGCACGATCAAGATGATCGGAATGAGGAGAACAGGACGGCGCGTCTTCTTCTCTTCATCCTCTTGAAAACGTGGCATCTCATCCATAGAACTACACTACTCCTTCTCCCTGTAGCCGGCCTCCAGCTGGAACATCGGAGCTGGAGCGGCATGCTTCATCACACAAAAGAACCTTTCATGAACAAGGGAACAATGTCATCCCCTAAGTTTTTTCGCCCCCTTTATTCTGCCCTCCTTAATCTAGATTACCTATTTAACGATATTCTAGGCTTATTCCTTTGACAGCGCCAGTCCAGAGGCCGCAAGCTGTCCGACACACAGCTTACATCCGCCTGACAACCGGCTGACAGATGGCTGTCAAGATAATGACATTTTGCACTAGCGCTAAGGCCGGCGATGTCTACTCTCTGTCTGTGATTAAGGATAATCACGATGAACAATATAGGCAAACGCGACTCAAGGCTGGAACATGTCTATCGGGCCGCTGTGGCAGTGGCAGGGGCGCACGATGTGGAAACAGCCCTGCAAATTATCGCTGATTCGGCCCGCGAGGTCGCACAGGCTGAAATGGCCGCCCTCGGTGTGCCGGGGCCTGCCGGCCAGCCGATGGCCCATTTTGTAGTCGCAGGCCTGCCGGCAGAGGTCGTCCGCCGTGCAGGCCGCCCGCCGATGGGGCTGGGTGTATTGGGCGTCCTGCTCAAAGAGGGGAAGAACGTCCGTGTGCGCGACGTGCGTGAGCATCCTGCCTTCTCAGGCATGCCTTCCCATCATCCTGCTGTCCGTTCGTTTCTGGGTGTGCCGGTCAGAGCCGGCGGGGAGATCATTGGCGACCTGTATCTGGCCAACCGGCTGGACGGGGATGAGTTCACCCCAGAGGATGAGCGCCTGATCGAGATGCTGGCGGCTCATGCCGCTGTTGTGATCCAGTCTCTGCATTACCATCAGCAGGCACAGAAGATGGCCGTGCTTCAGGCCCGCCAGCAGACCGCCCGTCTGATCGAAGATCATGTGTTACAGGCCATGTACGGGGCTGGGCTGTTGCTCGGCACACTTGATCTAAACAACCCCTCCTCCGCCGCCGCCCGGATACAGGATATTCAGGCCCAACTGGACAACGCCATCATCTCTCTGCGCAAACACCTGTTAACCCTGACAGCCTCAGAAACGGAATAGGGGAATCACCTTATAGGCTGTTGCAAGAGGATACCCTATAATGGTCAGCGAGGGGAGTCGAGAGAGGGGCCGTCTGAAAGTTCTTCTCCGCCGCTCCTGCTGAAAAACCACTGCCTGCCTTGCATGGAGCAAAAGATACAAGGCGGCGAGGTATCTGATCTATGGCTGAAGGGCCAGTTTATCAGAGCTTGTTCTCTCGTTTTGAAGAAGCACTCTCCGCTCTGATGGCAGAAACAATGGCCGGGGACCGACCGCTTGACATCCAGCACCTCCCTTATCGGATTGCGGAGCTGGCGGCCAGCCTGATGAAATCCGACGGCTGTGCGCTGTTTCTGCCGGAAAGAGACGGCGGCCTGCTTCGGCTGGTCCATGCGACAGGGGTGCTGGCTGACCGGGTTGGTCAGGCGCTTAGGGCGGGTGAAGACCTGCCGGGACGCGTGTATGCCGGCAACAAGCCCTTAGCCGTGAAGAGTTACTTCCGCCTGAAGGGGCGCTCCACGGTGTTCGCAGGGATGCGGCTGAAAGCCATGCTGGGGGTGCCCCTGAAACAGGGAGAGCGAATAGACGGCGCCTTGATCTTTGTCTCCAACAGCCGCCCATTCACCCCAGACGATACAGCGCTGGCACGTTTGTTCGCTACCCATATCGCCGCCAGCGCCCGCCTGCACGAGCCGGAGCAGAGCGCCCACACAGGGGCCGGCGTTCTGCTCAGGGCGGCTCAGGCTATTTCCTCAACCCTCAGCTTGAAGGAAGTCCTTCATCTGCTCCTGCGGCAATGCCGGCAGGCACTGCCCTGTACAACCGCCTCGATTGTGGTCTATGAGGGGGATGAACCGGACACAGTGGCGCTGATCGGCTATGATCAGGAGACTGCCCCCTTTGTGATCGAGCGGATTAAAAAGGGCACCAGGCGGTCTTATTCTACCTCTCAAGTGTTCAAGCGGATGGCCCCCGTCGTGATCCCGGATGTGCGTGAGGCGGCTGAATGGGAGACATTCCCCACGGGCCGGCACATCCGAAGCTGGATGGGGGTCCCCCTGATCACGCACGGTGAGTGCGTCGGCATCCTGACGCTCGACAGCGATCGGGCTGGAGCATATACCTCCGAGCATATCGAGATCGCGCAGGTGCTGGCCTCTCAGGCCGCCGTTGCCATTGAGAATGCCCGCCTGTACGAAGCGGAACAGACAGCCCGCGCGCGCGCCGATGCCCTGCTGAAGATCGATCAGGCCATCACCTCAACCCTGAGCCTTGAGGAGGTGTTCGAGCGCATCCTTCAGCAGGCTCGTGTATTGCTGCCCTATGTGACCGCCTCCATCTCGGTGATCGAAGGGGGCAGGCAGACGCGCATTGCCCTGGCCGGCTACGGCGAGCAGTCAGAAGAAGTGACCCGGCATATCAGCGCAAATGTGCATATCGGCTCGTCCCGCCTCCTCAGCCGGATCGCTCAAACCCTTCAGCCGCTCATTGTCCCGGACACTACCCTCGACCCGGACTGGGCCGCCTTCCCTACAGGGCGGCATATCCGATGCTGGATGGGTGTGCCGCTGGTGATGCAGGGCAGGATGATCGGCCTGCTGACAGTGGACAGCGATCAGCCCGGCTTCTATACCTCCGAGCATATCGAGATCGCACAGGCACTGGCTCCGCAGGCGGCCATTGCCATTCATAACGCTCAACTGTACGAGGCCGAGCAGAAGGCCCGCTCTCAGTCTGATGCCCTGCTTGAAATCAGCCGCGCCCTCTCCTCGACCCTGAATCAACGTGACATCCTGCAACGCATCTTAGAACAGTGCCGGGCAGTCCTGCCCTATGAAACTGCCTCAATTGTCGTCTTTGAGGACGAGATGCCAACCGCTATAGTTCAGATGGGTTTTGACGACAAAGATGAGGTACTCAATCTGGACATCCTCAAGAACAGCGCCGTGCTGGCTCAGGTTGTCCGTGAACGTAAACCGCTCATCATTGAGGATGTGCTTCAGCACCCCGGCTGGATCGTCGTGCCCGAACGCTCCGATGTCCGGGCATGGATGGGTGTCCCCCTGCTGGCGCATGATGAGCTGATCGGTGTGCTGATGCTCGACGGCAAAGAGCCGGGCGCTTACACAGAGAAAGACCTTGCGATTGCACAGGCTCTGACCGCACAGGCCAGTATCGCGATCCAGAACTCGCGCCTGTACGAGCGGACACGTCAGGCCCTGACCCGGACGCAGGCGTACCAACGCATCAGCCAGAAGCTTGTCACTGCGCAGGGTCCGGAAGACGTTCTGCAGGCCCTGATCGAGCCGATGGAGGAGGCAGGCGCCAGCCTTGCAGACCTGTGGTACTTGGACTTGGATGCCGACGGTCAGCCCGTCACAGCTAAGCTGACAGCCAGCGTCCGCGTTAATGACAAAGTCCTGCCGCTCCCTCTGGAGACCCGCTTCCGTATTGCCGATTTCCCGCTGGGGCAGGCCCTAAAAGACAACCCCCGTACCATCCAGTTCATCTCTGACACCGAACAGCCCAATGAGCATCTGGACGACCTGACGCGGCAGATTCTCAATGCCTACCATATCCGCGCGATGATGGCCGTTCCACTGACACAGGCCGGACGCTGGGTTGGTCTCATCACGCTGAAGTGGGCTGAGCCTCATATCCCCGGCCCGCAGGAACTGCAATTTTTCAGCGCGGCGGCCTCTCAGTTGGCCGCTGTGCTGGACAGCCGCCGACTGTTTGAGCAGACACAGAAAGCGCTCAAGAAGACCGAACAGCTTTACGAAGGCAGTGGCCGCATCTTACAGGCTCGGAATCTGACAGAGGTTCTGGAAGCGCTGGTTGCCTCTACGCCCCTCCAGCGCTTTGATCGTGTGGTCCTGGCGTTGTTTGATCCCCCTACGGAGGCAGAGCCTCTAGAGACGATACGCCTTGCGGCAAAGTGGGCCCGGCCTGGTATCGCCCCTGTGTTTCCCATCGGCACACGATTTCCTTCAAAGGAGTATGCCGCAGTCAGGCTGTTGCATGAGCGTGAGCCTGTCCTCATCCAGGATGTGGCAACCGACCCCCGGCTGGATGACGAGCTTCGCCGTACAGCACTGGAGATGCTCGGCACACGCGGTGCGCTGGTCTTGCCGTTGTGGTCAGGTGAGCGCCCCATTGGGGGAATTATTGCCCAGATGGATTCAACCCTGTCGCTCGATGAAGAGGAGATGCGCCAGATCGCCAGCCTGACCGCTCAGGCCACAATGGTGATCGAGAACATCCTGTTGCTGGAACGGACGCATTCAGCGCTCGCTCAGACCCAGAGGCTTTATCAGGCCAGCCAGGCACTCATCACGGCCAGCAACCCAGAAGAACTGCTCAGGGCTGTCGCCGGGCCTGCGCTTGAGTCCGGCGCCGCCGCGATCAGCCTGCTGTATACCGAATACGACTCGGAAGGCCGGCCTGAGAAGCTAAGGGTGATGGCCCGCCTGCAAACACGCGATATGCCCATGCCGCCCATTGGGATGTGTTACCCCATCAGCAAGGAGGTGGTGTGGTTTGTCGAGCGGGGACAGACCCACGTAGTGCCCCAGATCAACAGCCCTGAAGAGATGGAAGAGCTGTTTAGTGAGCCATTTCTCTCTTGGGCAAAGAGACTGCCCATACGCGCCGCTTTTTCAGTCCCCCTGAAAGTAGAGGGACGCTGGGTCGGTGAGTTGTCTATGTTCTGGGCTGAGCCGCATACGGTCTCTTCAGAGGAAGAGCTGTACTACAAGGCAATTGCGTCCCAGTTGGCGGCCACTATAGAGAACCGCCGCCTGTTTGAGCAGATCCGCCAAGCTGAGGCGCGTTTCCGTGATATTGCGCTCAGCTCGTCGGACTGGGTGTGGGAAATCGGCCCGGACTGGCGGCTGGTCTACGGCTCAGAGCGCATTCAGGAGGTGCTTGGCTACACAGCCGACGAGCTGTCAGGCCACACCCCTCTCTTCATCCTGCCCCCCGATGAAGCTCAGCGCCTCAAGCCGCTCCTAAAAGAGCTGGCTGCCGCCCGCAAACCCATCCAGATGGAGTTCTGGGCACGTCATAAGGAAGGCCATCTGGTTTTGCTTTCCCTCTCCGGTATGCCGGTGATCAATGCACAGGGCGAGCTGACCGGCTACCGCGGTGTTCTGAAGGACATCACCCATCAGCGGGAGGCCGAACAACGCGAAAAGCTGGCCTACGAACTAGGCCAACAGCTCATTACCGTCCGCTCCCCTGACGAGCTTTTCAGGGCTGTCACGGAGCAGATACAGCAGGTACTGGGCTATTATCATGTTCACATCCGCCTGTTCGACAGTGCAACCCAGATGCTGGTCAGTCAGGGTGACCCCAAAGTACATGAACGTATCCCCCTCCATACCAACCCCAGTCTGGTCGCCCTTGCCGCCCGCGAACGCAGGCCGGTTGTTGCCAATGATGTGAGCGTTGAACCCGGCTATCTGCCTTCTCCGCACCTGCCTGCCACCCGTGCGGAGGCCGCTATTCCGTTGTTGCGCGGTGATAGACTGCTGGGGGTACTGGATGTGCAGGCCGCCGAGGCCGGGAGCTTCAGTGAGTCTGAGGTGCATCTGCTGGAAAATCTGGCCGCCCAAGCTGCCATTGCCATCGAAAACGCACGCCTGTATCAGGCACTTGAACGGCAGGCCGAGCATCTGGAGGAATTAGTCACCGAGCGCAGTGCCGCGATTGTCCGCGAGCGTGAGCGCCTCAAAGCGATTGTTGAGAATGCCGGCGAGGGGATTGTATTTGCGCGGATAGACGGGACGATCCAGTATGTCAACCCGGCGTGGGAACGGCTGACCGGTTACCCCGCTTCTCAGGCTACCGGACGTGTCTTCTGCCGGCTGGTTCAGGCAGTGGATGAGCAGGGGGCCGGCACAATGGAGGAAATGGCCCAAGCTGTCAGGCGGGGTGAGGTATGGAGCGGCTCACTGCGCGTCCGGCGGACTGATGGGTCTGAGTATGACCTGTCTATGACAATGGCCCCCATTGTCGAAGCGGGAGGTGAAGTCTCTAATGTGGTAGGGGTGATGCACGACATCACCGCCCAGAAAGAACTGGAGAGGATGCGCACCCAGTTTGTCGCCAACGTGTCACATGAACTGCGCACCCCGATTGCCAACCTCAAGTTGTATCAAACCCTCCTGCGTTCGGGCCGCCCGGAAAAACGCGAGACGTACCTCAACACAATCGCCAGCCAGATCAGCCGCCTTGAACGGCTGGTCGAAGACCTGCTTGATCTGTCGCGCCTTGATCGGGGGATGTTATCCATGAACCCCTGCCTGCTGGACATCAACGATCTCGTTGAGGAGGTTCTGCGGGTTCATCTGTTGCGGGCTGAGGAGCGCAGTTTGGAGATACACTCTGATCTCGCCCCCGGCCTGCCCCCTGCCTACGCCGACCGTGAACGCCTGATGCAGGTGTTAACCAATCTGCTGACCAATGCCATCAACTACACTGACCGCGGCAGTCAGATCGGCATAAACACCCGCCTGACCGACGTACAGGGCAGGCCGTACTTGGCTGTCAGCGTATGGGATACCGGCATTGGCATCACACCGGACGATCTCCCCTTTATCTTCAACCGCTTCTTCAGGGCTGAGACAGCAAAGGTAGCCGGCGTGCCCGGCACAGGGCTGGGCCTGAGCATCGTCAAAGAGATCGTCGAACAGCACGGCGGACAGATCAGGGTTGAAAGCACCCCCGGTAAAGGAAGCACTTTCACCGTGCTTCTGCCGCCGGCAGTCACAGAGGAAGCCGGCAAGAAACAGGAGACCGACAGCCGCTAGAGGAGGTCTGCTACAGCCTGACAGCCGCCCTTAGCTTGGCGCTCCGGGCACGGGGGTTGGAGGCAGTCTCCTCGTCCGAGGCGGTGACCGGCTTGCGCACCACAAGCGACAATACCGCCCTGTGACCGCAGGTGCATAGGGGTTGCTCCGGCGGACAGATACAGTCTGAGGACTCGCGGCGGAAGAACTCCTTAACGATGCGGTCTTCAAGCGAGTGGAAGCTGATGACAGCCAGCCGCCCTCCGGGGCGGAGCAGTTTCACGGCCTGCGGCAGTGCCTGCGACAGGGTTTGCAGTTCATCGTTGACAGCGATCCGCAGGGCCTGAAAAGTGCGTGTGGCCGGGTGAATCTTCTCGTGCCGAGTGTATGGAATCGCACCAGCAACTACAGCGGCCAGCTCAGCAGTCGTTCGGATAGGCCGTGCACGCACGATTGCCTGTGCGATCCGGCGGGCATGCCGCTCCTCACCATACCGGTAGATCAGATCAGCCAGCTCGGCCTCATGCAACCCATTGACTAGATCAGCCGCCGTGACAGGTTGACTCAGGTCATAGCGCATATCAAGCGGCCCTTCATGCCGGAAGGCAAAGCCGCGCTCCGGGTCATCTACCTGCAAAGACGAAAAGCCTAGATCAAGCAGGATGCCGTCCACTGCGCCGAACCCCAGCGGCGGTGCGACCTCCCCTATCTGCGCATAGGAAGCGTGGACAGCCTGAAAACGCCCCTCGAAACGGGCCAGCCGCGCCCGTGCGATCTCCAGTGCCGCCGTGTCAAGATCAAGGCCCAGCAGACGCCCGTCCGGGCTGGAGGCCTCCAATATGGCTTCCGCATGACCGCCTGCGCCAAGTGTGCCGTCTATAAACAGCGCCCCTGCGCGGGGGGAGAGCAGTTCCAGCACTTTGCTCAGCAGGACAGGGGTATGCTGCGGCGATCCATAGCTCACGGGGGTTCGCTCCCTGGCAGTATCCAAACCATCTCATCGGGTGAAGGGATGGGCAGAAGCAGGTAGACATCCACCCACTGATGCCATTGCACATAGCTGGCATCGTCGTAACCCAGATCGATCCGCAGACCCTTGACTGCCCCTCCGATGTCCAGGGCCTGACCGAAACCATACCCCGGAACATAGAGAGAGGTAAACAGGTTGATCACGCGCGGGTCCACGGCCACCACACCCCGCTGAACTTCCACGCCGGTCGCAGACAGGCCGTAGAACGGGTCGCCGGGTTGTTTGTCGGTAGCTGTCAGCGGGCAATAAGAGGTGGCCAGAACGTGGAGTCTCCGCCAGTATTGAATATCTCCGTAGGGGGTTTCAAGCGTGCGGATCACAATCCGCGTGCCGTACCTGACTACCCGCGCCTCCGGTTGTGCGGCCACCCATTCCCCCGCTGGAACACGGCTCACCTCGACCCCATCCTCGTAGCGGATGCGCACCTGCCGCCGCACTGTCCCTTCGCGCCCCGGCTGGACCTCCTGTTGTTGGTCAAGCTCTAGGTCGGGGTCAGGTATGTACGTAGTCTGGTACGGGATGGGCTGATCTTCATTCACTACGGCTTCATGTACCCGCACCACCCGGATGACCTGCCCGGCCTGAAACACAACGTCGGGGGAGGGAAGCACATAGTCCTGACCGTTCAGTGCAAGCTCCAGCTCGCCTAGCACCCCTCCGACCGTCTGTTGATGGGTGCGCGTCTCAAACCGCCTGCCGTCGGCCTGCACGATCACAGGGACAGCCCGCTCCAGCGTGACCTCGATTCCTTCTACAGGGATGGGCGTCCACAGCGGCGGCGAGATGCGGTCGCCCTCGTAGAGCACATAACCGGCTGATGCCAGTGCTTCCCCAAGTGTCGGCTGGGTTGTTTCGAAGCTGACACGATTCCCATCCTCGTTGACGACAACCAGCCTTGAGCGCATCACGCGAAGCTCGCGCGGCACAGGGGGAATGTCTGAACGGCTTCCAGCAGGCCGCACCGAGCGCTCAACCCGCACCTCGTCATGCGGCCCCAGCGTGATACCTGCCTCTGCTGTGATGGCCCGCGGGTCTGCCGAATGGGTAGTGACGATCCACGTCTGCCCGTCGGCATGGACGATCACCGGACGCAGATAGCCTACCGTGATCACCATATCCGGCTGGAGAGGCGTTTCAGCGGCAGGCTCGACATATACAGCCTGATTGAGCCGGACTCCTGCCGCCTGTATGGCTCCCCCCACCGTACTGCGGTGAACGCGCAGGGTAACTGGTTGTCCGTTGATGACGACCGTCACAGGGACAGCGGTGATCTGCCATGCCCACAGCCCGATACGCAGGACTGCGGCCGCGATTACCAGCAACACGACCTGCACCAGCGGGCGCGGCTTCAACCGATACCACGGGTTGCGCCAGCGGCGCATGGAGCGCATCGAGACAATCGAGACGGGCTGTTCACCCGGCAGAGGAAGGCGGCGATCCGTCACACGGCCTCAATCTAAAAGCAGACTGTACAAAGGGTAGAAGACTAAGCCTGTCACCCGGCCCAATACGAGAAGGAAAAGCGAAGGTGCAGTGGAGAGGGCCAGGCAACCCTGCGGCACCCGGACGATTCGCCTGATGGCTGCTTCCTCTCGGACCTGACCAGGTTCGGCGGCGTCCGCCGCGCAGGACCCGACCCTCTCCACTGCACCTTCAGCGCTCAACCAGAGTATATGCGCCCTTATACTAACGGTTGGGCAGAAAGTTGTCAACTCACTTGACAAAATAGAACAAATGATCCACAATAGAACTTGTGTTCTATTCTCCTCCTCTTCATCACCTATAGGGGCACGCGGGTGCGGCGGGGCACCGCACCCGACGCGCCCCCTCTTTTTTTGTCCATTCCCGCCTTTCATGCTACCCTTTGGCAGATTATCGGCAATCAGAGGGATATAGAGCTTATGACACGTTCAACCCTCACAGGCTGGAAGCAGATCGCGGGAGCAGGGCTGGCATTGAGTCTGCTGGCAGGGTGCGGCAGTAGGACACCGGCCTCCCCAGCCGGCGCTTCTCCCTCTGCCCCCTCGGCTACAGCAACCGCCACCTTGACCATCATCCCTACCGCTTTCCCCGAAGCGGCTGAACCATCAGCCGCCTCAGAGACAGACCCAGCCGTTGATGATCCTAACGCCCTGACCGGCTACGAGCTGATCGCCGCCGGCGTGGGGGAGGCCGTCTACAGCGGCTACAGCTGCACCATTGCCCCGATTGGCTGTGCGTGTGAGATACCTGTCATCGAACAGGTCTCATTCACCTTCACCCCGGAAGGACGGCTGTTCTATCATTTCAAGGGTGACGGCTACGAGGCTGAATGGGATATGGGGCGTCTGGGGCCAAACCAGTGGGGCTATACTCTCCCGCTCTATGATCAGGCGGGGGCATTTGAGGGAGCTTACTTTGCCCTCCTGACCTTCAATCAGGACGGCTACATCCTTAACGTTGGTATGAACTTCAACACAGGCGAGATCGTCACCTGCCCGACGGTGACCTTCCGGCGGGTCATGTCGCCTGCCGCCGGCGCAACGCCCTGAGGGATAAATCAGCCCCGCTCCCCGGCGAAGGAGCGAGGCTGTCAAGGATAGCTAGCGGAGCGGGTGGGATTTGAACCCACGGAGCCGAGTTACGGCTCACGCGCTCTCCAGGCGCGCGCATTAGGCCAGACTATGCTACCGCTCCAGCTCGATTTTTATTATAGCAGTAACTTTCCCCATTGCACACAAACCGCGATCGCATACACTCAAGATAAAGCAAGGGTTGTTCCGGCCTGCGGCAGACAGGCCTGCCCTGCATCATGCAAGGTACACTGATCGAATAGCTACCTACATGTCTCTCTTGAGTACTATGATGACAAACTGGCGGCTTCCCCCTCATGCTCTTCCTCTGCTCGTTGGCTCAATATTGATGTGCGGCATAGCGGTCGAAGCGTGGCGGTTACGCTCTGCCAGAGGGGCTGTCTACCTGCTGGCAGGCTCGCTGGCCATTATGCTCTATTCTCTGGGCTATGCTTTTGAACTGGGCAGTTCATCCATTCAAGCCGTCTCTTTTTGGCTCAGGGTAGAGTGTCTTGGTAGTTCCCTGATTGCCCCTATGCTGTTGGCCCTGACACTGACTTATGCCGGCAGGCGGCGGGGGCCAAGCCCCTTAGGCCTCATGACCTTGCTGGCCATACCTGCCCTAACGATCATCTTTGCCTGGACGAATGAGCACCATGAGCTGATGTGGGCTGATCTGGAGCTGATGCCGCTTGGAGACTATTTCGTTACAGCTTTTACACGCGGCACCTGGTATTGGGTTAGCTCTGCCTACAACCTGATCCTGCTGACAGTCAGCTTCGTTTTGCTGACCGGCTCGTTTGTGCGCGAAACCGGCCTTTACCGCGCTCAGTTCGGCCTGATGCTGGCTGGTTTATCCGTTCCCTTGTTGTCCTTCCTGCTCTATCTGCTTGGCCTGATCCCCGAACACATTGACCCCAATCCCTATGCCCTGATCCTGACCGCCCTCTTTCTGGCATGGGGACTGCTCGACTACCGCTTCATGGATATTATGCCTGTAGCGCGTGAGCAGGTGCTGGCCAGCATGACAGAGGCAATTATCGTCACCGACAGCCAGAACAGGCTGGTCGAATTGAACCCTGCGGCCCAGCGTCTCCTGAACGTGTCTGCCAGAGAGGCAATCGGCTTGCCGTTCAGCCAGATACTCCCCCCCGCATGGTCGGAGGCTTTGTCACCGTATCTTGACCTGCAGGAGGCCCGCGCTGAGGTCGCGGTTGACTGGCAGGGCCGTCAGCATTTCTATGACCTGTGCCTCTCGCCGTTGAGAAGCGGCTCAAAGAGACACATGGGCTGTGTGCTTTCCTTGCACGACATCACCGAGCGGGTGTTGACCAGGCAGGCCCTGCAAGAGGCCAACCAGCGCCTGCTCACCCTGCGCGAGGTGGATGCCGACTTGATGCACCAGTTGGACATCAGTCATGTCTGCATGACAGCCTTAGAGGCCGCCAGACGTATCACCAAAGCCGATATTGCCCTTATCGGGCTGGCCAGAGGCCAAGCTGTCCACATCGTACACGGGATAGGAAACTTGCCTGACGGCCTTGTTGGCAGTTCTGTTCCTCTCGATAAGGGTATCTCAGGGCGTGCCATCCGCACCCGCCAGATAGTGCTGGTACGGGACGTTTCTCAAGACCCTGACTATCTTGCCCTCGTGCCTTCCACACAGGCCCAGCTTTCCATCCCGCTCCTGTCGGGCGAGAAGCTGATCGGCATCCTGACACTGGAATCCGCCTGCCCCGACTGCTTCTCCGACGGCGCCCTTGAGTCGCTTCTGTTGCTGACCTCTCATGCCGCCGTGGCCATTGATAATGCCCAGTCTCACGCTGAGCGCGAAAAACTAATTGAGGAATTGGATGCCTTCGCCCGCACCACCGCCCACGACCTCAAGAATCCGCTCTATCAGGCCATCGTTTCAGCCGAGATGTTACGTGACCGGTGCGAGAGCATGCCTGCCGATGAGCGGCATTACTATCTGTCTATTATCACTGCCTCCACACGCAAAATGCAGAACATCATTGACAGCCTGCTCCTGCTGGCACGTGTGCGGGATGAGGAGATCGTCATTGGCCCGCTGGACATGGGTCCCATTGTGGCTGAGGCCATTGCCCGCCTCAGCCTGACGGCCAAAGAGCATAAGGCCGAGATCATCTACCCGGATGATTGGCCTGCGGCACTAGGGTACGCCCTCTGGGTTGAGGAGATATGGGCCAACTACATCAGCAACGCTATCCAATACGGCGGCGTCCCGCCCCGCGTTGAGCTGGGCTTTGACGAGCCGAAGGGGGAAACCATCTGCTTCTGGGTTCGGGATAATGGGCCGGGTATCTCGCCGGAGGATCAGGCCAAGCTGTTTAAGCCCTTTGCCCGTCTGGATAAGTCCAGAGGGCACGGGCTGGGTCTCTCCATTGCCTTGCGGATAGCCGAACGGCTGGGCGGGACGGCTGGTGTCAGGAGCGAGAAAGGCAATGGAAGCGTGTTCTATTTTACCTTGCCTGCGGCCCCCTCCCCTGACGCCGCCCAGAGCGCTGACCCTCAGCACATCCGCGCTACCCCTGATCTTGGCTGACCGCCACCTGCATCGGCGCTGTCGAACATACCCCCACGCTTAAAGCCGCCTGCTGGATGGCGGCCACCACCCTTGAATGGGTATCTATGTAACTGTGCTGACGGGTATCAATGTAGTAATACAGCACCCCTGCCACTACGTATGGGGTATCTGTCCCCCCGCTTTTCCCTCCATCCTCCAGATTGAGCAGGGCAAATGCAGGCGCGGGCTTACGGGCTACCCCCTCCACCTGACGCACCGTCTCCAGCAGGGATTGGATCGCCTGCGGCAGATTCTCGCCCGGCATCAGCCCCAGTTCGATCTGACGGCGGCGCAGAGGGATGATGCTGAAGTCTTTGATGATACTGCTGTAGACTGTGCTGTTAGGGATGATCACCTGCACGTTGTCCGGCGTGCGGAGGGTAGTGGCACGGATCTGAATGTTGATCACTGTGCCTGTCACCCCTGCTACCTCGATCACGTTCCCCAGTTGGAACGGTTGCTGGAGCAGCAACAGCACCCCTGCCATCAGATTCTCAATGATGTCTTTGAGGGCAAAGCCGATGATCAACCCGCCAATGCCCAGCCCAGCCGCTAGGCCAACTACATTGACGCCCATCACGCTTAGCGTCAACATGCCGCCCAGCACCAGCGCCAGCACGTAAACGACGTTGACGATCAACTGTTCGACCGGCGGCGGGGCGTTAAACCGCTCGGAGAGGTTCTGACCCCAGCGCCGCAGACGCCCCGCAATGAAGACGGACACCACCCCGACGATCACCCCCACCAGCAGGCGCGGCAACCAGCCGGTACAAGTGGTCAACAGCGCCTGAATCTGCTGGAGCATACTGACAAGTACCTCTCTCATCTGCTTCCTCCTCTTTAACTGCTCCTCGCCGGCATATTTCCCTTCATGATGCGCCCGTGCCTAGAACTGCCCCTTCGTGCTCTCATACAGCGCGATCCCAACGGCCACCGACAGGTTGAGCGAGTCAATCTCATCCCCATGCGGGATGACCACGCTCTCCCCCACCTTCAGATATTCGTCCGGCAGGCCCGCCGACTCATTCCCGAAGATCAGCCCAAACGGCAGGCGGAAGCCCACTTCGCCCAGGCGATGGGCGGCATTGGTCATGAACGGATAGAGCGTATGTTTGAAGGCGTGGCGGTAATCCTCGAAGCGATCATAGTAGGCAAAGCGCAATCGGAAGACCGCCCCCATCGAGGCACGGATGACACGCGGGTCGAAGATGTCCACGGCGGGCCGGATCAGCGCCAGATCATGCACGCCAAACCCCACCATTGTCCGGGCAATCGTGCCTAAGTTGCCCATATCGCTGGGGCTGACCAGCACCACATGCTGATGCTGATCGCTGAGCGGCAACGCATATTTACGGAATACGCCGATGGCGTAACAGTTCTCCATAGGGGCCAGCCGCTCGACTACCTTGTCGTTAATCTCAAAGGGGATGCCCTGCCGCCCGCACAGCTCCCTGATCTTGGCTACCCCTGCGTTGTCTGCCCCCCGCGTATCCGCGGCCACCTTGATGACCTGCCGGGGCTGGCATCCAAGCAGTTCCAATGTTGGGAAGACCCCAAAGGAGTACGAATAGGCAAAATCCTTGTGGTAGCGCTTCAGCCGGATGTCCATCGGCGTCCCGCTCCTTGTCTGTTACCCGCCCCGCCGGCCTGACTCCCGACTCAGCCACACGAACAGCGCTACCGCCGGCAACATCAGGACGGCCAGCCCTGCCAGCAGTGTTCCAGCCGGCACGTGATACTCCCGCATGGCTACCAGCGCCCCCAACAGCACAAACACCAAATAGGCTTGAAAGAGGGGCGTGCTCAGGTTGCGCCACATGGCCGGACGGAAGCGCCGCCGCACGAACTTGGCGTTGTACACCGCATCCAGCAAGAGAATCTCGGCCATGTGATCCAGCCGGGCTGGCGGGCCGTAGCGTATCTTGAAATCGGGCAGTTGCTCCAGATGATGACGGTAGGCATCCTCGATGCCGGTTGAAACAACATGGAAGCGGAAGTTAGGCTCGTTGATCGTCTCACCCGCCGGGAAAGCCGTGACGATCACTGCCTCCTGTCCAAACCACGAATAGATGACGGCGTGCACCCTCGCCCCCACCGCAAACACGCCGGCACAGGTCGTACCCTCCTGATCAGTGAAATACCAGATTTGAGGCATGTCAGGGGACGAGGAAGGCGCGGCCTGCCCTGCCTCACCGACCCGCCTAAACCCCAGGCGGATCAGCCTGTCCGCCACTGGATGTAAAGCAGGCGGGGGCGGCGTCTCAAGGTGGCTCATATCCACAGGCCTGAGCTGAGGGGCGGCAGATACCACCCGTACATACGACCCGACAGCATACAGCACGCTTAAGATGATCAGGGCAAGCGCCACAACGAGGATCATAAACAGCGTGTTAAACATATCGTGCCTTTCAGGTCAGAACTGCGGCGCAATGGGCAGTCCCAGCGCGGTCAGCGCCCACACCACCAGCGGCGCGATCAGCAGGGCGGGCAGGAAATTCCCCACGCGGATCGGCTTGATCTCCAGCAGGGTGCTGATCCCCAGCCCGACGATCAAGACCCCGCCTGCGGCTGTCATCTCAGTGATCATGGCCTCACTGAGGAAGCTCTGCGCCTGTGACGCCAGCAGGCTCAGCCCCCCCTGATAGAACAGGATCACCAGTGTCGAGAAGGCCACGCCAATCCCCAGGCTGGACGAGAAAGCCAGCGCCGCGAAGCCGTCCAGCATAGCCTTGATTGCCAGCAGGCGGTAATCCCCGCTCAGGCCGTCCTGAATGGAGCCGAGGATGGTCATCGGGCCGACACAGAACAACAGGCTGGCCGTCACAAACCCTCGGATGAAGCGGTTGGTGCTCCCCTCGCCGCCGCCTCGGTTGAAGCGTGCCTCCAGCACTGCCCCGATCTTTCTCAGCCCTTCTTCGATGTTCCCCCATTCGCCGAGGATGCCCCCCGCCAGGACACTGCCCAGCACGATCAAGATGTTGGCGCTGGTGAGTGCCATTTGCAGGCCGATCACCAGCGTCACGATGCCCAGCCCGCGCAAAACGGTTTCACGCATCTTGTCGCTCAGGCGGCCTCCCAGCGCCACACCCAGCGCTGAGCCGATCAGAACAGTCACGATGTTGAGGATTGTGCCGGTCATGAAGACTCTGACCTCCGGGAGAGATGAATTGCGCTGAATCATATGCTCACTACAGGTTGATGGCAACAAGCGGGTTCGGCTGGCCGGCAGGGTGAATGGCGCCGTGCGGAGCGGCAACAATAAATCCGCGTGTCCCCATTCAGACAAGGGGGGCAAGCCCAACTTTTAGCCCCTGCCGCGTCTGTTTCTACAGCTTGCGGAGGGGCGAAGTCAGTTCTCTGCTAAGGAGAGCAGGCAGGCTAAGTTTAGAGGTTCATGAACTCTTCAAAGGCGCGGTTAAACTCGTCGGGGGTATCCCACATGACAAAGTGGCCTGCATTTGGAATCCAGACTCCCTTACCGCCCGGAATATACCGCTCAAAAAGCTTGATCTGGTTGGGGTTGACAATGACATCGCGCCCGCCGTAGATGCCCATCGCGGGGACATTAATCTTGCTCAGGCGGGGAGTGAGATCAGTACGGCGGAGCGAGGCAATACTGCTGAAGAACGAGTCGATGTTGAAGCCGGTGGCATTGACCATCGTCATATTGTAGAAGAGGTCCGGCTGTGGGCGGGAGACAAAAGGAGACCACAGGCGGATAAAAAGACGCAGGAGAGGCTGGTTCTTGCCCATCAACATCAGGCTGGCGATCAGGCGCGTGCCGGCCAGCTTGAGAAAGAAGCTGAGCGAGTTACCGTTAATGGGCGAGCCGACAACCGCCACCTTCTTCACACGTTCGGGATACTTGATCGCAACGCCCAACGCGGTCGTGCCGCCCATCGAATGGCCCATGATGGGGACTTTAACCATGCCGAGGGCATCCATGAAACGGGGGATTAGTTCGATAAAGTCTGGGACAAGAAAGCTGGTGCGGCGCTCTTTTTCTGATTCACCGAAACCCCACAGGTCGGGGGCATACATCCGGTAGCGGCCAGCAAAGGTTTCAAGGGTTGAGCGCCATGTATTCCACGCCTGAGTCCAGCCATGGATCAAGATCACCGGAGGGCCATTACCGGCCACCTCATAGTGAACTAGGCCCTGATCAGTGACTATCGAAGGCACTCTTCCCTCCCGGTTTCAGCACGGCAGATTGATCGGCAGGAAGACAGGGGCAAGAGCTATTCTTCCTGCGCGTCTATCTCTTCGAGGATGGAATACAACAGTTCAAGCAGGACGTTCTTAACTGACTCACGCTTGGTGGCCACGCAGGGCAGCATCTTGACATCGCTGTCGAGATGGAGAGCGATGCGCAGGTCGTCAATACTCCACGCGTCGGGCATGTCTTGTTTATTGGCGGCGACGACATAAGGGGTGGGCGCATACGCGCGGAAGGTCTCCAAGATGGACTTAGCCTCACGGAAAGTCTCCGGGCGGGCCGAGTCAACCAGCACGACAAAGCCGAGCATCCCCTGAGCAAGTATCTCCCACATGAAGTCAAAGCGGCGCTGGCCGGGCGTGCCGAAGAGGTAGAGGACAAGATCGTTGTCTACTGTGATACGGCCAAAGTCCATCGCAACGGTGGTATCCTCTTTGATGTCACGCTCTGCCTCCGAGGTGATTTTACGCTCAGTGGAGACAACATCAATCTCGCTGATAGAGCGGACAAATTCCGTCTTACCGGAGTTGAAGGGGCCAGTAATAACCATCTTGACAGTTTGAGTTGGCATCGTACCTTGCTCTCCAAGCCGAGAATAGGCAACCAAGAAAAAATCAGCTAGCCTGCAAACGCCCAATCAGGCGATCAACAATGTTTCTCTTATTTTCGCGTTCTTCGGGTGTAAGCGGCTGACGGCGGACAACGCGGACAAGCTCAACCAGCCCGGCCTCACGGAGACTGCCGATCACCCGCCTGATCTGGCGATCACTCATATTGAGGGTGTTCGCGATCATGCGGATCGTGTTATCAGGCTTGATGTACTTAATGACACGCCACTCATCCTTGCTGAGCTGAAGGTCTTTGAGCTGAACACCGGGTTGATTGACGAACTTAAGACAGACATCAAGGCTGGGAATTTCTTCTTCGAGCTGTTCATCGAGCTTTTGAACGCGGGCAAGCTGGATGATGATGCTTTCAAGATCGAGGGGAACGGTGATACGGCCGTCATCCGGCATTCGGGAGGCGTCAAAGAAGAAACTGCCTTCCTTCCAGCCGGCGATCTGGTTAATAGCGGCAAGCGAATGACGCTTGATACTCTGAATGATGTCCGATTGGGTGACATAACCCTTCTGGATGAGCAGGAGGCCAAGCTGTTTATCGCCCGTCTTTTGAGCGTGTTTGGCGAGGGCGGCGGCCTGCTCTTTGGTGATGCGGCCATCACGCGCAAGGATAGAGGCAAGAGAGCCGTCAGCCTCACCGACAGCGGCAAAGATCAGCTTGCCGTCTTTGAAGGAGAGAGAGCCGCGCATGTCCTTACGTTCAACGGACAGCGTGCCTGTCTTCTTGGCAAGACTGACTAAGTTTAAAATCTGAGTGGTGCTAAAATCGCGCAGATTGCCCTTCATAGAATTGCCCCGACCGTCAAATACCGACCGCCGACTTTGAGTCCCCTGCCAGCTTTACTAATCTGGGGGTAGTATACACGTGTCCAGAAAGCGAGTCAACTGGAGCAAAGGGGCATCGTTATGATTCGTTAAATCGGGAGAGGGCTAAAGCCAGTCGTCAGGGTTGACCCGTTCAGCCCATGTGCGGAGCTTCAGGCGGGCGTAGGGCAGATCAAGCGCAGAAAGGGCATCCACAGCGGCCCGGCGGACAGGCAGTTCAGGGTCATGCAGGGCCTGAGCAAGGCGGTCAACAAGGGCATTCAGTGTTTCATCAAGAGGACTAAGACGCGCAATCAACGCCCCCAGCGCACCAATTGCGGCGGCACGGACCGCCTCATCTTCGTCATTTTGAGCGGCAGAGGAGAGCGGCTCAATAGCGATAGGCGCATCAAGCCGGCCCAAAGCCCATGCGGCAGAGGCACGGACAGGGGGGGAGGGATCATGCAGGGCGGCAAGAAGCCGGCGGGCGGCGCGGCGATCCCCCAACATGCCAAGCACCCAAGCAGATTCCCGGCGTGCCCACCATTCGGGAGCGGGGAGTCCGTAACGCAGCAAGACGCTCAGGGCGGCCTCACGGTCAGCGCCGGCCAAGATTTGGGTAACCGTCCTGCGGGCCTGCATGGGGAGAGTACGCAGCGACTCGACGAGCAGTCTGTAAGTAGCGAAGGTACGACGGTCAAGGGGGTCGAGGCGGGCACAGATCAGCGGGAGAGCGTGCCGGGCGGCCTGCCGGACCTCGTAGATGGTGTCGCTCAGGGCATCCAGCAGGGCGGGGATGCATTCATGGCCGCCAATGAGAGCGAGGGCCTGAATGGCACGGCAACGCTGGCTGGGAGTGAATCGGCCACGCCAATTGCCGGTTTTCTGACGGGCATGAGCAGGGACGATCTGGACCAGCTCAGCGGCGTAGGCCGGAGCCTGCCCAAAGCGGAGTACATGCTCAAGGACAGCCTCAAGTTCGGCCTCGTTGGGCGCATTCAGGATGGCCTGAATACGCCCAACATCCACAGCGGCACGGCGCAGGCCGCCCAGTAAAGGTTCCAAACCGGAGGGCGGCTGGCCTCCAGCGGCGCTAAGCTGTGGCTCCTGACCGGAGAGGGGGAAGGGAGTGACTCGGTGACGCATGGCCGCTTTATATCCAACTGGTCAGCGCAACTTTGCGCCGCAGTTCCGGCAGAATTGATCGCCCTGGCCGATGGGATGGCCACATCGGGTACAGAAACGGGTAGTGACGGCAGGGGGAGTGCGGGGAACGTGAGTCCGCTTGCCCTGTGAGGGGGCAGGCGGAGAAGCACGCCCCTTTTTACCCTTCGCCTCTTGAAGGCGCTTACGGTCTTGGATGAAGTAGTAAACTGCACCCCCTACCAGCGCTACGCTGGCAACAACCAGCACAATGATCGCCCAAAGGGGCAAGCCGCCGGGCTGGGAAGGCGGAACAGCCGTTGAGGCAACTGACGGGCCAAATGTTTCAACGCTGAGTGTGTCGGTCGTTTTGACATAGGCGGCAAAAAGAGAGGCTGTCTCGCCGGCGGCAGGGCCGTTGACCGTCACGGTGTACAGGGGCAGGCCGTATTGATCGGTGGTGAAGCTCCCGCCGGCAGGGTCAACAGACAGGGCGTTTCCTCCAGCGGGGAGCTGGACCTCCCATGTCAACTGCCTGACGGGATACTCGCTCTGCCAGATGAAACTATAGGCACGCTGGCCCTCATCCCGCTGAAGGGCAGGATCATAAAACTCGACCCAGAAAGTGCCGTTGGGCGAAGTGAGGGTCACAGAATCCCCGGCGGCACGGGCGGGAGCATCGAGCAGTGTGCCGTCCGTGTCAATATAGGCAGTCGCGTGGAGCGAGGCCCCCGCCGGCATCTGAAAGCGCAGATCAACCGGAAGAGGCGTGCCCTCAGCGACACGGCCCACATAGAAGACAAGCACAGCGGGCTGGTCAAACTCCGGCCAGATGCGAATGGTCAGCTCCCCAATTGTGACCAGCTCCTGAGCATGGCCGGCCAAGGGAACAGCCATGACCATAATCAAGCAAAGGGAAAAGGTCGCCGCAAATGCCCAATACCGACGAAACATGTCTCTCTCCAATGTGAGAGCAGGACTCAGGTTATATGCATATTAAGAGTATCCACAGAGAACGCGGAAAGCACAAAAAAGTACCTTCGCATTCTCTGTGGACACAACCTCATCTTGAAGGGCAGGGCAGGCAGACTCGGTCTGTCTCCGGCCAGTCAGTCTACGTCGGGCCGGACGGGCGGCCCTTCTCACGGCGCATTACCAGCAGGCCCAGAATGAACACAACCGCCACAACAGCCAACAGCAGGATCAAGAGCGGCAAGAAGCTGGCACGCCCGACTACCTCAGCGGCAGGCGCAGGCGCTCTCTGTTCGAGGCTCAGCACGTAGGCGGCAATGTCATTAATCTGCTGATCGGTCAACGGGCCGCCAGACGATTGAGCAAAGGGAGGCATCAATGAGCCGGGAATACCCCGCTTGACCGTCTCGATGGTGAAAGCGCCGGGGGCAATGGCGGCAAAAGCCGAATTCAGCGACGCACCAGCACCACCCTCCCCCTGTTCCCCATGGCAGGCGGCACAATTCTGCTGGAAGAGGGTGTAACCGACGTTGGGGTCGCCATCTACCTCAGGGACGGGCGGTATCTCAACAGCGGGGAGGGGAGGGGCCGGCGCAGGCGGCTGGCTGGCTGTTCCCCATGAATTGATATAAGCGACGATGTCCTGAACGTCGGCATCCGTCAGGGGGCCGCCATAGGCCTCTCCCCAAGCCGGCATTGCAGTACCTTCGCGCCCCGCTGTGATAACCTGCTCCATCAAGGCACTGGGGCTAATCGAAGCAAAGACGCTGGTCAGAGTCGCGCCGATCCGTCCTTCACCCGACTCACCATGGCAGACGGCACAGTAGGTCGAGTACAGCTCAGCACCCCGGACCGGATCACCGCCTTCATCCTGCTGGGCATACGCAGGCCCTGCCAGCGCCAAGATCGCGCCAAGCGACAGGATCGCCCCGATCACAAGTAGAGTTGCAGGCAAGCGCATGGTTATTTCTCCTGCTGGGGCGCAACAGCCGGATACTGCACCCCAGCATGTTCCTATCTCAGCGTCAGCAAGTAGGCGATCAGGTCAGCCAAGCCCTGTGCATCAAGCCGGTCGCCGTAGGTCTGGGGCATGACACAGTCGAAGCCCTGAACCACATAGGCGCATGGCTGGACAATTGCCTCATGCAGGTAGGCTTCAGGCGAGTCGTAGCCGGCAGGGACACGCCCGCTGACACCCTGCATCGAGGGGCCAACCAGCAGGGAGCCGTCCACTGAGTGGCAGGCCTGACAGCCAAGCGCTACGCCATCAGGGGCTGGCTGAGAACCATTGAACAGGGCCGCACCACGTGCCGCATCGCCGGGCGGCAAGGCCGCCCCCACATCCGTCCCGACCGGCGTGTAACTGAGAGTCGGGGTGGGGGCTAAAGTCGGTGTAGGGCCGGCGGCTACCTCAGCCGCGCCTTCTTCATATAGACGGCCCCAGTTCAGGACAAAGTTCACCACGTCCTGAACCTCGTCAGGGCGCATGGGGCCGCCGTAGTCCTGACTCCAGGTGGGCATGGGTTGAGGCCAGTTACTACTGCGGACGGGGCGGCCTGCGGCCACCGTCAGGGCGACATAGTCTTCCAGAGAGCCGGCCCAGCCAACCTGCTGGAGGCGCGTCCCGTTGAACAGGTCGGGCGTGTTCAGGGCCGGGGCCACCCCTGCAATACCCTCACCCCGTGCGCCATGACAACGGGAGCAGTTGCTGTTGTAGATAGAGGCCCCCCGCTGGATCGAGCGGGCGTTATACTGGGCCGTGAAAGTCTCCATCCGGCGCGGTTCGTTGATCGCTACCCAGCCCATGGCCAGGATAATGGCAAAGAAGATCAACGTACCCAGCAGGCCGCGCTGTTCCATCGGCATATTCTCGGTGAACAGGCGTTTGAAAAAGCCGCCGCTCTGTGGGTTCTGGGTTTCCGAGCTTTCAGACATAAGGGTTACTCCCCTCCACCGGGGTAGGCATCAGCATGGACAGGGACCAGAAGCTCATTGGAAAGACGCTGGCCGGGGTTGTTGGGATCATCCCACGTGATGCGGAGAAACACACCTTTCAGGTCCGGCTGGAGCTGTTCGACGACCAAGAAGGCCTCTGCGTTGGGCAGGCCGCCCTCGCTAGCCGGTGTATTACGGGCCTCATTGACCAGGCGGGCATACTCGCGCATGACCCGATACAGGCCGCTGCTACGGGGCACGGTGGTCTGATAGTCATCCACGCTGTACGAGCCGATCAACAGCTCCTCATAGGGGACAGCCCGCACCAGTCCCACCTGTTCAGGGGGGGCCAGCTTGTAGAAGATCTCCTGATCGCGGGAGGTCTCGACGAGAAAGGCGGGTGTGCCCATCCAAGACAAGACCACAATGACGGCGATAAATAGGAAGCTGAGAGAGATCGCCACACGGCGCTTGCCGTAATTGCGGAAGGGGCCGACATCGAAGTAAGGCATCACCATAAAGGAGAGCGCCAAAATAGTGGGTACGATGACGCCCATCAGTGTCTTGTCGCCCAGCTTAAGCAGGCCCTGAATCCAAAGGAAGTACCACGGAGCGACCGTGTGAAGCGGTGTGCTGAGCGGGTTGGCCTGATTTTCCAGCGGCGCATCAAAGAAGAAGAGCACGCTGAAGACCATCACCAATACCGCTACACCAACCCACAGTATCTCAGAGGACTGTATATCCGGCAGGAAGTACTTGCGGACTTCCATTGGCACGCGCTTGGCGGTATCCTCGCCGGTCTTTTCTTTCTCCGGCGGCAGGCTGTGGCCATGCAGGACTACCTTGTAGTAATGCACGCCAATAAAGATCACCCCCAAGGCAGGCAAGGCCAGAACATGAAGGAGGTAGAAACGCAGAAGCCCCGCCGCGCCCAGATCAGGCGCACCCTTGAGCAGGATGTTGAGGAACTGGCCAACAACGGGCGGGGGAGCGGCCTCAGCCATGCTGGCGCCGATGGTCACTGCCCAGTAGGCTAACTGATCCCACGGCAGGAGGTAGCCCGTATAGCTGAGCGCCAGCGTAATGATCAGCAGGATCACGCCCGTCAGCCAGGTAAACTGGCGCGGCTTTTTGTACGAGGCCGTAATATAGGTACGCAGCATATGCAGGGCTACCACGATCACCATTGCCTCAGCGCCGAGCCGATGCAGATCACGGACAAACTGCCCGAACGGAACATTGCTCAGGATGTCAAGCATGTTGGCATAGGCATAGCGGGTTGAGGGCGTGTAGAAGACCATCAGGAACAGGCCGGTGATGGCCTCCATCACGAAGAAGAAGGTAGAGAGCCAGCCCAGCCGGAAGGTCGGGTAGAGGCCGGTGATCGCATTGTTATAGTAGCCGGGCCGCATGTGCATCCAGAAACTGTCGGCGTGAGGCTTCAGGCGGGGGTTGGGTCGGGCAATGGGCGGGTCGCCGCGCAACATGGCACGCAGTTCAGCCACGTTGAGGCCCACTGTGACACGTGTCACAACGTCATCGGCGGCCTCAACCATCGCTTTCGGGAGGCCCACCTCCCGAATACGCTTGATAAGGGGGAACTCTTTCACATCCAGATTAGACTGCATCAGAGCCTGTCTCCTTGATACAGAGCGAAGAACCTTTCCAGCAGACAGCCGCCGGACTGATGGAACGGGGACGAGACTCCCTCACAGGCAGGCCGCCGGCATGGAACAACATCCCGCCGATGTTAACGGTTCGCACCTTTGATGCGCTTGCCGGTGTCAATCCTCAAGTCAACAGCATCGGGAGGGATCGGCACCGGCCCGCCCGCCTGTGGGTTGACGTTTGGGTCGCCCTGCACTGTTTCAGCCAGAACAGTGCCGCGCTCATCAACGGCCTGCACCACGAAACGATCCAGATGGCGCGGGGCCGGCCCTTCGATCCAGTTCCCCTCGCGGGTGAACTTTGAGCCATGACAGGGACACTCAAAGCGGTCATTCGAGGGGACCCATTTGTACAGACAACCCAGATGGGTACACACCTTATAGATCGCCATGACCCCTTGCGGGGTGTTTACCAGCCAGAAACGGCCCTCGGCGTTCTCCTGGGGAGGGGCTGTCGTAGCGGGAACCGCACTGACCGGTATTACAAAGCGGCCACCAAACTCACCTTCACGGAAACGGGGATAGGCATACCACAGCAGTGCCCCTGCCGTGCCAGCCAATGTCAGGGCCATTGAAGCGCCCCAGATGTAAAACAGGAACTCGCGGCGGTTCATAGGGACAGGTCTAACCCTGCTGGCTTCCGCCATACTGTTTACCCTCCTGAGCGTGCGAACCCGGACCAGAGATGAGGCAAGCCCTCACGTAGCGCCATCATCGAAACGCCGTATGACTTGCGGCGTTTCAGATAAATCATGCCTGTAAAGGACTATTTCTGGAAGAAATATAACGCAAAGGGGTCTTGAGAGTCAAGCGTTTGAGCACTTTGGAACAAAGCGGGCATCATGCCGGCTTGCGGCTTGTCAGACGGAGCGGGCATCCCTTATACTGAGGGTGAGGCACAGAGCCGAAACAACCGGCCAAATAGCGTCCAAAGTGACAGGGAATAGAGAAACAGGGAGGTTCTTATGTCATTCCGGGTGACATGGCTCGGACACGCCAGTTTTGCGCTGGATATTGAGGGGCATCAAGTCCTGCTTGATCCTTTTTTGAAAGGCAACCCTGCCGCTACAGCCGACCCTGCCAAGCTGGAAGCCCAGTATATCCTTGTCTCGCATGGGCATGGCGATCACGTGGGTGACGCGGTTGAGATCGCCAAGCGCACCGGCGCTACGGTGATCAGCAATTTCGAGATCGCAAGCTGGATGAGCAGGCAGGGAGTGAGCAACACGCACGGCCAGCACATCGGCGGGGGACACCACTACCCGTTTGGCTACGTCAAGCTGACGATTGCTCATCACGGGTCCGCTCTGCCCGACGGGACATATGGCGGCAACCCGGCAGGCTTTCTGATCACGTCGAAGAGCGGCAGGAAGGCTTACTTCGCCTGCGATACAGGCTTGTTCTATGACATGAAGCTCATCGGCGAAGAGGGACTTGATCTGGCTGTACTGCCCATTGGCGATAATTACACGATGGGGCCGGAGGACGCCTTCAGGGCCGTCAAGCTGTTGGAGGCAAAGGCCGTTATCCCTGTGCACTACAACACGTTCGATGTGATCGCACAGGATGCCGAAGCATGGTGCCGGCGGGTCAACGAGCAGACTTCAACGAAGGCGGTCCTGCTGAAGCCGGGCGAGAGCTACGAGATAGCCTAGTTCCGCCCCATGCACGCTGGATCAGTCCCTCATTGACACCAGCAACAAAAAGGATAAAATTCATGCGCGTATGCCAGGGGAGTGGCCAGCGGCCACTCTTCGATCTCTGTTGTCTGGTTGACAAGGAGTAATGGATGAGCGTCACTGATGCGCCTGCTCCTTCTTCGGCTGAGAAGATTGAGCTACGGCGGGATGTTACCATCTGGGGTTCGTATATGTGGGGCTATGCTGATGTGGGGGCAGATATCTACGCCGCGCTGGGCCTCGTTGTCGCCGCCGCACAAGGCATGGCACCCCTTGCCTTTGCCCTGGCCGGGCTGGTCTATGTGATGATCGGTCTGGCCTTCACTGAGCTGGCTTCGTCTTATCCTGTGGCAGGTGGCGGTAACTATTATTCTTTGCGCGGCTTGGGAGACATAGCCGGTTTCATTGCCGGCATTGCCCTCCTGCTTGACTATACCATTGATATTGCCCTTTTCGCTGTGGCCTCGACTGGTTACATGAACTTCTTCCTCCCATTCGTCCGTGACTTCCGGGTCACGTGGGGGCCGTTTGCCGACATCAACCCGATCTGGTGTTTGGAAACGGTGGTCGTGATTGTCGCGCTTCTTATCCTCAATGTGCGGGGAGTCCGAGAATCCTCACGCTTCAATGAAATACTAGGCGGCTTTGATCTGGTGATCGAGTCTTCCATCATCATCACCGGCTTCTTGTTTGCATGGCGGCCCGAACTGCTGGCCTATCAATGGCGTTTCGAAGTGCCAACTCTCCCCCAGTTTCTGTATGGTGCATCGCTGGCCATCATCTCGTTTGTCGGGCTGGAGTCGATTAGTCAGGCGGCACAGGAAACCCGCCGGCCCGCCACGATTATCCCGCGCACCTCATTGACACTGATCTTCACTGTTTTGATCTACGCGATGGCCTTCTCAACGCTGGGGCTGGGCGTACTGCCGTGGCAGGAAATCGCTGTACGCGAGGGAGACCCCATCGCGGCACTGGCCAGTCATATCCCCTATGTTGGCATGATAGCTGGCCCTCTGACGGCTATTCTCGGTGCTACCATCCTGCTCACTTCGTCTAATACAGGGATCATGGGCGCCTCGCGCCTGATCTTCTCCATGAGCCATTTCAGCCTGGCCAGCAGGTGGTTTAACAAGGTGCATCCCCGCTATCGGACACCCGTCAACGCGATTGTCGGCTTCGGGCTGGTCGGTGTTGCTCTGACCATCTTTGCCTTTCTCACACCGCGTGCGCTTGACACGCTGGCCAATCTGTATGCTTTTGGCGCAACGCTGGGATACATGCTGGTTTTTGTCTCACTCATCCGTCTGCGATTTACCGATCCTTACAGTCCGCGTCCCTACAAGGTGCCAGGCAATATCAAAATGAAGCGCAAGGACGGCACCGTGATCGAGGTCCCGCTGATTGGATTCCTTGGATTTCTGGGTGTATTCTCGATCTGGGTGACGGTCATTATGACCCATGACATTGGCCGTATCTTTGGGCCGCTGTGGGTAGTGTTGTGCCTCATCTATTACATCTTCTGGCGAAGACGCAATGGTCTGCCCATCCTCGGCAATATAAAGCGTGACTGGGAACAGGAACAGATCGAGGTGCTCACTAACGCTGAGGAGTATGAACTAGTGGAGCAATACAAGCAGGCTCTGATCCGGCGTGACAAGGCGCGTGGTATTAAATCGCGCTGGGCTGAGGAGTGAAGCCATGTCAACCCGCCGGCTCGTCCCGCCTCCTGAGCGGGCTACATGGATGGATGCCTACCGCTTTGGGCTGGGTATCTTGATGATTGCGCTGGGAAGCGTCATCTTTGCACGCGCGGCATCGGCTGGCGTGATCTCACCTCCTTCTGTTTTGATGAGCCTTGCCTTTGTGGGATTTGGAATCTACCGTCTTTATGTGGGCATCGTCCGCTACCAGATGTATCGTGCCGCCTCACATAAGAGTGAAAGACAGTAGAGTAGCCGCTATGATACAAAAATGTCTTGCTAACAAACCAGACAGCCGTTCCGGATGGATGGCGGCTCTGATGGCTGTTGCCCTTATAGCGTTGCTTGTAACCGGAACAACAGCCTTGTTCCTCAACGTGGGCCGCGTGTCAGCTTCTGAGCCGCCAACAGTGGGTGTGTCTCAAGCAGAGCCAGCCCCTCAAGAACCTACCCCGCCCCCGCCCGTCAACGAGCGGCCCGGTCAGGCTGTGCTTAGCCCCATCGGGATTGGGCTGGCGGCACTTTTTCTCTCCCTTATGATTATGCTGTTCAGATGGATGTTCAGCGTGCCGCCGCGCCTTTCTTACACGGTGGTCAAGGCACGTCAGTCTGTGTCGGCGCTGAGCCGTATCCTTGTGCCTACTACGGATGATATGATCTCCGAGCGGGCGGTCGAACTGGCCTGCAGGCTGGGTGAAGATCAGAAGGCCGAGATCGTGCTGACCTATATCATTGAGGTGCCCTTCACCCTCTCGCTTGACGCTCCTATGCCCGATGAGGACGCCAGGGGACAAGAGGCTCTGAATACCGCACAGGTTATCGTTGAACAGCATGGCCTGCCCTTCAAGAAGAAGATCTTTCCGCATCGCTCTGTGTGGAGCGGGATACTCCAGCTTGCTAAAGAAGAGATGGTAGACGCCATTGTGATGGGCACCGGGCGCGGCAAGCCAGGGCAGTCCGAGGGGATAGGGCGCAATACCCAGGAGATCCTCAAGCGGGCTGAGTGTGAAGTCATTTTGAATAAGTCCCCCCGTTAGTTTGTCGGTATCGTATTGAACATAAACAGGCCTTACGGCCTCGAGGAGGAAAGTAATGAAGGTCGTGATCTTGGGCTGTGGGCGGGTAGGCGCATATCTTGCTAAAAGCCTGACCGCGGATGGGCATCAGGTCACCATAATCGACTCTAACCGTGACTCTTTGACACGGCTGGGTGACGACTTCCCCGGCGGGGTCGTGATTGGCACGGGAATTGACGAGGATGTTCTAGATCAGGCAGGCATTAAAGAGGCAGATGCCTTTGTCGCTGTGACCAATGGAGATAACACCAACGTGATGGCCGCTCAGGTGGCCAAAGAGATTTTTGGCGTGCCGCGCGTCATCTGTCGTATCTATGATCCCCTGCGGGCAGAGTTTTACACCGGTCTAGGGCTGGAGACGATTTGCCCTACCTTGATGGGGGCAAACGCGATCAAGGGACTGCTGGAGCACTAGGGAGATACTGCTATGTACGTGATTATAGTGGGCGGCGGAAAAGTTGGTTTTTATCTGACCAAGTCCCTCATGGAGGCCGGGCATGAGGTATTAGTTATTGAAAAAGACCCCTTCAAATGCGGCATCCTTGTTGATGAACTGAATGCCAACGTCATTCAAGCTGACGGCTGTGAGGTCGCCTCTATGGTGCGGGCCGGCATGAATCGTGCCGATGCCGTTGTAGCCGTGACGGGCGATGACGAGGATAATCTGGTCGTCTGCCAGGTGGCCAAGGGCAAGTTCAATGTGCTGCGTGCCATTGCCCGTATTAACAACCCCAAGAATGAGAATATCTTCCGCAAACTGGGCATTGATGTTACTGTCTCCAGCACTGAGTTGATCCTCTCTCAGATTGAGCAGGTGATACCCTCTCAGTCCTTGATCCATCTCCTGTCACTGCGGGGTGTGGGGGTCAGCTTTATCGAAACCGAGATCGCGGCTACTTCACCGGCTCTGGGTAAACCGCTCTCAACACTGGGCATCCCGGATGACAGCATCCTTGCGCTGGTAGTGCGCAACGGTGATCAGGCCATCATCCCTTATGGCGATACGGTTCTACAGGAAAAAGATGTGGTCATTGCGGTCACCTCTGAGGCCAGTGAGGCTACCTTGCGTCAGATTCTATGCGGATAGGTATGTGCCGTAATCGGCCCATGCTTACACAAGGGCATTCTACATGATAGGAATGCCCTTGTGTTTTTGCAGGCGAGATCAGCACGGGAGCGGCTGATCGAGTATACTGCTGGGCAGGGGATCAAATGCATTAGCACGAGGGATATAGATCATCATGATTGACTGGTACGCGAAGGTTGTGGAGCTTAAGCGGATAGCAGATGAGCTGGAATATTGGGCTATGCGCATGGAAGGACGGGGAAGATTAGTGCTTGGCCGCTCTGCCGACGAGTTGCGTCAGTTTGCAGGCGAGATTGAACAATTGCTGGAGGCTGAGAGAATACCGCCTCCCCCGCCGCCGGAGCCTTTGCCAGACTGGCTGACAGCTATTTTCCCGTCTGAGGATGGCAATAATAACAATGCGCTGGAGTGGCCGTCCGAAGAAGGGACTGCTCCTGCCGGTTACTGGGGAGCAACCGGCGAGGAGCGATCCGACGACAGCCTGCCGCCTGAAGACGAGGTATAATCTTTTAAGCTTTCTTAAACGGAGTTTACTCATCTAGACAGGCCATCTGGTTCTACCCCTTTCCTGATGGGTTGGAGGAAGGCATGTCAGCTCTCGACACAAATGCACTGTTAAAATCAGCCGGTATTGGCGTCGTGGTGACGTTGGCACTTGCCATCATTACCAATGCGGCCGGCTTCGCGGCTCCACAGTTGGCGGTTCTGAGCTTAGCCTGCTGTTGCGTTGCCTACTTGTTTTTTGCTGTCATCGGGGCGGGCTATGCGTTCTTTGCGAGGCAAAACGGCAAACCTATGGAACCTGGTCCCATGGCTCTAGGGGGTGCTATCGCCGCGTTGATCTCAGGCGCGGTGATGGGGATCGTGAACTCTATCGCCACGCTGGCATTGGGCATGCAGACGATCATGCAGTCTGTAACCCAGTTCCAATCGGCTGACCTGCCGGCGGGCATAATGGAAGGAAGTGTTGCTTTTGGCTTGGTGATCGGTGTGTGTTTTGTACTCCTCTTCTCAGCGAGCCTTGGCGCGGCGGGCGGCGCGATCTATGCGGCTGTCACCCGAAATCAGACTATCACCCCTGCTGTATAGTATTTACCCCTCCCCATAACGGTTGTTCTGAGGGAGAATAGCGGGGCACACATTGGTTTGGTGTGCCTCACTATTTTGACTGGAGAGAAAATGGAGCCATCTGAGGGGCGTCCTGGCAAAAGCTATCTGGGCGAGGCGGTGCTGGCCCTGCTCATGTACTACTTCGGAATCTTCATTGCCGGCCTTGTTCTAAATGTCATCTTTATCAACCACGCCCGCCAAGATCAGAAGGACGGCGTGCCAGTCCATCATATCGGTTGCTTGTACGCCGTCCTCATTACTCATGTTGTGCTGGGGCTGGCGGCCTGCGTTTTCTTCTTCGCAACTAACGGCCCTGTGCGCTTGATCGGCATCTTAACCCAATAGGAACTGCCTGCCCGCGCATCCGGAGGTTTTCGCCTTGCTACTGCCGCCGCGCTTCCAGCTTCTCACGGAACATCTGGTTGAGCATTTGCGGGTTAGCCTGCCCTTTCATCTCGCGCATGGCCTGCCCCACAAACCAGCCAAGCAGTCCTTCCTTGCCGTTTAGATAGGACTGAACAGGCCCCGGATTTTGCTCAATGACCCGCTCAACGACAGCCTCCAGTGCGGCGGCGTCGCTGATCTGCGCCAGCCCGCGTGCCTCGACGATTTGGCGTGCCCCTTGGCCGGAAGCGGACATTTCAGCCAGTACTTCTTTAGCTGTGTTGTTGTTGATCGTTCCCTCTTCAACCAACCTCATCAACTCAACTAAACCTTCCGGGCTGACGGGCACATCTCCGATCTCAACCCCTGCTGTGTTCATCAACCGGAACAGCTCGCCGGTGATCCAGTTGGCGGTCGTTTTCGGATTGCCGCCGGCGGCCAGTGCCGCCTCATAGTACTCAGCGACCGCCTTGTCCGAGACCAGCACGGCGGCATCTTGTTTCGGCAAACCCAGCTCAGAGACAAACCGTTCGGCTTTGGCATCGGGCAGTTCAGGCAGGCTCTGTGCTATTTCCTGCACCCACTCCCGGCTGATGTGGAGCGGCGGCAGGTCAGGTTCGGGGAAGTAGCGGTAATCATCAGCATATTCCTTGCTACGCTGGGGATGTGTTTCGCCGGTGTCCTCATCAAAACCCATCGTCTGCTGAATAACCTGCCCCCCTGACTCAACCACTTTGATCTGGCGGGCGATCTCATACTGGCTGGCCCGCACCAGCGACCGGATGCTGTTAAGGTTCTTGATCTCGGTACGGGTGTTGAGTTCTGTAGAACCCTTTGGCCGAATTGAGATATTGGCCTCGAAGCGCAGTACACCCTTGCTCATATCACCGTGATTGACACCGAGATAAACCAATATCGCGCGGAGTTTACGGGCGTAAGCCTCCACTTCTTCCACCGACCGCATATCCGGCTCAGAGACTATCTCCAAAAGCGGCACACCTGCGCGGTTCAGGTCAACCAGGCTGTTGTTGCCGACATGAAACAACTTGCCGGTGTCTTCTTCGAGGTGCGCCCGCGTTATTCCAATGCGTTTGCTTTGCCCCCCTGCTTCGATCTCCAGCCATCCTTTGCTGGCAAGCGGATACTCGTACTGGGTGATCTGGTACCCTTTGGGCAGATCGGGGTAAAAGTAGGACTTACGCGCAAACTGATTGAACTCATTGATGGTGCAGTTCAGCGCCAGTCCGACCATCATGGCATATTCCACCGCCCGCCGGTTGATGACAGGCAATACCCCCGGCATGCCAGCGCACACAGGGCATACGTACAGATTCGGGTCGGCCTCTGTGCTGTCTACCACTGCACAGCCGCAGAACATCTTGGATTGGGTCAACAGCTCTGCGTGGACTTCCAGACCAATGACAGGCTCGTATTCAGTCATGGGGTGTAAAAACCTTTGTGCTTGAGGGTAATGACTGGTGAACTATTGTACCTATCCCTGCCTGCTAACGCACCAGCCAGATTCCGGCGAACATCACCACTGCCAACATAGCCTTTCTGAAAAGGTTTCCAGCCCGAATGTCTTCCTTAAAGATGGCAGGGAAAAGCAGCGTCAAGACCCAGCCGTACAAGATGCCGAAGAATACCTGCGTGCTCCCCACTACGCTAACCAGCGCCACCGGCCCCAGCGAAATTGCCAAAACGCCCAACAACTTGGCTATGACCACAAAACCCTCATTCAGGAAAACAATGCTGACAGCTTTTGCCCCCGCCGTCTTCAGGCTGTTGAGAAATGCTTGGCGGATAGCGGGGAAGGCTATCCACAACGTTAACCCGCCCAGCGCATATCCCCAGCTCTCGTAGCTGACTATCTCAAAGAAACTGTTGGTGGCCATCACGAACTTAAGCAGAACTGCTGAAACCGCCCACGCCAGATTGGCCAGCAGTTGCAGGTAGAAGGCAGGCGACAACCGCAGAAGCCCGCTCCGATGGTCAATGGAGATACCAATAGCCGACAGGAGGATCAGAAAGAAGCCGGCTAGTTGGAGGGGACTGATCACCTCTCTCAGGAAGATGACCGAGAGGATCAGCACCAACAGCGGCATTGTCTGAATGAGCACCACGATCCGGCTGGCTTCCTCTTCGGATAGTGCCTTGAAGTACAGCACACCCCCCCACACACTTAACACGCCTGTCAGAATGATCAGCGCGGCATCCCGCATGGCCAGCAAAGGGAAACCGGCCCCTATCCAGAACAGCGTCCCAAGTACCAGCCCCATGACCGCGCCGTAGACTGGCATCCCGCGGTAGTCAGTCACCACGCGGGTCAGAAGATACTTGTCCACAAAGCTCGCCACGCAGTAGAGCGCCGGCGAGAGGATGGCGAAAAATATCCAGCTCATTGGCTTATCAACCCATCAAAATACAAGTCCTCGGCCCGTCCGGCGCAGAACTCAAGGTAGGTTGCCGGATTCTGAGGATCGTACTCGTATGCCGGATGAGAGGCAACCGCTACCTCCCGCGCCCGTTGCCAGATCGCTTCATGACCTGCCTGATGAGTCTCAACTTGGAGCCGCCATCCTCCTTCTGTCCCACTCAGGCAGAGTGTGCGGTAACTGCAAGGGTATCCACTCAGCGCCGCCGTATTGATGTGAACCCTTCCGTTAAACAGACGTATCTGGTTGGCATGATGATGTCCGGCCAGCACCAGCCCAACATTTGGGTAGCGGTCAAACAACTCGTTGAGTTCCCTGTGATTGCGGCATAGGTAGTTCTGCCACCAGCGGCTGTTCACATGCGGCGCCAGATTGTGTATCGGGTGGTGGATCGCAATGATCACCAGATCAGCGCGGTGTGCTTCAAGCTCGGCTTTCAGCCACTCTAGCTGCTCCCGTCCTATCTCTCCTGCCCACGTATCAGGGATACGGGAGTCCAGCCCAATCATCTGAATCCCTGCCGCCACCGTTCGACTCCAGCGGGCCTTCTGAGCATCGGGCCGCGGCGAAGCCAGCCGTGGATCGATCAGCGGGATGGCCTCATGCGGCTGGAAGGCGTCAGGATACTTCTCATGGATGAAGCCGTCGTGGTTGCCGGGGATGAAGTGCCACGTTTTGCGCAATACTGCCAGCACATCTAGGAAGCGATCCAGCTCTGCCTGTGTTGCCAGATCAAGCACATCACCAGAGATCAGCACAAAGTCAAGGTCTTCTATCTCGTTTAGACGCTCGAAACACTCGCGTGCCAGCTCCGGCGCATGGGTACCGACCACATGGGCTGTGTCGCCCCGATCGGAGATATGGATGTCTGTGACGTGGGCGAAGTGAAGGGTACGTGTCATGCCGGCAAGCCCTGGGATAAAGATAACACAACTCCGAACTACCCTGCGGTAGTTCGGAATTGAGCGCGTTCCGAGTGAGGGTGGGAGGACTCGAACCTCCGGCCAAGAGCTTAAAAGGCTCCTGCTCTTCCTCTGAGCTACACCCCCTTGACGGCACATAGTATAACGCACCTATGCGGCCCGCGCTATGTCTGGGAGTGGATAATGTCATGCGGAAGCGGCTCTCAACAGTCTTAAATATCTTCGTCATTTGTCCACTTTCCTATGTCTGCGGCCCGTTGACCACCCGTCTTGTGCCTGTTATAATCGCCTCTGTGGCCTGATATGGCTGAAGAACACCTTCTCTGGATGCGCGAGGCCTTAAACGAGGCGGCCCGCGCCGCCGCTCTAGGGGACATTCCCGTTGGAGCTGTGGCGGTGCGGGACGGCGTTGTGATCGGGCGCGGGCATAATTGCAAGGAATATACAGGCGACCCCACGGCTCATGCCGAGATGATCGCACTGCGTGAGGCGGCGCGGGTCGTCGGGGGGTGGCGGCTGATCGGTGTGACACTGTACTGCACGCTGGAGCCTTGCCCGATGTGTGCAGGTGCAATGGTTCAGGCGCGGCTGCCCCGCCTTGTGTGGGCCGCCGACGATCCAAAAGCCGGGGCGGGCGGCTCTGTGATGGATTTACTGCGGCATGAGCGTCTTAACCACCGCGTTGAAGTGATCCGGGGGGTGCTGGCCGAAGAAGCACGCGCTCAATTAGCCGCCTTTTTTGAGGAACTACGCGCCAGAGGTGAGCGTTATTAACAACTTCATACTGGAGAGGTGCCAGAGTGGTTGAATGGGGCGGTCTCGAAAACCGTTGTGGCGCATGTCGTCACCGTGGGTTCGAATCCCACCCTCTCCGCCTGATCGGGCCACCCTGCCTGCAATGGCGGGGTGGCTTGATGTTTTGCAGTGTCGAACCATTTGGGGCAACTGAGCGTATATATTCTCAGGAAGTCAGTCACGTTAAATGGACTGTGATGGTATGTCGGGCCAACCTGCATTGACCGGCTCTGAAAAGGCGCCAGTATTACTGGATGACATAAGACCCGATGGCGGCTTCTGCCTGACCTGCTCAAGCTGTGGGGAGGTGTTTGAGGTAGCTGTCTGGCAACCGCGTCTGTGTTGCCCGCACTGCGGCATGATCGGTTACCCTGATCGCGCTGGGTTAAACCTGCTGTCAGTAGGCTGGGAATGTCCCTCATGCGGCGCGCCCAACAACGGCATGGTTCCCTTCTGTACAGCCTGCGGCGCAGGGCTTGCCAGCCGATGCCTGCGCTGTGAAGCGCCTGTTTACAGTGCCGTGTGTCCTCACTGCGGGGCGCATCAGGCCCGCCTGCGGCGCCTGCAACTCACGATGTCTCAGCGGGATAGCTGGAGACCCGTGCTGATAGCCCGCCTGTCTCAGGAGCAAACCCATCGCGAGGGACAGCCTCTCCATGATCCTTCTTACGGCGTGGCCGACTGGCAAGCAATTGACCAACGGGCGTCTGGGCCAGCCGCGCAAACCGATCTTGGTCGTCTCCCCCGCCGAACACGTATCTACACCTGGGGAGGGTGGCTCCTGATGGCTGGCGGAGCGGCTTGGCTGTGGTTCGGGCCGGTAGGGGCAAAACTCCGCGAGAAGGCCGCGGCGGGCAAATTAGGCCCGTGGCGGGAGACCTTCCAGTTGTGGCTGGGTGAGGCCGTTGGCTTGGCCGGCAGTATCTGGCTCTGGATGAAGAGCCAGTGGGATTATTTTGCTCCCGTCTTCACAGAGCTGGGGCAACTCCAGCCTGACGATCCACGCTATGCTTACGTCTTTGCCACAGTTATCTTCGGCTTGGCACTTCTACCTATCCTCCTCTATGCAATTGCACGTTTTGTCCGCCGTCTATTCCCCTGACCGATCACCTGCTAGATATGTCGAACTAGCTACCGACCTGTTACCCGTGCTTACCTTGCACAAAGGTGAGCGATTCTTGCGAGATTCTGATAGAGGGGTAAGATAATTAAGTATATAACAATCTATGTAATAGGTAGCCCGAAGCTTTGCCAGCAGTCCGATTTGGGAGATCAATATTTGACAAAATGAGGGCTATTGAATACAATATATGTACATACATTGTACAAAATATGTGCATATCAGCAGTATGAAGCGCGAGCGGAAGGGTGTACAGCAGATGAACTCAACAGATGATGTCCTTTCTTTTCTGGAAGAGTATCAAGAGGAAGAGGACCTCTTTGCAGGCAACGATGTCGTGCCGGAGAATATAGACCACATCCCGGCAGACGATATAGTCAGCCTGTATTTCCGCCAGATGGCCAGTGAGCCTCTGCTGACGGCTGAGCAGGAAGTTGCCTTAGCCAAGCGCATTGAGCGCGGCTTTGAGGCCCAGCGCCTGCTTGACACATCCCCCGATCTGTCCCCTCAGCAGGCTGCCGCTCTGCGTGAGATTGTTGAAGACGGTCAGGCGGCCCGCGATCATCTGGGACGTGCCAACACCCGATTGGTCGTCAGCATTGCCAAGCGCTACCGCAATCAGGGACTGCCTATGTCCGACCTCATTCAAGAAGGCAACATCGGGCTGATGATCGCGGTAGACAAGTTCGACTACCGGCTTGGCAACCGTTTCAGCACCTACGCTAGCTGGTGGATCCGCCAGACGATCACCCGTGCCCTTTCCCAGAAGTCACGCACTATCCGTCTGCCATTACACCTGTCCGATCAGTTGCGCCGGATCACGACTGTCAATGAGGTCATGGAACAGGAACTTGGGCGTGAGCCGACCGACGCAGAACTAGGGGAGCGGCTTGATCTGGCGCCGGAGCTGGTGCGTGAGGCCCTGGAGGCCAATCCTCAGACTATTGCGCTCGAGTCGCCGGTAGGGGATGACAGTGAATTTGGGGATTTCATCGAGGATGATCAGTCCATCAGCCCGGATGAGGCGGTACACAGCATCGCCCTGAGCGAGACCATTGACCGGATTCTCAATGAGCTGTTGCCCAGAGAAGCCCAGATACTGAGATTGCGCTTTGGGTTGGAAGGAGGCACTCCCCAGACACTGGAGCAGGTAGGCGAAGCACTCGGCCTCTCGCGTGAGCGTATCCGCCAGATCGAGCGGCAGGCTTTGCGCCGTCTGCGCCAGCCTCAGTTTGCCTCGGTGTTGCGGGATTTTGTCGCCTCCTGAGGCTCTCTTGATCCCAATCCGATAAAACCACAGAGCGGCCTCCCATCATGGGGCCGCTCTGTTGCTGAATCAAACCCTCCCCTTGTTTGAGACCCCGCTTCGGTTCAGCGGCTGGATGGAGGGATCAAGTTTTTTTGAAGGGCAACGGCGACTGCCTCAGTGCGCGAGTTGACACCCAGCTTGGATAAAATACTGCTCACATGGCTCTTGATGGTTGATTGACTGACAACCAAGCGCTTTGCGATCTCTGTGTTGTTCATCCCCTCAGCCATGAGGGCCAGAACCTCGCGTTCACGGTCAGTCAATTGAAAAACCGGCGCAGATGAGCGTGTGGCCGCTTCGATCAATATCCGGGCCGCCTCAGGGGCCAGCGAAGGCTTCCCTTCCATAGCGGCACGGATGGCCTCGGCCAGCTTCTCGGCTGAGACATCCTTCAGCAGATAGCCAATCGCGCCGGCCTGCAAAACTCCGTGGACCAGTTCCGCTTCCTCAAAGCTGGTCAGAGCAATCACCTGGATATGAGGATACTTCTGGCGGATCGCTCGTGTGGCTGTCACGCCGTCCATCCCAGGCATGACGAGGTCCATCAAAACCACATCCGGCTGAAGCCTGTCACACAATTCCAGCGCCTCTACGCCATCAGATGCTTCGCCTACCAGCTCCAGGTCGTCAAAGGCTTGTAAAAAGGTGGCCAGCCCAATGCGCATCATGGCGTGGTCGTCCACCATCAAAACCCGGATAATCTTGCTTGCGCTCATGGCTTTGTCACCTCGCAGGAACTTTCCCACACCACAGTGACTTCAGTCCCGCCGCCGATTCGGCTCTCCACTTTCAGGTTTGCGCCGATCTCATGTGCCCGTTCACGCATGATCCCGATCCCAAAATGGCCAGCCGGGACATTATCTACTTCAAAGCCGCGTCCATCGTCCCAGATACGCAAGACGACCCGATCAGGCCGGCAGGTCAGATGAACTTCCACCCGTTCGGCATGTGCGTGCTTGGCCACATTGTTCAGCGCTTCCTGCGTGATACGGTACAGCGCAAATTTCACCTCAGACGGCAGAGTACATTTCTGGGCATTTGCCGTCAGCGAGACTGATATGCCCGTCCGGCTGGCGGTGACCTGCACAGCCTGCCGCAACAGTTCAATCAGCTCCGCTTCCAGCAGAGTTTCCGGGCGCAACTCCATCAACAGCATCCGCATCTCTGCGAGCGCTCCCTGAGTGAGCTGGCGAAGCTGGAGCAGGGCCTGCTCGGCCTTTTCAGGGTCCCGCCCCCAGATGCGGGGCAAAACGTCGGCGATCAGCTTGGCTGAACTCAGAGTCTGGCTGACGCCGTCATGCAGTTCGCGGGCAAGCCGCTGACGCTCCTCCAGCGCGGCCAGCGCCTGTGCCTGATCGTACAGGCGGGCGTTCTTGATAGCAACAGCGGCTTGATCGGCAAAGGCTTGCAGGCGCTCAGCATGGGAGTGTTTGAAAAAACCGGGCGTGGAGCTGTTTACGTTCAGGAAGCCAATGACCTCTCCCTCCAGACAGATCGGCACACCAGCGTAGGAACGAATCTCCTCTGACTCAGGCAGATCAACCCAGCCGGGGTATTCACCTACGTCGGAGATAACCAGCGGCATTCGGGTTTGAGCCATGTGGTACAGGCTGGGAAAGTCCTCGACTGAGTAACTCTTTGACAACCGCATTTCCCGGATTTCACCCCTGCTGTATCCTCGGCGGCGTGCAATGTGCAGTGTACCGCCCTCTATCAGCATGATGTTAGTTCCGTCATGGGGGACAACACGCCCCACATTGGCCAGAATATGATCCAGCACCTCATCGAAGTTGAGGGTGCTGTTTAGGACCGCGGCAGTATCACGCAGAGCTTCAGCTAAGTCGCGCTGTTCACGTTCTGAGGCTTGAATGCGTTGCCGTGCAAAGGCGGCGCCAAGCGTATTAGCGATGTTTTTCAGTGTCTCGATCTCGGCACTCGGCCACTTACGCTCGCGCTCGTACTTTTCAAACCCCAATATGCCCCACCATTTCCCCTCACTGAAGATAGGCACCAGCGCGGTAGAGCAGACATCCTGCTCAGCCGGCCTTCCACCAGACGTTGGCAGATGCCTTATCCGCCCATGCAAAGGCTGGCCTGTTCCCAGCGCATCTACCAGACGGGCAAAGCCCCCTGCCCGGTAGGGAAGATTTTGCATCTCAGGCGCATTGATCGTCGAGAGCTGTCCGGGAGCTACCCACTCGTAGCGCTGGCTGGCCAGCAGAGTACCATTTTCGGCGCGGTGATTCTCAAACACATACACTCGATTGACATCCACCGCCCGTCCCAGCCTCCCCAGCAGATCAGGCACGACATCATCCGGGTTACCCAGCAGAAGCCGTTCACTGGCATAGGCCAGCACTTCGAGGATGGAATCGCGGCGGCGAAGCTCCTCCTCAGCCTGCTGGCGGGCAGTGATGTCTCGTACAATGACTTGCACATACAACGGACTGCCGTCCGCATCACGCACCAGCGAGGCTCTAACCTCGACAGGGAACTCTTCACCATTTCTTCGGCGGAGTATACGGGTGTAAACCGGCAGTTCCTCGCCGCTGATCAGCCTTTGCAGGCGGCTCAGGCTCTGCTCTTCCTCCTGCGTAGCAAGCACCCGCTGGAATGACTCACCTTCCAACTCATGAACTTCGTACCCCAGCATTCTCGCGGCCTGTTTGTTCAGGCTCACAAGCACCCCGTCAAGGCTCAAGAGGAATATGCCATCGTCCGTCTGTTCAAACAGGGCCTGATACCGGCGTTCCATCTCCCCTCTCTCCAGTGCCTGCTTCTCACAGCGCACTGCGGCCTCTATCAGATTCGCAAGAATGGCGGCTATCTTTACCTCAACAGCAGAGCCTTCCGAGGACGGCAGGGAATATCCAAAGACTACACTCCCCCACCATGTGCCTTCCGGCTGGATTGGCACAGCCCATACCGACTGGATTCCCAGACCAGCCAGCTTTGTACGCTCTTGGGGCGGCCACTCGTCCAGACTGCCCCAAAAGCACCTCCCCTGCTCCAGTGACTCCCGCATCCAGGGGGGAAGAGCAACAAAGAGGCTCAGAATGTCTTCTCCGTCAAGGCCGGGGGCTGACCACTGGCAGGCTGAACAGTCAGCGGCAGGGGCGTTTTCTATCACACAGGCGTAACGAAGCCGGATGAGCGGCCCGACCTGCCCCAGCACGGCCTGGAGGTCCTGCTTCCAGTTGGTGCTGGCGAGGAGCCGCGACACGGCAAAACTCATAGCTTCCAAAAGAACATCCGGCAAGGCGACACCCCACCCGTTTCCACAGGTCAAAGCAAGGCCACTCCCTCCATTCTACCATAGAGCACCCAGAAGGCCGTCTGAATTATTTGATCGCGCCATTTGTGGTGATAGACTCAGGGACATGATCAGCGAATCCACTACAACCACCCGGCTGGTGTATGAAGATCATGAACAGGTAATGTCCCTGTTCCAGCAGAGACCGCGCCAGCACATCCATCTAGATTGGAAAGGCCTCGCTGCGTGGCTGTCTGACCCCAGCCTTCACTGCTGGATCAGACGGGAAAACGGCAGGGTCGAGTCGCTGATTGGCGCAACAGTATATCTTCCGCCGGCAGGGCAAGGGGAGGGTGTCGCATGGCTCCGCTTGATCCTGCCTGCTACCCCCATCGGCTTTGACCCCTCACTTGAGACGGTGTGGCAGGCCCTATGCCAAGACTTGAGTGAAGCAGGCGTCAAGGAGGTGGCCCTTCTGGAACTCGACCCATGGATTGCAGGGTTGGGGGTCCGGTGGGGATTTAAGCGTGCAAACGCCATTGTAACCATGCGGCGGGAAGGGGGTCACATTCCAGCCCCGCCAAAGCCTCCCCTGCGCATTCGGGATGCCTCCCTCTCTGACCTAGACAGGGCAGTAGAGGTAGACGCGGCGGCCTTTGAACCGATCTGGCGCTACGATCTTGCCACCCTCGAAGCGGCTTATCCGCACGCGGCGACCTTCACCCTTCTGGAGCGCGAGGGGGAATTGCTGGGTTATCAGCTCAGCACCCGCCATGGTCATATAGGCCATCTCACTCGTCTAGCGATAATTCCCCAGGCACAGGGGCAGGGGCTGGGCGGATTGCTCGTGGGGGAGATGTTCCGGTATTTTGCGGGTCTGGGGATCACAACGCTTACCGTCAACACCCAAGAGGATAATTACCGCTCCCAGCGCCTGTACAGGCGGCTGGGGTTCGAGTTTATCGGGAGCAGTGTACCAGTATGGACGCTCAGGCTGTGAAGCCGGAGACTATGTCTAATACACCGGCAGGGTGGGGTCAATCTCCTTGGCCCATGCGTTGATTCCGCCGCTCATGTTCTTCAGCCGTTGAAAACCCCGCGACTGCAACTGCCTGACGACCTCAGCACTCCGAATGCCGGTGCGGCAGTAAACAATGATCTCTCGATCACGGTTCAGCTCCGTCAGACGGTCTAGGACTTGCCGGCTGGGGATGTGCTTCGCGCCGGGCAGATCGCTGATGGCCCATTCATACGGCTCGCGTACATCCAGCAGGATGAAATCTTCTCCCGCCTCCAACTTGGATTTGACTTCCCAGACGGAGATGGAGGGAACGGACGCCTGCTCACTCCCACGAAAGGGGCTGTAGTCATATCCCGGCATACCGCAGAACTGCTCATAGTCTATGAGGCCGGACTGAGTGGGATGCTCACCACAAAGGGGGCATTGCGGGTTCTTGCGAAGCTTGATGAAGTCAAAGCTCATTGCCAGCGCATCGTAAAGCAGAAGCCGGCCCACCAGCGTCTCACCGATGCCTAGAAGCACCTTGATTGTCTCAGTAGCCTGTATGACGCCGATCACGCCGGGCAGCACTCCCAGCACACCGCTCTCAGCGCAACTCGGCACTAACCCCGGCGGGGGCGGCACGGGAAACAGACATCGGTAGCACGGCCCCTGACGGGCATCAAATACGCTGGCCTGCCCCTCGAAACGGAAGATGCTCCCGTAGATGTCCGGCTTGCCGAGCAGGACACAGGCATCATTGATCAGGTAACGGGTGGGGAAGTTATCCGTTGCATCCACAACCACATCGTAAGGGGATAAGATGTTGAGTGCGTTGTGCGAGGTAAGCGGCTCGTTATAGGTATCTACCTGAACATGAGGGTTGAGGTCGGCAAGACGCGCCCTGGCACTTTCGAGCTTAGACCGCCCTACGTCCTTTGTGCCATGCATGATCTGGCGTTGAAGGTTCGTTTCATCTACGGCATCATAGTCCACCAGCCCCAGACGACCTATACCTGCCGCCGCTAAATACATCCCCGCTGGCGAACCAAGCCCGCCTGTACCCACTACCAGTACACTGGCGGCCTTGAGCCTGCTCTGACCTTCCAGGCCGATCTCAGGCATAATCAGGTGGCGGCTGTAACGCCTGATCTCCTCATGACTCAACGCCGGCTTTTCAGAGGTATCAGGCTGTCCGATCTGCGGCATAGGACTTACTCTGTGCGATGCAGTCCCGCTGGATCAGTGCCCTGTCCTGCACTGCGATCAAGCAGATGACGGGCCGCAAATTTCCAAACTGCCGGGCAGAGGGGAAAGGCGGCAAACGCATACTGCCACATCGGCCAGGCATAACGGGCCGAAGGGCCGCCCCAGCTTAGCAGTCGCTCTGCCCAGCGAACGTAGTTAGCGGCCCGCTCTGTCTGCCGGGCCAAGGGGCGGCTCTGCCGGCAACGCTCCAGGATGGCGGAGGCTCGAACAGCACAATCAGCCTGCTCACTGCCCAGCGAGTCGCGTTCCGTATCAAGCTGGCGGGCAAGGGCGGCATAGGCCTCCCATTCGCCGAGGCGGGCTACCCGCTCCGAGCGGGGATCAAACTGCCTCTGGTAGAGCAATTCCGGCAGAACAGCTAAGCTCCGCTGGCCTGCCACGCGGAGGAAGAGATCAACGTCATAAGCCAGTACAAACGGCTCACGGAAAGGACCGACCTTGTCTAGTATACTGCGCCGAAGCATGACGGTCCCTAACTCAAGATCGAGACCCTGCCTGAGAGATGCCGCAAGGTCTGCATGGCGGGAAGGGTACTCCATGCGGCGCACTATCTGTCCCTGCCGGTCCAGCCATTCGACCTGCCCGCCGACGAGCGCCGCGCGCGAATGGGTGCTCAAGTAGGCGGCCTGTTTTTCCAGCCGTTCAGGGAGAGAGATACCGTCCGCATCATGGAAGGCCACGTAACGCCCGTGTGCCATAGCCAGCGCCTGATTGAGCGCGGCAGGCCATCCCCTGGCGGTGAGGTTACGGTGCACCCGCAGGCGGGGAAGACACAGTTGAGCCAGATAATCCCAAGCTGTGCCCTCAGAGCCGTCGTCCACAATGATCAATTCAAAGCCGCGCAAGGTCTGCCAGCGCAGGCTTTCAACAGCACGGGGCAGATGTTCCGCGCCGCCGCGAACAACCATCACCACACTGACAGAAAGGGAGCTGGCCAAGTGGACGCCTCATCAGAACCTATGAGACGAAACAGAAAGCCTCAGGGGTTGAGGTTCTACATTAAGGTAAGTTTGCCCCATTTGGGGGCGAAAGACAAATCAAAGACGCAGTTCATCTGACCTGACAAGGCCGCGGCGGGCAGGGCCGACATCCCCCAGCCGGCTGGCCAACTGCTCTAAGCTGAGCAGGTTATGAAGCGGGAGGAAGTCATCCACATGGGGCAGTACAGTACTGATCCCGCGCACCAGCGGCTGGTAATCCGGCGCACCCAGCAACGGATTCAACCAGACCAACCGATAAGCACTGCGATGCAGGCGGCTGATCTCACGCCTAAGCAGGGCAATGTCGCCCCGATCCCACCCGTCGCTGATGATGATCACAAACGCGCCGCCGCTCAGAACCCGCCGCCCCCAAAGATAATTAAACGTCTTAAGAGACTCGCCGATGCGTGTGCCGCCTGACCAATCCTGCACCAGCGAAGAGACCTGATCAATGGCAGTATCAACGTCATGGTGGCGCAGGGCCGGTGTGATGCGCGTCAGGCGCGTGCCGAACACAAAGGCCTCAACCCTTTGCGCCTCCTGTGCCAGCGTATGAATGAAATGCAGGAAAAGGCGTGAATAGCGGTCCATTGAGCCGCTGATGTCGCAGATCACCACCAGAGGGCGCGGTTTAGGCTTGCGCCGGCGCCACGCCAGCCGGATGATCTCACCGCCTTGACGGGTGCTGTTGCGAATAGCCCGCGGCAAGTCAAGGTAGGCAGTCCGCTTGGACGCAGGCACCCGCCGCCGCGTGAGACGAGAATTGAGTTTCCATGCCAAGCTCTCCAGAATGCGACGGGCCGTTTGCATCTCCTCGTCGGTGAAACTGGCGAAGTCCTTGTGATGAAGCGTCTCAACAGGACTGTACGTTGAGGAAAGAGCGGTATCTTCCGGCTCAGGCTGGTCTGCGTCGGCGGCTTGGTCAGCCGCCTCTTGCTCCTGTCGGAGGACCGCCTCATCGCTCTCCGGCTGTTCATCTTCAGCGCGGTTTGCCCGAACCCGTTTCTTGACCAGCGCGGCCTCCATCAGTTGAGGTTGTTCGGTCCCCCAGAAGAGGTCAAAGGCACGATTGAACAGCTCCAGCTCAGACGGACTGTGGACAAACACACTGCGGGCGGCGTAATAGACATCGTCGCGGCGCATCAGGTCTATGTGCTCCAGCCCGGCGGCCAGATCACAGACCTGACTGGCGCTAACCCTCATCCCTAGACGGCGCAACAGCCGCGCAAAGTGAAGCAGGTTAGCCAGCAGATACCCGCCGGAAGGAGCCGGCTCAGTGGCGAGTAGCGTAGGCTTGCTTGGCAAGGTCACGAGCTAATGCCCCCTGAATGCGTTGGACATCATCTTGATACTTGAGCAGCACACCTAATGTCTCGTTGATGGTCGTCTCGTCCAACTCAGTCCGGTTCATGGCCAGCAGTGCATGACCCCAATCGAGCGTCTCGGCTACACCGGGCGGCTTGAACAGGTCCGCCCGACGTAACTCTTGGACGACTTTGACGATCTGGTAGGAGAGACGGTCCGCAATACCAGGGACCTTCATCATCACGATCTGGTACTCAGTATCAAAGCTGGGATAGTCTATCCAGTGGTACAGGCAACGGCGCTTCAAGGCATCATGGACCTCGCGGGTGCGGTTGGAGGTGATAACCACGACAGGGGGGTGCTCAGCCCGAATCGTCCCGATCTCCGGGATGGTGATCTGGAAATCAGACAAGACCTCCAGAAGGAAGCTCTCAAACTCCTCGTCGGCCCGATCAATCTCGTCAATCAGCAGGACGGGGACCTGAGAACCGCTCTCCTGAATGGCCTGAAGCAGGGGACGGGCAAGCAGAAATTCAGGGCTATAGAGATCGCGCTCCATCTCCTCGCGGCTGGCGCCGCTGGTCTCAAGGATGCGCAGATGCAGAATCTGCCGTGCGTATGCCCACTCGTAAACAGCGTTGTGTACATCCAGCCCCTCGTAGCATTGCAGGCGGATCAACCGCGTTCCCAGCATGGAGGCAAGGACCTTCGCCACTTCCGTTTTGCCGACCCCTGCCTCGCCCTCCAGGAAGAGGGGTTTACCGAGCTTCAGGGCGAGAAATATCACTGTCGCCAGAGACCGGTCGGCTACATAATGATGATCCAGCAAAGATTGTTGTACACTCTCAATCGAATCGAACATGATCTACCGCTTTACCCGCTACCATGTCACTCACTAGAACATACCCGCCTTATGATACTCAGCTTTGAGGCACCGGCTCGCCCACACCATACCTGGCCTGCACGATCTCCGCCAAGATGCTCAGAGCAATCTCCCCCGGTGAACGCCCCCCCAGCGGCAGGCCAACCGGTGCATGGAGCCGCGCCAAGTGCTCCTCAGACAGGCCGGCCTCACGCAGACGCTCAGCCCGCTTCTGGCTGGTGCGCCGGCTGCCCAGCGCCCCAACATAACGTGCCTGACTGGCAAGCGCAATGAGCAGGGCGGGGTCGTCCAGCTTGGGATCATGCGTCAGGGTGACTACGTAGGCCGAACTGTCGAGCGCCATTTCCGGCAGTGCATCTTGAGGCCACTTCTTGAGCAACTGAGTGGCAGTAGGGAAGCGCTCTCTGGTAGCAAATACCCCCCGCGGATCAACTACGATGGTGTCAAAGCCAACCAAGTTCGCCATCGGCACCAGCATCTCAGCGATGTGCACCGCCCCAATAATGATCAGGCGCGGAACAGGAGGATGCACCTCAAAGAAAAGCAGTGTTCCGTCTTCCAGCTCCAGCGTATCGCCGACACCGCGGGCCAACTGCTCGAGTGCCGTGTCAACAATCCCTTGTTCCAAGCCCGGTATTTGCAGGTCACCCTGCGTACTGCCGTCAGCCAGCACCAACAGTTTACGGTTGAGACGTTCCTCTCCTCCCTTCAGAACACTCACCACAGCCGTCGGCTCACGGGCTTCCAGCCTCTGCTTGAGCGGCTCATAGACGCTGTTCCATGCTGAAAACGGCTCGACAAACACTTCAATCGTGCCGCCGCAGGCCAGCCCGACCTCAAAGGCAGTATCATCTGAGACACCATAAGTCAGCAGACGGGGCTGTCCTGTCTTGAGGGCACTCTGACACTCTTCGATCACAGCATTTTCAACACACCCCGCGCTCACCGAGCCGGCAACTGCACCACTGCGGGTCACGATCATCTTAGCACCAACGGGGCGGGGGGCAGATCCCCACGTATTGATGACCGTGGCCACAGCGATCTGCTCGCCGCGCTGACGCCATGTCTCCAAGCTAGACAGCACATCATTCATGAGAAGCGCTCCTCAGCAAGATAACCTCTCCCGCAAGTGAGGGGCGCATGGTCTGCGCCCCCTCTCCAACGCCGTTACTTGCCCACACAGGGGCCTTGTATCTCTTACTCGATGATCACTTTCTCTTCAGTCAGCAAGTGAACGCGGGCCGAACAATGAGACGCCGCATCCTCAGCCGCCGCCTTGCCCTCCGGCGTGGCGAAAGCGGCTACGCGGGCATCATTATCATCGAACCAAAACTCAGAGACAGCATCATAAGGGAAGTTGGGGTTATCCTCGATCACGACGCTCATGCGGTACTTGCGGATGCCGGGCAGTTTCTTGCCAAGCGGCGGATGTTCCTCCAGCGCCCACTTGCGGAATTCCTCCAGACTCATCCCTTCTTTGCGCTTCAGAAGCGAAATGACCTTGAGCACAGTTTACCTCCTATCGTGTCATAACAGAGAATATCGCGCCGGGCTGGTCAAAAGCCAGCCCGGCAATAGGGTTATTCTACCTGCCAGAGGCATAGCAAGAGGGGCCGCCTAGCTGAAAGCTACTTGCCCTCCGCGGCCTTAGCCTCCAAGCCGCGCAACACCTTCTCCGGCGTGATAGGCAGAGAGGTGATCCACACACCAGTCGCATTGTGTATGGCATTAACAATGGCGGGGATAGGCGAGTTAGCGGTCATTTCCCCAATTCCCTTCACGCCGTATGGGCCTGTCGAGGATGGGTACTCCAGAACCACACTCTCGATCACCGGTAACTCTGCCGGGCCAGGCAGGACATATTCGCTGAAACTGCCGGGAGCATAATCGGGTTCAGGATAGTAGGGCTTGGTGGTCTCATACAGAGCATGGGCCATGCCCATGAACGACCCGCCCGTGATCTGCCCTTCAACCAGCTTGGGGTTCACCTGACGGCCAACCTCGTAGGCGCTCTTGATGCTTAACACCGTTACCTCACCGGTCTCGGTATCCACCTCAACTTCAGCCACGGTGCAGGCATGCGCCTCAGTCGAGTCGGGGTCCATCTTGCCGGTGTCGGGGTCCACAGCACTCTTGGGCTTCATGAACATACCGCGTCCGGAGATGGTCTTGCCGTACTTGAAGTGAGCCGCCAGCGCAAGGCTGACCAGATCGATCTTCCGGTCGGGCGAACCCTTGACCCGGATATTGCCCTGCCCGTCGGTCTCCAGATCGTCCGGGCTGACTTCCAGCTCGTCTGCGGCCACTTCAAGCATAACCTTACGGGCTTCCTGAGCGGCCATGATCACAGCATTGCCAACACGGTGGGTAGCCCGGCTGGCAAACGTACCCATGCAGTGCGGGCCGGTGTCGGTATCGGCGGTGTCAATCATGACATTCTCAAACGGCACACCCAGCGTCTCAGCCGCAATCTGCGCGATGACGGTCTTCAGCCCCTGCCCCAGATCAGTGCTGGACAGGCTGATGACAAATGTACCGGTCGTGGTTGCATGGATGAGCGCCTGAGAGGGGTCGCCGCCCAAGTTCATGCCGGTCGGATAATTGACGGCAGCGATGCCAGTTCCTCTGAGTTTCGCCATTTTACTTCCCCCTGTCCCAAGAGTTCATAGCCAACAGCCTGTCGGGCAACTGATGGCCAACCATCTCCGCGGCCGCCTTCATGACCTCGATCAGGGTTGCATCCTCAACGACCTTCTGATGCGGCTTTATATCGCCGTTACGATAGGCGTTGATGAAGCGAATCTCCCAAGGGTCCATGCCAATAGTCTCAGCGATCCTGTCCATCTGGACTTCAATGGCATAGGAGGCCATTGTGACGCCGAATCCGCGCATCGCACTGCAAGGCTGATGGTTGGTATAGACGCAATAGGCATCAATCCACACGTTGGGGATGGCATAAGGGCCGGCCACATTGGCGGCGTGCTTGGTAACAGCGTAAGGCGTGTGACGGTTGTAAGCACCCGAGTCGGCATAGCTGGTCACCTTGCGGGCGATGATGCGGCCATCCTTCATCACGCCATCCTTCATGTAGATACGCCAAGCGCTCCGTGTGGACGAGACATGCATCTCCTCCTCGCGTGTGTAGCGATACTTGACCGGACGACCCGTCTTCATAGACCCCAAGATAGCAATTGGCTCGGTGATCACATCCACCTTACCGCCGAACCCGCCGCCGACCGTTCCGCCTACGAAGTGAAGCTTGTTGAAGGGGATTTGCAGGATCAGCGCGGCATTATCCAGAGTGAAGAACAACGCCTGGGTGTTGGTATAGACGGTGTAACGGCCATCCGGCTCCGGCTTGACGAGGCAGGCCGTTGTCTCAGTCGGCGCATGCTCAATGGGGCTGGAGTCATACCGCCCTTCGACAATATAGTCAGCCTGCTCAAAAGCTTTCTCGACATCCCCAAAGCGCACCTTACGGAAGGCATTTTGCTGTCCATACTCGTAGTCGTAGATGAAGTAGTTAGTTCCCCACGGCTTCAAGATGGGGGCACCGGGCTTAAGGGCCTCCTCGACATCAAAGACAGCAGGGAGTTCCTCGATGTCAAGCTTAACCTTTGAGACAGCCTCCATGGCGGCCTCTTCTGTCTCAGCGAGGATGGCCGCAATCTGCTCCCCTTTCCACAGCACCCTATCCTCGGCCAAAACCGGCTCCTCATCCGGACCGACACCGATCAGGCAAAGGATGGTGTAGATGTTCTTGGGGACGTCCTTGTAGGTCAAGGCACGCACAAAACCGGGGACTTTCTCCGCCTCGGAGAAGTCAATGTGCTTGATCTTGCCGTGATGCACCGGGCTACGCACCATCTTGAGATGCAGTGTGCCGGGGATATTGATGTCATCCACATAGACGGTCTGCCCCTTGACATGGCCCAGACCGTCACGACGCGGGACAGACTGGCCGACAACGTTGAGGGTTTCCTCTGGAATGGTCATAGCTTCATCTCCTTATTTGCGGCCATTCGTACGCTGAGCAGCGGCCTGAATCGCCTCAATGATGGGGGCATACCCGGTGCAACGGCAGAAGTTGCCTGAGATCGCCTCAATAACCTGCTCACGGGTGGGGTTTGGATTGTGAGCCAGCAGAGCCGTTGCGACCATGATCATGCCGGGCGTGCAGTAACCACACTGGATCGCGTACTTCTCGAAGAAGGCTTCCTGCAGGGGGTTCAACCCCTCCGCGGGAGTGATCCCCTCCAGCGTTGTGACTTCCTGCCCCTCCACATCTTCGACCGGCAACAGGCAGGACATCATCGGCTCGCCGTTGACCAGCACGGTACAGCTTCCGCACCCGCCCTGTCTGCAACCTGCTTTGGTAGCAGTCAGGTTGAGTTGTTCGCGCAGGAGGGTCTGGAGGGTCATGAGCGGTTTAACCATGACCTCGACTTCACGGCCATTGAGCTTGAAACTGACAACCTTAGACGGCATGATGTCTCCTCCTATCCAGCAATCTGCGCCAGGGCATGGCCTACCTTCACGCCCACCATCTTGCGCCGGTACCAGTCACTGGCGATGGAGTCGGTGAACGGCTGGCACTCTTCAGCGGCGGCGTCAGAGGCCGCACGGATGGCCTCTGCATCCAACGCCGCGCCGATCAGGGCCTTCTCAGCGTTCCAAGCACGGATGGGATGCGGCCCTACAGCGTTCAGTGCGATGCGTGCATCCTTGACCTTCTTGCCATCCATGACCAGATGAGCCGCTACCGTCACAATGGCAGGAGTATTATGCTGCCTGCGGCCATACTTAATGTAGGCAGTCTTGCCCTTAGGTAGCGGGACCTCAAGCTCTGCCACCAGCTCACCCGGCTGAAGGGCATTGGTCAGGAAACCAGTATAGAACTCAGTAAGCGGCAGGGTGCGCGTCCCCTTCTTGCTGGCCAGCTTGACCTTAGCATCCAGGGCAAGGAGTGCTACAGCAAAATCACCGCTGGGCGGCGGGGCAAATAGGTTTCCGCCTACCGTGCCCATGTTACGGATCGCCCACGCCCCAACATGATGCGCGGCTTCCTGAAGGAACGGAACATTGCTGTCATTCAGCATCTGGGTCAGGGTGGTTGTCGCCCCAATCGAGAGGACACCATCTGACCGTTTGATGTAATTGAGGCCGGCCCGTCTCAGCCCCATTACCAGCTCAGGCATTGAGACGCCCTCGTTGATGAGCGGCATGGCGAGCGTGCCCCCCGCCATAACCAGCAGGGAGGGGCCATGCTCTGCCAGCAGGCTGACCGCCTCATTCAACGACGTGGGGAGGAAATACGCCTTAGTGGCCAAATCAACACCTCCTTACTCAAAATTTGGTTAATCAAGAAGCGCAAAGAACCGTACCGGTGCTCCCTCTGCCCCTGCTATCTTGAGAAACGGGGCAAAGAAGGTGAACCGGCGGTTAGTCGGTAACTTAGAGAGGTTGGTCATCTGCTGCATCAGGATGCGCCCGTTTTCCAGGATGATCTTGTGGATGATGAAATCCTCTGATGTGAAATCAGGCAGCCGGGCGCAGTATTCACTGAAGCAGTCAAATCCGATTGCTTTAGCGCCTTTATCCACCAGCCACTGGGCCGCTTCTGGCGAGCAATAGGGTGACTCCAGATAGTAGGTTGGGAAGTTCCCCCACTGTTTCTCAGTCCAATCCGTGCGCACCAGCACAATGTCGCCCTCACGGATCTCAGGTGCATGTTGTTCCAGATCGGCAACGGTAATAGGCTGGTTAGCCTGCAAATAGCTCAGGTCAACCACCAATGCATCCCCGCAGACACGCTCCAGCGGGACATCAACCGCCGTTTCGCCGTTCTCTAGAACGTGCTTGCTGAAATCCACATGGGAGCCGGTGTGCAACACCATCTCGACCTTGCTGGCCTGCCAGAAGCCCGGCGGACGGTGAAAGCTGGTCAACTGGAGGCGGGTGCTAACAGACGGAGGGCTGAGCGTATCCTCACCGATGGGAACAGTCAGGTCAACAATTCGCATATAGTTTTCTCCTCAAAATCAACTGGCGGCTAGGGATGTCGTTTGCCAAAAGCCGCCTGAATGGCCGTGAATATCCTCTTGAAAAAGTTTGTCAGTGAAAAACCACGCTTACCGGAAACTGGCCTGCTAGTCGGGCCGGCCTGAAGCTGAGCGTTAAGCTTGCCCAACCCTTGATTGATCATCGTTTGGGCAACACCCTCAAAGAAGCGGGAGCTGAACTTTGCCAGCGCACCCATCAGCATCGCGTTCCCTTCATACTCGATCAGCGTTCGGTGATCCACCTCCTCCTTCAGCCGGAAAGACGCCGTGCCTTTCATGGAGCCTGCTGAGCTGGAGACCTCCCCTTCAAGACGACAGAAGTGAGGCTCTTCCCGTTCAGCTACCCTGACAACCACGTCATAGATTCCGGTGATACCTGTCAAACCGACTTGAATCTGCCCGCGATACTCATTTGGGCCGACCTGCTCCATACGCTGACAGCCCGGTATCAGGCCGACTAACGCAACAGGGTCAAAGATCAGCGGCCAGACACGCTCAACTGAAGCATCTAACAAGTGAGTACCAGCTACCTTCATTGTTCAATCCTGAAGAGGCTGAACCAACGCCTCACTCTACTTAGCCGCGGCCAGATATTCTGTGGCAATTTGACGGAACTCATCCTCGTCCACCAGCCCCTTCTTCTCCATAGCCTTCTCTTTGACCAGCATGGCTATATCAAGGGCCTGCTCTGGGGTGGCATCCATCCCGATCTTGCGTAACCAGTACAACACAGAGTCCGCGCCGCTCCCCTTGCCCAGCACGATCTCCGGCTCTTTTTGGCCGATCAGTGACGGCAGGATGCCAAACACCTCTGTCGGATGTTCATCCTTACAGCGCAACCACCAAGCGGCAGGGATACCTGACTCGATCTGGTACATGGCATAGCCGGCCACCGGCTGGTTCAACGGGGTGACATGGCCGGTCAGCTCAGCAACGGTACGGGTTAAGCCGGCCAGCTTTTCCAGTTTGACGCCGGTATCCATTCCATACAGCAGTTTGAGTGCCAGAGCGATCTGCTCAGTAGAGGCCTGCCCGGCCCGCTCGCCCATACCCAACACTGTCGAGTGGATGACCTCTGCGCCTTCCTCGACTGCCGCCAAGCTGTTGGCATTGGCCAGCCCAAAGTCGTTGTGGAAGTGTGCCTCCAGCGGCTTGCCAAGGCGCTTTTTCATATTGCGGACGTAATAGCGGATAGCCCCCATCGAGGCAACGCCCATGGTATCTACCAATGTCAGAGCGTCCATGTGTCCTTCGGAAGCTACCTTCTCAATGATCTGAAGCAACCAGTTGAAATCGGCGCGGGTTGCATCAATCGTGAAGAACACCACATACAGCCCCATTTCATGAGCGTAACGGGTCACCTGCACCGATAGATCAATCGCCTTCTCTAAGGGCCACTGATAGGCATATTTGATGATATGCTCACTACTTGGAATCTCAATAACCACCCCTGAGACTCCACAATCAGCGGCCAGTTTGACATCATCCAGAATACAACGGCAGAAGCCAAAGATTTCAGGGCCAAGGTTGCGTTTGACTATCTCACGGATCGCATCCGCATCCTGCTTGGAGACAGCCGGCATCCCGGCCTCAATGCGGTGAATACCGGCCTCTGCCAGCGCCTCAGCTATGCGAATCTTGTCATCCTTGCGCAGGGCAACGCCGGTCTCCTGCTCGCCGTCGCGGAGTGTGATGTCATGAATTTTGACTTTCTGGGGGAGCTTATATTCTTTAGTCACCTCTTCAAGGTAGTTCAAGGGGCTGACAAAATATTTGTCTGTTTTCCAAGGTTGACCCACGCCGATACCTCCTAAAAATCTATGTGATTAACCTGCGTTCCTGCGCCCAAAAGCCAGACTATGGGCCGCCGCAACCCAGTCGCGTACCGAGAGAAAGACAGGCACTCCAACTGCCTCAATGGCCTTCGACATCTTGATCGTGTAAGGGCCGCCCATCGTCCCGACCACAATTGGTTTGTCATAAGCCCGATTCAACCGCTCCAGTTTCTGGACAATATCTTCCTCCAGCGGTGTATCAGGGAACACAAACCACGGCATCACAATATCCACATTGGGGTCTTTGAGCAGTGCCTCGATGCCATTCTCATAATCGGTGCTCGTGCCTGAACCGGTCACATCAACTGGATTCTGGACAATGTAGTAAGGGGGGTAAACTTCCCTGAGACGTTTGACTGTCTCCGGGCTGATCTCCGGCATCTCCAAGTTGTAATTCTTGAGCAGATCAATGCCCTGTACCATCGAGCCGGCGCCGTTGCTGATCATAGCCACACGCGGCCCTCTGGCGAGGGGCTGCATCGCCAGCGCCTTGCTGGCCGCCAGCAATTCTTCATTGCTGTCCACCACCACCAGCCCTGCCTGCCGGAATGCCCCGCGTGCCACCTCATATGAACCGCCGAAAAAGCCGGTATGCGACATCGAGGCACGCGCGGCCCGCTCAGTTCGTCCCACTTTGAACAGGACAATTGGCTTTTTCTTCGAGACCTCCCTGGCCGTGTTTAGGAACTTACGTCCATCCTCCAGCCCTTCGATATACATGGCTATCAGGTCTGTTTCCGGGTCATCCGCCAGATAGGCCAGCAGGTCGGCCTCGTCTACATCAGTACGGTTGCCGTAGCTGACGAATTTGCTCACGCCCAGATCAGCGGCCCCCTCCAAGAAGATGCACCCCACCGTGCCTGATTGGGTCAGCACGGCAATCCGCCCTCCCTTGGGGCGGATCATCCGTTCATGGACCTGAAAGAAGGTATCCAGCCGGGACTGCCCGTCAAACACGCCAATACAGTTGGGGCCGATCACTCGCACGCCGTTTGCCTTCGCCCGCCGACGGATCTCAGCCTCCACTGCCGCGCTGTCTCCGCCCAGCTCCTTGCCTCCCCCCGACACAATGACCATGTTGTGGATTCCCAGAGAGGCACATTCGTCAATCAGATCAGGGACAAGGCTCAGAGCAACTGCAACGACCGCCAGTTCGACCGGCTCAGGGATAGCGCTCAGGGAGGGGTAGGCCTTAGCGCCCATGATCTCAGCGCGGGAAGGATTGATAGGGAAGACCTTCCCCTGATAGTCGTAGTTCAGCAGGCTGTCCAGCACAAAGTAGCCGACCTTACCCGGCGTAGCAGAAGCACCGACTACCGCCACTGACTTGGCCTTGAAGAAACCAGCCATATGAGCCGTGTTGGCCGGGCTGGCGACGGGCGCCGGCTTAGGCTGTTTATGCCAGATGATCTTGCAGTCCAGTACGCGGTGCTGATCTTCCCATACAACGATAGGGTTGAAATCTACTGATTCCAGCTTGCCGGCATGCTCCATGCCCATACGACTGGCGTTCAAAAGCAGTTCAGCCAGCATCTCCTCCGACACGGGAGGCTGGCCGCGGTACCCCTTGAGAATCTGGTAGCCCCGTACCTCGCGGATCATCTCCAGCGCATCGGAACGCTCAATCGGAAGGACGCGGAAGCTGACATCCTTCAACACTTCCGTAAAGACACCGCCCAGCCCGAACATGATAATCGGGCCGAACTGAGGGTCATCGAGCAAGCCAATAATGACCTCTGTCCCGCCCGCCACCATCTCCTGCACTTCGACGCCGTCAATCTGGGCATGGGGATAGGCTCTCTTGGCAGACACCATGATACGGTCAAAGCCCCGACTGGCTTCTTCAGCGTCATTGATGCCGACCAGCACCCCGCCAATATCTGTTTTGTGCAAAATCTCAGGCGAGACAATCTTGAGGACGACGGGAAACCCAATCTCGGAAGCAAGCCTAGCCGCTTCATCTGCGGTCTTAGCTAAAGCACTGCGGGGCGTCTGGAAACCATATTGCTGATACATGCGCGGTTATCTCTCCATAGGGATATGAGGTCACGTAGACGACTCAAGGATATTTCCTGGTCTCACTCTCCTCAGAGCTGGCCGTCTCTTCCAGCCCTCTGCCCACCTTCTCCAGGTGCCTGAACATAGCCTGACGGGCCGCCTCCGGATCACGAGCTTTAAGCGCCGCCACAATGGCGCGGTGATCCTCAACAGTCTCCTCTCGAATGCCGGGTATCGAGGTAGTACGAGCGCGGCTGGCCAGACTGAGCTTGCTGATGCTGGCCATGACGCGCGAGAGGATAGGATTCTGAGCCGCCTCAGTGATCACTTCATGCAGTTTCAGGTCGGCCTCAAGGAAGGCCTGATAATCATCCACACTCTCGGCGGCCTTAGCTACGCAGGCCTCCAGCTCTGCGATCTGTTCATCCGTGATCCGTTCGGCGGCCAGCGCCACAATGCCTACCTCGATGATCTTGCGGGCCTCTGCCAACTCAAGGAAGGTGGAGGTGTCGAGCGAGAACACAAAGTCGAGATGTTCAACCAACAGCGAAGGCTCCAGCGAGGTCACATATGCCCCTGAACCCTGCCGTATCTCGATCACATTCATAATGGATAATGCCCGTAGAGCTTCCCGCAGAGATGGACGGCTTACCTGCATCATGGCGGCCAGTTCACGTTCTGGGGGCAACTTGTCGCCGGGGCGGAGACGTCTCTCCTGAATAAGAGAGAGCAGACGGGCCGAAATCTCCTCTGCGATGGCACTACGCTTAAACGTGCCGAAGGTCATGGTAGGAATAGTTTGTTGCTCATCCATAAATTGGCCAGACCACTTGACCAATTTCAGCATATACCATTTTGCTCTCAATGTCAAGTTAAAACTTTCACGCGCCCGTGCCATAAAAAAAGCCGTTCCCCTCTTGTGCATGGGAGGGGAACGGCGGAAAGAAAGTCGTGCCGCAGATCAGTTGACGAGGAAGGGACGTGCGTCAATCACGATCTTCCAGCCGAAGGTGTCATTCGTACCGCCTACGTAACTGACAATCAACCGCCCTCCATAGAACGGGATGGGGTTGCTGGTGTTAGCCTCACTGGGGATGGCGAAGTTATAAGAGAGCCAGCAGTTATTGCACGGGACGCCGGCTGAGCCAAGGCGTTGACTGGCCAAGCCTCCCTGAGCCACGCAGTTAGAACCACTGGTGTTATCGTCATAACAGGCTGTCCAGTCCTGTTTGGCAATGGTATCGAAGAAGAACATGATGGGCGATGTACCGCCTGAGTCAGGATCAAACAGGTTGACACTAAGCTGTTGGCCGGAGAACTCAGGCCCCAAGTAAGCCAACGGAATATCTACACGGAAGTTCACGTTGGAGTTCATCGGCAGGTGGCCAATGCCAAACAGACCAACGCCGTTTGAGCTATGGAGGTCTTCACCACTAGCCTTAGCCCGCAGGATGTAAATCTGGCGGGCGTTGACCTCCGCCGGCACGGTGAAAAGATGATCCGCAGGGTCGGCAGAGCGCAACGGCCCGACCCACACTTCAAATCCATTTTCGGAAGAGCCGCTTAGAGAACGCACCTGCATATAGATGTCACGCCGACCGGTCGCAGGGTCCACATAGATGCCGGGGACCTCAGAGTCCGGCCCGTCGAGGTCAATGATAAAGTCCCCATTCCCGGAACAACGTGTGGCGGAAGTGTGCGCCGGATTGTTAGCTCGATAAACTTCACAATTTTCTACCAGCGTTACCGGCTCAGGGCCGGAGTTCAAACCGGCTACCCCGCCCACATTGGTGAAGGCAGGCATCCTCTCGCTGGCAGGCGCACCCGGCGTTACCCAATGCATGTCTGTGGCACGTGCTTCAGCCTGCGCCTGTGCGCTGGTATACGGGGAGGACGGCAGGACCTGATGGGCAGGGTCGTCTGCCTTGCCGATATAGTACGCTAGGTCAACCTCATGCAGGCTCCCATCGTCCTGCAACTCATAGTAGAAGAGCCGGTAAAGCGTGCGGGTGTTCTGGGACAGGTTACTGCTGTAGCTGGAGGGGCTGGAACATCCAAGACGATTCTCGTCAATCCGGACTATCCAGAAGGGGTTGCCGTCACGGGATTCGTTAGGCACGCGGAGCAGGCAGGCGTTGATCTGATTATCGGCCCCGCCCTCACTGATGGTAGGCTCACCAGCCTGAGCCTGACACTGGTCTGCTGTATCTCCACAGGTGCAGGCATACTGCGCACCGTTCAGGCCGAACAAGATGAAGTCGTTAGCCGCTTGGTTGCTGGTGTCAGGATCAAACAGCTCAACCCGTATATCATCATAAGGGTAGCTTGAGGGGATACGAAGCCGGTAAGTGTAAACCCCGTTCAACTCAGGATACCATGCTGAACTGGTAGGGGAGTAAGCATCCCCATAGTTAGAACAGCTCCCCGGCCCAAAGACCGACTGATTTGACGAGCGTACAAGGCCATATTCCGATGTGTCACTGGCGAAGATGTCAACCAGCGGGATGTACTCAGCCGTTGCCTCACCCCTCAGCGGGATGTTTTGGAAACCAAGGAGTTGCATGAAGTAAACTTCTGACCGCCAGCGCACCTCGACACGATAGCGCACCGAATTAGCTACCGAGCCAGCCAACTGCTGGCCGCAGTAGTCATGAGTGGCCCAGTAGGTGGCGGCATCTCCGGGAGCCGGGCAGGCGCCTGGTGCAGTCGTGATGATCCGGTTAGCCGCCAGAAGCTGTTGGCCGGCTGTATTGGCCGCATTGAGTGCGGCGGTAGGGTTTGTCTGAGCCGGAAGCTCAATAACCCCTGCCAGTGCCGCCGCATCAATAGCCCGATCAAGCTGTGCCTTGCGCATGAACAGCACACCGCCATCCACCGCTAAGCCGGCGGCCACCAGCAGGCCGATCATCGCCAGCGCCAAGACCACAAGAATCTGGCCGCGCTGGTGCTCAGGGGCCGTCTGTTCTTTTATCATCCGTTCCCCCCTGTCTTGAGTTGCTCCATTACTATTCACGTTCATTGGTTAGCCCCCCAGATCAAATCCACAGGTTGTATCCCACCGGACAAACTGGAAGGTCATGGTGCTGACATTGGTGGTGTTGAAGTCCAGAATACGCACAACAGCGAAACCGTAGATGTGGTACATATTCACGCCGCCCCGCATTTCCATCGTGTCGAACACGATGATCCGCAGGCTACGCGGCTGAAGCCCGGCCAGGGACGTGTTTGTGTCTCTATGGCGGTTTAACTGAGTAACCACGTTGCTCCAGCCGCCGCTCCCTAGGTTGGCAACCCGCAACAGCCAGTCACCCCGATGCATCTGGGTATCTGACTCATCCATGTATTCTCGGAAGCCTGAGGTCGGGTTGAGGCTGTTACCCGGATAGGTCAGTGCCTCATCCAAATAGGAGAAGTCGTCATAAGGAGTGGGCGGGGCCGCCCGCCATGCCACAAACTGGAAGCCGTCGGCGGCCTGAGGCACATTCGTAAACATCTCATTCTCAGAGGCCTCCTCCGGCTTGTGGTTACCGGGGGCATCCGAGCGGCGGTTGTAGTACAGGGCAATAGGGTAGGCACTACAGCCGCTCTGCAACTGGCTGATGGTCTGCTGTTCGACTTCCTGCCGCATCACAGAATAGGCCTGAAGCGGCACACGCCCGCCTGACTCGCCGGGGATACGGAAGAATGGCAGGTTCAGGAGTGTGCTGGCATTATAGTTGACTACCACGATGACAAAGCGCGTCCCGGCGATACCGCTCGCCCCCGATACGTTGATCTGTGCCAGATCGTTGAGGACTTGGGTACGGCTCAAGCCGCTCAACAGCCCTGTGCCGCAGATGTCGCCGTACAGGCATACCTGCTGGACAACCGCCCCGCTGGGATCAGTCCCCCATGGCCGGGTGATGGGATCGTCGTTATTCCAGCGGAAGGTTAGAGGGCTGGTGGACTGCACCTGTACGATAGGACGGATTACCCAGATAGACATGATAGACGGATCGGCAGGCAGGGACTGCATAATTGACTGTTGCACCACCTGAGAAATACCGGCGTCAACACCGCCTGCCGCCCCGAAACGTGCCCCTTCGCGGGCGGCCAACTGCACCCTGTTGTAAGCCGTGATTAGGTTACTAGCCTCCAGAATCCCTGCCACGATAAGCAATAAGATCGGCAGTACAAGCGCAAATTCAACAAGGCTCTGACCGCGTCTTTCTTTTCTCTCATCCTCCGAAGAGAACGGCGGTTGGATCATGACTCGTCCGCTCATCATATACCTCACTTTACCACTCACTGCACAGGCAGGCCGGTGGTCGCATCTAACCGCACCTCGCACAGGGCCAGCGGATTCTCCGGGGAGAACACCTTGACTTGCCACACCAGCCGCCTGTTGGAAGCCGCCGTAGACAACCGGGCCTCTACCTGAGCATCAGGCTGGGCGTTCAACATGTCCTGGCAACCAGCGATCATCTGACTAATCGCCTGAGGGCTGTCTATCTGCCAGCCCTGATCCTGTAACAGGTCGGGTGGGGTTTCCCATGGTTTCACCTCAACAATGTGAGCTACCCCGCCCCGATCAACAACTACCGTGGCCATCTGGCCGAGTGTCGGCAGGTAGAAATGGAACGTCCAGCCCGTGCGCCCAGCGTTAAGCTGATCGGTGCTGATCACCGGCGTCCATGCCCCTGCGCCGCTGGCGAGAGCGGCCAGCGGGTCCTGCTGACGGATCAGGTTAACCGCCGGGACATAGGCCTCACGTGCCGTAGGGATACTGAAATCTGCCTGCGGCGGTAAGCCTGCCGTTTCTGTTCGGCGCCCTGAACCGGCGAGCGTGATCAACCCTCCGATCACAATCGCCCCAAGGGTAAGCAGTCCCAGCACCGCCAGCCCAATCACCAGCCATTGGCGGCACCCCTGTTCCTGTTCTCCCAAGCCGTCCAGCCTCAAAGTTTGTCCACCCATCATGCCTCGCTTGGCAGGCGGGAGTGCCGCACACGATTGCGGCGGCACTCCCCATATTCCAATTTCAACTTACGGCCCAAGATACTCCAACCCAATAGCCGAGACAGTGGCATTGTCGCGGTTGGCCACCCTGGAGAAGTTCAAAGTCAGCGAGCCGCTTGGCCCTATCACGATGTTGTTGTACTGGAGATAGATATAGACGTTCTTGCCGTCTTTCGGCGTAGTGGGGTCGTTTGGCTTAGCCACAGCGACCAGATCAATATTGTTGACAAGATTGGTACGCACGCCGCCTATAATTGTGTCTACACGCACAACACGGCGGTCAGTCTGGGTCCAGTAGTATTCATTGAACCCCAGTGTGATGCGCCATCGTCCCGGCGGGAGGTTGTCGAAGATATAGTTAAAGGTTCTGGCCTCCACACTGCAACTAAAGAGCTTCTGGCGGCCGCTCGCATCGCCCGTATAGCCGCCGGTAGGCGCATCAATGACCGGGGAGGTGTAGCCGTTCTTCAGAGTTACCACACCGGAGTAGCCCCAGCTCCCCGGTGTATAAGGCTGGTTCTGAATCCACGTAATACCATTCCAGACCACGTTGCCCTGACAGGAGCTGTTATTCTGGTTACCCGCATTGATGAACAGCCGGACGAAAAGCCCGATCACGGCTGTGTCGTCTGTAGGATCAGGGTCTACCTCATTACGGAGGGAGGTACCGCCTATACCGATGCCGGTGCCGGGGTTGGCATTGACGGTATAAGTAATAGTGAGTGTCTTCGTTGCGCCTACCGCCAGGTTGCCAATCGTCCAAATGCCGGTGCCGCTGGCGTAGCTCGTGCCCGAGTCGGCTGTATGGGTCGAATACGTCAAACTGCCCGCCGGCGTGACGCCTACTGTCACCCGGACATTAGTGGCCGGGTTCGGCCCCTGATTGGTGATCGTGAAGCGGTAGCGCACCGTGCCGTTTCGATCCGCCGAGTAGATGCCCGATGTCTCAACAACCGTCAGGTTCAGATCGGCCACATTGGTGATCGTGAGCGGGGCAACGCTTGTGTTGTTCGTCGTGTTCGGATCGAACTGGTAGGCTGTAGCAGTCGCCGTATTGTTGATCACTGTACCGCCGGCCAACCCCGATGCGACATTGGCGCGGATCAACAGGGTAGCCGTCTGGCTGGGGCCAAGCGTGCCAACCGTCCATACGCCGGTAGCGCTGTTGTAGGTTGTCCCTGAGGGGCTGGTCGAGCTGGAAACGTAGGTCAGGCCGGACGGCAGGAGATCATTGACTATCACGTTGGTTGCTGTTGTGTCAAGGCTGGGGTTGGTCACCCGAATAGTGAAGTTGACCTGACCGCCAGCAGGCGGGGTGTTGTTATCAACAGTCTTGGTTACCCGCAGATCAACGCTGGGGATGGTAATATCTACACTCCCCTGATTGTTGGCAGGGTTCGGGTCAGACTGTGTCACAGCCGCAAGTGAGGCCGTGTTGGTGATCGGATTCCCGCCCGCCGGATCAATCAATTGGACGGTGATCGTGAAGTTATAGCTGGCGCCTCCTGCGAGGCTGGCTAAGTTACACGTCACAGTGCCACCAGCGTTACTGCATTCCGGTGACGCCGAGACAAACGAGACGGCTGACGGCAACGCATCGCTGACACTGATACCGGTGGCCGTGTTAGCGCTGAGATTGGTTACTGTGATCGTATAGGTTGTCTGTTCGTTCAGGTTGGGCCGGTTGTTGCTGACCGTCTTCTGGACACGCAGATCAACCCCGCCCACTGCAATGGACAGCGGCGCACTGCTGTTGTTGGAGGGAACAGGGTCAGGCTGGCCAGGAGCAGTATTGGTGATCGTAGCCGTGTTGGTCAGTATCTGGCCGTCCGTGCCCGAATTGACACTCACCGTCAACTGGAGCGTGGCTGACTGCCCGGCGGCCAGCGTACCAATCGTCCACTTCCGGGTAGCAGGGTCATACGAACCAATGCTGGCCGTGCTTGAGACATAGGTCAGCCCTGCAGCCAGCATATTCTCGTTGACTTCAACCCCTGTAGCGGCAGTAGGGCCGTTATTCCGCACAACAACGGTGTAGGTAATCTGACTGCCGGGGCTGGGTGTGTTATTGCTGACCGTCTTAGAGACGACTGCCAGATCGGAGCTGGCCTCGATAGTGACGGTCGTCTCCATCTTATAGACGTTGTTTGATTCGCGTATCGGGTTGGCCTCTGACCCTGTACCGGCCTCGTTCACCACATCCTCAGTATCAATCCACCCGTAGACCGCAAACTCGCCTGTCACAGGGAAGATCGCGTTGACCGACAAAGTCGCCGTCTCACCAAACAGCAACCGGTTAATCGTTGCGGTACCGATCACCTGCCCGCCGCTGAGCGGCGCCATGATCGGCGGCTCGCTCCCCACTGGGTAAGCGTAGAGCTTGACAGTAATCGGAGTGGATGGCACTGCATTGACCTGCCCCTGATTACTGACCGTGACCTGCATGGGGACAATCGAGCCTGCCACAGGGTTGGGCGGAGGGGGTGTGACAAAAGCGATATTCGTCACCACCAGATCAGGGGGTGTCGGAGAGCCAAGGGTAGGAACGGGCGGCAGTTCGGGCGGCAGGATAGCTTCACGCTGTAGGCCGGTACTGCCAAACGACTCGTTGGTCATGATGGCTGTGCCGGTGACCCTGACCGAAGGGGCGATGGCACTCAGGATCGGCGTGACAATAGGGACGCGATACTCAATCTGCACCACCACTTTCTGCTGGGGCTTGCCGCCGAAGCCTCGGATCAAGGCAGAGGTTCCGCTGGGAGTGGGATAGCCATAGGCCGAGTAAGGAATAGTCTGCTGGGTGTAAATCGCATATTCAGGGTGGGAGATCAGGATCGGGTCCCCAGCCGCAAAGCCCCGCTGGAAAGTATTGGAGGGGTTCACCGGATCACCCACTCCGCTCACCACCACCTGATAGTAGTTGGGCTGACCGGGCAGGGCAAGCGGGTTGAGGTTCAAGCCGGCCATCGCGATGATCGTGACTTCCTCTATGGAGCAGGTACGCGCGTTACGATACGGCTCATAGTAGGGCAAGCCTGGAGGGGTCCCGCCGCCTGTCGGATCATCGGGGAAGCGCGGCCAGCAGGGGGGAATGTGCATCAGGGGATTAGTCGAAGAGGGATTCCACCCTGCCAATGGGTTACTCCCGTACTTCTCAAGCCACTGCCCCGTGACAGCGTAACGCGCACCCATTCGGGCGGCATGCTGTACGGTAATATAGGCCTGTAGAATACGGGCTATCTCAATGATCATGACGAGCAACAGAAGAAAAACCAGCGCGGTGAGTGAGAACTCAACCAGCGCCTGCGCTCGTCTTTTGCCTGTAGGTCGAGATAATTGCATCTGCATCATAAGCGACCTCTCATAAAGTTCAATAAGTTCAACAAGGCAGTGTCAGCGCATGAGGCGCTCACTAGGACCGCATCTAGCCGCTCAATTGTCAAGGTACAAAGCTCTGGGCTGTCTATCCTGCAGAGCCTCCCGCCATACGGGGAAAAGACCAAGAAGACAGACGCCCCCACCTCTGCCTACCCTCATTATAGCAGAAAACAAGACAGCCATAGCAATAGGAATTCCGCACTACAAGAGACAGCCTTGGCAGGAGCTTTGCTTTGCAATTTGGTGAGGAGGTTGGAAATCAACCCCCTCCCACACTAAAATTAAGCTACGACTGGTCATGATGGCTATTCTATGCTCTAGTACTGAGCGATCTTGCACCTTTGCGCGAATGAAAAGGAGTTCTCATGACAAAGGATTATGATGTCATTGTTCTCGGCGCAGGGCCGGGGGGATATGTATGCGCCATCCGTGCGGCCCAGCTTGGCCTCAAGACTGCCATCGTAGAGAAGGAATATTGGGGCGGCGTATGTCTGAACGTCGGCTGTATTCCCTCGAAGGCGCTTCTCAAGAATGCGGAGCTGGCCCATACCCTGCAACATCGGGCCAAAGAGTTTGGCTTCAGCTTTGACAACCTTAAGCTGGACTTCAGCGCCGCCTTCCAGCGCAGTCGTCAGGTCAGCGGTCGGCTGGTGAAAGGTGTCCAGTTCCTCATGAAGAAAAATAAAATTGACACCTACGAGGGATGGGGCACGATTGTGGACGGCAGAACCCTGACTGTGTCACTAAATGCAGGCGGCGAGGAGACGCTCACCTACAAGAATCTGGTGATCGCCACCGGCTCCCACCCCCGCTCTATTCCGGGCGTGGAGCTTGATAAGGACAACCTGATTGTGTCCTACCTGCCCGCCATCCTGTCTGACCGGGTCCCCAAACAGGCAGTTGTCGTCGGGGCAGGTGCACTGGGGCTTGAGTTTACCTACGTGTGGCAAAACTATGGCACTCAGGTAACGCTGGTTGAGATGATGGATCGGATCGCTCCGCTGGAGGATGCGGAAGTCAGCGCCGAACTGCGCAAGGCCTACGAGAAGATGGGCGTCAAGGTGCTGACCAGCGCACGCGTAGAGACAATCGAGCGGAAAGCAAACGGCGCCGTGGTCACCGTGTCCACCCCGCAGGGCCAAGAAACTATCGAGGCTGAACAGGTGCTGGTCGCCATCGGCTTTGCTCCCAACGTTGAAGGCTTCGGACTGGAAAAGCTGGGGGTCAGGCTGAATGAACGTACTGGAGCCATTGAGGTGGATGACCACATGCGGACTAATGTTCCCAACGTGTATGCCATCGGTGATGTAACAGGCAAGCTGATGCTGGCCCATGTGGGCAGTGCCATGGGCATTGTAGCGGCAGAGACAATTGCAGGACATCCAACCGTCACGCTCGATTACAAGATGATGCCGCGGGCTACCTATTGCCAGCCGCAGATTGCCAGCTTTGGTTACACTGAGGAAGAGGCCAAAGCCGCCGGCTATGAGATCAAGGTGGCCAAATTCCCATTTCAGGCCAACGGCAAGGCACTGGGGCTGGGCGACTATCAGGGCTTTGTCAAGCTCATTGTGGATGCAAGATACGGCGAAATTTTAGGCGGCCATATGATCGGGCCGGATGTATCCGAACTGTTGCCCGAATACACGCTGGCCCACAATGCCGAGCTGACCGCCGAGGAGATCGCCCGCAATGTTCACACCCATCCGACACTCAGCGAAGTGTTGATGGAAGCGGCGCACGGGATCGTGTCAGACTACATCCATATCTAGCTGAAGCAACGCTAAGTTGAAGAGACAGCCCGATGGCTGTCTCTTTTTGATTCCTTCGGTAGTACAATGGAGATACTGACGGGCTTGGGCCTGTTAAGCCACATGGAGGCATCTATTGTGAGCGTCAACTTTATTTCACTGGTGATCGAAGATCGGGTTCGGGATGAACGGTTTTCACAGCGCTTCAACCCCGATGCGACTGCCTCAGCCGTGATTGAGTGGCTGGTAGACAAATATGGCCTGCCCCGTTACAGCCTGTCAGGCGGCCCGATACACTATGACCTGATCCGGAGCCTGACCAACCAGGCCCTGCCGCTCGATCAGACCCTCCGTCAGATCGGCGTACAGGAAGGTGAGGTGCTTCAGCTTGTCAGCCCTGAAGCACGAATCATCTGGAAGTTGATCGAAAAACTCAAAGACGAGATAAAAGACCACATCAAAGAAAAACTGGAAGACCTCGCCAAACAGAAGCTCGAAGAGCTGGGAGATACCCTCAGAAAGACACACGCCAGAGACCCTGAATTCCAGAAATTGCAGGCTCGGCTTCAAAAAGCAACTGGTTGCCGCTGTTCTACACTGTCTCTGGCCTTAGGCGGCGGAGCAGTGATATTAGGAACGGTGATCACATTGCTCATTGTCGCTGTCGCCTCAGGGTGGTTCAACCCTTCAACCCCTGCACCGCCCGCCCCTCAGCCTGAGCCGTTGAACGAACAATCCCCCTTGCCCCCTGAGCCATCCCGACAATCAACCGAACCTCCTGAATACGCGCCGCCAATCCCGCCTGAGCCGCCTCTCAGCAGTGGCAGTATTCAGGTCACATTACGGTGGGAAGGAAGGGCCGATCTTGATCTATACGTGTTCAGGGGCGAGGATGAGGTGGTTTTCTCCGGCAACCCGATCTCGGTTTCCGGAGGCAGGCTGGAGTTTGACGGCAATTCGTGCGAGGGCCGGACTGCGCCGGTTGAAAACATCTTCTGGGACTGGCAAAAAGCCCCTGAAGGACACTATCTGGTCGAGATTGAGTACCCATATTCATGTACGGGTGAGTCTGTCGAATGGGAAGTTACCATTATGTTGGGCGGCGATGTCTTCTGGCGGGAGAGCGGCATAATTGCACCGGGCGACCATCTGTACATGACCGAATTCGACTATCTCCGCTGATGAGTCAGGGAATAGGAGGTTTCGTCAGGGGGGCGTAACATGGCGATTGTGCGTGCTATTGGCTACCCAGAAAATGAGAGCGAGCGTGAAGCAATTGCCTATCTCGCCGCGAATCTGACGGGGGATGACATCTACATCTACCACAACCTGGAGCTACCTGCACGCTCAGGATTGCCTTACGAATATGACATGATCGTGACGGGGCAGTATGCCGTCTATGTGGTTGAGGTCAAAGGATACCGGGGAACGATCCGGGGAAATGCCTATGAGTGGGAGCTGGAATCGGGTGCAATCTACAGAAGCCCGATCCCTCTCAGCAACAAAAAGGCCAAAGTTGTAGCTGACCACCTCCGCAGAGCCAACCCTCAACTGGGGCACGTGTGGGTACAGCCTGTTATCCTGTTGACCGACAACCGAGCGCAAATCCTGCTGAACGATGAACAGGCTGACCGGGTGCTCACGCTGGACAGGGCGCCGGCTTATTTTTCTGACCCTCGCTGTCTGCCTATCCATGCCAAGCCGATCACGGAACTAGGGCCGCTCATTGACAGGGCGATCCTAGAACATTTTGGCCCCTTACACCGCCATCATGAGATCGGACAGTACCGTGTGCTGGAAACAATAGGCAGAAACGACCTGTACACGACTTTGATGGCCACCCACTCCCTGATCGAGACCCGGAATCGGTTTACCCTCAAAGTCTACAGCTTTGACGTGTATGCTGACCCTGAGACGCGCCACAAACAAGAAAGACACCTATTGCGTGACGCGAATGCCCTGCATCGGCTGGAGGGACACCCCAACATTGTACGGGCCTACATGCCATTCCCCTGGGAAGACAACAAATATGTCTTGCCGCTGGATTGGATAGATGGGTATTCACTGCGCGGCCTGCTGGACGCAGGAGAGGGGTTCACACTGGAACGCGCGTTAGATATTGTCAGGCAGGCCTGTGAAGGGCTGGCTTATGTCCACAGTCAGGGGGTGATCCATCGGGACATTCGGCCAGACAACATCATCATCCCTCACGAGGGGCCGATCAAGCTGGTCAACTTTGACTGCGCACGGGTATCAGGCGATAAGATGGAAACGATAGCCACACGGGTTGGCCGGCGTCTCGATCCGCGTTACTTAGCCCCCGAAGTATGGTACGATGCAGGCGCCGCCTCCGAACGCTCAGACTTGTATGCCCTGGGCATTGTCCTGTTTGAGCTGTTGACCGGTCAGCCGCCCTACGAGAAGCTAGGAGATGTCTTCGCCCATAATGGACTGCCGTGTCTGCCTTCTCGGCTTAAGCCTGACCTGCCCGCGGCGCTGGATGCTATCGTTGGGCGGATGTGCGCTCTGCTCCCCGCAGAGCGGTACAGCGGCATGAGCGAAGCACTGGAAGACTTGAGAGCCGTGGGGTAACACATGACTCACCCGGCTGACATGCCTCTAACAGGTTTGGGAAAATGACAGCTTTGGTGCATAATACATCGGCTCAATAGGGCAGAAGCTCAAGACGCTCAGGAGCGATACGTTGACCATCCCAGACATGGATCACGACACCCTTCAAGAACATAACCGCCGGTGGTGGGACACCAACCCCATGACCTACGAGTGGCAGGGCACGCTTCAGGTGGAACCGGGCACAAAGGAGTTCTACGCCGCCATTGATGAGCGGTTCATCCGCGCCCACGCCCACTTCGGGCATCCCAACTATCCTGCTGAGCCTATTTTCGCTAGACAGATCAACTATCAGGCACGGCGGGGACAGCGCGTGCTGGAGATCGGTTGCGGCATGGGCGCTGTAGCCGCTGCGATGGCCCAACAGGGACTGGATGTCACTGCTATTGACATCACACCGACTGCTGTTCGTATGACAAAGCAACGGTTCACCCTAATGGGGCTGGATGGAAATATCCTGCAGGCAGACGCCGAAAGACTGCCCTTCCGAGATGCCTCGTTTGATCTGGTGTGGGCATGGGGTGTGATCCATCATACGGCCGACATGGCACAGGCTGTCAATGAAATCTACCGTGTCCTCAGGCCGGGCGGCGAGGTCAAAGTCATGGTATACTACCGAGATTCTATGCACAACTGGATGGAAATGGGTTTGATGCGGGGCATTCTTAAGGGCGAGTTCTTGCGCAAGAAGTATAACGATATTGTGCGTGAGGTCAGCGACGGCTACATTGCCCGCCACTTGACTAAAGAAGAAATGCGCCAGTACTTTTCAGCCTTCGAAAATATCCGCATCGAGCTGACTGATTCAGCGACTCATATTCCCGGCAACAGGCTGGTGGATCAATACCTCACAGGCAGAATCATACCCCGCCGCCTCAAACAGCGCTGGGATAACTGGATCATGACACACTTTGGGCGTTTCATGTACCTTGAGGCCAACCGTCCCGCCAACAGGCAGTGATTCAAAACAGGCAATCGCCTCACACGGAGTGAGCAAATGACCATACCCGACATGGATCATGACACCCTGCAAGCACACAATCGGCAGTGGTGGGAAACCAACCCCATGACCTACGACTGGGAACATACCATCCCTCACCAGCCGGGGACGCCTGAGTTCTACGCGGCAGTTGATGAGCGCTTCATTCGCTCTCACGCCCACTTCGGACATCCTGACTACCCCGCAGAACCGGTGTTTAACCGTCAGCTAAACTACGCCGCCCGGCGGGGACAGCGTGTGCTGGAGATCGGCTGTGGCATGGGCGCTACTGCGGCAACAATGGCCCAGCAGGGGCTGGATGTCGCGGCTATTGACCTGACTTCAATGGCCGTACGTATGACGCGGCGGCGCTTTGATGCACTGGGGTTGAAGGGGAATATCATTCAGGCTGATGCGGAGAAACTGCCGTTTGCCGATGCCTCATTTGACCTTGTCTGGTCATGGGGTGTGATACACGTCACAGCTGACATGGCACAGGCTGTGCGGGAGATTTATCGGGTGGTCAAGCCGGGCGGGGAGATCAAGATCATGGTCTATCACCGGCACGCTATGCGCAACTGGATGAACGCCGGGCTGGTACGCGGTATCCTGAAAGGGGAATTTCTGCGCTACAGTTACAACGATATTTTGCGTCACGAGACGGATGGCTACTTCGCCCGCCACCTGACGATCGAGGAGATGCGTGAGTACTTCTCCGACTTCGAGAACATCCGCATCGAGCTGACTGACAACGCTACTCACATCCCCGGCAGTGCTTTTGTCAATCGTTATTTGGTTGGCCGGATCATTCCCCACAGCCTCCAGCGCCGCTTTGGCAACTGGTTCATGGGACGTTTTGGCTGGTTCATTTATCTGGAGGCCAACCGCCCCCTCCAGAACCCTAAGCGGTAGGAGTGTGCTGGCTTGTCGGACATCAGTGTCATACTCTCGTCAGGCGGCATGTCCTATGCCTACGATATTGCCCGTGAATTACAGCGGGCAGGTTACCTCAGACGTCTCATCACCGCTTACCACAGGCGGCCTCATCATGGGCTGGACTACCCCCGGCGGGTAAGACGTGTCCTCCTCTCTGAGCTGACGGGGCAGGCACTCTACCGCCTGTTGCGGGGCGCGAACAGCTTCTACATTGCCAACCTGATCCGAGACAATCTGTATGACCTCCTAGCCCGCCGGCATATAGACGGCGGGAATATCCTGCACGCCTTCAACCACTATGCGCTGTTCTCGATGCGCAAGGCCAAACGGCTGGGGATGAAAACCCTCATCGAGAGGGACACTGCCCACCCGGTCTACCAACAGCACCTGCTGAGCGAGGAATATGCCCGTTACGGACTAAATTACTCGTCTGTCAACCGGTTGATCCTGCGCAAACACATCCAAGAGTATGTGGAGGCAGATGCTATCCTTGTGCCGTCTGAGTTTGTGCGGCGTACAATGGTCGAGCAGGGCATCCCCGAGTCAAAACTGCGGCTGGCCCCGCTTGGCTTTGATCCAAACCGCTTCCGGCCCATCCAGGGAGGCAAGACGGACACCACTTTCCGGGTGCTGTTTGTCGGCTCAGTGAGCCTGCAAAAAGGGGTGCACTACCTGCTGGAAGCCTTCAAGCGCCTGGCTCTGCCCAATGCTGAGCTTGTGTTTGTCGGGGGGGTCTTTCCAGACAGCCGGGCTTTTCTGCCCTCCTACGAGGGGATTTACCGCCACATCCCGTTTGTTCCGCAGGAACGCCTGAGCGAGCTGTATAACTCGGCCTCAGTATTCGTGTTACCTTCCCTTCAGGACGGGTTTGGAATGGTCGTCTGTGAGGCGGCGGCATGCGGCTTACCTGTGATCATCTCAGAGAATGTGGGGGCGCGAATACGAGACGGTCAGGACGGCTATATCGTTCCCATCCGCGACCCGGACGCGCTGGCTGACCGCCTGCTGTGGCTGTACCGTGACGAACCGCTCCGGCGCGAGATGGGCGAATCTGCCCGCCAATATGTCCAGCAGTTTACATGGGAAGCCAACCATCGCCGGCTGGTAGAAATCTATCGGGGCCTGATCGGCCAGGAGGCAGACACAAATGAGCAGTTTGCCTGAAGCAACGGTCGGGTGGTTGGTCAGTCCCTCGCAGCTTAAGCTTGACTACGTGCGGCGTTATGCCGTCGGCCAGACTGCCCTCGATCTGGGGTGCGGGCGCGGCTGGTATGCCACAGCGCTGGCGGACAGAGGCTTCCGCGTCACTGCCATTGATCAGGTCAACCGAGTACAGGACTCCCGCGTGACCGTCCTCGAACAACCTATTGAAGCGCCCCTTCCATTTGATGATGGTGTTTTCGACACAGTGCTGATGTTCGACATCCTCGAACACCTGCCGGACGAAGATGCCATCCTGCACGAAGCAGCGCGGGTCTGTGCAGGCCGCTTGTTGCTCTCAGTGCCGCATGCTGATGCAGGTCCCTTGCCTCATTACGGCCTGACTTATGTTCACTATACCGATGATACCCACCTGCGCGAATACACCCCCCCTCAGCTCCGTTCCCTGCTGGAGGCGCATGGTTTTCGCACCCTACGCATCGCGCTTGAGGGACAGCCGACCATCCCGTTAGCCTTCTCTGAGTTTGTCAGGGGCGGGGCATGGGTCCGGCAAGGTGTGCGTTACTTGATCACAGCCCTCTACAAGATCGGTATCATCTACAACGAGACGGTAGCAGGGGACATCTTCTACGTCGGTGAGCGGGAAAGCCGGCAGTAAATCTAAAAGGGGCTTTGCATCCCGTCCCCTCTGACGATATGATCCCATTTCACTTCAGGTTAGAGTTGAGAAGCAGGCCCCTGTGAGTGAGACCGTCAGATACAGACGCGCTTTTATACCCCGCGCCAGAGGCAATTCACCCCAGCAACAGGCAGAGTGGCGCATCCGGCACATCGAGACTCCCGATCTGAGCCAGTACCAAAAGCACCTTCTGGCCTACATTGAAGCTGTTCGCGCCGCCCCTGACTTCGATGCTGATACCTACAACCAGATCACCAGACGGCTGGCACGTGAGGGACATCCGATCTTGGGCAAAGACCGAGTGAGGCTGGGGTATCTGGCACTGGTCGAGGCCGGAACTATTCAGGCCGACGATAAAGTACTGCGGCGGCTGACCCTGAAGCCAACCCGCACGGAAAGCGGCGTGGCTCCAGTGACCGTCCTGACCAAGCCCTATCCCTGCCCCGGCCAGTGTATTTTCTGCCCGGATGACGTGCGGCTACCCAAGAGCTACCTCAGCACCGAGCCGGGCGCCATGCGTGCCCTGATGCTGGGGTTTGACCCATTCGAGCAGGTCAAGCAACGTATCGCTGTCCTAGAACGAATTGGCCATACTGCCGACAAGATCGAACTGCTGATCCTTGGGGGGACATGGTCAAGCTATCCCTCTGACTATCAGGCTTGGTTTGTGCGGCGCTGTTTCGATGCCCTCAATGAAACCGAAACTCTCACCATCGAGGAAGCTCAACGCCAGAATGAGGCGGCGCCGCACCGCAACGTGGGGCTGGTGATCGAGACACGCCCTGATCTGATCACGCCCGCCGAGGTGTACCGCCTGCGCTGGCTGGGGGTGACGCGGGTACAACTGGGCGTCCAATCGCTCGATGAGCGGATTTTGGCACTCAACCGCCGCGGGCATACTGCTGAAGATGTCCGGCGGGCTGTTCGTTTATTGCGCGGAGCTGGCTTCAAGATCGCACTGCACTGGATGCCTAATCTGCTTGGTGCAACGCCGGATTCCGACTTGGCAGACTTCCGCCGCCTTTGGGATGACCCAGCTCTGCGGCCTGACGAATTGAAAATTTACCCGACCAGCCTACTGCGCGAGACCGTCCTCTACGACCATTACCAGCGCGGGGAGTATCTCCCTTATACAGAGGAAGAACTGGTCAACCTGCTGGCGGCCTGCAAGGCGCTTGTGCCCGCCTATTGCCGCATCAACCGGGTGATGCGCGACATTCCCGCGCCGGAGATCGTCTCCGGTGTGGTAACCTCCAACTTGCGGCAGCGCGTCCAAGAGATGTTGATTCGGGCCGGCAAGCCCTGCCAATGCATCCGCTGTCGCGAGGTGCGCCGCGAGCCGGTTGATCCCGCTAAGGTCCAGATCGAATGGCTGGACTACCTCACCGATCACAGCCGCGAGGTATTTCTCAGCGCGTTGACTCCCCAAAACCGGCTGGCAGGGTTTCTACGGCTGTCCCTGCCGACTGTGCCTGCTCCGCTGGAAGAAATTGACGGACAGGCGATCATACGGCAGGTGCAGGTATACGGCCCTTCGCTGGCACTGGACGAGAAGGCCGACGGTCGCCCCCAGCATCAGGGGATCGGGAGAAGGCTGATTGAGCAGGCCCGCCTCCTTGCACGAACAGCAGGCTATTCCCATCTGGCGGTGATCGCCGCCGCCGGCACACGAAATTACTATCGCCAATTAGGATTCGAATTGGGTGAGCTGTACATGAGTACAGCCTTGTAATCTGTGAGGCAGAGGGCAATGCGGCCGCTCTCAAGAGAATCTATCCTCGATGCACTGGCAAACTTCGACACCAGCCCCTTCGGGACTCAGGTGTACTACCAGCCGAGACTCGGCTCAACTAACGACCTAGCCCGCGACCTAGCTGTTCAGGGAGCGCCAGAAGGGACTCTGGTGATCGCCAACGAGCAGACGGCGGGGCGGGGCCGCATGGGGCGCCGGTGGGACGCTCCGCCTGACACCAGTCTATTGATGTCCATTATCTTCCACCCTTCTCTGCCGGTTGAGCGGTCTCCCAGGCTGGTTATGGCCTGCGGGCTGGCGCTGGCTGAAGCCTGCCATGAATTAACCAGCCTCCCTGTCCAAGTGAAATGGCCCAACGACCTGCAAATCGGCGGCAAAAAGGTGGCCGGCATACTAGCCGAGAGCGCCGTGTCAGGAGAGAAAGCAGAGTGGATAGTGGTTGGTATAGGGCTGAACGTCAATCAGGTCTTCGAACCCGGCGATCCTCTATGGGAGACGGCTACCAGTCTGCGCATGGCCGGCGGCAATGAGTATGATCGGGCGGCAGTACTGGCGCAGAGCATGGCAAGGCTGAAGAGTTGGTACAGCCGTCTAGAGGATGAAGCGTTGACAGAGGCATGGCGCAAGCGGTGTGTCACGTTGGGTCAGCGCATTCGGGTCAGCACAGCCGCTGGGGAGCTGATCGGGCTGGCCGAGGACATTGACACAACTGGAGCGCTGTGGCTGTGTGACGACTCGGGGCGGCGTCACCGCCTGCTTGGAGGCGAAACTACCCTGCTGTACCCCTGAACGACGCTCGATCACGCTGATTCTTCGTCCCTTAACAGCTTGCAAGCGATTCGGCCAGGGCGTCCCATTCTATTTGGTCAGGGTGGATAGCCTCAGCCCCTGCCTGAAGCAGGGTGTCACATCCGGTGTCTCCGCCTGTCACAGCCAACACTTTGCGACCCTGCCCCCAAGCGCGGCGGGCCGTGCTGACTGAACCGCTGTCCTGCCCGGACTGAACAACGATCACAGCCCGGCTCAACCCGCTGGTGATGCGGTTACGGGCAATCAGGTTCTGGGGGCTGACTGTCACGCCGGGATGGAGTTCAGAGAGCACCGCCCCCCTGCCTTCAATGTCCTGTGCAAGATGGGCGTGCTGTGGGGGATAGAGCCGCTCAAGGCCTGACCCCAGCACAGCCAGCGTCCTGCCGCCAGACATCAGCGCCCCTTGATGGGCGGCTCTATCAATACCGACAGCTAACCCGCTTACAATCGTCCAGCCGCGCGATGCCAGCTCAAAAGCCAGACGGCTGGCAAGCTCAATGCTTGATGGGGAGGGAGTACGTGTCCCCACTACCGCCACCGCGCGCGCATCACAGGGCAGGAGTGCCCCCCGCACAAACAACACCGGCGGAGCATCCTCACAGCGTAACAGGTTAGCCGGGAAGGCGGCATCTTCCCACGTCAGAACTTGTATCCCGCGTTGGGTCATGCCTTCAAGGTCGGCTTCAACTGCTCCAAGGTCAATGCGGGCGATGGCGTTGGCAGTCTGCCTGCCTACATGCGGGACTTGCATCAACTCATCAGGCACAGCTTCAAAAACAGCCTCCAGCGTGCCAAAATGCTCCAACAGCCGTGTGATCGTCTTGCCGCCCACTCTGGCCGCCGTGGTCAGAGCCACCCAGTGTGTCTTGCTCACAGGTGCGCCCTATCCAAGTTGAGGCCCAGATAGATCACCGGCTCGTCTCCATTGCCGAGGTCGAGCATGATGCGGCGCTTCTCCCGAAATCCAAGGCGATGATAAAGCCGGAGGGCACGCGGGTTTGACTCTGCCACTCCAATCTCTACCTCTAGGAATTGCTGAGAGCGGGCCATTTCGATCAGACGGGTGATGATCGCCGTGCCCACCCCCTGCCCCCGCCACGATTCGCCGACGATCAGATCGCTGATCTCAGCCCGCCCGCCCAGACGTGTCAACTGCCCATAACCGGCAATGACACCATCAACCAGCGCTACGATACCCCAAGCCAAGCCGCGTTCCCGGCGCTCGGACAGGCCGGTCAGCCACCACTGCACTTCGGCAGGCGTCAGATGGGGCCAGCAGGTCCGTTGAAGGGGGATGGCATCATCAGTCTCAACCGGACGCAGAGTGAGGCTGCCTGTCATAATATCAACATAGCATCCCCAAATGAGTAGAAACGGTAGCCTTCCTGCTGAGCTACTTGATAGGCATGCAAAATGGTATCCCTCCCCGCAAATGCGCTGACCAGCATCAGCAGGGTTGAGCGCGGCAAGTGGAAATTCGTGATCATCGCATCTACCGCCCGGAAGCGGTAGCCGGGCCGAATGAACAGGTCTGTTGCTTCATCAAGAGCAGTGACAGGCCGCCAAGGGCAAGCTTCGCCTGCATCTGTGTAAGGGTCGCTGACACCCGCACTGCGGAGGGCGGCTGTCTCCAGTGTCCGAACGGAGGTTGTACCAACCGCAACGATCCGCCCGCCGGCCAGCTTAGCCTCATTGATGAGACGGGCATCCTCAGCGCTGAGGATTGCACGCTCGGTATGCATCTTATGATCCTCAACTGCCTCTTCCCGTACAGGCAGAAAGGTATCAAGCCCGATGTGCAATGTGCAGTAGGCCATCAGGATACCCTGCCCGCGCAGTGCGATCAGCAGTTCCGGCGTGAAATGCAGTCCTGCTGTTGGCGCCGCCGCCGAGCCGGGTTCACGAGCATAGACCGTTTGGTAGCGCTCCGGGTTGCTCAATGGCACATGGATATAGGGCGGGAGCGGAACTTCCCCCACTCGCTCCAGCAGAGGCGAGAGCGGTGCATCAAAGCGAATCACGCGCTCAGCCTGACGGCCTGATTCGATCACCGTCCCTTCTATCGTCGTGCCGTCAGGGCCAGAGAAAGCCAGGCGTGCCCCCTCTCGTACCCGCCTGCCGCCGATCAGACCCCGCCATGTTGACTCATCTACCTGTTGTAACAACAGGAACTCAACCTGCCCGCCGCTTGGCACTTTATACCCGCGCAGACGTGCCGGGATCACGCGAGTCTGGTTGAAAACAAGCACATCGCCTGCACGAAGATACGCGCCGATGTCACGAAAATGGCGGTGCTCCAGCGTGCCGGCGGCGCGGTCAAGCACCAGCAGTCGGGCCGCATCGCGCGGCTCGACGGGTGTCTGGGCGATCTGCTCCTGAGGGAGGTGATAGTCAAAGTCGCTGGTGTTCACGGCACTAAGGGCGATTCAACAGACGGATAACCACATTCAACACTACCGTCAGGATGAGGCTGAGCAAGATCATACTGACTATGGGAACAAAACAGGTGATACGGCCATCGGCACTTTGCCAGCGGATGTCCCCTGGTAAATCTCCTAGCTGATTCAGGCCCGGAATCTTGCTCGCCAGGAGAAGCACTACTCCCAGCACAGCGATCCCCAGCCCGCCTATAATCAGCCACTTGGCTATCGAATCCATCTGTACCATCGTTTCACCTAAAAGAGTTTGGGTTGATCACCCCGATTATCCTGATACCCTAAGTGTTCATAGGCCAGCCGGGTGGCCAGCCGACCGCGCGGCGTGCGTTCCAGAAAACCAAGCTGGAGCAGGTAAGGTTCATACACATCCATAATTGTATCGGCCTCCTCGCTGATGGCGGCGGCAATCGTCTCCAGCCCCACCGGCCCGCCCCCAAACTTGGTGATGATCGTATCCAGTACCCGCCGGTCAATGTCATCCAAGCCAAGCTGGTCAATAGCCATCAGGTCAAGGGCGGCCCTTGCCGTCTCCAGTGTGATCACCCCGTCGGCACGCACCTGTGCGTAGTCACGCACGCGCCGTAACAGGCGCAATGCCACACGCGGCGTACCGCGCGAGCGGCGGGCCAGTTCCCGCGTGCCAGCCGGATCGATCCGGACGTTCAACAGCCCTGCGGCGCGTTCGATGATGCGGCATAACGCCTCCTGGTTGTAGAAGTCAAGACGATAAACTGCCCCAAAACGTGCCCGCAGAGGGGCGGTCATCAGAGCAAGGCGCGTTGTTGCCCCAATAACAGTGAAACGAGGCAGTTTGAGCCGGATGTTCCGTGCACTGGGGCCTTTGCCGATGACAATATCAAGAGCATAGTCCTCCATAGCCGGATAGAGGACTTCTTCAACAGCCCGCCCCAACCGATGAACCTCATCAATGAACAGAATGTCGCCTTTGCGCATGTTGGTCAGGATGGCCGCCAGGTCGCCGGGACGCTCAATAGCCGGCCCGGCTGTAACCCGAATATTGACACCCATTTCATTGGCCATGACATGGCTGAGCGAGGTCTTCCCCAAGCCGGGGGGGCCATAGAACAGGATGTGATCGAGGGCCTCGCCCCGCGAGCGGGCCGCCTCAATCAGAATACGCAGGTTCTCAACCAGCGCCTCTTGACCATAGATGTCATCCAGGCGGCGGGGGCGCAGTGCGGCATCTATATTGGCCGGTTCATCGGACAGCTTCTTGCTCGAAATGGTACGATCATGGTGATCGTCTTGCATAGTTATTCCTCATCAGGGCGATCAACGCACCCTGCCCAGATTATAACGCATGGTGTGATTCTCGTATCCCCTCTTGACAGGCTGTGACTCTGCACCTTATAGTGATGTGTAAATAACCTCTGTTGTAGCGAGGAGAGGAGTCGAGATGTCCGAAGTCCAGCCTCTTGGACAGGTCACCCACTACTTTGACCGGATCGGTGTAGCTGTCGTCCGTCTGTGGGGCAAACTTGCGGTTGGTGACTGGGTGCATTTCTACGGGAACGTGACCAATTTCGTCCAGCAGGTGACCAGTATGCAGATCAATCATCAGCCGGTCGAGGAGGCTTTCGCTGAAGATGAGGTAGCAGTGCTGGTCAACGAAAAAGTGCGCAAGGGCGACTGGGTCTACCCTTATACCGCAACTGAGTAACTTGATGTTCCAGCCGGTTGAAGAGCCTTATCGTATCCTGTTCTTCGCCCTGATCGCCGTATGGGCCGCCGCCTTTGTGATCGGTATGATCCGGGGGCGGCCAGATGCTAGTTTCGTGAGAAGGCTACCTGTCGCCAGCCGGGCGGTAATGATCGTTGTCACCCTTGCCATAGCAGGAATCTGGTGGCTGGGGTTTGCCGCTTGGACTGCCGCCGACCACTATGCGTTGTGGATCGCGTTGGGGCTGATGGCGGGGGCGGCGGGTGATCTCATCCTCGCTGACCTGTTCCCGGTTAAGCACGCCGAGATACCGGCCCTGATTACGTTCGGCATAGGGCATATATTCTACCTGATCGGCATTTTTTCGTTGCGAAACCTGCTCGGTCTGGTACAGGCGGCCCCTATGGCTGGTGCCTTGATCGTCAGCACGGCTTTGATGTTGGCGGGCTGGACGTTATGGGTACGCAACCCCCGCGGCAGACGCTCATTGAATATAGCCAGCCTGATCTACGGGCTGTTGCTGTTCGTAACTGCCGGTCTAGCCGTTGATACGGCTGTTGAAGCAGGGTCCATGCTTCCGCTGGCGCTGGGCTTGGCCCTGTTTGCCATCTCCGATGTGATACTGGCCCAGTACCTGATCCGCCAGCGCAGTTTCCGGCTGATCCGAGACATCGTCTGGCTCATCTACAGCAGTGGGCAGATGCTGGTAGCCTTCTCGATAGGCTCTGCGCTGATGACCATCAGCGCGTAGAGTCACTATGGTGCTGGCGCAGGGGTGAGTGTCCCCAGCACATCAATTGGTATGGGGGTTGGCTGAGAACACAGCTCGAAGCCCGAAAGCGCGAGATCAAGGATACGCTCGTCTCCCTGCGAACGGTTCTGAGCCTCAGTCAGGTAACGGATGGCTGAGTCACACTGGCCGTTATTGGCATAAGCCAGCCCCAGTTGGACATATACATCCACGTCATCAACTCCCAGCGACAACGCCCGTTCAAAGGCAACAGTGGCCTGCGGGTAGCCAGCCTGAAGATATTGGATCATCCCGATACGCACCCATGGGGTAGCGAAATTGGGGTCAAGCTCAACCGCCCGCTCGTAATGCTCCAATGCGCTGTTGGGATTGCCAATGTAGGTTTCATAAGTACGCCCAAGCTCTAACTCGACCAGGGCGTTCTGCGGATCAATCGTCCCGACCGCGAAGAACTGGTCCAGCGCCTCATCGTACCGTCCCAGCACCCGATAGGCCCGGCCCAGGTCCATCCGCAGGAAGGGAAGATTGGGGTGAAGCATCAAGGCCGCCTCATACTGAGTAGCGGCACCGGCATAGTCTCCCAGCCTTTCCAGCACATAGCCATAGTCACGCCGGATGTCCACATTGTTGGGATCAAGTTCCAGCGCTGTGTTAATTGTCTCCAGAGCTTGATCCCACCGATCCATATCCACCAGCGCCTCAGCCAGATAAGATTGGCCCAGTGCATAGTTCCGGTTGATCTCCAGGGCGCGGAGTATTTGAGAGGACGCCTGATCGGGTTTGCCCTGCCAGTCCAGCACCTTGCCCATGATGGCGTACCCCTCTGGGCGTTCAGGGTTGGCCAAAATAGTGCGGTTAGCGGCGCTGAGAGCTTCTTCCAGTGTAGCGGCACGCCGTTGACCATACTGCATAGCCGACTGGAAAAGCAACAAACGGGCTACTTGAAAATGATATTCTACATTATTGGGTTCGAGATCAGCCGCCTGCCTGTAATACTCTATCGCTCTGTCCAGCCTGCCTTGCTGGTAGGCTTGCTCACCCTGATCGGCAAAGTCTTGCGGCGGCGGTGTCGGCGTAGGGGTTGGGCCAACAATGGCCGAAGCCTGCTCAACCCGGCTGGCAAACTGACTCAAGACAAAGTCCTGATTAAAGTAGACCCAGACGAAAGCGCCAATCAACAGCAGATAAAAGAGAATGCGAAATGGGTCATTACGCGGGCCTTTCTTACGGCTCGCGGGCTTGTAATCAGCATAACTACGCCGCCGACCTCTTTTCAGCGGAATCCCCAAGATAACCTTCCTTCACGGAACAAGCTACGGATTTGTCTCACCTTGACCCTGACTGCCTGAGCCGGGACGTTCGATCAGCACATCCGGCTCCTGATACCCATCCGGGAAGCCGTTGGTGAAGCCGTCCCCTGTGTACACATACGGGTCTCTGGCATAATCGCGGCACAGCACAAACACGCTCAGGATGTTATTCAGGGCCGCCGGGTCCTCAAGCCGCCTTCGCTTGTAGATGTCCAGTGCTTCAAGAGCACGAGGGACGGCCTCAGTGCACAAGTCCAGATAGTAGTAGCCGGCGGCGGTGACATAATAGGCTTCAAGAGGGACAGTCTGGTCATTTGCTTCACCCCACGCAATGGCCTCTTCGAAGATGGCGATGGCGTCTTCATAGTTGCGGCGGGTGAAATAAACCATCCCAAGGCGGGTCCAAGCTGGCATATAAATCCGCTCAGGCAACAGCCGTTCGTCAAGAGGGGTTTGCCGTCCCTCATCGTAGGTGTAGAGGGGGCAATCCGGGCACACAAGAGAGACCGCCTGCTCCAGCGCCTCTTGGGCGGCGGCATCATCACGTATCTCAAAATAGGTCTTGCCTAACTCAACGTATGGGTATGGATCATCCGGTGTACGGATGATGATCTGCTGAAAGGTTTGGATGGCCAGATCGGTCTGCCCGGAGCCGCGATAGTTACGCGCCAGCCCATACCACAGATCAAGCAGGTTGGGGTGAAGGCGAAGCGCCTGTTGATACTGCTGGACAGCACCCAGATAGTCTCCGTAAAACTCCAAGACATATCCGTAGTTGCGGCGGACATCCACGTTGTAAGGATCGAGCCGGACAGCCAGTTCAACCTGCTCACGTGCCTGCCTCAAGCGCCCCAGATCGGCAAAGGCCTCGCCAAGATAGGCATGGGCAAGAGCATAGTTGGGGTCTAACTCAATCGCTCTCAGCGCTTCAATAACCGCCTGATCATAATTGCCTTGCCAGTCCAGAACCCGTGCTTTGGCCGCATAACCGCGCGGGTCTTCCGGCGCTATCAGAATAATATGCTCAGCTACAGCCAGTGCCTCGTCGAGCTGTTCCTCCAGCGTCAGGATGCGGGCTAGATCAGTCAGGACCTGAACGTTTTGCGGTTCGACTTCGGCGGCCTGCCGATAATATTCAGCGGCCAACTCCAGCTTCCCATCCAGATAAGCCTGCTGGGCCAGGGCGGTCAGCTCGCCGACGGACGGTGTAGGTGTAGGAGCCGGCCCCAGCGCGGCCAGCACCCTCGGCTGGATGGTATCCATACGCAGATAGACATACAGCGCCGCCGCAAGGATACCCAGATACAGCGCGGTCAGAATCAGCGGGTAGCGTGCCCGACGCTTCTTAAATGCCAGACGACCTCGCCCCAGCGGTTCTCGCTTGATGTACATGGCTCCGCCCAATGCGCAAACCAGCCGGAGATAAGGTAGCGGGGCAACTCCCCCCGCGAGCGGTCAAAACAGCGACACGCTGTCCAGCCGCTCTTACCGGTCACTGCGCAACGTTGCCTGATCTTATCATCCCAAAAGGGGAGGGTCAAGGTAAAAGACCGGCTTGGCGGCGGGTACACTAAGTCAACAGGGTTGGCGGGCTTTTCGTTCCTGTTCATTTCAACGGTATAATCGGCTTGATTATGGAAGGCAGTAGGCAAAGTGGAAGACCATGAGTCGTAAGAAAGCAAAGCCCCAGCCGCCCTCCTCACCGCCGCGCCCAGAGCAGACGCCGGTGATCGGTTGGCGCGAGATCGAGAAACCCCGCGTGTCTATCAGACCAAAGACCGCCGCCGAGGCTAAAGAGGAACAGGAGCAGACCCCGACCACTTTCTGGGGATGGATGTTCCGTTTCCTGCCAGTGTGGGCTTTGCTGATCGTGATCCTCATCCTAGCGCCCACTCTGCCCATACAGGCTGTCAGATCGGTAGTTGGATGGGTGGGCAACCTGCTCCCCGATTCGCCTCCTCCGTCTGTTGAGCCAGTCTTTATCGTAGAGAATCCGGATGCAATACCGCCGCAGGGCGACCTCCCCACACCTAACTGGAGTTTAGAGATCGCCTCATTCTTCACACCCGAAGTCCAATACTGGCGCGATTCCATCGCAAGGTGGTCACTGACTTACCGCGTCAGGCCTAACATGATCGCCACCCTGTTGCAGATCGAGTCATGCGGCGACCCGACGGTTGTCTCTGAGGCAGGTGCACAGGGTCTGTTTCAGGTCTTACCTCTGCACTTTGCTGAAAGCGAGGACCCTTTTGACCCAGAGATAAACGCACGGCGCGGGCTGGAATATTTTGCACAGATGCTCGCCACTGCGAACGGTGACCCCGGCCTGGCTTTTGCCGCCTACAATGGAGGGCCGTCTGTCTTCTACTCCTCGCCCACCGAATGGCCGCGAGAAACTCAAGATTACCAATTCTGGGGGAGCGGTATCTACGAGGAAGCAGAGATGAACTTACAAGAAAGCCCTACCTTACTTCAGTGGCTGGCCGCTGGCGGTGCGGGCCTATGCCAGCGGGCGGCAGTCACATTGGGCCTCAGCGCTGGCGCTCAGTAGGCTCAGCAGGAAGGGAGAGCGCTATGCGGCTTGGATTAATCGGCCTTCCCATGAGCGGGAAGACGACTATTTTTAACGCCCTGACCGGCTCTAACCGGCCTATCAGTGTCACTGCGCCCGGCAAGCTGGACGTGCAGATCGCGGTAGTCAATGTGCCCGATCCGCGCTTGGATGCCCTGACGGAAATCTTCAAACCCCAGAAGAAAGTCCCCGCTCAGATCACCTATGCAGACATTGGCGGCTTGACCAAAGGCATCAGTGAAGGCGCTCTCAGCGGCCCCTTCCGTAATCAGGTCAGTCAGATGGACGGCTTCCTGCATGTTGTGCGCGTCTTCGAAGACCCCAACGTGCCGCACCCAGAGGAGTCGATTGATCCGCAACGCGACCTGGACATTCTGGAGGGAGAGTTCCTGCTGTCTGACCTCATCAGTGTCGAAGGGCGGATGACACGGCTCAAAGAGGAAATCAGCAAAGGCAAGAACCGGGAAGCCAACCTCAGAGAGACGGCCCTTTTCGAACGGCTTCACGCGGCACTGGAAGCAGAGACACCTTTACGTGACCTCGATCTAACCCCCGCTGAACTACAGAGCCTGCGCGGGTACGGCTTCCTGTCGCTGAAGCCCAAGCTGGTACTCCTCAATATCGGCGAGGAGGGCGAAGGGCCGGATCAGCCCATCCAGTTGAAAGGGAAACACGATGTGGCCCTGAAGATTCAGGGGCGGCTGGAAATGGAGATCGCTCAGCTAGAGCCGGATGAGGCGGCGCTGTTTATGGGAGAGTACGGACTCTCTGAGCTGGCACGCGAACGGGTGATCCGGGCTTCCTACGATATGCTCCACATTCAAACCTTCTTCACGGTCGGCGAGGACGAGGTGCGGGCCTGGCCGCACCCCATCGGGGCAACAGCCCGTGAAGCCGCTGGTGAGATACACACCGACCTCCAGAGAGGCTTTATCAAAGCTGAGATCATCCCGGCTGAAACCTTGATCGCGCTGGGCGGCCTGCCTCAGGCCCGGCAGGCTGGCAAACTGCGCATGGAAGGGCGCGACTATGTCATGCAAGACGGCGACGTTATGACCGTTCACTTCAACGTCTGAAAGATTGCCCTGCCCGCAGGGTTAATCCCAACTTTCCCTAAAGCCATGCTCGCCGATCAGCGGCACAAACCGGACCGGCATCAGCCGCTCAATATGCAGGCTACCGCCTTTGCGTCTGGCCCGCTCAATGATCTGCTCGAAGGAGTCGCCCACCGGTATAACCAGCCTGCCATTGTCGGCCAGTTGATCGAGCAAAGGCTTTGGAATGCGGGGCGCCGCCGCCGCTACAAGGATGCCGTCATAAGGGGCCGCCGGCAGATACCCCAGACTGCCATCCGCCACATGGATGGTAACATTTTGGTAACCCAACTGCGCCAGATGCCCGCTGGCGGCCTCAGCCAGTTCGGGCAGGCGCTCTATTCCAATCACCTCTTTGACCAGATGAGCCAGAATAGCCGTCTGATAGCCTGAGCCGACGCCGATCTCCAGCACGCGGTCGTCTGGCCGAGGCTCCAGCAATTGTGTCATCAAGGCAACAATATAAGGCTGGGAGATCGTCTGCCGAGACCCAATCGGCAGAGGGCCGTCCTCATAAGCCAGATGGCGGACTTCAGGCGGCACAAAGAGATGGCGCGGAACCGCCGCCATGGCCTCAAGAACACGGACATCTGTAATCCCCCGGTTGGCGATCTGTTGCCGGACCATGTCGGCCCGCGCCTGCTTTTGCCAGCTCTCTTCGACTTGAGCTTTGCCCACCAGGGTGCCCTTTCTTTGGCTACACCATAAGGACACTGATCTGCTTCCATTATACGGCAAGACAGGGCATGGTATTGCCCTGTCTTGCCAAATCAACCATTATGTTATGCTGAACAGAGAAGTGTTTACACGGCTGTCTCTGCCTGCCGAGCCTGCGCCGGATAAAGCTCAGCGACCAGACGATTGACAAGCCTGTCTTTTCGGTCGGGGGGAAGGAAGGAAACACGGGCGGCATTCAAGATGTGCTGTTTGATGTCATCCAAACTAAACCCCATGTGCTGGACAGCCACAACCATCTCATCAGTTAGATTGATCCCGCATACGCTGGGATCGTCTGTATTGAGGGTCGTCAGCAGGCCCTCTTGATAGAGCACCCGCAGGGGGTGCTGTTCCAGACTCGGGGTGACCCCTGACTGCAAATTGCTGGTCGGACAGACCTCAAAGGCAATACCCCGCTCCCGCGCCTCAGCCATCAAAGCGGGGTCCTCGATGATCCGTACACCATGCCCCAGCCGAGTCGCGCCCAGTATGTCTATGGCGTCCCGAACGCTTGGAGGCCCTGCCCATTCGCCGGCATGAATGGTTACATTCAGGCCAGCCTCCCGTGCCTTAGCGTACAGGTCGGCAAACGGCCTGCCAGAGAATCGGTTCTCGGCCCCGCCCAGATCAACCGCCACTACCCCTTGTTCCATCCGCTCGATGGCGATGTCTATCATCTCAGCGGCCAGCTCGACGCTCTCATGCCGGTTGGGCATGACGATCAGCCCTACTTCAATACCGAAGTCTTTCTCGGCCCGGCGGACTGCGCTAATCACCCAATCAGCCACTTCGTGAAGGGGAAAGCCCCTCTCACGCGCCAGCGCGATGGGGGTGAAGCGCAGTTCAAGGTACACAACGTGATCGGCCACCGCATCAGCGACTGCCTCATATGCCACCCGGTCAATGATCTCCGGCGAATGATAGAACCTGCGCAATGGCTCGAACTTTGAGATGAAACGGTCAGCGCTAGGCTCATCACCCGGCATCATCTGGACAAGATGGCGAAAACCGCTGATTTCGTAATCGGGGAGCGCCATCTGGTAGGAGCGGGCGATCTCGGCCATGGTCCCTAGCCGCAAAGACCCTTCCAGATGACGATGCAGTTCAATCTTGGGAAGAGCGGCTAATTGTCTGTAAATCTCGTCGTCATGATTCCGATGCCGGTAATCCATTCTTCATCCTTAAAAATGAATATAGCCTAGCCTAATACAGCCGAAGCCTCACGTTCATTGTTACAGAAACGAGCAAATCCTGCTATTACACGGGTTGGATTACCGTTAGAGCAACCTTCTATCACCTTCGCCGCCGTTTACGGCTGCTGGTGGTATGCACGATCTGCTCTTGTTGCACTGTCTGCTGTTGCTTCTGAATCTGACGGTAGTGGCAGTCTTTAAACTTCTTACCACTGCCGCAGGGACACGGGTCATTACGTCCCACCTTGCTCCATAGGTCCTTGCGGACTGTCTGCCCGACGCGCATCTGGCCGTCCTTCGTCTGCGAGACCTTCTGCTCGATACGATAGCCAGACTGAGCCAGCCTGTCCAGCAGGCTGTCCTGCTGTTGCTGGGCCTCGATCACCTGGCGGTAACGCGGCAACTCATTGAAGAAGCGGCGGGCGATGCCCTCCTGCACGTCGGCACGTAATTTGTCAAACATCTCAAAGGCGCGCCGTTTGAACTCGACCTTGGGGTCGCGCTGACCGAAGGCCTCCAGCCCTACCCCTTGACGCAGATCATCAATCGCTACGAGATACTGCCGCCACTCGTTATCAATCACGGACAGCATCAGTGCCCGCTCGTAGCGGATCAGCTCTTCCGGCCCGATGGCGAATACCATCCGCTCCAGGGCGTGGCCGTCCTGCCCGGCCTCAGCCCCTGCGCCGTCCTTCCCCTCGCGGACCTCCCGTGCTGTGGCTAACAGCTCGTCCACCCGGTCGAGCAGGGCATCGAGCAATTCTTGCGGCGTCTCGACCTCTCTCATGATGTCGCGGAAGGCAGTTCCGAGCGCCTGATCGAGCCGACGGTAGAAGACGGCTTGAACCTCTGCGGGCTTGTCTCCCTGACCTGTCCGGGCAATGAACTCGCGCAAAGCCCTATCCAGCTCAGCTTCAAGAGGCTCCCAGATGACGCTCTTCTTTTCTTCCGACAGGGTTTGTGTATACCGCTCGAAAGTGGCACGGATTCGCGCTAGAAAGTCATCCCACCCTTCAACACCGCGCTGACTGATCACCGGCAGGACAGGCCACAACGGGACAATACGCGCGATCTCAGCCTGCAACATCAGCATATGGTAGCCCGCGTCCATGCCATCCAGCACAAGGTCGTGTAAAGCTTGTTCCAACTCCTCGCCTTCAGTGATGGCAAGCAGGTCCTTCAACTGATCGGCTGTGGGGCGAGGGAAGAGAGGCAGTACACGCTGTACCACACCGCGCGTGTTGACTTCGCCGGTTTCAAAGTCGGAGAAGTCCTCGATCACCGAGCGGATTTCGCCCAAAGCCCAATCTTCATAATGCCCGCCTAGACGCTCAATCAGCCCTTCCAGCGTCTCGGCGATAAAGCGGCGCACCATCCCGTCAAGCTCGGCGCCGTCTCCTTCCAGAATCGCCCGACGCTCATCATAGACAATCTGGCGTTGACGGTTAACGGCCTCGTCATACTCAATCAGATTCTTGCGGATTTCAAAGTTGTAAGTCTCAAAGCGTGCCTGTGCCTGCTCGATAGCATTGCTCAGGATGTTGGCGGCGATAGGCATATCCTCAGGGATGTTGAGCCGTTCCATCAGGCGCTTGGTACGCTCTCCGCCAAACCTGAGCATCAGCTCGTCTTCAAGCGACAGGTAAAACCGTGAAGAGCCGGGGTCACCCTGTCGGCCTGCACGACCACGCAACTGATCATCAATGCGGCGGGCCTCATGCCGCTCTGTGCCGATGACATGCAGGCCTCCCAGCTCCCATATCTGCTGGCGGGCCGCCTGACAATCCCGCCGGATAGCCTGAATATCTTCAATTAATGAGGCAGGCAGTGCAGGCACTTTACTGATGATGCGATGAGCCTCTTCAAGGTTGTCAGCCAGCACCGCCCGAACCAGCGCGGCGCGGGCATTGTAGTGCTGTTCGGAGAGACGGCGGGTCAACACATCAATCAGGCCGGCCTGCCCCAGCAAGCCGCTCAGGGAGCGGTACTCGTTCAGCCGGTATTCGATCTCCGGAATCAGGGACAGCGGGGCGCCCTGCTCCTCCGCGATCCGGCGTGCCCTATCCAGCCGCCGCAGGTCAATGCCCGCGAGGTTGACTTGCTGAACCAGCGTAATGAGTGTCTCCACTGGAACGCGGCTGTAGGCCTCGTCCTGCCGCAAGTCTTGCACTACCTGTTGCAGAATATCCTCGACCTCGGCCTTGCGGACCAGCTCCTGGTAGGCCTGAGCGATCCAGTCCACCACTGCCTCCCCCAGACGGGGGTCGGCCTTAGCCTTCTCACGGGCTAGATCGAGGTTGCCTTTCACAACCTCTGCCACGACTTGGCTGAAGGCAGGGACATGAAAGCATTTGTCAGCCACATAGGTATTGGCCAGCCCTTCGGGGTTGCCGCCAAGCAGGATGTCAGTACCACGACCGGCCATGCTGGTCGAGATGGTGATGGCACCGGGGCGGCCAGCCTGAGCCACAATCAGCGCCTCTTTGTCATGATTCTTGGCGTTCAGGACGGCATGAGGCACTCCCCTTGAGGTCAACTGGGCGCTCAGGTATTCAGACGCTTCTACTGAGCCGGTGCCCACCAGCACAGGCCGCCCTTGATTGTGAAGCTCAATGATCTCCTGTACCACCGCATTGAACTTCCCCTTGACCGACTGATAGACCTGATCGGGGAAGTCTATACGCTGATAGTAGGCAGGCCGATCTTTCCGCCCCGGCTTCCAGTATGTGATGACCGGAACGCCTTCAATGCGCTCCTTACGAACCTCAAGCTGACCGTTCTGTGCCTGAAACTCGACATTGGTCGGAATGGCCACTACATCCAGCTTGTAGACTTGATCAAACTCCTCAGCCTGAGTGAGGGCTGTGCCGGTCATACCGGCCAGCTTCTCATAGAGGCGGAAGTAGTTCTGCACGGTGATCGTGGCAATAGTCACATCCTCACGCTTGACCTGCACGCCTTCCTTTGCCTCAATGGCCTGGTGCAGTCCCTCGCTGTAGCGGCGGGAGGGCATGGGACGGCCCGTAGTCTGATCAATCAGGATCACGTGTCCGTTCTGGACAATGTAATCCTTGTCGCGCTTGAAGATAAACTTGGCCTTGAGGGCATTCTCCAGATAATGCACCAGCTCGTAGAACTGAGGGTCGTAAATACTCTGGCCGGCGGCTGTGTCAATTTCAGGCAGGAAACGCTCGATCTTCTCGATCCCCAGATCAGTCAGGGCAATGGTCTGCGTCCGATCATCAAGGATGTAGTCCCCGTCCGGCTCCTCGCCATGCTCAACATCAGCCCGATTACGCCGCAGGCGTGCCTGCTCAACGATCTGGGCAAAACGTTGATAGGCGCTGGAAGCCTGCGCCGCCGGCCCGGAGATAATCAGGGGCGTGCGTGCGCCGTCAATCAGTACCGAGTCCACTTCGTCCACAATGGCGTAGTGATGCGTGTCAGGCGAGCGGCGCTGGACAGTCCGCTCGATCTCAATGGCGGTGTTATCGCGCAGGTAATCAAAACCAAACTCAGGCGCCGTGCCATAGGTGATGTCCGCCTCATAACATTCGCGGCGAAGAGTAGGCCGCCAGTGTACCAGCCGCTCATCCTCTAGGTCGCCGCCCGGATCAACGTAATCGGGGTCAAAGATAGCGGAAAGCTGTTCTTTGCCAATGACCGCCACGCTCAACCCCAGCAGGTGATAGATCGGCCCCATCCAGCCGCCGTCGCGGCGGGCGAGGTACTCATTGACAGTTACCAGATGTGCCCCTCGTCCTGTCAGCGCATTCAGATAGAGCGGGAGGGTAGCGACCAGCGTCTTACCTTCGCCGGTCTTCATCTCGGCAATCTTGCCTTCATGCAGAACCACCCCGCCAATGATCTGGACATCGAAGTGCCTCAGGCCAATCGTGCGCCTTGATGCCTCACGCACTGCCGCAAAGGCTTCTGGCAGGATTTCATCCAGAATCTGACGTTCAGCCGCCCGGCGTGCTTCCCTGTCTGTGATGCCTGCAATATGCGCTCGAACACGTTCACGGAAAGAAGCTGTCAGCGCACGCAGTTCAGCATCCGAACGAGCCTGCATGGCTGGCTCAAGCGCGTTTACCTGTTCTACGATCTGGCTGTAGCGGTTCAGTTCACGTTCATATGGATTACCCGCCAAACGGGTCAGAATATTCTTAAACATAGTCTCTCGCTAAAAAACGTACGTGTTGCAATACAGTTTAGAAAGTGAGTATATCACACACAACGACAAGCAAACACGGGACCTTGTTCAGACCCCGTGTCCTGTGGCCAAGTGCTCCGATGTAACCAGCCCAAGCTTGACTTTTAGCTGTAGTCGTCCCAGTAGTTCCGCTTGCCGCGTTTGACAGCCTCGCCCTGACGACCGCGCCGATGAGTCTCATCAAAGCCCTCCGGCTTGATGGTCATGTGCTGGCCAGAAGTAAGGCCTGAGACACCCTTCTGCATCCCCTCATCACGAGGCGGCTTCTCCAAGTAGCGGCGCATCCGCTCATCATCGCGCTCATAAGGCTCATCCGGCTCGGTGTAGGTAGTGATAAAGCCCTCATAGTTGCGCAAGACCACCCGGTTCGGGCCGGCGCTGAGCACGTATTCAGGCATGACGGGTATCTTGCCGCCGCCGCCAGGGGCATCTATGCAGTAGGTCGGGACTGCATAGCCGGAGGTATGCCCGCGTAGTGCCTCAATAATCTCCAACCCGACCGAGACAGGGGTGCGGAAGTGCCCAGCCCCTTGCACCAGATCACACTGGTACAGATAGTACGGACGGACCCGGTTCTTGACGAGCTTATGAACAAGCTCCATCTGGACTTCAGGGCTGTCGTTGACCCCGCGCAGTAACACGCTCTGATTCCCCAGCGGGATACCTGCATCAGCCAGCTTGGCAAGCGCACGGCTCAGCTCAGGTGTAATCTCACGGGGATGATTGACATGAACATTGAGCCATAACGGATGAAACTGGCGCAACATATTGCACAGCTCATCAGTGACACGCTGGGGCAGGAAAACCGGCACACGCGATCCAATACGAACGATCTCGACATGCGGTATTTCCCGCAAACGGGCAAGCAGGTTCTCCAGAATGCGTTCTGGCAAGGTCAAAGGGTCCCCGCCGGAGAGCAACACATCACGTACCTGCGGCGTATTCTTGATGTACTCAATCTGAGCATCATGATCGGAACGGCTGTAGTTGGCCGTCGGATCACCAACCACACGGGAACGTGTGCAGTAGCGGCAATAGCTGGCGCATTGCGTTGTGACCAGCATCAGCACACGGTCGGGGTAGCGGTGTACCAGCCCCGGCACAGGCGAATGGGCATCCTCGGCAAGAGAGTCAGCCATCATGGATTCAAAACCGATCAACTCTTTTCCTTTGGGAATAACCTGCAGCCTTACCGGCCCGTAGGGATCATCTTCAAGGAGGCTGGCAAAATAGGGCGTAATGTCCACGCGGAACTTATTTTCCGCCTGAAGCCCCTCTATCTCCTCTGGTGTCAGCTCAATGACCTGCGACAGCTCCTCTACTGAATTGAGGCGGTGGCTCATCTGCCAGCGCCAATCATTCCACTGCTCGTCAGGCACATCAGCCCAGAGAGCCGGGCGAGGTGTCGAGTCAACTGCTTTGCCCGGAACCATAGAATCCAATGACTTGCTCTCAGTCGTGGGTGAAACTGCCATGTTTAACAACTCCCCTAAACTTGGTGGCTAGCGCCTATTTCGGACTAAAGTTGTAAGGTTACATGAGCATAACACAGACTATCTGCCTGCACAATCGGCCAAAGCTACTCAGCCGCATCTTGACAACTACGGCAAATGCCAAAGATGGTGTAATGGTCAATAACAGGCTTGAAGTCGTACTCGGTGCTCAGTTGTTCACGGAGCGGATCGAGCAGATTGTCCGCTATGTCGCTGATCTGGTGACATCTGAGGCAAACAAGGTGATGATGAGGTTGCTCGTCAATCAGGGAATAGATGTCAGCCCCTAACCCTAAACTGCTCTGGGCGACGATTCGATTTTGCTTGAGCCACTGGAGCGTTCGGTACACAGTGGCTTCGTCAATCTCTATGCCATTCTCCAAGAGGCGCTCGCGCACCTGCTCACAGGTCAGGTGAGCATGTTCGTTCACCATCACCTGAAGGGTCCAGCGGCGCGGAAGTGTGATGCGCTGTCCTTTAGCACGCAGATCGGCGATGATCTGTTCCAGAGTCAAGGCTGTCGCCTGTCCATACCTTCACGCAGATTCATGACATCCTAATTCTATGCTACCGAAGGCAGAAAGGCAACGGCTGGTCAAGGGAGCGGACAGAGTGACCCAGATTACCTGCTTCTATCTGCCCGCTCCCACCATACGAGACTCCAGCAATCAGGGCAGGGCTAAATCTGGAAGTCCTCTCCCCGCCAGACCGCCGGCTCCATCATGTGAGGCAACTGCTCAACATGGTCGTGCCCGTTGAACCTCTGTTCCAGCTTATCCACCCGTTGGATGAGCGCCGCCAGCGTCACGCCGATCATATCCGGCAAGATCGTGTGTTCCAGATCAGGCGTATCAGAAGAAGTGCGCGGCTTGCTACGGACAACTACCTGACCCGGCACACCCACTACCACTGAGTTCGGCGGCACCGGCTTGATGACGACGGCATTAGCGCCAATACGGCTATTTGCTCCTACCGTAATGGCACCCAGCACTTTAGCACCAGTCCCAACGACCACATTATCTTCCAGAGTAGGATGCCGCTTGCCTTTGGTGAGGCTGGTCCCTCCCAGGGTTACCCCGTGATACAGTGTGACATTCGCTCCCACCTCTGCCGTCTCACCGATCACTACCCCCATCCCATGATCAATGAACAGGCCAGGCCCGATAGTCGCGCCGGGGTGTATCTCTATGCCGGTCAGCCCACGCACAATATGGGACACAAGACGTCCGAGCAACTTGAGGTTATGCGTCCATAACCAGTGGGCCAGCCGATACCCCCACACAGCGTGAAGGCCGGGGTAACACAGCAAAACCTCCAATGTCGTCCGTGCCGCTGGATCGCGTTCAAACACCGCTCGAATGTCATTCTTCAGGGTCTTCAACATACTACTCTCCCCTGCCTCCTATTTAATCGGCCAGATGCTCAAAGAGAGCTGTGCTGAGATACCGTTCGCCAAACGAAGGGATGATCACGACAATCAGCTTGCCCGCGTTTTCGGGACGGCGGGCTACCTGCAATGCGGCCCATGTAGCCGCCCCAGAGGAGATACCTACCAGCAAACCTTCCTCACGGGCCATACGGCGGGCGGTCTCAAAGGCGTCTTCGTTTTTTACCCGAATGATCTCATCATAGATGCTTGTGTTCAACACGTCCGGTATAAAGCCCGCCCCGATCCCCTGAATCGGATGCGGCCCCTTCTGCCCCCCGGACAGCACCGGTGAGGCGTCCGGCTCAACAGCCACGCATCGAAAGGACGGCTTCCGAGCCTTGATCACCTCCCCAACACCGGTGATAGTTCCTCCTGTGCCGATGCCTGCCACAAGAATATCGGCTTTGCCGTCGGTATCACGCCAGATCTCTTCAGCGGTTGTTCGGCGGTGAATTTCCGGGTTAGCGGGGTTCTTGAATTGCTGGGGAATGAAATAACGCGGGTCAGAGGCCGCCATCTCTTCCGCCTTTTTGATGGCCCCCGGCATGCCCTCACTGCCCGGCGTCAGGACAAGTTCCGCTCCATAAGCCCGCAGGAGCATCCGTCGCTCCTTGCTCATGGTCTCCGGCATGACGAGTGTGCATCTATAGCCCCGTGCCGCACACACAAAGGCCAGCGCAATACCTGTGTTGCCGCTGGTCGGTTCAAGGATGATCGTGTCCGGCTTGATCAGCCCGGCCTTCTCTGCCGCATCAATCATGGAGACGCCAATCCGATCCTTCACACTATGGGCCGGGTTATAAAACTCCAGCTTAGCCACTACCTCTGCCGCACAACCCTCTGTCACCCGCCTGAGACGCACCAGCGGTGTATTGCCGATTAACTCCGTGACATCATTGGCGATCTTCATCCTGTTCCCCCTCAATTAATTAAAGAAGTCTATATGAAATAAAACAGCCAGCTGGCAATCACCTGCTTTAGATCGGTGCACCACAGCACACCCAACCAAACGCTTCGCTTACAGCGGGGTTGTCCACCGACCTTTGCCAGCTGGCTGTCTTTGACAACAGACCTGATTAGCGCATGTTACTCCCTGTCAAGGCGGCGGCTGCAACCCCGCCTCGGACACATGCAAGTCATCATGCAGATTCGCTCCATTTGAGAAAGTAACAACATCGTGCCGCTACCAAATTATAGCCTGAAGCAGTCCGAATTGCACATGCAATGCCAGAAAGCAGTATCTGTTGCTGGATAAGAAAACCCTCAGAAGAGAGGCTCTGAGAAGATCTTTTGGTTGCGATATGCTCCGCAGGCGATACACTCTAAGTTGACACTCGGTCGTAAAGCAACTCTAGCCTTACAGCAGGCATATTCGAGGATTTAGTGGTGAACAAGCAGACAAACAACTCCTTCAATTGGACACGTGGTGTGCTGATCATGGGAGTGATCGCGCTGGCCATCTTTGGATTCCAGCTTATTGCCGGCCAGCTTCGTAGCACGGGTCAGCCCACAACGATGGCGGCTCTTGCCGACCTCGTCCAGCAGAGAAGAATCGTAAGCATCAATGTACGTGGAGATGAACTAACCGCCCAGACTACCGACGGACAGGTACTCCAGACCCGCAAAGACTCGGGGGCCGGATTGTATGACACGCTGGCCCTGCTGGGAGTCGAACAGGAGGCCCTTCGGGAGGTCGAGGTAACCGTTACAGGACCAAGCCCATACGCTGCGATAGGGAACGTGCTCTTCACCCTTATCCCGCTGGCATTGGTGGGCTGGTTTGTCCTCTCCATGATGCGTTCAGTGCGGAGCGGGCAGGATCAAGCGCTGGGCTTTGGCCGCAGTCGCGCTAAGACCATCACCGTTGATCAACCCGTTGTGACTTTCGATGATGTGGCTGGCGTTGAAGAGGCGAAACAGGAATTGCGGGAAGTCGTTGAGTTCCTGCGTGACCCGCAAAAATTCCTAAAGCTTGGGGCGCGTGTTCCCAAAGGGGTACTGATGATCGGCCCGCCCGGCACAGGCAAGACCCTGCTGGCCCGCGCAGTGGCAGGCGAGGCCGGTGTGCCGTTCATGAGCATTTCTGGCTCAGAGTTCGTGGAGATGTTTGTGGGTGTGGGAGCCAGCCGGGTACGCGATCTGTTTGATAAGGCCAAACAGGTAGCTCCATGCATTGTTTTTGTGGATGAGATTGATGCGGTAGGCCGTATGCGCGGCGCCGGCCTGGGCGGCGGTCACGATGAGCGTGAGCAGACACTCAACCAGATTCTGGTTGAGATGGACGGATTCGAAAAAGATACCAATATCATTGTCATTGCCGCCACCAACCGTGCCGATGTGCTGGACCCGGCACTTCTGCGTCCGGGCCGTTTTGACCGCAAGGTCTTCCTTGACCGGCCCGATGTCAAGGGGCGCGAACAGATTCTGAAGGTGCATGTCAAGGGCAAGCCGTTGATGCCTGACGTAGACCTGCAGACAATGGCCAAGCTGACCCCCGGTTTTTCCGGCGCTGACTTGGAGAATCTTGTCAATGAGGCGGCTATCTTGGCGGCACAGCGTAACAAGGCAGGCATCAGCATGGCCGAGTTTCAGGATGCGATGGAAAAGATCATCGCCGGCCCGGAACGCCGCTCACGGGTGGTCAGCCCAAAGGAGAAAGAGGTGGTCGCCTATCATGAGGCCGGCCACGCTGTGGTGATGCATCACCTGACTTACAGCGATCCCGTACATAAGGTCACTATCATCCCGCGCGGCCAGGCAGGCGGCTTCACAATGGCCCTGCCTGAGAGTGCCGACAGCGGCCTTCTAAGCCGTGAACAGCTTGAGGACATGATCACCGGCCTGCTGGGGGGACGTGCGGCAGAAGAACTGTTCTTCAGCCGCGTCACCACCGGCGCGAGCAATGATCTAGAGCGTGCCACCGCCATCGCACGTGCTATGGTCACCCGCTACGGCATGAGCGAGAAGCTGGGCCTACGTGTCTACGGAGAGGACCCCAGCACTGTTTTTCTCGGACGCACCCTGGGCGAACCGCGTGACTATAGTGACGAAACAGCTCGTGCTATTGACAACGAAGTCAGCGACATCTTAGGCAAGGCTTACGAGCGCGCCAAACGCATCCTGATCGAACATCGAGATAAGCTGTTGACACTGGCCCATACCCTGCTGGAAGTCGAGACGGTAGACCGTGAACAGTTCGAGGCATTGATGGCGGCGGCCTAG
>DAOTYH010000050.1:0-7678 GCA_034435015.1 Anaerolineae bacterium | reverse complement strand
TGCGTACGCCACTCGAATCCGTGTTATACTGTCCATCAGCGCTCCGTGATTCTGTTGTTGGTTTTGTCTCTACAACTTTATCACGGAGTCGCATTTTTATTGAGAATACTACGGGCGGCCTCAGCAGAGGGAGTGGCCAAAAGGGTGGACATAGTGTTAACGGGTCGGGCGATTTTAGCCCTCTATATCCACTCTATTAGCCACTCCCATTGCGATGCTACGATACTGCAATACCAGATTACCCCTGCTGGGAACTTTTCCTGAGTCGTCGGCGTCTTGATCTACAGCGCCGCAAGGTGCAACGATCTCAGGCGGCGATGTGTGCCGCCGGTAAGGTGAGGAGAAACATATGGAAACCGCAAGTTTGCTGAGTTGGAAGACATTAGGGCCGGCTGGGCTTTCACTGCTGGCCATGGTCGTGCTGATGACCGGCTGTGCCGGCGGCGGGGGGGTACTTCCTCCTGCCCAACAGGGCGGCTATCCGCCCTCTAACTCGATCAGCGTGAGCGGCACAGGGGAAGCCTACGGCACACCAGACGTGGCTTACATCCAGCTTGGCGTAGATACTGCCGGGGCTGACCTGGGGCAGGCTGTGTCTCAGAACAACAGCGCCATGGAGCGGGTCAAGCAGGCTCTGCTGGATGCCGGCATCGCTGAGGAAGACCTCCAGACGACCAATTTCAACGTCTGGATCGAGGACAAGACCGATCCGCAGACCGGCCAGTTGACCGGTGAGCGGGTGTATCACGTGCAGAACACACTCAATGTCACAGTGCGCGATATAAGCAAGATCGGCGATGTCATTGATGCGGCGCTGAACGCAGGGGCTAACACCGTCTATGGGCTGACCTTCGGCATCAGCGACACAACCGCGCTGGAGTCTGAGGCACGCCGCAAGGCCGTCGAGGATGCCCGGACACGGGCACAGGAGCTGGCTGATGCGCTGGGCGTCAGGCTGGGCGACCCGATCATCGTCAGCGAGTCTACCGGCGGCGGTGTGGTGCCTATGTATGCCGTTGAGGCCGCCGTTGGACGCGGCGGGGGGGCGCCTCCCATCAGTCAGGGGCAGATGGCTGTCACGGTGTCGGTCAGCGTGGTGTACAGCATCAGCCAGTAGGCTGTTCCAACAGATCGTTTTCACCAGGGGTGTGCCGGATGGCCGCCCCTGTTTGCTTCTCAGCACAAAACATGATTTCAGGCTATAATGTCCTTCGAACGCACGGACCAGCTCCCTTCAGTCAGGTTGGCAGTGTGTTATGGAACGTCTGAAGCTTCACCCCAAAAGCCGCCGTACTGTTTCTGACCGGACACGCCGGCTGATCTCCTATGCGTGGATCGTTGCCTCACTGATGCTGCCTGCGCTGGGGGTGATGCTGATCTCACCGGGACTGCTTGCTGTGCCGCCCAGCACCAGCGATGTCACCCATGAGGTACGGGCCGGTGAGACGCTCACGGCTATTGCAATGCGCTATGGCATCTCGGTAGATGAGATCGCGCGGGCCAACGGGCTGGCTGACCCCAACCGAATCTACGTGGGGCAGGTGTTGGTCATCCCGCGCCGGGATACTGCCTCCGGCGGTCAGGTCCATGTGGTGCAGGTCGGCGAGACGCTCTCGGCTATTGCGCGGCGTTACAATACCACTGTGGACGCGATTGTCTCGGTCAACGGCCTTGCCAACCGCGACAGTATCTTCGCCGGCCAGCGTATTCTGATCCCCAGCACGCAGACAGTCTCTGGGCCGGCGGCGTCCCCGTCAACGGCGCGGTCTGTTTCTTATACGCTCCAGCGCGGCGATTCGCTCTACCGGATCAGCCTGATCTTCGGCGTCAGCGTAGATGACATCCTGGCGGCCAACAACCTTGCCAGCCCCAATGCTGTCTATCCCGGCCTTGAGATTCGCATCCCGCCGCCGCGCGAGACAACCAGCTCGGTTGAGGTGGCCGCCGGGCCGCCGGGCGGATCAACGGGCGGGCGCACCTATACTGTTCAGCGCGGCGACACACTTTCCCGCATCGCCCTGGCCTATAATGTGACGGTAGACGGGCTGGTGGCCGCTAACGGCCTGACCCGCCCCGATCGCATCTACCCCGGTCAGGTGTTGAACATCCCGGAGGGAGGGGCCGCCGCGCGGCCTTATCCGGCACAGACAGCGGTCTCGCATACCGTCCGCCCCGGCGAGACGCTCTCCGCTATCGCCCTGCGTTACGGCGTGACGGTGCACATGCTGGCGGTCGCCAACGGGATCAGCAACCCTTCGCAAATCTATGCTGGTATGGTGCTGTCTATTCCGTCGGCGCAGGCGGGCTCAAACAGTGTCCGCTATGCCAGCGTGGGCAGCGGGCTGTGCAACGGTGTCGAGCCGGCGCAGGCCGGCACGGGTTACTTCATCCGGCCTGTGCGCGGTTATGTGATCACCCAGCGTTTTCATGTGTGGCACTCCGGTATTGATCTGGCTGTGGGTACCGGCTCGTCTGTCTTCGCCGCCGACGGCGGAACGGTTGTCTATGCGGGATGGAATCCGGTCGGGTATGGCAATCTGATCGTGCTGGACCATGGCAACGGCTGGCGCACCTACTATGCTCACCTGAGCGAGGTTGACGTCACCTGCGGCGAATGGATTCCGCGCGGCAGTATCATCGGCAGGGTAGGGAGTACGGGGAACAGCACCGGCCCGCATCTGCACTTCGAGATACTGCGCTTTGGTGTGTCGGTCAACCCGGAAGGGTATATCCGGTTCTGAGGATGGCATACCTCCCCATGCACAGCCGGATCAACTTACCATCACTCGTTTTAAATCCGTTGTGACATGATGAAACCGCCTGAGAACACGCTGGTTGAGGGCGACTGCCTTGAAGTAATGAAGCAGTGGGATGAGGCCAGTTTTGACCACTGCATCACCGATCCGCCCTACAATATGAGCAAGAAGAACGGCTTGGGGTGGGCCTTTTCGTCGCATGTCACCATGAGCGAGAGGTGGGACATCTACCCGCGCGAAGCCTATCTGGACTTCTCACGGGCGTGGCTGTCGGAGGTCTGCCGTCTGGTGCGGCCTAACGGAAATCTCTTTGTGTTTGGCTCATTCCACAACATCTACGATCTGGGGTATCTGATCAATGAGCTGGGTCTGCGGGTTCTCAATTCGATTGTCTGGTTCAAGCCCAACGCTCAGCCCAACATCACCTGCCGCACGCTGACCGAGAGCACGGAACACATCATCTGGGCCTGTAACGCTCCCAAAGATAAGGCCAAGGGGTGGGTATTCAATTACGAGGTTGCCAAGAAGCTCAACGGCGGCAAGCAGATGCGCAATCTGTGGAGTATTCCCTATCCCCCCCGCTCCGAGCGGCAGTACGGCAGGCATCCTTCCCAGAAGGCGCTTGATTTGATCGCCCGCATCGTCCTGATCGCTACCCGCCCCGGCGACCTCATTCTTGATCCTTTTGGCGGGAGCGGGACGACCGGCGTCGCGGCGCAGAGTCTGGGCCGCCGCTGGGTGATGATCGAGAACAACCCGGAATATCTCCAGATTGCCCGCCAGCGGCTGGCTTGTGAATACCTTCCTCTACCGGAGGAGCTGGAGGCCCGGTCTGACTGATGAGCATCCTGCCGCTTGACCAGATCATGGTGGGGGATTGTGTGGAGGTCATGGCGGGCCTGCCCGAACGATCAGTTGATCTGATCTTTGCTGACCCGCCCTACAATCTACAGCTTCAGCAGGAACTGTGGCGTCCTAACCTGACGCGGGTGAACGGCGTCACGGACGAGTGGGATCAGTTTGACAGTTTCGCTGAGTATGATGCCTTCACACGGCGCTGGCTGACAGCCTGCCGCCGTGTGCTGAAGGATACCGGCACAGTGTGGGTGATCGGGTCGTATCACAACATCTATCGGGTAGGGGCGATCCTTCAAGAGCTGGGCTACTGGATTCTCAACGATGTGGTGTGGATCAAATCAAACCCCATGCCCAACTTTCGAGGGGTGCGCTTTGCCAATGCGCATGAGACGCTGATCTGGGCGCAGAAGATCAGGGGGGCGCGTTACACCTTCAACTATCACACGCTGAAGGCGCTGAACGGCGGCAAACAGATGCGCTCTGACTGGTATCTGCCGATCTGTTCCGGGGCGGAACGGGTCAGGCTCAACGGCCAGAAGGCACACTCGACGCAGAAACCTGAAGCCCTGCTGGAGCGCATCATTCTGGCCTGTACCCGCACAGGCGATGTGGTGCTTGATCCGTTTTTCGGCACGGGCACGACCGGCGCGGCGGCCAAGCGTCTGGGCCGTCACTGGATTGGCATCGAGCGCGAGGAGAAGTATGTGCGTCTGGCTCAAGCCCGCCTCGAGGCGGTCCAGCCGGCGCCGTTGCCTGAGGAGGACTCCTCAGAGGGAAGCCGCCGCAGGTTGCCGCGTGTGCCGTTTCGGGCATTGCTGGCAGAGGGACTGATCCGTCCCGGCCAGACGCTCTATTCAGGCCCCGCTGGAGAGGTCACGGCAACTGTCCTGCCGGACGGGCGGATCACCTGCGGGGAGATCAGCGGCTCGATCCATCAGGTGGCCGGCGCACTACAGGGAGCGCCGTGCAACGGCTGGCAACAGTGGTACGTCGAGACGGCATCGGGCGAGCGGGTCGTGCTGGATGCCCTTCGTGCTATAATTCGAGGGCAGAAGGATCAGCCCAAGGGAAGGGCTGACGGCTGAATGCCTCACAAGGAGACCGTCCATGTTATCTCACATGCGTGCCCACCTGCGTGCCATTGAGAAGGGCGTGCGCGACATCGAAGGCTATCTGCACCGTATCAACCCCAATGCCCGCTTCGACGAGGCGGGGCGCTGTCGTCTGCAATACGAGAATGTCGGGGTGCATGTCATCATCCAGCCGGAGCATAATATAGTGCTCTTTAAAACCTTCATCAACTTTCTGCCTGACCCTGCGGCCGGCAAACTCCTGCCGCTGTACTATCACCTGCTGGATATGAGCGATGAGCCGCAGACCGGCTTGGCTTATTTCTCCATTGTGGCCGCCGAGCAGTTAGGCACTGAGCGGGATGTGATCAGCGTGGAGACCAAACGCCTGATCTCAGATACCAGCTATGACGAGTTTCTTGAGTGCCTTAAGGTGGTCGGTGAGGTGGCCAACCAGTGGATGGAGCGGCTGGAGCAGGAGTTCGGTGCGCCCAGAGTGCCGTGAGACGTGGCGGGGGCGGGCACTGCCCGGCAGTTTGCTTTGCCCCCTTGCCTGAACAAGTCGTCTTATTGCGGCCGGTCAGACTGGAGGAAGACGGCCACAAATAACGTGCCGGCCATCAGATACAAGGCGGGGATCAGCCCAACACGCAGATAGCCGCTGTCCACCGAGTTGAGGCCGACGAATACCAGCCCGCTGATCAGCATGATCACACCGCCGGCGCCCTCCGAACGCCACGCGATCAGCGTGCCGGCCAGCATGGTGAACAGGGCGGCTGTCTGCAATGTCTCGATGGGAGTCATCTCCTCAAGGGTGACAGCCCCTTCACTGAGCAGATAGAGCACCGTCAGCGCCGCCAGAAATATCCCCAGCCAGCGTGCGATTCGGCGCATCCACTGTACCTGCATGGTCTTCAAAGCGCACCTCGTTAGTTTGCTGTCTGTATCCCCGACATGATACCACGAAAAACCCACAGATGGGCTAGAATCAAGGCAGGTGAGCCAATCTCTGAAGCGAGGTTCTAACCATGTCTCTCACAGCAGACCTTTCCGCCGAACCCGGCACGCTCTGGCGGCGCTATGTACTGCCGGGCAGTGCCATTGAAACCACCGGCGCAGGCTGGCGGTTTGTCAATCATGAGGCGCCGCCGGGGCGCTACACCGATGCGCAGATAGATGACTATCAGGGTCTGCGGCGGCGGGATTTCAAATGGCATCCGCCGCTTACCCTGACTGTCCGGGCGCGTTTCTCGCACCCTGCCGGGGAATTGCTAGGGACAGCAGGTTTTGGCTTCTGGAACGATCCTTTCATGATGACCGGCGCTCGACCGCCGGCCCTGCCGCGTGCGATCTGGTTCTTTTACGCCTCACCGCCCTCCGAGATGAAGCTTGATCTCAACACGCCGGGGCATGGCTGGAAGGCCGCGACAGTAGATGCCATCCGCCTGCCGTTCTTTCTGCTGGCGCCGACTGCTCCGCTGGCTGTGCCGCTGATGAACATCCGCGCCGTGTACCGGACGCTGTGGCCGGTGTGGCAGCGCGCGATGGGGGTCAGCGAGGCGCTCATCCAGGCCGACATGACCGATTGGCATACCTACCGGCTGGAATGGAACAGGCGGGGTGCAGTCTTCCGTGTGGATGGTGAGGCAGTGCTGGACTGCGATATGTCTCCGCGCGGGCCGTTGGGATTTGTGCTGTGGATTGACAACCAAGCTCTCGTTGCTGCGCCGTGGGGGCGCTTCAGATGGCAGGTGCTGTCCCTGCCCCGCCCGCAGTGGATGGAGGTCGGGGAACTACGGATCGAATAGGGGAGGCTTGCCGGCTGGCAAGTCCTCCCCTCTGTCTCAGTGCCTTTCTACGGGATGTTCCACGTATAACTGCCGCTGATGTTGATGCCGTACTCCTCGTACAGTACATTGCTATTGCAATCATCGGCCCGCAGGTCGTAGACGCCCGGGGTGATACCGGTGAAGACACGGCTTGATCCATTGTTGATTACCTCAGTTGCGCCAAGCCAGTCACTGCCCCATGTTGTCTCAGTGTTAGGGGAGATGTAAACATAGCAGACCGTTGAGCCGCTGTTGTTGATCAGCGTGACCGTTGCCGAGCCGCCCCCGCCGCCGCCAGTTATATTGCCCAAATCAACTCCGCCGCAGGTGCAGGCGAGCGCCGCCAATGCCAGAATACTGACAACGATAGCAATGATGCGAACATTCAGCTTGGACATAAAATCCTTTCTCCTTCATCATAGGTTGAACATGTCATCTACAACTTTTTGTTGGGAGCAACTCTCGGCCTCATTATAGGCCGGTGCAGAGAATACGCAAATGCAAAAGGCATGGCTTTGACGCCATGCCCACACAAATTCATGCGATCTTGAGTATTAGAGATGGCCGGTCAGTCAGTGATCGTCCACTCGAAAGCGCCGTTGATCTGGACGCCGAAGCGCTCAACTGAGTTACTGCCACTACAGTCCTCAGCACGCAGGTCATAGGTGCCAAACGGGATGTCTGTGATGGTGAAGCTTTGGCCCGGCGCAATGACGCTCGACCCCAGTTGGTCATCGCCCCAGCTCGTGTCTGTGCTGGGTGAGACATACAGGTAGCAGATCGTCACGCTGGAGGTGTTGATCACCGTCAATGAACCAGAGCCGCCTGTGCCGCCGGCTGTGCCGCCACTGCTTCCGGTGCCGGCTACTGTCCATGTGAATGAGCCGCCGGACAAGGCGACGCCGTATTCTTCAGCGAGCGTGTTACTACTGCAGTCGTCCGCTCTGAGGTCGTATGTGCCAGCCGGGATGTCCGTGATGGTGAAACTGTCGCCGGCGGCAATGACATTGCTTGCCCCAAGCTGGTCATCGCCCCAGCTTGTGTCCGTGCTGGGTGAGATGTACACATAGCAGATCGTCGTGCCAGTCTGGTTGACGATCTGCACGCTGGCTGTGCCGCCGGCAGGCTGGGGGGCCGGTGTGTTGGCCGGCGGGACGGGTGTGGG
>DAOTYH010000049.1:0-7187 GCA_034435015.1 Anaerolineae bacterium | reverse complement strand
CTGATGGTTCACACCCAGGTGTCGGGCTATCCGCCGCAGATTCATCCCATCCACGTACATCCGTACGGCTTGCATTCGTACTTCATCGCTGTATCCATGCCGCTTAGGATTGGGCGTGTAACGATATCCGCAGGCCTTGCATTTGTAGCGTTGACTCCCGACTTCGGTCCGCCCTGATTTGATGTTGCTTCTGGTTGCTGCATTTTGGACATTGCATGACACTATTCATGACACTATTATTGCACATATCCAGACAGTTAGCCACTCCCCACATTGGGGAGTGCTCAAAAAGGTGGACATGGAGTTAACGGGTCAGGCGATTTTAGCCCTCCATATCCACCCTGTTAGCCACTCCCCCACATTGCGTAAAATTTGCATTCTCGCGCCATCTCGATAAAATCAACGCGATTTTGCATACGACCCATGCGAGAGAGTCTCATGTTCATTCAGAAAGACAAGTGCCCACCGCCTGTACTGATAAAGGCTAGGCCGCCTCGCTGGGGATTGTGTTTTTTGTCAAGGCCTTTGGGTTAATTTCCCAAAGGCCTTTTTTTGCATATGCGCTGTCAGAGTTCACAGCCAAGGAGGTACAGTGATGCAACCCAATCCAATGCCAGCCAGGCCCCGTCCGGCAGACAACACTACCAACGGTTTGTACGGGCAGGACATCCTGTCTGTGCGTCAATTCACCCCGCCCTTGCTGGAGTACATTTTTGGCGTAGCAGACGAGATGCGGACCCTCGTTGAGCGCTTCGGGTCAGCCGACTTGTTACAGGGCAAGATCATGGCCAACCTGTTCTATGAGCCAAGCACACGCACCAGCTCCTCATTCATGGCGGCCATGCAGCGCCTTGGCGGGCAGGTCATCCCAATCAACTCGGTCCAATACTCATCGGTCAGTAAGGGTGAGTCGCTGGCTGACACAGTCCGCACGCTGGAATGCTACGCCGACGTGATCGTCATGCGCCACTACGAGCTTGGCTCTGCCGCTGAGGCCGCCCGATGGGCCAGCAAACCGATCATCAACGCCGGTGATGGCGTGGGGGAACATCCCACTCAGGCTTTGCTCGACGCTTATACCATCAAGCGCGAGCTTGGACGCCTTGATCATCTGACGGTAGGCATGCTGGGTGACCTGCGTTTTGGCCGCACCGTCCACTCGCTGACACGCCTGTTGCTTAACCGGGACGTCACTTTCCGCTTCATCTCACCGCGCCTGCTCCGGATGCCGGAGGAGATTCGACAGGAAGTGACCGACTCCGGCGACACGTTCACCGAACACGAGGACGTCCACGAGGTGATCGGCGAAGTGGATGTGCTGTACGTCACCCGCGTCCAGAAGGAACGTTTCACCGATCTGAGCGAATATGAGAAAGTGAAAGATGTGTATATTATTACACCAGAGATCATGGAGCAGGCCAAAAGCGAGATGATCGTGATGCATCCACTGCCGAGAGTAGGCGAGATCACCTATGAGGTTGATCAGGACCCCCGTGCGGCTTACTTCCGCCAGATGCAGAACGGCCTGTATATCCGCATGGCGCTGTTGGCGGCGGTGCTGGGACGGGCTTAGCCCGCTGAGTGTCAATGACATCTTTCCGCGATAAACTGCGTTCTGCTCAGGAACACAATCACTCGTGGCTGTGCGTCGGGTTGGACCCCGACCCGACGCTGATGCCCCCTCTCAACGAGCTGAGCGGCCCGGCAGGGCTGGCCAGCTTCTGCCGCCGCATTATTGAGGCGACCGCCGACTTGGTATGTGCCTATAAGCCCAACCTTGCTTTCTTTTTAGCATTCGGAGCAGAGGGTATCCGCGCTCTGCAGGATACCCTGTCAGCCGTCCCGCCGCATATCCCCGTTGTGCTGGATGCCAAGGTCGGAGATATTGGCAACACTCAGCGGCTGTACGGCCGGGCAGTCTTTGAGACGTGGCAGGCAGATGCGTTGACCGTCAGCCCCTACGTGGGTGAGGATGCCGTATGCCCCCTGCTGGAAGCCTACCCGGGTCGGGGGGTGTTTGTGTTATGCCGCACCAGCAACCCCGATGCCCCCCGCTTTCAAGATCACCCTGGCTCTTCTCCCCGCTTGTACGAACGTGTGATCAAGGCGGCACAGGGCTGGGCACAGAGCTATCCCGACAGCACGGTAGGACTGGTAGCCGGCGCCACACATCCCGACGACCTCGCCTTGGTGCGTACACAGGCCCCAGAACTCCCTCTCCTGATACCGGGGATTGGGGCGCAGGGCGGTGAGCTAGATGCCGCCGTGCGCTTTGGCCCAACCAGCGAGGGGGTAGGCCCGTTGATCAATGTCTCGCGTGCGGTAAACTATGCTTCACGGGAAGCAGATTATGCCCGCGCCGCGCGGCGGGCGGCCTCGTATCTGCGCGATGAGATTAACGGGTTGAGGGCAAGCCATGCAAAAGGTTATTGATAAAGAAGCCCTGATCAGCGGGTTGTATGATCTAGGTGCAGTCCAGTTTGGCGAATTCACCCTCAAGTCAGGTGAGATTTCTCCTGTTTACCTTGATCTGCGCCTGTTGATCTCGCGCCCCGGCCTTCTGCGGCGAGTGGCCCGTGCTATGCAGGCCTGTACCGAAGGACTTAAGTTCGACCGGCTGGCGGCCATTCCTCTGTCCGGCGTGCCGATTGGTGTGGCCTTCAGCCTCGCCATTGAGTGTCCCCTTATCTATCCGCGTATGCAGATGAAGGATCACGGCACAGGCCGCTATATCGAGGGCCTTTATAACCCCGGCGAGACGGTGCTTCTCATTGATGATGTTCTCTCGCGTGGTGACAGCAAACTCGAAGCTATCTCCCTGCTGGAGACTGTGCGGCTCCACGTCACCGACCTGATCGTGGTGGTGGATCGCGGGATGGGAGGCGCAGAAGATTTAGAAGCGAAGGGGTATCACGTTCATCACATTCTGACACTTCAGGAGATACTGGATACGTTGCTAGCCCTAAAACGCATCCCCGAAGCAAGACATCGTTTCATTACGGCCTGGTTGGCTGAAAGTAGAAGCTCACAGTAACATGTTCCCTGACCTAACCACCCAACTTGGAACTGTCACTCTCCAATCACCTCTGATACTGGCGGCCAGCCCGTGGGGGGCTGAGGTCATCCAGTTGGCAAGCAGTGGAATCGGCGCCCTGACGACCAACTCCATCGGCCCGCACCCCCGCCGAGGGCATCCTGAGCCGACCATCTATGATTGGGGAGAAGGGTTAATCAATGCCGTTGGTCTGGACAACACCGGTGTTGAAGCATCTGTTCCTCAATTCCGCCGCCTGAAGGCCGAGCTGGCACAGCGGGGCGTCAAACTGATCGCCAGTATCTTTGCAGAGACTCCCCGTGAATTCAACACTGTCGCACGCATGATCGCTCAGGCAGAACCTGATCTGGTGGAGATTAACCTCTCCTGCCCCAATGTTGAAAGGGAGTTGGGCGCCCCTTTTGCCACCCAGTGTACTGCCGCCGCCGAAGCAACAGCCGCCGCCCGCGAGGCACTCTCTCTGCCCATGAGCGTAAAGCTGGCCCCCAACGTGCCCAACCTGATCGAGATCGCAGAGGCCGTTGTGAAGGCCGGTGCAGATCTGATTACGGTCTCCAATACCATGCCGGGCATGGTCATTGACATTGAATCGGGCCGCCCTGTGCTGAGCAACAAGGTCGGAGGCATATCCGGCGCGGCATTACGCCCTATCGCCGTTCGGATGGTATATGAGCTGTATGAGGCAGTCAATGTGCCGCTGATAGGAACGGGGGGCGTCATGCATGGGCGGGATGCTATCGAGATGATCATGGCAGGCGCAACAGGGGTCGGGCTGGCAACCGTTGCGCATCGTCATGGCACGGCTGGCTTGAAACGGGTCCTCAATGAGATGGATAGCTGGCTGAGCGAACACAAGGTGGCCACGCTGGACGAGATACGAGGAATAGCCCACCGTTAAGCAAAGGGGCGCACGGGTGTGCGCCCCTTCTCGATTCGCTTGGTCAGCAAGCCCCCTGCCCTGAGTGGTCTGAGCTGGCGGGAAGGCGATGAGATGTTCCTACTGGTCTTCCTGCTGAGTCTGCTCACGGGCGGCGGCCTCACGCAGTTTACGGCGCTGGGCACGCAGTTTTTCGCGCTCGCGGGCACGTTCCTGACGCCTGCGTTCGGTCAGGATGGCTTGATAGGCGGCCTGACGTTGTCGCAAGGTGGGGGGGCGTTGAATAAAAGGTATCTTCAGATATCCTAGCCGGTCGAGCAAAATGACGATGCCGACCAGCAGTAACAACAACGCTACCACCCGCGAGTAGCTGACTTCAAGGCCGCTGTTTCCTAGTGCAAACGTGGGCTGATCAGGGCGCCAGAACTCCAGAATAAAACGCCCAAAGCCGGCAAGGATCAAGTAAAGGCCGCTCAGCATACCGGGGATAAAACGTTCCTGATAGCGGCGGAAGAGGAAGTACAACACGCCGAAGCACAGGAACAGCCAGACAGCCTCGTAGATCATGGTGGGATGGAAGCGCGTCTCCGGCGGAAGATCGGCAAACTGGGGCAGGCGGTACATTTGCTCGACGCGCATACCAAACCAGCTTGAGCCGGTAGGAGGGCCATATAACTCTTCGTTGATGTAGTTGCCAAACCGCCCGATACCCTGCCCGATCAGCAGGCCCATCAGGGCGGCATCGGCCAGCAGCCAGCCCTTGACCTTCTTGTTGAAGCGCGCATAGATCAAGACGGCAATCACGCCAAACAGGACCGCCCCGAAGATGTTCATCCCACCCAGACGGGGGTTGATGATGTCCAACGGGCGTGACAGTGAATAGGCGTTGCTGCCGGCGATAACGGCCTGAAGCACATACCACAGCCGCCCCCCGATCAGGCCGGGGATAAGTACCCACAACAGGGCATCCCAGACTGTATCGGGGTCTTCGTTTTCCAGCTTGAGGTGGTAGCTGGCATAGAGAGCGCCCAGAAAGATACCGACAGAGGCCAGCACGCCGTACCAATAGACGAGGGGAACAGCCTCGCCCCCCCACGGGATACACAAGGCCACACGGCGCTGACCCATGCAGGTCAACAATTCTTGCCACATAGGATGCTATCCTTTTGGATTATGGAATTTGGCTGAAGCAGGGCATCCCTGCACTCATTCAATATATCCCAAGCCGCGCAATCGCTCCAGTAGCTCCGGGTCATTGCTGTAGTCAATCGTATGTCCGGCGGCAATACCGGTGCGCTGGCTCTCAGCCGCGGTGACGAAGTCAGCGAGTGCCCGCTCAAGACGCAGAATCTGGTTCTCATAACCAAGCGGGTTGTCAAGCAGATTGCGGGTTTCAAGAGGGTCAGCGTAAAAGTCAAAGAACTCATCAGGCTGTTCGTTAACCGTCATCAACTTACAGCCGCCATCGAAGATAGCACGGCGCATCATACGGACGCGGAAAGGCTCGATGGCTTCAGGGTTGTTCATCTCCATCACATTGATGAAGTTGAGCGGCGGGTAAGCCTCAGCCACTACCTGTTCATCGGGGGGTTCATTCTCCGGACCACCGAGAGAGCGGGTAAGGCTTAGGTCGTGTGCCGGTCGTTCGTTGACTTCATACTCAACCCCGGCGGCCTCCAAGATGGTGTGGAAGATGCGCCGTGTCGAGACGTTGTGCTGGACCCGCTTGCCGGCAGGGAACATCTCCGGGTAGTGGATCATGAGGGGAACGTGAACCAGCTCGTTGTAAATCACGAAAGCATGCCCCATGAAGTTATGCTCCCCATGGCTTTCCCCGTGATCAGAGACGACCACCACCATCGTGTTGTCAAGCTGACCGGAGCGCTTGAGGTAGCGGAAGACCTTACGCAACTGGCGGTCCTGATAGGCAACCTCAGCGTCGTACATGTCGCTGATGACGGTCTTCTGCAGTTCATTGAACGGCTCAATCATGGGGGCTACCCAGCGGTAGCTCTGCAGATTGAACTTCTGAATAAAGTCGCGTGCTTCCCGATCCCGTTTGAGATAGGGGGCCCACCTGTCAATAGCCTTGCTGGGCGGATAATAAGGAAGGTGGGTCTCCATCATGTTAATGAACATGAAAAGGGGCTGTTCAGGGTAGGCGCTGTAGTGGTAGCGCAGGTAGTCGGTCACATCCTGCAGGGAGCGTTCCGTATCACCCTTAAACTTGCCGACGCGCGTCCAGAAAGGCACAAAAATAGGAAGCATAGCCAGCTTAAGCAGAAGGGGTGATCGCCCAAACTGACGCTCAATCGGCTCTGAGACCTTCTGAAGCAATTCTGTGACAGCATGTTGAGCACGACGCAGAGCAGACACATCGCCTATCTCAGGCACGTCGGGGAATGTTCCGCTGTAATTATAAAAGGCGTTAAATCCGCGCTTGAGACCGTTATCCAACACCCCAACCAGCGGATTGTTGCAAAAGGCGACAGTCTGATACCCGTTCTTGCGAAGCAGTTCGGCCAGAGTAGGGATATCCCGAGGAAGGGTGGCATAAGACTGGTTGGTCTGATGAAGTGTCGGGTACAGGCCGGTAAACATCGAGGCATGGGAGGGGATCGTCCACTGGGCGGGGGCGACGGCCCAATCGAAGACGGTCGCGCCTTCAGCAAGGGACCCTAGCACCGGAGTCGTATCTTTTGGGTAGCCATAGGCAGAGATACGCTCGGCCCGGTGAGTATCCAGCACCAATAGGATGATGTTAGGCTTTCTGGTACTCATACAGCACCCCCTGTTATTCTTAAGGCTGGAATGGATTGTAGCGCAAGCGCAGGTATTTAGCCATGAGTTGGGGGACTCAGTCCACTCCCAAAGCGGCAGGATTTGGAAGCCGGGCCGAAGAGGTGGTCAGGCGGCAGACTTCCGCACCATGCATCATGAAATACTCTGGGAGTGGATAAATGACTGGGTACGAGCACGATCCCTGCCCATGCCAAGGTTGCATGTACCCGCTAACTTATCCACTCCCCAATACTCTGGCCTTTTGCAGTATTCTCAATAAAAATGCGACTCCGTGATAAAGTTGTAGAGATGATGAAACCAACAACAGAATCACGGAGCGCTAATGGACAGTATAACACGGATTCGAGTGGCGTATGCACTGAGAAAGCCAGGGGGGAGTGGCCAAAAGGGTGGACATAGTGTTAACGGGTCGGGCGATTTTAGCCCTCCATATCCACTCTATTAGCCACTCCC
>DAOTYH010000048.1:0-16331 GCA_034435015.1 Anaerolineae bacterium | reverse complement strand
ATCTCGATGCGTTCCGTCATCCGGAGGCGAAAGTTGCTCTACTTTGGCCGCCGGATGACGGAACGCATCGAGATCGAGGTGTGGTTTGCGGGGGATGAGCAGTTAGCAAACGGTTATCGTTGCGTGCTGGTTCCCACAGCCGGTGACAGATTGATCTTTGAGCGTGAAGAGACGTATTTTCACGATCGTTCTAAACATCCCGGCAAGCCTTACGAGATATTTCTTGGCGCCGGACATCAGGAAAGCCTGTTGAGGGATACAGCCAGACGTACAGGCGGAGTTCCCAGCTATGTCCTCACGGCTATGGAGAGCTGGACCATTTATCACTTTCACGACACCAGCGACTCGGCTAAAGTCAAACAGACGGGGGACCTTGCCGACAATCGCCGTCTCCGCCATGATGCATCCAATCTTGCGGCCTATCTGTACTTTCTGCGGGAGGTAGAGCCGGACCACTATCGCAACATCGTGGACACGATCCGCATGGTCGCTCCCTTCTTTGAGGATTTTGACCTGCGCCCCAGCCCGCTGAATCCAGACAAGATCAAGCTCGAATGGCGTGAACGGGGCACCGATGCCTATTTCGACGCCAGCACCATATCCGATGGCACCCTGCGCTTTATGTGCCTGGCCGCGCTTCTGCTCCAGCCGCCGGACCGCCTGCCGAGCACTATCCTGCTCGATGAGCCTGAATTGGGCCTCCATCCCTATGCCATCACGATTTTGGCCAACCTGCTTCGTAGCGCGGCTGAGCAGACACAAGTCATTGTGGCCACCCAATCGGTGACCCTCGTCAACCAGTTTGAGCCGGATGAGGTCATCGTTGTAGACCGCAAAGATGGCCAATCCGTTTTCGCACGTTTAGGCGCGAAAGAAGTCGAGGCATGGCTCGATGACTATGGTCTAGGCGACCTCTGGGAAAAGAACGTATTCGGGGGCAGGCCGACTGCATGAAGTTCGTCAAGGTCTATGTCGAAGGGCAAACTGAAGAGACCTTTGTCAGAGATATTCTGGCAACCTATCTTGAAGAGTTGGGCATATACCCCGCTCCTGTGCTATCCAAGACCAAACGGGAAAAGTCAGGCCGGACTTTCAAAGGAGGGCTTACTTCATACGCGAAGGTCAAGCGGGACATCTGCCGGCTTCTAGGTGATAGCAACACGGTCGCCGTGACCACAATGCTCGACTTCTATGGCCTGCCAGACGATTTTCCCGGCAAGTCCAGTTTGCCATCTGGTTCTCCATACGACCGGGTTCGTTACCTCCAGAATGAGTTTGCGAGAGATATTGGCGACCGTCGTTTCATTCCCTTCCTGACCTTACATGAGTTTGAAGCGCTGTTGCTTGTTGATCCGGCGGAGATCGAAAAGGCGTTTCCCGATACACTTCCTCCTGGCACCTTGGCACAGGAAACCAAGGGCTTTGCAACCCCGGAAGAGATCAATGAAGGTCATGATACGCATCCGGCGGCCCGCATCAGCAGACACATTGCCAAGTACCAGAAACCGGTGCATGGGCCGCTCATTGCCAAAAGGATTGGTTTGGACCGCATCCGGGAGCGGTGTCCTCATTTTGACGGGTGGATCAAGCAGTTGGAGCAGATCGCCTCAGAGGGGGTGCCTTAAGCGTATTTGTCCCAACAAGACCCAATAGTGGATAAACCAGCGGATGAAGCTGTTGGGAGTTGTTCCCATTAAGAGAGTATTCATAGCGTTGTCCAATCCCCCCCGTGCTTGACTGATCGCCTGCCTCATGTTAAACTGCCGCGCGGACGAACAACCTGACAGCCGATCATTGAGACAGAGCTTGCAGGCATAGACAGCCCCCAACAGATGCCGGCTGGTACAAGGCGGGAGGGGCGGATGCCTGTATCCACTCCTGAGCAGGCCGCCCGGAGGAAAGGCCGGGCCGGCGACGCCCTTGATCCGAACAGCCGCCGGCTCTGTTTCGAGGCGGAGGGGAATCCCTGGCAGAGGGTAGTCGAAGGGCATGCTGAAAGAGGGGACTAAATCAGGCGGCACCACACGGGGCATCCCCCCCTCGTCCTGAGCCAGACGAGGGGGGTCGTTTAATCTGCACTCGGCAAGCCGCCAACAGGAGGGACAGCCTTGCTCGACATCGCCATTATCCGCAATGAACCCGAACGTGTCCGGCAGGCAATGCGTGACCTGAACGATCCGGATGCGCTGGCCCGTGTTGATCTGGTGCTTGAGCTGGACGAGCGCCGCCGCGCCCTGCTGGCCGAGATCGAGGCCATGCGGGCTGAGAAAAACAAGGCCAGCAAGATTATCGGCCATACCCGAGATGCCGCCGAACGCCAGACCAAGATCGGCCAGATGAAGAGCCTGAACGCCCGGCTGGACAGTCTGGAGGCCGAACTGCGTGAGGTCGAGGCCAATCTTGGGGAGCAAATGCTGTGGATACCCAACCTGCCCGCCGAAGGCGTGCCGGTCGGGCCGGACGAAAGCGCCAACGTGATCATCCGGCAGGAAGGGGAACTGCCCCAGTTTGACTTCGAGCCACTGCCTCACTGGGACCTCGGCCCCCTGCTCGACATCCTCGACTTTGAGCGCGGGGCTAAGTTGTCAGGCTCGCGCTTCTACGTGCTGAAGGGGCTGGGGGCGCGGCTTCAGCGGGCGCTGATCGCGTGGATGCTGGATGTGCATATCAACCAGCACGGCTACACGGAGGTCTACCCGCCCTTCATGGTGCGTGAGGTCTGTATGGTTGGCACGGGCAATCTGCCCAAGTTCGGCGAGAACCTGTACCGTGACATCGAAGAGGACTTCTGGTGGATTCCTACCGCCGAAGTGCCGGTCACCAACCTGCACCGCGACGAGATACTCGACGGCGAGAAACTGCCGCTGTACTACGTCGCCTATACGCCCTGCTTCCGGCGCGAGAAGATGAGCGCAGGGCGCGATGTGCGGGGCATCAAGCGCGGCCATCAGTTTGACAAGGTCGAGATGGTCAAGATCGTCGAGGGCGACCCGGAGGTCTCCGAGCGCGAACTTCAGTCACTGCTGGACAACGCCGAAGACATCGCCCGTCTGCTGGGTCTGCCGCACCGCGTGGTGCAGATGTGTACCGGCGACCTGAGCTTTGTGGCGGCCAAGAAGTTCGATGTGGAGGTGTGGGCCGCCGGCTCGCAGGAGTGGCTGGAAGTGTCGTCCTGTTCCAACTTCCATGACTTTCAGGCCCGCCGTATGAACATGCGCTACCGTCCGGCGGCAGGCGAGAAGCCGCGCTACCCGCACACCCTGAACGGCTCGGGGCTGGCCCTGCCGCGTGTGATGATCGCTATCTTGGAGAATTACCAGCAAGCCGACGGCTCGGTGGTGATCCCGGAGGTGCTCAGGCCGTACATGGGCGGGGTAGAGGTGATCAGGCCGCCCGCCGGCTAGAAGGCAAAGACAGCCCGATGGCACGTTCCAGACTTGGCTTTGATCTTCTGATGGCCGCATGGCCGCTGGGCAAGGTTCAGAACTGGCTGGCCAGACAACCGCTCTTCAGCCGGCTGGCCGAGTCGTGGTTCAGGCCGGAGGAGAACGAGGCCGTCATTGTGCCGGTCAACGAAGTGCTGACCCCCTCTGCCAGCACGGTCCTGCCTTATGCCCTGCTCTCCCCTCTGCTGGAGCAGGCCAGTTACCGCTTCATTTTAAATGAGTGCCTGTGCCGCCGCGCCAACCACTGCCGGACCTACCCGCGCGGGATAGGCTGTCTGTTTCTGGGAGACGCGGCGGCGCAGATCAACCCGGCGCTGGGACGCCCCGCCACACGCGATCAGGCGCTGGCCCATATGAGCCGTGCGATGGACATCGGGCTGGTGCCGTTGATTATCCACAGCGCCTTTGACGCCTGCCTGCTGGGCATCCCCTACCAGCGGATGCTGGCGGTCTGCTTCTGCTGTGACTGCTGTTGCTCGACCCGGCAGGGTCTGCGGAGCGGGCCGCCCGCCTTCTGGGAGACGGTCGTGCGCCTGCCGGGGCTGGCGGTGTCGGTTGGGCCGGAGTGTAGTGGCTGCGGCCTCTGCCTTGACGTATGCTATGTGCGGGCAATCTCGCTGATAGACGGGCAGGCACGCATCGGTGAGGACTGCAAAGGGTGCGGACGGTGCGCTTCGGCCTGCCCGCTGGGCGCGATCACGCTCTCCCTGACTGACGAGACAGCCGCGATGGAACAGCTCCGGGCACGCATTGGCCGCCGGACGGATATTGGCCTGCCGGCGGACATCTGAGCATAACGGCACACGGCCATTTGTTGCTTCCTTCCCTATCCTGCCTACAATAAGCAGAAGAAGCCGCCCGGCTCGTTGGGGGACTTCCGCTCGGTGTGGAGGTTTGGTTCTCCTCTGTTCTCCTAAAGGCTTGGGGCGGCCCCTGTAGTTTTGCTGTGCACACTCTTGGGGGGAAGTATGATCCAGCCCAGTGGAGTGAGACAGACAGCCGCCGTAGCGGCGCTGGCGCTGATCGCCTTGGCCTGTACCTGCGGCTCACTGCCCGGCTTTTTTAGCCCCGACACAGATGCCCCGCCCGTCTATACCTATGAAGGCAGTCTGGGCGAGGGTCAGTTCGACAGCTATACGGCCCGTTTTACCGTGACGTTCGAGGGGACTAATCAGGATACCAACAAGCCGGCCAGCCTCGATCTGAGGATGGACATAGCCGCCCGCCGCCAGCCGGCGCAGGCCAGCACAATGACGATGCTCACAGTGGAAGGGTTAGACTTCTTTGTCGGCGTCAAGGGCAGTACCGTCACCGCTGAGGAGGCAGTGGTCTTCTTGGACGGGATGTTCTACCAGCGCAGTGACCTGTCAGGCGATCAGGAGGAGGCCGACTGCGACACGTGGCCCCAGGAGGATGCCCCCTTTGAGGCAGACGATCTGATGAGCTACGCCATCCTTGGCGACGTGATCTCTGATGCGTTGTATGAGGCAGGTGAGCTACAGCGGGTCGAGCCGAATGAGTGGATCAACGGAGTCGAGGCGCGGCACTACCGGCTTGAAGATGTCATGCTGTCCGATCTGCAAATCTCAGGTACAACCATTGATGTCTGGGTGGCCCGTGCGGGCGGCTATGTGGTGCGCGTGGTGGTGGACGGCCAGTCCACTGAGGAAAGCGGCGTAGTCGGGCCGATCACGTTGACTTACGACCTGCTGTCCGCCAATGTCCCGGTTGATATAACCATCCCGGAAGGGTGCGGCGGGAAGTAAGGCGTTTCTCCAACAGAGGGGAAGCCATGAACTACCCCGTCGCACGGCTGGCTCTGAGGCTTGCGGTGCTGTCTGCCGCGCTGACGCTGACGGCCTGCGCCCCGGCTGGAGCGGCTTCGTCCGCATCTCCCGTGAAGCCGACGGCGGCGGATACACCCCCTCGTCCCTCGCCGCTCCTGCCGGCGGGGACGCCCTCCGCGCCTGCCCTGCCGCCCTCTCCCAGCCCGTCGCCCATGCCGGCTGTTACGCCGTCCTCTCCTGCCGCGCCGCTCGTGCCGACCGCTACGCCGCCGGCCCGCACGACCACTGCCGTCACCTTGCAGGAGACGCGCGGCGCGGTGACGCTCGTTACGACCATCCGCACCACACACTACGAGATCGGAGGGGCAACCGCCGCCGAGATTGATACAGCCATGCGGACGCAGGGGCCGGTTGATCCGCTGGGAGGGTATCACTGGTTTGCGCTGACCGAGCCGCTGTTTGACTGGCGCTATGCCTGCCCATGCGGCGAGGGCGGATGTGTCACCGGGCCGGTGACGATCTACCTGACGGTGAGCTACACCTTCCCCCGCTGGACTGCCCCCGCCGGCGCAGACCCAGCCCTCACTGCCCAGTGGGCGGCCTTTGAGGCGGCGCTGACGGAGCATGAGCGGGGTCATGGGGCGTTGGCGGTCGAGTGCGCGTGGGCGTTAGGCGGGGCCTTCGCCGCCCTGCCCCCTTCGGATACCTGCTGTGCGCTGGACGCGGCGGTGCTGTCCGCCAGCGAGGGGGTCTTTGCCGCCTGCCGCGAATCCCAGCGCCGCTATGAGGAGGAGACCGATCACGGGCGCACGCAGGGCGTGATCTGGCCGCCCGGCTGAAGCGCATTCCCAAAGGCGCAAATGGTGAGGGACAGCCCGCAACCGACGGCCTGCCTGTGCGTATTATAAGGTGAGGTTACATCTGAAAGCACTGATGCATGAGGAGAGGTCATCATGGAGCAGAAAAAGTTACAGCGTTCGTCTACCAACAAGATGGTTGCCGGTGTGTGCGCCGGCTTGGGCGAGTACTTTGGGATTGACCCGACACTGGTACGCCTGATCTTTGTGGTGCTGGCACTGATGGCCAGCGGCGGGTTCTGGATTTACATCATCCTGTGGATTGTCATGCCGGAGGCGCCGGCTGGCCCTACCTACGAGCCTCCCGCCCCTCCTGCCGTCTGACGGGTGTGTGCCAACAAACAGGGGATGCGGTGGTTTCCGCATCCCCTGTGTTGCTTATTGGCTCTCAAACTTCTCTTTGATCTTCTGCGCCCGTGCCTTCTCTTCGGGGCTGACATCCTCTGAGTCGAGGGTGGACAAGGCGTTGAGGTAGTCTTCCATAGACACCTCGCCGATCTCCTCTGCTTTGCCGGAGTCTTCTTTCTTCTCCTCTTTCTTTTCCTCCGGTTTTTTCTCTTCCGGCCCTGCTTCCTTCTTTTCTGCTTCGGCCTTTTTCTCTTCCGGCTTTTCTTCTGGTTTCTGTTCCGGCGGCTTTTCCTCTTTCTTTTGTTCCTTCTTCTCTTTGATCGCCGCCGCGAGCTTGCTCTTTTCCTCGTCGGTCAGCGGGCCGTGTTCCTTGATCACCTTTTCGGCTTCCTGATCGGGGATGTCTCCCTTCTCGTTGAGGAGCTTGATCAGTTCGTCAAATGTCTTGCTCATCCCACCCTCCGGTGCACGCAGTCAGGTAGCCCTATTCTACACGCCGGGGCCGGCAAGACAAGCAGGCCTTCCCCGCCTAAGGCGCGGCAAGAGACGGCGCGTTCGTCTGCTACCCCTCGCTCAGCGCAAGGGTGTCAGCTATATTGCCCCTGCCGCCGGCTTTTAGGCTGATATTCCAAGCACAAGCACAGGTATATCAATGTCTGCAATCCCGCGATGTTCTAGATCCCACACAAATTGCTCAAAGTAAGAAACACCTGTTGACATCTCTTCAGCAAACAGCTTGATCGGCACGATTTCAATTCCTACGTCTATCACTCCCAGACGGTGAAAAATGGTCATCTTCGCACAGACGTTATAGACCATGAAGGCATATTTACCGAATTGGACTTCAACCCCTACACCATTCTTCACAAAATCCATCTCGCGGAAGGCGCTCTTTAAAGGGCTGGCAGGGGCAAAGCCGGCCACATAATGTTCGGCAGAATACTCACATTGCACTTTGAATCTGTTCCAGCCGCGAGCCTCGAACTCTTGTCTAAAGGCTTTGTTCAAAGCGCGTGGACTGTAAAGAGACCTTCCCGGCATTGTCTTCTCGTAGCTGGTTTTGGTTTTGTACCGCGCACTGTTGATTGCGGCGATGACCTGCTCCACCTCTCTAAGCTCAGCCGTGTACCGAGTCCGGATGTTCTCCTTGCCGCCCTTAAAAGAGTACATTCCCGCAATAATCATGGGTGCTCACCTTCGCTCGGAAGAGGTATCTGGGAGGTTTTCGTCCATTCGTCCGGAATTTGCGAGACCTTCTCTCTTCCGCTAGGCTGATAAACGGGCTTGCCTATAGGGCGGTAGCGCAGTGTCCCGTTGAAAAAGTCCATCAGGCGTTGCCGGGCTATCTTGACGTACTCCTCTTCCTTTTCACAGCCTATTGCCCGTCTGTTGTGCATGACGGCGGCAATCAGGGAAGAACCGACCCCCATATAGGGATCGAAGACCCATTCCCCTTCACGGGTAAGCGCTAGGACACAGCGCTCAACCAACTCGATTGGGAATTGGCAGGGATGGATGGTCTTCTCTGGATGGTTGGATTTCACATTCGGAATATCCCATACTGCCTCTTCCCAATCTTGGATAATCACCTCCCATATGTCGGACGGGTTCTTTCCCAACGGGTTGCCAGACGGCTTCCCCTTGTTCGGCCCCTTGAAATGGCGTTTTCCGGGATACTTGGCGGGCACTCGGACGGCGTCAAGGTTAAACACGTATTGATCGGATTTGGTGAACCACAGGATCGTTTCATAGCGCCCTGAGAAGCGCTTAGATGCATGCAGGCCATGCCCAAACTTCCAGATGATCCGGTTGCGCAGTCTCATGCCGAGTTCTTTAAAGATCGGGTAGTACAGAATATCGAGCGGGTAGACCTCCCCTTCTTCCACAAAGTTGCCTACCTGCCAGCAAATACTCCCTTCGTCACGCAATACACGGTAGAGTTGCTCGATCAAGCGAGTCTGGTTCTTGAGGTATTCCCCTATTGAGACACGATCTTCATACTCTTTCCCTAAGTTGTAGGGAGGGGAGGTGATGATCAACGAGATGGACTTGTCTGGAATCTGGGCAATGAACTCGCTCACATCGCCCGTCCCCAGAACAATGTATCCGTCAGGGGTGAAGCTCGTGTCAATGGGTTTTATTGAGTGAAACAAGGGTAGGCCGCTCATTATCCTTCCTCGCCGCGCCAAGGTTGCCCTGCGTGTTGATTCTACTCTGCCCTCTTTCGACTGTGCCACTCCCCTTAAGGCGCGGCAAGAGACGGCGCGTTCGTCTGCTACCCCTCGCTCAGCCGTCTGTAGTACTCATCCAGCCAGCGGTTGGACCAGCCCATCGCCTGGGTGTCCCATATGATCTGTTTGATCTCCTCCCGCGACATCTTCGCCTCGCTGACCAGCACCTCGTGGTTGTTGCGGCTGAGGGCTAGTGTCCGCACGGCAAAGAAGAGCGGCCACATGCAGGCCAGCCGCACCCGATGGTAGCGGCGCGGGATCAGCTTGACGTAGGCCAGCCCCTGCCGCAGATGGCGTTCGGCCTTGTCAGCCAGCTTGTTGACAACCTGCATGGCCTTTTCGAGATGCTCCGGCTTGAACAGGTCGGACGGCTTGAGTCCTACCTCGGCGCAGAAGCTGTACGGGACGTAAATCCAGCCGCGCTCGTAGTCCTTGCGCAGGCCGCGGATCACGTTGACCGTCTGGAGCGCCAGCCCGAACTCGCGGGCCAGCGGCATGAGCTGATCCTGCAATTCGCGGATCGCGCGGAAGCGCCACGCGAAGATGCGCGTCAGCATATGCCCGACTCGCCCTGCCACCTCAAACATGTAGTCGTCTAGATCGTCTTCTGTCATCACCAGCGGGCCGCGTGCCTGCCAGCGGGCCATCCCTGCCGCCGACTCGCGGGCCTCGTTCAGCACGAGGAGTTGCAGGTCGGGCGGCAGGCGGCGCAGGAAGGCCAGCACCGCGTCGGCGTGCCGGGCGACCACTGCCTCTGGGTCGTTTGGATCGGCATCAGCCAGGAGGGCGGTCAGCTTCTCCGGCGGGACTTGGCCGTCCAGCACGGCGATCCACAGATGAAGCAGTTCAACCTTGCGCCCGCGCGGCATGGTCAGGTTGTCTTCCAGAAAGTCTGACACGCGGAAGGTCAGGTAGGCGATGGTGGTGACATCACGCATCATCTTGGGGAGCTGTTCGATGGACAGCGCAAAGGTCCGGCTGACCAGCCGGAGGGCGGTGCGCGGGTCAAACGAGGCAGTCAATGGGTGAATGCTGGGCATGAATCCATCCTGTTGATCCGGTTCTTCTGGCGTCTTCCAAAACGGGGCAGGCAGGCCCCTGCTAATACTAAACCCCTCACTATTTCCGGAGATACAACGGCAGAGGTGACAGGGAGGGCGGAAACCTCCTTAGGGAGCTAATGTAGTTAGTAGAGATTCCCATGCTATGCCAGCGTGGAGAGAACCGAGGGGGCAGGCACGGCAGGCCGCCCCCTTCACTGTTTCCTGCCCTCCAGCTCGGCGATTGCTTCGCCCAGTGTGGGGTAAATCGGGAAGATCACCGAGAAGCCGGCTCGTTCGAAGATGTCGGCCACGCGCGGCTGAAGGGCGGCCAGGCGCAGGTCGCCGCCCGCCCGGCGCATGGCCTGTGCCTGCACGACGAACATCGCCAGCGCGGCGCTCGTCAGGAACGGCACGCCGCTCAGATCAACAACGGCCCGCACACGCCGATCAGGCAGGGCGGCAGAGAAGGCCGGTTCGATTTCGCGGGTGTTGGCCGTATCCAGCTCGCCGATGATGCTCACGACCACGATTCCGCTGTCACGGGTCATGCGTGACAGGACAGGGGGGCGCCGCTCAGAGGGGGACATCGGGGCAACAGCCTTCCTGCGGGGAGCGGTCAACTGCTCTCAAGGGCCGCCAGTGCCCTTTCGAGTGTAGGGTACACGTCAAACAGTTCCTGAAAGCCGGCCAGCGCCAGCACCTCCAGTACACGGGTGCTGGCCGCGGCTAGAAAGAGATTTCCGCCGCCCTGTCTCAGCATCTTGCCTTTGACCAACAGCATGGCCATACCAGCCGACGAGATGAAATTCACGTGTGAGAGATCAACGATCACCTGGCCGGTTCGGTCGGTGATGGCCGCTGAGAAAGCATCCTCGACCATGTGCGTCCCCATCGAGTCGAGGTCCCCGTGAATGTGGATGATCTTGAGGTTGTTGGGGCGATCCTCAATAGTCAGCGTGGTCGGACTCCTCATTCCTCCTCCTTGCCTGCCGCTTGTTAGAAGTATAATGGACTGAGAAGGGCTGTCAAGCGGCCTCCTTCTATTTGCCCTCTGCACCTGCCTGTGTTACGCTGTGCAGAAATGCGATCCCCTCTGGCGGTTTAGGTTGCCATGACTGCTTCGTCTAAACGATGGCTGACGATTGCGCTGATCGCCCTGGCTGTGCTGGGCGGCGGGGCATTGCTGTACGGCCCCTTGCGGGAGGTTGTGATCGTCCCGCTGGTGAACCTTGCCTGGGAGCTGGTGGTGCTGATCAACAAGTTCCCGCAGGCCGTCTTCTGGGCGATCTTCGTGGCGGCGGCCCTGCTGATCGCTTGGCGCAGTCTGCCGCGTTTCCGTCTGCCGGAGGCCGCCCCCGATCAGGACGGCGCCGGCACAGGCGGGCCGGTGGCCGCTCTGGCGCGGCTGGTGCACGAGTCGGCTTACGGGCGGTACTTCCGCTGGCGGCTGATCCGCCGTCTGCTGGAGCTGACCTTCTCTGCCGGCGGATACCACGAGCGGCTGAACGCCCGCGAGGCCGCCCGCCTGCTGTACAGCGATGCCCTGCATCTGCCGCCTGATCTAGCTGTCTACCTGAGCGAGGGGCTGGAATGGACGATGCGCGGGCGCAGTCTCTCGCGGCTGGAGCGGCTGTGGCTCGGTCTCCGTCACCGCCTCGCCCCGCTGGAGGCCGCCCCGCCGGATGAGCCGGCGCTGGAGCGGCTGGTGGCCTATCTGGAAGAGAAGACAGGCATCGCAGACCGCAACGGCCGCAACCCGAAGGAGCATCCATGACCCTTGCCATTGCTGATGTGGCCCCGCTGTGTGCGCGGGTGCTGGACGAGGTCGAACGGGCGGTTATCGGCAAGCGCCCCCTGCTGGAGGACATTCTGGCCGCCGCGCTGGCCGACGGGCATATCCTGCTGGAGGATTACCCCGGACTAGGCAAAACCCTGCTGGCCCGCAGTTTTGCCGCCGCGCTGGGATTAGGCTTCAAGCGCATCCAGTTCACGCCCGATCTGCTCCCCGGTGACATCACCGGCGGCTACGTGTACAGCCGCGCCAACGACCGTTTCGAACTGCGCACCGGCCCTATCTTCACCCATATTGTGCTGGCCGATGAGATCAACCGCGCCTCGCCTAAGACCCAGTCGGCACTGCTGGAGGCCATGCAGGAACGGCAGGTCACGCTGGAGGGCGAAACCCTGCCCCTGCCGGCGCCGTTCATGGTGCTGGCCACCCAAAACCCGATTGAGTACGAAGGCACGTTTCCCCTGCCGGAAGCCCAGCTCGACCGTTTCATCATGAAGCTGTCGGTCGGGTATCCTTCGCCGCAGGATGAGCAGGAGATGCTCCGCCGCCGCCGCGAGCGGCAGACCGAAGAGGTCACGCTGGCGCAGGCGGCAGATGAACAGCAGGTGCTGGCCATGCGGGCGGCAGTCGAGACGGTCTATCTTGACCCTGACCTAGAGAAGTACATCGTGGCGCTGGTAGGCGAAACACGGCGCGACCGCCGCGTGACGGTCGGTGCCAGCCCGCGCGGATCGCTGGCCCTGCTCAAGCTGTCCCGTGCGCGGGCGGCCATGGCAGGCCGCGCTTATGTCCTGCCGGATGACATCAAACACTTTGCCGTCCCGGCGCTGGCGCACCGCCTGATCCTTGAACCCGACTTGTGGACGCGCCGCCGTGCCGCTGAGGAGATCATCGAGGAGGTGGTCAACAGCGTGCCTGTGCCGGTCGCGAAGGGATGGGGGTAGGGGGGCGCACCGCAGGCCCACGATAGACAACAAACAGGGGGGCGTACACCGCGCCCCCCTGACCTGTCTTACCCGCCTGTCGAATTCTCCACCGGCGGCGGTGCAGGGGGCGGCGGGACGAGTCCGTCCGTGCTGGACACGCGGGTGGGGAAGGTCGAGGCTTCGACGGTAGCCCGACGGTTCACAAACAGCATCGGATGCAGATGGATGCCTGCATCCTTGATGCGGCTGATGCGGCGGGGTTCGATGCCGGTTGCCGTCAGCTCGCCGCGTATCTTCCCGTCCGCGCTGATGCCGAGCTGTTCCCATGTGAAGAGATCACTCAGACGGATTTTGTCGGCCTCCATGCCGTCCACCTCACAGATGGACAGGATGCGGCGCGAGCCGTCCGGCAGGCGGCCCATGTGGACAATCAGGTCCAGGGCGGAGGCCATCTGCTCGCGCACGGCCTTGACGGGCATCTTCATCCCGCCCATCAGGACCATCGTCTCAAGGCGGGAGAGCGCATCAAAGGGCGTGTTGGCATGGATAGTCCCCATCGAGCCGTCGTGGCCGGTGTTCATGGCCTGTATCAGGTCAATGGCCTCGGCGGATCGGACCTCGCCGACGACGATGCGGTCGGGGCGCATCCGCAGGGCGTTGATAACCAGATCACGTATCGTCACCTCGCCTGCGCCGTCTACGTTGGGCGGGCGCGTCTCCAGCCGGACGACATGCGGCTGGCGGAGCTGGAGTTCGGCGGCGTTCTCAATGGTGACCACCCGCTCGGCGGGCGGAATAAAGCCAGACAGGACGTTCAGCAGGGTGGTTTTGCCACTGCTGCTGCCGCCGGAGACAAGGATGTTAAAGCCCGCCTTGACGCAGGCCTCCAGAAACTGGAACACCTCCGGCGTGGCTGTGCCGTTCCGGATCAGGTCCTCGACAGTTAAGGGGATGGTCGAGAACTTGCGGATGGTCAGGGCCGGCCCCTCCAGCGACACGGGCGGGATGACGACGTTAACGCGCGACCCGTCCGGCAGGCGGGCATCCACCATCGGTGAGGTCTCGTCCACATGGCGGCCCAGCGGCGAGACAATGCGCTCAATAATGCGCAGAAGATGTTCTTCGTCCTGAAAGGTGATCGTGGTGCGGTAGATGCGTCCCTTGCGCTCTACGTAAACCCGCTCCGGCCCGATGACCATGATGTCGGTTGTGTCTTCGTCGGCAAGGAGCGGCTCCAGCGGGCCGTACCCCATGGTGTCAGCCAGGATCGCCTCCAGCACGGCGGCCCGCTCGTTGCGGGTCATGACGATCCCCTCCTGCGAGATGATGGCATTGAACAGCGCCTCGATCTCGGCCCGCAGTTTGACGGGGTCTTCGCGCCCTTTGGCAGGCTTGATCTCGGCCAGCATCCGCTTTTGAACCCGTTGCCGGAGTTCGGCAAAGCGCTCCTCAGGCTTAGGACGCTGGCGCGGGGCCATAGGAGAGCGGGGTGCATCAGCCGGCTTGTCGGTCACATTGAGCGTGCCGGTCGGCCTGCTCTGCATGCGGGCCAGCAGGCCGGTCGAAGTTCGGCGTTCAGGCGGCCCGGAGTGATCTTGTGTTGAGTCAGGCGGCATACTTCCCCTCGGCGAACAAACTCATCAGCAGGCTGTTCCTTCCTGTTTGATCGCTATTCTGATTATAATGCAAAAAGGCCGTCCGTACCGATACAGCCTGCTTTTAGCGCGTCCATGCCGGGTTTAGATCGTCCGCTGTGTTGTTCGTCAGACGGATCAGCGCCGACTCACAGCCCTGCTCGGCGCTGGTGCAGGTGGGGGCGATCAGGAACAGCTCAAAGTCGCCTTCACTGTCGCGGTCAGAGGCAAACACGATGAACGCCCCATCCGGCGACCACGCCGGCTCAATGTCGTTGGCGACATCAAAGGTAAGCTGGGTGACATTCCCGCCGCCCGAAGACATGACCCACAGGTCGTAATCCCCCTGCGCATATGAAACAAAGGCCAGCCGTACCCCCTCCGGCGACCAGACAGGGTAAAAGTCCGATGAGCCGGTGCCGCTCAGCCGGCTTATCTCCCGGCTGAGGGGGGAGAGCAAAGCAATGGCCGACGGCAGGCCGGGGAAGTCCGCCGATGAGTAGGCCAGCGTCAGGCCGTCCGGCGACCAGTGCGGGTCGCGGTCGTAGCGCCCGCTGGTGACGGTGGACAGCATGTCCTCACACAGCCCTGTCTCGTGCAGACAGGTGGTAGGGAAGGACAACAGGTCACTGCCGTTGACCGTTTCCCGCGCGAAGACGATAGTCCCGCCGTCCGGCGACCAAGCCGGGAAGCGGTCCATCGCACCGTCAGAGGTCAACTGGATGGCGTTGGCCTCACAGCCGCCGGGCAGGGTCGGACAGGCGGCGTTCATCACGAACAGATCGTCGTCGCCGTTGCGGTCAGAGGAGAACACGATCAGCCGCCCGTCGGGCGACCAGGCCGGCGAGCGGTCAGACGCGGTGTTGTCGGTTAACTGCGTCACCTGACCGGAGACCATATCCAGCACGTGGATTTCAAAGTCGCCGTCGCTGTTAGAGGCAAAGGCGATCCGTCCCTGCGCGTAAGGCGGCAGGGGGGTGCTTGGGGCAGTAGTCAGCACCGCCGGCGGCGTGCCTGCCGGCGGGACAACTGCAGAGGCAGGCACTTCATCGGTTGGCTGGCCGGCAGGGGGGGAGCCGCCGCCCGGCACGGCAGGGCGGATGCGGCTCACCAGCACGACGACCGCCAGCACTCCTGCTGTCAGCAGGACGACTGCCGCCGGCACAATAACCCGCCGCAACCGCCGGTCGGTCAGGGTGTCCCGCAGGGCCTCCCATATGCCGGAAGGAGCGGCGGAGGCCGGCTCGCGGCGGGCCGGCTGGGGCTGACGTTCGCGCACCAGCCGTTCCCCTACTTCGATCACCCATTCGGCATCTACGATCTCGCCTTCTTCTTCAAATTCAAACTCCTCCTCTGCCTCTTCTTCCTCCTCCGGCAGAGGGGCGGCGGGGGGAGCGGGTTGAGGCGTGGATTCTTCTTCCTCCTCCTCTAACTTGAGGGCCGGCAGTCGCATGATCGGCTGTTCGGGCGGCAGAGGGGGCTTCTCGGCCTTGGGCGGCGGCGCAGGCGATTCAGCTTCGGCGGGCGGCTTGGCCTCTGCCTCAGCCTTGACGATTGGCTCTGGTTCTGGTGCCGGCGCAGGCGGCGGCGCCGGTGATTCAGCTTCGGCGGGCGGCTTGGCCTCGACCGGCGGCGCGGGCGGCGGCACAGGCCGGCGCCGCGGACGTGCCTTTTCGATCTCCTCCATCAGCACGCGGGGCGGCTCCGGCGGCAGGATGTCTAATTCAAGGGGCGGCAGAGTGCCGGGACGGGTGGGCATATCCATCTGAAGGCGCACCACATCGCCCGCTTCGGGCGGCGGCTCAAGCGTCACCCAGGGGAGTTCGTCGGTGGGGATGTCCCGTGCGCGCGGCTTGGGGGGCTGTTCGGCCCTCTGGGCGGCGCGGAAGCGGGCGATCAGAATATCGCTCCGGCTGGCCGGCTCCGGGACAGCCTCCGGCCCCGGTGCGGGTTCTTCATCGGCGGCGGTCGGGAGGGGGGTATCGGGCCGGCGGTGGCGCAATGGCCGCCCCTCGATCAGTTCGTCGGACATGGGCTGTGTATTCCCTGTTGCTCCAATGCTCTTTTTTCATCCCCTGTGGGGGATGCCGTATGTATCAGGGTAGCACAGGAGAGGGATCAGGGCAACAGCGCCGCTACCCCCGTTCACATGCCTCGACGATCTCCGCCAGACAGTCTGCCGCCTCGCGCTCCTCTACCGCGCCGGGGACGTGCGCCCCGTAGCGCACCGCCTCGAACAGGCGCGTCAGCCGGCTGACATGGCGTGC
>DAOTYH010000047.1:0-22595 GCA_034435015.1 Anaerolineae bacterium | reverse complement strand
CTGTTAGATACTGCTCCACAGGCCGCTCACTACTTCAGCGATGCCTTTCCCGCCTATGGCAGCCTCATCTACTACCCTGGACATCATCAAACGATGTGGGATAAGAGCCAGACCTGCTCAGTCGAGGCTGACAATGCTGAACTTTGCCATGATCTGGCCAGGCTCGCTCGCCAGTCTCGCTGCTTTTCAAGGTGCATTCATGCCCTGCGGGCTGCTGTTTCCCTCTTCGTCTTTTGCTGGAACCAACGCCAACTTCACAAACAGCGCTTCCCTGCTTATCCTACCTGCCTTATTGATTTTGTGGCTCCAGCTTTTTAGCCACTCCTAGACTCGCCTGGACATGATACAATCTGGTAAACTAGCATTACCTACCCCGCTTGCTGTGGAGCACAGGCTTGCATCACACAGTTGAGATCGAGAATCTGTCATTCAGCTACCCGGATGGTCATCAAGCTCTGCGGAACCTCTCCCTGTCCATTGGGCCTGACGAGAAAGTGGCGTTGGTAGGCCCAAATGGGGCGGGCAAATCTACGCTGATGCTCCATTTGAATGGGCTGTTGCGTGCTACCCAAGGCTCTATCAAGGTAGGCGGACTGCCTGTCACTGAGGAGAATCTGGGGCAGATACGGGCATGGGTTGGACTGGTCTTTCAGAACCCGGATGATCAACTCTTTAACCCTAAGGTATTTGACGATGTCGCCTTTGGGCCGCTTCACATGAATTTGCCTGAGGATGAAGTGCGGCGGCGCTCAATGGATGCCCTCGCGGCGGTGGGGATGGCTGACTTTGCCGACCGTATCTCCCATCATCTCAGCATCGGCCAGAAGAAGCGCATCTCCATTGCAACGGTTCTGAGTATGGACCCCAAAATACTCGTCTTAGATGAGCCGACTTCCGGGCTTGACCCGCGTGCCCGCCGTAGCCTGATCAACCTGTTGCGCAACATGGAAAGGACCATGCTGGTCGCTACGCATGATATGCGCATGGTGGCGGAGCTTTTCCCGCGTACCGTTGTTCTGGATGAGGGATGTGTTGTGGCCGACGGCCCAACCCAAGTGATCCTAGGAGATGAAGCGTTGCTGAACGCACATGGCCTTGAGAAGCCGTAGAGTCCTCTGCTTTCACCCTGCTTTGTGTTCAGGCTGATCAGCACATGCGAATTGCTATTGCCTCCGATCTCCATTATCATCCCCGCTGGCACGAAGCGCTTGAGCGGCTGGCGATGCATCTGGCCGCTCAGCGGCCTGATCTGTTGGTACTGGCCGGCGACATTGGGGAGCCGCTTAACTACTTCTCTGAGGGACTGCGCGTTTTCCATTCCGTATGTGATCAGCGTGCCGCACTAGCGGGAAACCACGATGTGTGGCATCGCTCTTTTCCGCACACCAGCAGGCAACTCTGGACGGTGTTGCTTCGCAAGGCGGCCCGGCTGTATGGTTACCATTGGCTCGAGCAACAGAATCTCACGCTGGGAAGTCTAGGAATATGCGGTACAATGGCGTGGTATGATTACGGAGGCCGGGACCCTTCTTTGCCCTATGAAGTTGAAGACTACGAACAACTTAAGGCGCTTGTCTCCAATGATGCCCGTTATATTGACTGGGCATGGACGGATCGTGAGTTTGCACAGATGATCGGCGTCGAGTTTGAAGATCGCCTGGAGATGCTTCAGGCCGACCCGCTCATCTCTGATGTGCTGGTCGTTACGCATGTCCCGCTCTACCGTGCCTGCCTGCAAGAAGCCATTGTGCCGGAAATCAGCCTGACCAATGCCTACTATGTTAACGTCTCGCTAGGGGAGGTGGTCAGGAGATATGACAAGGTAAGGGCAGTGGTCAGCGGGCATGTACATCGGGGAGTCAGCACGACCCTGCCGCGTGAGAACGGTCAGCCGCCTCTGGTCGTGTACACCATCCCTGCTGATTATGGCGATCCGGCGGCTATACTGCTTGACACAGATACGTGGGAAGCCGCACCTATCGGAGCCTCTCGCCAGAGCTGGCGCTGGCGATCAGTCTAGCGTAAATACAAACTTGCCCTACTATCCATTGTGTACGAGTTAGTGTAAGCTAACAGTGTGGGGATTCTCTTGTCCCCTAGTTCCCTAGAGGCCGGTGCAAGGTACGTAGTCCCATGCGGATCGCCATTACATCTGACATTCATTTCTTTCCTCATTGGCAGTCTCGTATTAAACGCTTCGCTGAGTTGATCCAAGCTCGGAAACCCGATCTACTAATCTTAGCCGGGGACCTCGGTGAACCGTTGGAGATGTTCGCCGAGACGCTTAAAGTTTTCAGGCCGGTCTGCCAGACTCGCGCGGCGCTGGCAGGGAATCATGATGTCTGGCATCGGACCACTCCTTATACCAGCCAGCATCTATGGGAATCACTGCTGGAATCAACAGCACGCGCCTACGGCTATCACTGGTTGGATCGCAGTAATCTGGTGGTTGGTTCAATCGGAATCTGTGGAACGCTGGCGTGGTACGACTATGGGGGGAGAGCGCCCATACTGGGCCTCAGTGAGGTGGATTGTGAGCAACTCAAGTCGCTGGTCTCCAACGATGCCAACTATGTAGACTGGCCGTGGACGGACCGTGAGTTCGTGCGGTTGATCAGTGCCGAGTTTGAGGCACGTCTTGACGCCCTTCAGGCCGATCCCCAAGTCAAGGAAATTATCGTAGTCACCCATGTCCCGCTGTTCCGGAACTGCCTCAAGGATATCACCACGCCGGAACAGGGTGTCTTAAATGCCTACTATGGCAACATCCAGTTGGGCGAGCGGGTGGTGCGACGGGAGAAGGTCAAGGCTGTGTTCAGCGGTCATGTCCATCAGGAGAGGCGCTGTCAGGTGCCGCGTGCTAACGGAGCGGGGCCGTTATCTGTATATACCATTCCGGCTGACTATGGTGAACCAGCCGCTCTCTTGCTGGATACCGACACATGGCAAGTCAGCGTCATCAGGGCAGAGGTTGGCGTTTCTTCCTGATACAATGATCGGCTGGTCAGACCTCGCCGCCCCCTATTCTAGCCCGACACGATAATAGCTATATCGCTCCGCGCGGTCACCCGGCCTATCTGCCAGCAGGGCGCATCACGGCGGGCCATCTCCTGCGCGAACATCTCCCTCTGGCTGGCTGGTACCGCGATCAGCAGTCCACCGCTGGTCTGGGGATCGAATAGGAGCATCTGGTCTTCCTGAGGGATTGCCCCCTCGAATCGTACCAACGACTCGTAAGCCTGCTTGTTGTTAGCCGCCCCGCCTGGGAAAATCCACTGGCCAGCATAATCTCGTGCACCGGACATCAGCGGAATGGTACTCATGCTGAAGCGCAGCGTCACGTTGCTCAAGTCAGCCATCTCGCTGGCGTGCCCCAGCAATCCAAAGCCTGTGATGTCCGTTGCGCTGTGTGCGCCGACCTCCACAGCGGCCTCCGACGCGGCACGATTGAGACGGGTCATCCAGCCGACGGCTTCAAGCAGATGCTCGGGACGAGCGAGGTCGCGCTTGAGGGCAGTGGTGATCGTGCCTGTGCCGAGCGGCTTGGTCAGGAACAGAATATCACCGGGTTGCGCGCCGGCTTTGGTCAACAGCCTTGCCGGGTGGGCCATCCCGATCACTGCCAGCCCTACCTTCGGCTCTTTGTCCTGTATGGTGTGCCCGCCTGCGACGACTGCACCGGCCTCACGCACCTTCTCGGCTGAACCGCGCAGGATTTCTGTCAGGATGCTGACAGGCAGGGAGGTCGGGAAGGCGGCAATGTTCAGCGCCAGCAGGGGCTGGCCGCCCATCGCGTATACATCGCTCAAGGCATTCGCGGCGGCAATAGCCCCATACTGATAGGCATCGTCCACTACCGGCGTGAAGAAGTCGGTGGTAGCGATCAAGGCACGCTCGTCGTCAAGGCGCAACACAGCGGCATCATCCGGCTGGCCCAATCCCACCAGCAGGTCAGGATAATCTGCCGGATCAAACAGGTTTTGCAGGGGGCGCAGAACCTGCGCCAAGGCCTCAGGGGCCAGTTTAGATGCTCAACCTGCACAAGACGATAGCGCAGTCAGGCGGGTAATCTCTTCGCGCGTCATGGACATTCCTCTCTTAAGTCAACGTAATTATCCTAAGCCGGGCAGTGTTGCGCAAAAACACGCCTCGGTCGCTTAGCAGGAAATTACGGCAGGCTTTGATAAGCGACTGTATCAGTGGGAGGAAGAAAACAGGGCGGCCCGTTCTGAGCCGCCCCCTCGTCCTGATGTGAGGTTGCTACCAGCTCTGCCTGCTGTCTGAATACCCCCCTGTGTATCCTCCGCCATACAGTGTGGGGTCCTGAGCCTGACTAAGGCCGGAAGAGGAGGCAGGCAAGTAGAGCCGTGTGTCGTTGATCAATACGTCCCAGTAGGGCACCCATCCAATGCCGAAAAGCACCACCGTGATGTCCTTCTTGTACGGACGGATCGGCACCTCTTCAATCTGCCGGGCGGCGTTGCGCCATTTTTCTTGCACTGCCTGTAGAGCCTGTTCCATCTCCTGCTGGGTGGCCTCAAACTGTGCCCTGATCTGTTCCAGCTCTCCTTCCAACATACCGACTTGATCATGACTCATGGTCGTGTAGCGGCGCATCCGGCTGGTGCGTGAGAGGGTATAGTAGGCACGCCCCTTGAAGAGCTGCATCAGCGACTCGCCGGCGGTGAGCAGTTCCTCCTGCTTGCGTGCAGACAGCTCTTGCTTCTCTGCCGCCAGACGAGCCTGCTTTTTCTGGTAGCGGGTCTCCAAGGCCGCAAGACGCTGGTCATAACGGGCCGCTACCTGATCTACCTCTTTGTCGCGTTCCTGCCGGGCTACTGCCTGCACCTTGACCGTAAAGTCACGCCTGCTTTCACCGGGACTGCTGTACAGCTTCAGCACCGGATTGTAGTAGGTAGTCAGAGCAACATTCTGGTAGAGCCAGTCTATCAAGTTATTCTGTAGGTCTTTGAAACCTGTGCCGGTTGCCAGCGCAGAAGGCACATCAGCGTAGCATGCCTGAGCAAAAGGCTCCCGATCCAGCGTGTGCGGGTCAAAGGGCTGGGTCTGGTACTCAGCCCAGTTGAGATAAGGCACGCGCGGCAGGGTCGGAACCACAAAAGCATAGGTGAGCAGATCGCTGGAGTTGGTAGCCCGATGGAACAGCCTTACTACTGCCTGTGCCAGCAGGGCAGGCCGGTAGAGCAGGTGCTGATAGGTCTGGACTTTCACAGCGGGCTGACGTGTCCAGCTCTCCCACTGGTAGATGGCCTGTTCAACAGTATAGTCGGTAGGCAGGTAGTACTGGTAGATACTGGCCGGCAACATCGGCGGGATGGCCGAGAAGCCGGGCGGAACATCGCTTGCTTGAGGTACCGCTTGCGGAGTCGTCTGGGCTGGTTGCAGGCTGACTGCCCCGACCGAGTAGGTAGGGGGTACACTCGGTGCGGCAGGGGCCGGCGGCTGGGCATAGGCCGGCTGTTGGGATGCCGGATAGCTGACCTGCGGCGGCAGATAAGACGGGTAAGACGCCTGCGGCTGGGCCGGGCTGTACAGCCCCCGCTGATTGGCCATCAACTGGCTGATCTGTGGCCGGGTGAGGGGGCCGCGCAGATAGGACATCGTCCAACGGGTGGTCATCAGGATGGGGGTTTCCTGTTCGTGGACGTTATGCATGATAAACTGGCGCGTGCCCAGCCTGCCGATCAAGGAGGCAACTTTGTTGAGGTCAAGGGCTGAGGTGGCATCACGGGCGCTGTCCAACCCTTCGAGAACGCGTTGCTTGTCGTTCTCGGTTTGCAGTTTGCCAATGAACCACGTCCCCGCATTGGAAAGCCCTTTGTAGTCAATGTCTTTCGGATTCTGAGTGCCCAATATCAGGCCCAGCCCAAAAGCACGCCCCTGTTTGAGCAAGCGCATGATCGGGTCTTTGGTGGGCGGGTTGCGCGGGTAGGGCGGCATCATGCCAAAGCACTCGTCAATGTAGATCAGAGTGCGTAAGCTGGTTGAGCCGGATAGCGTGCGCATCCATGAGATGATTGAGTCAAGCAGGAGGGTAATGATGAACTGCCGTTCGGCGTCATTCAGGTGGGCAAGATAGAAGATCGTTGAGCGCGGGTAGCCGTCCGGCGTGTACAACAGAGAGGGGATGTTGATCGGCTCACCCTGCATCCAGTTCTGGAAGCTGGGTGTGGCAATGATATTGTTAAGTGATTTGGCAAGCTTAAAGCGGTCGGCCTCTGGGAAGATGTTTTCCACATCGAGCACACCCAGCTTGGTGAAGGGAGGCTTCTGCACTTGAAGGATCAACTGCTCCATTGAGAGGTCAACGTTGTTACGCCAGTTGAACTCGAAGATGTTCGACAGCAAAATGTGCTCGCGGCTTTCGACCGGCCTGCCGTCTACACCTACCAGTCCCAGAATGGCAGTGACTAGATCGGCAATCTGCTCACGCAGTGTTTCCTCGTTGCCAGCCCAGCCCTGTGCTGGAGCGGCAAAAGACTGGAGGATGCTGATCGGCAGGCCTGCCTCAGAGCCGGGCGTATAGATGCTGAAACGGGCCGCCCGACGATATTCCTGGACCCGGTCGTTGGTGATCCCCCAGTCGGCCAATCCCTTTTTCCACCGATCAGCGACAACCTGAGCATGTTGCTCCAGCGTATGATCCTCACGCGTGGCATCTTCAGGGTTGACCCAAGGCAGGAAGTACTGAGCATCAAAGTCGGGGAAGGCCAACAGCATGTTGGTAATATCGCCCTTGGGATCAATGATGATATTGGGAATGCCGTCAATGACAGCCTCTTCTAGAATCGTGATTGCAAGGCCTGTCTTGCCACTGCCGGTCATACCCAGAATCACAGCGTGGGTGGTCAGGTCGCGGGCATCGTAGTACACAATGTCATTCTCAATCACCTGCCCGGTTTCTGGATCAATGCGCGCACCCAGATAAAAGTTATTGGGGGCTTCAACGAATTGCATGTAACCCTCTTTCCATGAAAGAACCTAACAATCGCTTATTGGCCCAAGACCATACTGCCTGTCTAACTTGAGCGGCACTGGCCGCCCACCGGCATCACAGACTCAGACAACCGCCGATTGAATTCGGCCTCGTACAGGGCGGCCACACTGGGATCATAGATGATCAACAGATTCTCGTCGTTTGACTGGGTCGCGTTGGCGCTGAAATTGAATGAACCCAGCACAACAATCGAGCCGTCAATAATGATCACTTTGTGATGGAAGGTACGCGGGTTGCCGTCCAGACGCACATCCAGTCCGGCGTTCAGCATGGGCGGGCAAGAAGAATGTTCGGTATTGGCCCCGCGTTGCTCGAAAATGCCGACGACCTCTACTCCAGCCGCGGCGCGGTTGATCATGGCATCGGCTAGGCTGTCGTCAGTGAAGGAGAAGGTCATAAAATGGATCGTCTGTGTGGCCTGAGAGACTACCTCCACTACACGGGGCATCACGTTGTCTTCCGGCGCGAAGTAGTTCTCGATTCTGATCCCATCCAATGTGAAGACAGGGTTGGGCGTCTGGGAGGGAGAGGTGGGGCCAAACCGCCCGTTAAACATCTCTTCAAATTCGGCGGTATAGTTCTCTGCCAGACGGGACGAGCGGATGACAATCGCGTTGTTGTTATTGCGGAACGTGTCATTGATGGTCACATTCCATGAGCCTGTCCAGACAATGAAACGGTCAATCACGAAGAACTTGTTGTGCATAAAAGCGCCGCGCTGATCAGGTGTGGCAGGGATGCCCGCACGGATCAGTTGCTCCATCTGGGGATCATCTGCTGTATGCTCATTGTCATAAACAGCGCGAATCTGCACACCGCGTTGATGGGCGGCGATCAGAGCATCAGCTACATCTTGCAGGTTGAACTCGAAAACCGCAAAGTCTATACTGCTTTGGGCCTCGTTGATCAACGCGATCAAGTTCTCCTCAATGCCGCCGGTCGTCGTGTCTCTCGGATAGCTGGCCGGCTCAGTGAAATAGATGGTGTAATATGAGCCGCTACCGCCGCCCTCTTCTCTCGGCGCCGTTACCTCACTGATCGTCGCTTCCCTGCCTGTTGCTTCGCCCCCCAGAATCCTCGAAACAGCGTCTCCGCCGTATAAGACTCCCGCGACAATCAGCACAGCCAGGATAACCAGCCCTGCCATCATCCGGGCGGCTGGGGTGGATCGGCTACTTTTACGACGTGTCATCTTCGCTCTCCTCTGGCGTCAGATACGAAAGGATGGCTGTTAACACTGCTTCTGGCTCTTCGGCCTGCGTTGCCGAAAGGTCATCGGGCAGGTCAGCCCTTAAGCCGGGCACTTGTGCGGCGGCCTCACGGATCAATCGAAACTTCTCTGTTTTCTCTTCAGGGGACAGGGTATCCAGCAAGCCAATCAACTTATTAATTCGGCGCATGGTTGAGCGCAGATTCATCAGCTTCATGGCAAGCTGTTCCTCAGCCTCCATATCATCCAACCCTGCGGTGCTTGCCGCCAGCCGTTTAGCGATGCCTATGCCCCACTCAATCAACTGCGTGGCTGGGACATCCTCCATATCGCCTGTCAAACTGCTGTCGTCCAGTATCTGCTCGGCGGCCCGCTGGATACGCTCTTCGATCACGGTTACACCTTCTTTGATACCCGTCCTCCGGTAACCTAATTGTATCTAAGGGTGGAAACAAGACAAGGCAGCCACTGAGGACGACCAGTATGATCATTCATTGCACCGTCACTGCCGGCTTTGCTGGTTGCCCTCAATTTGGGTCTTATGGTAAGATGAAGCAACTCGGCCTACACAGAAATGCTTTTTTGATATCATGATGCGAATAGCCTTTATTAAAGGTATCTGATTATGCGTTATCTGGTTATCTCTGATATTCATGCCAACCTAACCGCCTTTCAGGCTGTCCTCAAAGATGCGGGTATATTGGGTAAAGACTACGACTTTGTGTGGTGTCTGGGAGATGTAGTCGGCTACGGACCAGACCCTAACGAGTGTATTGAGCTGTTACGCGGTATGCCCCATTTGTGTTTGGCTGGCAACCACGACTGGGCGGCACTGGGCCGCCTTGATATTCGCACCTTCAATGCTGATGCCCGTAAGGCAGTGGGCTGGACGCGCGAGACCCTTACCGATGAGAATCTCGCTTACCTTGAAGCCCTCAACACTACCTTTGTGTTGGGGGATTTTACTTTAGCTCACGGCTCTCCCCGCGAGCCGGTCTGGGAATATATCCTCGATCCCCTGATCGCCGCCCTCAATTTCCCCCACTTCCAGACTACTTACTGTCTGGTCGGGCACACTCATACACCGGTGACCTTTAAGCTGGTGGGAGATAAGGGGGATTGTGACCCGGTTGCTCCTGTCTACGGTCAGCAGACCCGCCTCGATGGAGTCCGTCAGATCATCAACCCCGGTAGTGTGGGTCAGCCGCGTGACTCAGACCCGCGTGCCGCCTATGCCATCTTGGACACGGAACTGATGACATGGGAGTTCCGCCGCATTCCCTACGATTACAAGGCGGTGCAGAAGCGGATGCGTGATGCGGATATGCCGGAGCGGCTGATCATGCGCCTTGAGCACGGGTGGTAAAAAAAACAGAGCGGCGTATGGCCGCTCTTTCTTCAGGGGAGGCTAATTTCCAGGTACATCTCTTGCACAGCGTGCCCCCCCATCGAAGTGGACCGAGTCGGCGGGGATAAAGGCGTTGTTGCGGTTGGCCGAGCGGTTACGAAAGGCTTGATTGTAGAACGATCCGCCGCGTGTCACACGATATGAGCCTTCCGATGGGCCGGTAGGGTTGACGGCAGGCGAGACTGAGTAGTAGTCCGGTGCATAGACATCCTGGACCCATTCGTAAACGTTACCAGCCATATCCAGCACACCATATGGGCTGGCCCCCAGCGGATAACTGCCGACCGGCGCTGTGTCGTAAAGCGGTCTCCCTTCGAATGCGCCGTCCGGCCACGTGAAGTTGAGCAATTCCGGGGTGGGTTCTTGATTACCCCACGGGTAGGTACGCCCGTCTGTGCCGCGGGCGGCTTTCTCCCATTCGGCCTCAGTCGGCAGCCGCGCCCCCCGCCAAGCACAGAAGTCAAACGCATCGTACCAGCTAATGTAGATGACGGGGTAGTTGTCATACTGGGGATTGCCAAAGTAGAAGGGACGTGTGGGCGAGCTGATCTGGCGCGGCGGCTGGCAGGCCCCTGCCTCAACGCAGTCTTGATACTGCCGATTGGTTACCTCCAGAAGGTCAATGTAGAAGGCATCCAGATAGACCGTGTGGACTGGCTTCTCATCTGGGAAACCAGTATCACTGCCCATAATGAACTCACCGGCAGGAATAAGCACCATGACAACCCCATGTTCATCCGTGAAGCGGTTGGGCAAAGGGGTGGCTGTCGGTGTGGGGGGCAGAGTAGGTGTAGCCGACGGCAGAGCCGTGCCTGTGGGAAGAGGCGTTGGTGTAGCAGAAGCGATTTCTGGGGTAGCAGGCGGCGGGTCGGCACAGGCGTTCAGCATGAGCAGGCAGATCAGCGTAATGCAGGTAAGAGGCAGAAGGGTTAAGTGAGATTTTGCTCGCATAGCCATCCTGTTAATGCGAAGAGAAGAAATTATTTGATTTGCCGCTTTCTGGGTAATGAAGGGCCTCAAGAAGGTAAGGGCATAGGGCTTGCCTATGCCCCACTGCTGAAAGGACTCTCATGATTCCCGAAACGCTTGCAATGTCTCCAGATAATACTCTGGAAGGCCAATATCGAACCGCCGCCCCATGATGACCAGCCCCAAAAAGCCGTCTTCCTGACGTAACCGGTCAAGCGCTGAGGTAAGCTGGAATTCGCCCCGCTCCCGGACGTTGTTGGTGATGTGTTCCTCTAGATAGGTGAATATCTGCGGCTTGATGATATATTGTCCAAACACCGTCAGGTACTCGCCCTCCGGCATTCCGGCAACATGCAGGTTGGTGCGGGCGTAGTCTACCGTTGGCTTCTCAGCGAACTCGGTGATATTGAGTATACCGGTCTCATCATTCCAGACGCCTGTCACGGTACCAAAGTTGCCGATCATATGCTCCGGTGTGCGCCGCAATCCTACTACGCTGACTCCATACTGTTGGTAGGCATCAATCAACTGGCGGGCACAAGATTTCTCAGCGGTGGAGCGATAAATGTGATCGCCCAGCATAAGCAGGAACGGCTCGTCGCCTACCGCCTCGCGTGCACAATAAACCGCGTGGCCAAATCCTTCTTGTGTCGGCTGGACGGCGAACTTGATCCGGCGCCCCATCTCTAGAATGCGCTTTGAGTATTCCTGAAACTGTGGAGGCAGTTTGTTGTAATTCTCAATTGAGACTTGCACGTTAAAGAAGGAGCGAAACTCGTCCAGGTCTTCTTCTTGGACAATAATGATGATTTCCTCGATGCCGGCTTCCAGCGCCTCTTCGACGATCAGCAGAATGGCAGGCTTGGCGATTCCGTCATGGTCAACAATGGGAAACAGCTCCTTCTTGGTAGCTTTGCTGGCCGGGAACAGGCGTGTGCCAAAACCCGCCGCTGGAATGACCGCCTTGCGCACCTTGGGGCCTGTTCCAATTGTCAGCTTGAGACATGACAGATTCAGGTCTCGTTCAATAATCTCAATCACCGCTTGTTGGTCGGCGGCACTGCGGGCGATGAACTGGGCAGTGCCGTCACCCTGTGAGCCTACTCCTTTGCCGCCCCAGATGTGCGGTTTGAGCGGCTCATAATTCAGGACATGATGTAACACTGGTGCGGTCAGCTCTTCCGGGCAGGCGGGAGCAGCATACCGGTCGAAGAAGGCCTGTGCCTCAACCATCAGCTCGCCCAGCCGCCGGGCATCTCCGGCCTGCAGGGCCTCGACGGCCTGACTGACGATGCGCTTGTTGATCGGGCCTAGCAGTTCCTGCACCCCCTTCTCGACCTCAGTCTCGGCAAAGGGGTAACACTTGTTCAGGCGCTTCAGAATCTCCATCGTGTCTTTCTGAGCACCTAGATCAACAATGACAAAGTGCATCTCACTACCCACCTTGAGTTCAGTTGTCTGGAGGTGGTCGCCGTCGAAGGTCATTAACACAGGGCGGTTGCCAAATGCACAACCCTGATCCATCCGCCCGCAACGCGAGGGGGTTGTGATCTCCCCCTGATAGGCCAGTTCCATTTCGCCGCGCGTAGTTAACTTCAGATCATAGACGCGGTTGAAAGCCCGTGCTGTCAGCACGCAGATCGCCGCACTGGATGAAAGCCCCTTCTTGATGGGGAGATCGGTCTTGTAGTTGTCAATCACCAGACCACGCACATGGTAGTTGGTTAGGACCTGATAGGCCACACCGGCCACATAGCTCCAGAAGCCGCCGCGCTGAGCTTCCTCCAGCAGTGCGTTCGGCTCCATCGGGATAACGTAGGGGCCGCACCGCTCACAATCAGGTGTGGTGGAAGTTAGCACCAGCGAGGTTGGATGCGGCTCTACTTCCGCATAGATACCTTGATCCGTGCCGGTGATCAGCGTATATCCCTTTTCGATCTCGGCATTGATGCGTCGGTATCCTCCTGCCCAGTCAGAATGCTCACCAAACAGGCAAATACGTCCGGGAACGAAAATCTTCAATTTGGCTCTCCTTGTGTAAGGCTGGTTACCTGCAATTATACGCCCTTGAACGGCACAACCTGGGCGCCGTCAGCGGCACGCATCCGGTAGAGTGAAGGCGTACAGCCAGTCTTCTCGGTGTAGCGTTGAGCGGTATAGGTGATAAAGTCATCACTTCCATCCGCCTCAACCAGAAAGATCATACAGCCGGCCCAGCCCGCTCCAATGAACCGCCCGCCAAGCCGGGCTGGATGCCCCTGAGCGGCTTCCCACATGGCCTCTAGTTCCGGACCGCTTGCTTCGAACAGGTCGCGGGCGCTGATGTGTGATTCGTCCATTAGATGTCCCAGGGCGGCTGTGTCCCCCTGTCTGAGGGCGCTAGCCGCCGCCAGCACACGCTGATTCTCTGTGATGACATGACGGGCGCGGTTGCGGCTTGGCTGGGGGACAACTTCCTGATGGGCCTCAAATTGCTCTATAGAGACATCACGCAGTGTTCGTACCTGCGGCAGGTAGCTCCGCAGGACACGAGCCGCCTGCTCGCATTCGGCACGTCGTTCATTGTATTGGCTGTCTGTCAGCGAGCGCCGTGTGCCGGTGTCAGCTACTACCAGTGCCGCCTTCTCATCTAGAGGGAGTGCTTCCCAGTTGTGGGTGCGGCAGTCGAAAAGGAGCGCATGATCAGCCTTCCCAAACAGACACGAGAACTGATCCATCAACCCGCAATTAACCCCCACATAGACGTTTTCAGCCCGCTGGCAAAGCTGAGCCAGCTCCATCTTGTCTACTTCCCAGCCCGTGACGTGTGCCCATGCGGTAGCATAAGCTACCTCAACTGCCGCCGATGATGACAGGCCAGCCCCAATGGGGATGTCGCTCAGGATGGCGATCTGACTGCCCGGTGTGGCCAGCCCGGCCTCCTGCAGACTCCAAGCTACACCCGCGGCATAAGTTGCCCAACGTGGAAGCGGCTGGTCTGACAGAGTCTTCTTGCTATCCAGATCGGTCAGCCGAAAGGCTGTCTCCTCATTGAAATCCAACGCGCGAAGCATCACCAGGGGGCTGGGCAATGCTTTGACTGCCAGCCAGACCGAACGTGTAATGGCGGCGGGTAATACCCAGCCCTCGTTGTAGTCAGTATGTGCCCCGATCAGATCAACCCGCCCTGGTGAGCATACTAGGAAATCGGGCTGGGCATGGAAGGCCGCCGTGAAACTTTCAACCAATCCGGCTGGCGGCTGAGGCAAAAATGGCTTGGTTGGCATTGTCCACCCCCTTCCTCTTTATGGATGGTAAAGAAAAAAAGATGTGTTCTATCAGTGCACACGCAGGGCGACCGAAAGCCCGTCGCCTATCGGGATGATCACGCCCATCAAGCGGGGGTCTTCAGCGATCTGCCGATTGAAGGCCAACAGTCCCTGTACGTCGCTTTCGGGCAAACGTTCCGCTTGGACAACTGCCCCATACCAGAAGGCATTATGTGCCATGATCAGCCCGCCCAGACGCACATTATCCAATGCCCATGTCAGGTAGGCAGGATAGTTCCTTTTGTCTGCATCAATGAAGACAGCATCGAAAGGCCCCTCAGCGGAGAGTGTTGGTAGATTGTCCAGTGCATGCCCCACGCGAACTTCCGCCCGATCCCCTACCCCCGCCTGCTCAAAAGCGGCACGGGCGATCATGGCTCGCTCCGGGTCAACCTCCAGCGAGATGAGACGTCCATCTTCCGGTAAGGCACGGGCGAGCCATATTCCGCTGTAGCCGCCTAATGTCCCGATCTCCACGACCCGCCGTGCCTTGATGGCCGTCAGCAGGAATTGCAACATCCGTCCAGCCTCCGGCTCGATCTGGATCGCAGGGAGGCCCTGTGCCAGATTTCCCTCCCGGACAGCTCGCAGGACAGCGTCTTCCTTTCCGAACAAGTCTTGTACATATTGGTTGAGAGATTGGCGGACATGCTCGTCCAAGGGGTCAGACCTTCCAACAGCGATGCTGGCTATTGTCTATGATGTCAAGACTCTAAACGGATCGGGCTTGATTGTCAACGTGAAATTGTTGCCCCGATAAAAACACATAGGGGAAGGTCACGAGTGCCTTCCCCTATGTTGCCAGCTACGCGTTGACAAGCCGTTACTTGGACTGAACCTTGATGACCTTAGGCCGTACTTCTTCGGCCTTGGGCAGTACCAGCGTCAAGACGCCGTTCTTAAAGCTCGCCTCGATCTTATCCACGTTGATCGGCACGTTCAGTTGCAGTGTCCGGCTGAAGGGACCGTGAAACCGCTCGGCGAAGAGATAGTTCACGTTCTCCAGACGTCCCTCCACCTCACCCCGGATCGTCAGAGTGTCCCCCTCAACGGTGATCTCGACCTTGTCCGGATCGGCACCGGGCACTGCCGCCGTGACAACGATCTCATTGTCGGTGCTGTAGGCGTCAATCGGCAGGCGAGCCACCCACTCTGTATCGCGGGTTGACCAATCCCCCCTGCGCACAAAGCTCTCCTCGAACAAGCGGTTCATGGCATCGCGCAGGCTCATCATCTCACGAACCGGATTCCAATTAGCGAGCGTCATGGCTGATCCCTCCTTTGCTACTCTGCCATCAGTGAGTTAACTTCTCCTTCGAGATTACGACCCTAACTATAGGGGGCTTGTGTAAGAATCTGCATAGAGAAGTGTAGGAAAACTAACAGAACTGCATTAGAGAGCTGTAATACCCTCGATCTGTTTCTGGCTGATGGATGGGGAACGCTGGTGACCTTGCTTTGCTTGATGGTAGATGTTACTCTACCGGCTGTATGTGGAGGGGCAGTGGAAAATCTGCTTGAAGTCAGCAACCTGCGCACTTATTTTTACACCGCAGAGGGGGTTATCCGGGCGGTGGATGATGTGTCGCTTACCGTCAGACGCGGTGAGATAGTGGGCGTTGTAGGCGAGTCGGGGAGCGGCAAAAGTGTGACGGCGCTCTCAATCATGCGCCTGATTGAGGAGCCGGGGCGCATCGTAGGCGGGGCAGTGTGGTTTGCAGGCCGCGATCTGCTGGTCTTATCCGAGCGTGAAATATCCCGCCTGCGCGGTAACCGGATAGCGATGATCTTTCAGCATCCCCAGAGCACTTTCAATCCGGTTGTGCCTGTTGGGCGGCAGGTAGCTGAGGTGCTTGAGATCCATCAGTCCATTGGACGCAGACAGAGCTTCAAGCAGGCCATCGAGCTGTTCCAGCAGGTGAGCATACCCGATCCTGAACAGGTTGCCGTTCAGTACCCGCATGAACTATCAGGAGGGATGGCTCAACGGGCGGTGATCGCAATGGCGCTGGCCTGCCGCCCCGACCTGCTGATTGCTGATGAACCGACCTCAGCGCTGGATGCCACAATACAGATGCAAATCCTTGATCTGCTGGAAAGCCTGCGCCGCCGGCTGGGGATTGCCATCCTGCTGATCACACATGATATGGGAATCATTGCCAGCATGACTGATCGAGTGGTGGTGCTGTATGCCGGGCGTCTTCAGGAGGAGGCCGGCACCCGCGATTTGTTTACTCAACCCCTGCATCCTTATACCATTGGTCTGCTGGGGGCTATCCCCCGGCCGGGCCAGCCAAGAGGAACGCTTGCGGTGATCCCTGGCACGCCGGCATGGCCAACCCATCTATCCGCCGCCTGCCGCTTTGCTTCTCGTTGCACTGCCCGCGAGCGCTATGGATTGTCAATCTGCACACAGGCAGAGCCAGACCTGATCTTGGTGGGGGAGAATCGCCGTGTACGCTGTTGGCTGTTTCACCCCGAGCATAGGTCTCACACCCCAGCCTCGCCCGATCTCCTCAGCATACAGGGAAGTAGATGAGTCTGACCCGTGTACCCCCTGCTCCAGATGATGTCCTGCTGGATGTCCGTGATCTGGTCACCCGCTATCCAGTACACGGTGGTCTGGCAAGACATGTCCGCCAATGGGTACGAGTGGTGGACAGAGTCAGCTTTCAAGTGAGGCGGGGGGAGACGCTGGGGCTGGTCGGGGAGAGTGGTTGTGGCAAGACCACACTGGGGCGATCAATCCTCCGGCTGGTTGAGCCGTCCGGCGGTGCTGTGTTGTTCGAAGGACAGGATATTATGGCTCTGCCAGCTTCCACCCTTAGGCCGCTCAGACGGCACATGCAGATCATTTATCAGGACCCGCTGGCCGCCCTCGATCCGCACATGCGGGTGGGCGAGATTGTGGAGGAAGGGCTGGTCATCCATCGGATTGGTGATCGGGCTGGCCGGCAACGGATGGTTGAAGAAGCTCTGGAGAGGGTGGGCTTACGGCCTGAACATGCCCGCCGATACCCGCGTGAGTTTTCGGGCGGCGAACAGCAACGGATCGGCATTGCAAGGGCGCTGGTCCTGCGGCCCCGCTTTATTGTGTGTGACGAGCCGATCTCGGCATTGGATGTGTCAATACAGTCCCAGATTTTGAATCTGCTTAGCGATCTACAGACCGAATTAGGGCTGACTTACCTGTTTATTGCCCACAACCTGAGCACAGTCGAACATATCAGCGACCGGGTTGCGGTAATGTATTTGGGTAAGCTGGTTGAGCTGGCGGATCGCATCGAGCTGTATGCCAATCCCCTGCATCCCTACACGCGGGCACTGATGAGCGCTGTCTTGATCCCTGCCCCGACAGCTCAGCGGGAGCGGATCATCCTGAAAGGAGATGTACCTGGACAGCTTGCCCCTCCCGCCGGTTGCCGGTTTCATCCGCGTTGCCCGGTAGCTCTAGAGATTTGTTCGAAAGTAGAGCCGGAATACCGGGAGGTCAGTCAGGAGCACTGGGCGGCCTGCCATCTCATCTCTGCTGGCACGACATCTTGAACGGTTCTAAAATAGACCCTGTGCCTGTAAGGGGGTCATTCTCGCGGGTGCTGATGGTGCTGAAGGAACAGATGTTGGGTGGCATAAGAGAGCCGGGTTATAGAGTGCATGAAACTGAGCGTTGGCTTTAAGACTGACCCTGGCCCGCGCGAGGGTCTTAATCAGGACACGATTCTGGCAGTCATCCCAGAGGGGCGGCCCGATGCCGCTCTGCTGATTGTTGCGGACGGGATGGGTGGTGCTAAGGCAGGCGAACAAGCCAGCCGGGAGGCTGTCAGGGTGTTACAATCCTATTTGCTGGATCAGGGCTTGCCTACTCATAAAGAGGCCCCTGAGCGCCTGCTGAGAGCTATCACAGCGGCTAATGCTTCGATCCATGCCAAGGGGCTTAGCTCGCCCGATATGGAAGGGATGGGTTGTACAGTAGTGGTAGCTCTAGTGCTGAATGATACTTTTTGGATCGCCAGCGTGGGTGACAGCCGCGCCTACCTCGTGCGGGGAGAACAAATCTACCAGCTTACCACCGACCACACATGGGTCAATGCCCGTGTACGTGAGGGGCTTTTAACGCCGGAGCAGGCCGCCAAGCATTCATTGCGGCATGTGCTTGATCGGGCGCTGGGGACAAAATCCACCGTCGAGATTGATGTGTGGCCTGATGAGGTATTGGAAGAAGGTGATACGCTGGTGCTGTGTACCGACGGCCTGTACAGCGTTCTAGACAGGCGGGTCATTGCCGAGATTGCGTCCAGCTATCCCCCTCAAGAGGCGGCAGTGATGCTGGTTGATCGGGCGCTTCAGGCGCCGGCCACTGACAACGTCTCGGTAGTTGTGTTGCGAGCGGGTGAGTGAGACTTTTTCTTCCCACGTTATAGCGTGGAAACTTCATAGAGAATAAGGGAGGCTGTATGTCTTCGAGCTTGAGACGGTGGGGCATCATTGTGTTGATAGCGGGGTTGTTATGGCTGGCTGTCACCCCGTTGGCGGCACTGGCAGAAGACACGGTCACGCTGACAGGGCGTTCGTTGTTTAACATCAATATCCGTGCTCTGCCGGGTGTCACGAGCAGTGTGATCGGGGTTTTGCCGGGAGGAGAGCAGGTGACCGTCGTTGGCCGCACATCCGGCAACAACTGGGTTCAGATTCAGCGGCAGGATGGCACTACCGGCTGGGCGGCGGCGTGGCTGATGGTCTTTTCGGGTGACACGACTCTCCTGTCCATAACAACCGATGTTCAGCCCGGCCTAGCCGATGGCAGTGGGCCTTTCGACCTGTTCTCACCCTACACAGTCAATATCCGGGCTGAGCCGCAAATTGGTGCCGAGGTGAGGGGTCGAATCCCGTTCAACACACAGGCAAGGGCTGTCGGTCGTAATGAGGCCAGCTCATGGGTGCTGGTGCAGTATGGAGGCATCGAGGGGTGGGTAGCGGCTTGGCTGGTCACGCTGAATGGAGACATCAACGGTCTGCCGACGCCGGGCGGCACGACGACGCCAGCCCCACAGCCTACGCCTGCTCCTCAGCCTCCAGCCGCCCCATCGCCAGGCAGTTTTACGGTGCTGGCGCCTTTCCGTGTGAATGTCCGCTCAGCCCCCAGCTTGAGTGCGCCGGTGATCGGGGTGATGCCGCTCAATCAGCTCGCGGCGGCCATTGGGCGCAATGCAGGGAACAACTGGATACAGGTTGACTTTGGCGGTGCACGCGGCTGGGTTGCCGCGTGGGTCGTGGTCAGCTCGGATGATACGCTGGAGCTGGCTGTCACCTCAGATACGGCGGAGGTTGCGCCAACGTCAGGGGCGATCACTGGGAAACCGATCTACGACACCAGTGTACGGGCCGGGCCGGGACTAAGCTATGCTGTCCAGATCACCCTTCCCGCAGGAACGAGTGTGCCGTTGCTGGCACGTACTGCCGAGAGCAACTGGATCAAAATCAACTACCAGGGGACTGAAGGTTGGGTTGCGGCTTGGTTGATTGTCGCGACTGCAGATTATAATAACCTGCCTGTCCAGTAGAACAATACAGTTAATGGCTAACAAGGGGCACTCTGTAACGGTGCCCCTTGTTGATCGGCCCTGCCGCTTCAGCGCGGGACTCTGGCGTAGAAGGTCTGGAGCGCGTAGAAAACCATCGGATGACGCACCAGCCCCAGATGATCGGTATGGGGGATGACCAATACCTCAGCGTGGGGTAACATCCGGTACAGCGCGATGTTATCTTCGCAGTCGTTAAACTCATCCCGGTCGCCGCAGATGATAAGCGTCGGGCATGTGACCGCTCGGAAGTGCTCCAGAGGGGCATCCCAACCGACTGCCACGCCGGAGAGGGGGTCAAAGACCTTCTGTTGAATGGGGGAGCGCTGATCATCTGGCCCCAGCAAAGCCAGCACACGTTCCTGAGCGGGGGCGCGGTAGTTGGTCCCCAGCAGGACCAGCGACCGAAACATCTCCGGATGGCGTAATGCGGCATAGAGTGCCACAGCACCACCGAGGCTATACCCCAGCCCGTGTACAGGCCCCCGCCCCAGCAGGTAGATAAACTCCAACAGATCATCTACAAGACGCCCCAAGTGCAGATCAGGAGCAGGGTTGGCTGTTGCACCATGCCCGCGCTGGTCCGGCATCACTACATTGAACCCCTCATGGGACACGGCCATAGCCAGCCAGCCCATCGCTGAGCCGTCCACTGTGGCGGCATGCAATGCGACGACTGTCGGGCCATCGCCGCGCTCGCTGTAGGCCATTTGGAGATCGCGTACTTTTAGAACAGGCAAGGCGGTAATCCTTTTGGATGTGCGGTGTCTTTACTCATCAGGGCTGAAGATCGCATCCAGCCGGGCCAGTATCTCATCATCCAGCTTGAGGTTGGCGGCACGCAGATTGCTCTCCAACTGCTCGACACGGGTTGCGCCGGTGATAACACTGCTGACAGCGGGCTGGCGGAGCACCCATGCAATAGCCAGCTCAGACCGTGAGACGCCCAGTTCGTCCGCCAATGGCTTGAACCGCCGAACTTTTTCCAGCCTTTCTTCTTTGAGGACACTCTCACGCAGCCAATCAATCTGGGCGAGACGGCTGTCTTCCGGCACTGCATTGTCATACTTGCCGGTCAGTAAGCCGCTGGCCAGCGGACTCCAAGTCACCAGCCCCATGCCCAGTTGCTGTGCTTTGGGCATGATCTCCTGCTCAAAGCGGCGGCGCACCAGCAGATTGTACTGAGGTTGTTCGACCTGAGGAGGATACAGGTTATATTGGCGGGCCACATCTACTGCCTGTTGTATCTGATCGGCTGACCACTCGCTGGTGCCCCAGTAGAGGACTTTGCCCTGATGGATCAGATCATCCATGGCCCGCACTGTCTCCTCGACAGGCGTTTCTTCGTCCCAGCGATGGCAGAAGTACATGTCTAGGTAGTCAGTGCCGATGCGCTTGAGCGACTTGTCTATGGACTCCATGATGTGTTTACGCGACAGTCCCCGGTCATTGACGTCATCACTCATCGGCCAGAAAACTTTCGATGAGATCACCAACGTATGCCGCGGGAACTCGGCCAGCACCTTGCCCATCATGCGTTCGGATTCGCCATGAGCGTAGATGTCGGCAATGTCAAAGAAGTTAACCCCATTCTCGTAGGCTTTGATGATGATCTCACGGGTGACCTGCTGGTCTTTGACGAGGTTGCCGAAAGTCGTCCACCCGCCGAGACTTAACTCGCTAACCTTCAGCCCGCTGTTGCCCAGTCGGCGATAGTTCATCGTATTCTGCTCTCCTTAAATGCTTGGCCATGTCATGGCAGGTTTGCAGAGAGATTATATCACGCTGGCACTTCCGCTGGTCATCAATGGCAGGCTGGGATGTCATATGCCGGTCGGGTGATCGGCATGGCCGTACAGCAGACCAACAACGGGGGTTTACTGCTCAAAAGGATACTTGAACCCCCACTGGGATCGGATCAGATCGAGCGTTTCCATAATGGCTAGAGTTTCGTCCAGCGGCATGATCGGGCATTCCGTCTTGCCCTCGCGGATGCAATCCATGACTGCCAGCGCCTCATATTCGTAGCCGTTATATTTGCCTAGCGGCATCTCGATCCGTTCCGGCGTCTTGCCGGCCACATGGACGGTCATAGCAGACGGCTTATACCAAGGGTCATGAACTTCGATCTTGCCTTTGGGGCCGAAGATCACTGCCTCCTTCACGTCGTAAGAGATTTGCGAACAGATGATGGAGACAATCGCGCCGTTCTTATGTTTAAGGATGCAGGCTGAGCGGTCATCGCAACCGGTTGGGCCAAAACTAGCCAGGCTGACCACCTGCTCCGGTCTGCCCAGTAAGTTGAAAGCCCACGAGACACCGTAAGAACCGGTGTCCATCATCACGCTGGCGCCCAGATTCACGTCAAAGAAGCGGTTGGTTGGAGAATAGGGAGCTGTAGCAACAAAGTTAATTGAGATGCCATGTATCTCACCGATGACTCCCTCCTGTAGCAACTCCCGGATTCGGACGTGGATGGGGAAAAAACGGGTCCACATCGCTTCCATCAAAAACAATCTCCGCGCCCTTGCTAGATCGATCAGCTTGCGGGCTTCGGCGGCATTCATGGTCAACGGTTTCTCACAGAGCACATGTTTTCCCGCCTCCAGACACATGGACGCATCGCGGAGGTGAAACACGTCGGGAGTGCCGATGTAAACAATATCAATGTCAGGATCAGCGGCCACGTTCTCGTAGCCAACATAATATCTGGGAATGTTATACTTTTCAGCAAAAGCCTTGCCTGTCTCCTCTGTTCGGGAGCCAACTGCGAGCAACTCAGCCCGCTCCGGGATGTTGTTCAGAGCATAGGCGAAGCGGTTAGCTATTTTACCTGTGCCGAGTATCGCCCAGCGCATTCGGTCTGTCATAGTACAACTCCTCGTCAGGTGAGTGGTCAGGTAAAGAGCTTATTTATTCTTCCAGTTGAACGTGTAAAGCCAGGTCAAGGCTGAGAGGTATCACTGAGACCAACGCCCTAGATGGCGTGTGAAGTAAATCTCTTCGCAAGAATCTCTGCCTGCCTTTCCACGATAGGGCAGTATACACCCGTTAGAGCGTGGCTGTCATTGGCCTTGAGGCGTTCTTGCGCGGGAGTGTCTAA
>DAOTYH010000046.1:0-12086 GCA_034435015.1 Anaerolineae bacterium | reverse complement strand
ATAGGAGCATTTTGTAAACAGAGATGAAAAACCAGCGGGCATTCGAGAGAAGATTCACAAGCGTGCGGAAAAAGTGTGCACCCCCCAGCCGGTTGGCCGCACATACACAAGTCGCACTAATATCGTTACTTACTAAGTTTCAGTACCCTCAGGGGGGATTGTCTAACAGAATGGATATGAATGGCTGAAATCGCCCGACTCGTTAACACCATGTCCACTCTTTGAGCACTCCCTATTCGGTTGGCGGCTTGGTGTGTAACGCTCTGGTCGTTGCAGAAGCCTGCCGTATCCGTGCACGCCAGCCTGACGGGAGTGCTACCTTAATGGTTTTCCACAGCCGCCGCAGGGCCTCCAGACGCCGCATTTTGGCCTGAGCCTGCGGGCTGGCGATCACGCGCAGGTTGACATCGGTACGCAGTGCTTTGGCCCACCCTTTCTTATAAGCCTCATCCCCCCTCAGCATGTCGTACTTGCGCAGGCCCTGTTCGATGGCAGTCTGGATCGCATGGGCGATGATCAGGCGGCCCGGCGAGTAGTGCGCCCACCTGGGATCGTAACCGGTCTGGTAGCCGTAGGCCGTCCCCTTGTATTTGAAGTCATACACCCATGCCGCGATCCCGCCTGCGATTGTCAGGTAATGGGCGTGAAGCCAGCCGCGCTCCAAGAACCGCCGGGCCAGCTTTTTATGAAATGCAACAGCCTCCGGCGGGCCGAAGAAGTCAGGCAGGCGGTTGAGGCGGGCATACCGCCGCCTGAACGCGATCAGCGTATCCAGCATCCGGTCCAGTTCCGCTTCGCCCGTGACCTCGTGATAGACTGCCTGCCCGCCCAGCTCCTGCTCGAGGCGCCGCCCGTACCGCCCGATCCCCTTGCGGTGATCTTGGCTCAGGGTCTCCCGCATGTAAGTCTCCCATCTCTCCGGCAGAAGGATGAACGGACAGGCCTCCCCCGCCTCCCGGATGACCTCGACCCCCAGCTCAGAAGCATAGGCCGGCACCGGCGAGTCGTCCCGCAGGCCGGTCAGGTTGAGCACATCCCATCTGTCCCGTCTCGACGCCAGTTCGCGCCAGAAGCCCCTGATGACCGGCTCAGCCCAGCCTGAGGCAATCGGGAAGTCAATGTGATCCGGGTCCCCTAACCCTTCCTCGGCGCTCAGGAAAAGGAGTTCCCGCCAGTGCAGGGGACCTGCTGACCGCTGGCAGAGCGCCAGCGGCGCCGCTCCGATCAGCCGGCCTGCTTCGTCGCGGGCCAGCAACAGCCAGAGCTGACGGCCCGGCTGGTAGGTCTCCCACCATGTGGACAGCCATTCCCACGTCAGGAAGACGGAGTCAGCCGGGCTGGATTCCAGCAGGCTGTCCCATTCAGGGCGCAGGGCGTTCAAGTTGTTGGCATCATGGGTTAGGGTGATGCTCAACGTTTGCGGCATAGTAGAGTCCTTTGGCGAAAGCTTAACAAATTCGCGGCAACTGCTCCCCTACTAGTGTATCTATAATTCGACTGCCGCCAATGCCGGTACGGGCCGTCACAACGCCCGGATGGGTCTCCACCACCTGCCCGATGATGGCCGCCTCACGCCCGCGCGGATGAGCCTGCATGGCGGCCAACAGGGGTTCTGCCGAGGCGGGCGGCACGACGGCCACCAGCTTGCCCTCGTTGGCCACGTAGAACGGATCAAGTCCCAGCATCTCACAGGCGGCGGCGACCGCCGGCGGGATGGGCACGGCCTGCTCGTTGATCTCGATCCCAACCTGCGAGGCCCTGGCAAACTCGTTGAGCGTGGCCGCCAGCCCGCCCCGCGTGGGGTCGCGCATACAGTGAATGTCCGGTGTGACGGCCAGCATGACTGCCACCAGATCGTGCAGAGGGGCGGAGTCGCTGACGAGCTGGGTCTCAAAAGCCAGCCCCTCACGTACCGAGAGGATGGCCATCCCGTGTTCGCCGATTGGCCCGCTGACGATCACCACATCGCCAGGCCGTGCGTTTGACGGCGCGATCCGCACACCCGCCGGGATGATCCCGATCCCGCTGGTGTTGATGTACAGCCCGTCGCCGTGTCCCTTCTCGACCACCTTAGTATCGCCGGTTACGATCTGGACGCCAGCCGCCTGAGCGGCAGAGGCCATCGAGGCGGCCACCCGCCCCAACGTCTCAACAGACAACCCCTCCTCCAGGATGTAGCCTGCGCTCAGGAAGAGCGGCCTCGCCCCGCTCATGGCCAGATCGTTGATAGTCCCGTGTACGGCCAGACTGCCAATGTCGCCGCCGGGGAAGAACAGCGGGCTGACGGTGAACGAGTCAGTCGTGAAGGCCAGCCGCACCCCCTCGATCTCTAGGACAGCTTGATCGCCTAGCTCGTCCAAGATGGGGTTGTTGAACAGCGGCTTGAAGATGTACTCGACCAGGTCGGCGGACAGCTTGCCCCCGCCTCCATGCCCCATCACAATGACGGGGTAGGAACGTAAAGGTACAGGACATACCCAGCCTTCGGCGCGGATGGCCTGTGTCTGTTCAGATGGTTGTTCGCCCATGAAGTTCCTCGCGTCCTCAGCCTCATGATCCCTCTGGCCGGAAATGTGTTCTCGTGCACGCTTCGGCCCTGATGGTGTTCTTGACCTAGATCATATCCGCCTTGGCAGACTTGTGCGACAATTCAAATAACCTATGTCAGAAACGGATGGCTGAGGATTAGCCCGGATGCGTATCTTGGTTGTGGTTACAGGTGATTATGGCCGCCGCCATCTCGACAACCTGCGGCGGCACGCCCCCGCTCACTGGGCAGTGGAAGCGTGGTATACCCCCGCCGTCCTTCCCCCTGTTTTGGATTATCCAGAGGAGTACCTGCCTGAGTCTCTCCCGCCCGCTGACTTGATTCTCTCGCTGGCCGAACTCCCCGGTGCGGCAGAGCTGATCCCGGAGCTGGCCCGCCTGAGCGGGGCGCAGGCCGTGATCGCACCGATTGACAGTCAGGCGTGGCTGCCGTTTGGGCTGGCTCGTCAGTTGCAGGGCTGGCTGGCTCAGATGGGTGTTGCTTGTGTGACACCTATGCCCTTCTGTTCGCTCACCGAGACTCATGCCGGCGCCCTGCGCCTGCGGGCCGCTTACGATCACCCGCTGATCCGTGAGTTTGCCCAGCGCTTTGGGCGGCCTGCCTTCCGGATCGAGGCAGATGAGTCGGGCAGGCAGATCGGGCAGGTGGAGGTTGTCCGCGATGCCTGTTGCGGCTGTGCCCGCTTCGTGGCCGGGAAGCTGTCTGGAACACCCCTTGCCGATGCTGTTGAGCAGGCGGGACTGCATCATCATCACTACCCCTGTCAGGCCAGCATGGGTGTTGATCCCCTGTATGGCGATACGCTCATGCATGTCTCCGGCAACATCATGAAGGACGCCGTCAAGGAGGCGCTGGGCGACCGTCTGACGGCCCGCTGCATTCGGCCTGCCGGCTACGTGGACGAGCAGACTTAGAGGCAGGCAGTGGGCAGTCGGGAAAAAGGCAGGTGAAAGCCGGCCTGCCTTTGTGTTATAATCCCTCCCACCGTAACCGACATCAATAGGAAGATAGAGAGAACCTATGGCCGAAACCGCATCCCAGCTCACCGGTGCAGAACAGGTTAGCTGGAATCTAGCCGATCTGTACACCGGTATTGACGATCCGAACATTGACCGCGACCTCGATCAGGCTGATGCCCGTGCCGACAGACTTGCCGAACAGTATCGGGGCCGGGTTGCCAGCCTGACCGCGCAGGAAATGCGAACCCTCCTTGAGGAGTACGAGGGCCTGCGCGAGCAGGCTGAGAAGGCAGGTTCGTTTGCCTACCTCCACTGGACGACCAACACCGAAGAGGCCGCCCGCGGTGCCCTGCTCCAGAAGTGCATGGAGCGCGGCTCGCGCCTCAGCCAGAAGGTCGTCTTCTTCACGCTTGAATGGGCCGCCGCACCGGACGATCACGCTGAGGCGCTCATGGCTGACCCGGCCCTCTCCCGCTACCGCCATTTCCTGCGGGTAGCCCGTTTGTACCGGCCCTATCTGCTCAGCGAGCCGGAGGAGAAAATCCTCGCTGAAAAGGCGGTCACCGGACGTGACGCATGGGCACGCTTCTTCAGCGAGGTGCACAGCGCCGCCCGCTATGAGCTGGATGGAGAGCAGGTCCCCTTGGAGAAAGTGCTGGCTCAGATGTTCAACCCTGAGCGCGAGGCCCGCCGCCGCGCCGCCGAATCGATCACAGCAGGGCTGAAGACTCTCAGCCGCACCACTACCTTTATCTTCAACAACATCCTGGCCGACAAAGCCTCAGAGGATCGCCTGCACCGTTACCCAAGCTGGATCAGCTCCCGCAACCTGTCTAATCAGGTGGACGATGCCTCCGTTGAGGCTATGATCAACGCCATCACCTCCCGCTATGACATCGTCGCCCGCTACTATCAGCTCAAGCGCAGACTGCTTGGCCTCGATGAACTGTTCGACTACGACCGTTACGCGCCGTTGCCGGCGGCAGATAAGTTCTATAGCTGGGATGAGGCCCGCGAGATCGTGCTGAAGGCTTACCGCCAGTTCTCGCCGCAGATGGCCGAGATCGCCGGCCTGTTCTTTGAGAAGAACTGGATTGACGCCCCCACCCGGCCCGGCAAGCGCGGCGGCGCTTACAGCGCCTCGACTGTCCCATCGGTGCACCCTTACGTGTTCCTCAACTACGAGGCCAAACCCCGTGATGTGATGACTCTGGCCCATGAGCTGGGGCACGGTGTCCATCAGTATCTGGCCCGCCGGCAGGGCCTGCTTCAGGCCGACACTCCCCTGACGACTGCTGAAACGGCCTCCACCTTTGGGGAGATGCTGGTCTTTCAAGACCTCATGGCCGGTGAAGGTGACCCGGCGGTGCGTCTTGGGATGCTGACGGCCAAGATCGAAGACTCGTTTGCCACCGTTTTCCGTCAGGTGGCCATGAACCGCTTTGAGGATGCCATCCACACCGCCCGCCGCACACAGGGTGAATTGACCACTGAGCGGTTCAGCGAGCTGTGGCTTGAAACCCAGCGGGCTATGTTCCGGGGCAGTGTCACCCTGACCGACAACTACGGCATCTGGTGGAGCTACATCCCGCACTTCATTGATTATCCGGGCTATGTCTATGCCTACGCCTTCGGGGAACTGCTGGTGCTGGCGCTGTATGCCCGCTATCAGAAGGCCGGCCCGGGCTTTGTACAAGCCTATCTGGATATGCTGGCCGCCGGCGGCTCAGACTGGCCGCACGAGATCGTCAAGCCGCTGGGCGTGGACCTGACCGACCCGTCCTTCTGGAACGAGGGGCTTCAGATTCTCGACCAGATGGTAGCTCAGGCCGAGCAGTCAGCCGCTCAGGCCCCTGCCGCCTCTGCCGGATAAGCCTGACGGCACAGGGGCGTCCAAATCGGCTGGACGCCCCTGTGTGCATACTGGCCGTTTCTGCCGGCGGGGCAGGGGTCAGTCAATCTGCTCCACCAGATAGTTCTGTATCCCCATCTGCTCGATCTGATCGAGCTGGGCCTCCAGCCAGTCTATGTGTTCCTCTTCATCTACCAGAATGTCTTCCAGCAGTTCGCGTGTGCCGTTGTCGCCAACCTCAACTGCCAACTGAATGACCTCGTTATAGGCCTTGACAGCCCCCTCCTCAGCCATTCGGTCGTTGGCGTGCTGCTCTGCCACCGTTGCCCCGATGTTGATCGGGTTAAGCTGGCTGACGATAGGCCGCCCCTCCAGGAAGATGATACGGGCGATCAGCTTCTCGGCGTGTTTCATCTCGGTGATAGCCCGTGCTTCTGCGGCCTCATGGAGTTTTTTGTACTGCCAGTTAGCGCACATCTCCGAATGCACCATGTACTGGTTGATCGCGGTCAGCTCATCGGCTAACAGCATGTTGAGTTTCTCAATGATCCTGTCGTTGCCTTTCATGGATTCCTTATCTCCTTGTATGATGGGTGAGGCGTTTCCTTCCCCCTCTATTCTACACCATGATACCTCTCCTCAGAGCGTCAAACCCCTGCGGAATGCCTGTTTTCCGCCTCTTCCCTTCGGGCATGCTGGTTGACAGCCCCCCTAGGGCGCGCTATGATACCGCGCGTTGCGTGCATGTGACGCCTTCGATAAGTGCTTATTCCGTATCCCTGCTTTCGGGAAGGAGTCCGCGTGTGACGTTATTTCCTCTCATCTGGCTGATCGCCAGCCTTGCCGCACTGGGCGTCGTGATCATCGTCAGGCCCAGCCGGCATGTCACCTGGCTGGTGATTATTCTCTCCCTGACCACCTTCGCAGTGTGGTGCGATCTGCCCGACAACCCGGGCATCCGCCTTGATCTGAACGGTGACGGGACTTACGAAATAGACAAGCCGATCGCTATCCGTCAGGGCCTTGACCTTGCAGGCGGCCTGAAGGTCCTGCTTGAAGCTGACCTTCCCCCCGGCCAAGAGCCGCCCGCCGGCGCAATGGCTGAGGTGCGCCGCATCGTCAGTGACCGTATTGACAGCCTAGGCGCGTTGGAGCCGGTCGTTCAGCAACAGGGCGCCCGCCGCCTGATCGTTGAACTGCCCGGCTATCAGGACCCGGAGCGGGCTGTCAGCCTGATCCGCAGTACAGCCCTGCTGGAGTTTGTTGAGTTCCCCTATCCCATTCCGGCAGGAACGGTTGTGCAGACCGACTACGTGCGCGGCTCAGGCGCTCAGCCTGGTGAGGCGGCTGTGACGGAAAGCCCTACGCCGACGGTCGAGGCGACCGCTACGGCTGAGGAAGGCACGGCGTCAGAGGCCGCCCCTTCTGGGCAGGAGACTGCCCCGACCCCTGAGGCGCCGGTCTATCACACCGTCATGACCGGTGAAGTGCTGGCTGCCGCCGACGTAACCGTTGATCGGGCTACAGGCCGCCCGGAGGTGGCCTTTACCTTGACCTCCGAAGGGGCGGCTCTCTTTGCGGAATATACCTCAGCGCATGTGGGCGGCTATCTGGGCATTGTGCTGGATGGGGTGGTCATCTCCTCCCCCCAGATACAGTCGGCCATCACCGGCGGGCAGGGCGTCATCAAGGGGAACTTTGACCTTGAGTCGGCCACCCAACTGGCTACCCAGCTTCGTTACGGCGCACTGCCGGTTCCCCTGCGGGTGGACTCGACCAGCACGGTCGGCCCCACGCTGGGGCAGATTTCCGTCCAGCAGAGCATCCGGGCCGGCCTGATCGGTATTGCCGTCGTGTTGATCTTCTTGCTGGTTTACTATCGTCTGCTGGGTGTGCCGGCGGCGCTGGCGCTGATGATCTTTGCTACCCTCAACTTTGCCCTTTACAAACTCATCCCCATCACCATGACTCTGCCTGCCATCACCGGCTTCCTGATCTCGGTAGGTACAGCGGTAGACGGCAACATCCTGATCTTCGAGCGCATGAAGGAAGAACTGCGTCATGGCAAGCGTCTGGGGGTGGCGGTTGAGACCGGCTTTGACCGCGCGTGGGTGTCCATCCGTGACTCGAACCTCTCGACCATCATCATCTGTGTTGTGCTGTTCCTGTTTGGCACAAGTTTTGGTGCGGCGGCGGTGCGCGGTTTCGCTGTGACTCTGGCGCTTGGTCTGGTGATCAATCTGTTTACTGCTGTGGTGGTAACCCGCACCTTTTTGCATTTCATCCTGTTGCCTGTGCAGGAGCAGGCGCTCACTGCCCGGCGCTGGCTGTTGGGAGTCTAGGGGGCCTCTATGTTCGCCAACTTTGCTCAGCGACGTAACCTGTACTACCTGATCTCGGCCTCGGTGATCGTGCCGGGCATTATCGCCATGATCTACTCGACTATTGTGTTTGGCTCGCCGGTGCGCCTGAGTATTGACTTTCAGGGCGGCAGTCTGTTTCTGGTCAAGTTCAACGGCCCTGCCACTGAGACAGCCATCCGCGAGGTGTATGCCCGCTTCGGTCAGAGTCCGACCGTCCAACAGCTTGGCGACCCTGCCGAGAACCGCTGGCAGATTCGCGCCGGCGACCTGACGCCTGAACAGCAGGTTGCCATCCGTGAAGCGCTGGAGGCGGAAGTCGCCCCGATAGATACTGATCAGTCCACCTTTGACACGGTCAGCCCGGCCATTGGCAGTGAAGTAACGCTGGCGGCCATCCTGGCGGTTGTTGCGGCTGGGGTGATCATCCTCGGCTTCATCTGGCTGGCTTTTCGGCGTGTGCCGCATGCTGGCCGCTATGGCGTGTGTGCCATTGCCGCCATGCTCCACGATGTGCTGGTGACGATGGGGGTGATGTCTATTCTCGGCATCTTCTTTGGATGGGAGGTGGACGCCCTCTTCCTGACCGCCCTGCTGACTGTGGTGGGCTGGTCGGTGCAGGATACCATCGTCGTCTTCGACCGCATCCGCGAGAACCTGCCCAAGCACCGCCACGAATCCTATGAGATGGTGGTCAACCGCTCGGTGCTGGAGACCCTTCACCGCTCGCTGGCGACCCAGTTGAATGCCATCTTTGTAATGGTCGCCATTCTGCTGTTTGGCGGCTTGACGATCAAGGAGTTCATCGCCATCCTGCTGATCGGCCTGACCAGCGGCACGTATTCGTCCATCTTCAACGCGGTGCCGCTGTTGGTCTCGTGGGAGAAGGGCGAACTGCCGTTCGCCCGCCGAAGAGAGGCATCCGCCTAGAGGGCGCTTCATGTGTCTGCTGTCTGTGCAGGGCAAGGGGGCTGTGGAGCGTCCCCTTGCCCTTTTGCTTATTCCTGCCTGCCGAAGGAGACAACTATGCTGGATGAACAGGCTCGGACCTTCTTGCAAGCACCGCGTGTAGCTTACGTCTCTACTGTGGGGCCGGACGGCTATCCGCACACGGTGCCGGTCTGGTTCATGCTGGACGGTGATGAGGTTGTGTTGATCAGCGAGAGAGGCACGCACAAAGTACAGCATGTTCAATCGAATCCGAAGGGGGCGCTGACGGTCGGGGGACAGCCTGGTGACGGCGCGGGCTACCTGATCCGGGGCGATTTTTCGATTGAAGAAGACCCCGACCGTGTCTGGCTCAGGAAGATGACTTATCATTATGAACAGGGAGAAGAAGCCGAGCGGGACATCGCCGCATGGGGCAAGCTGGATATGATCGTGATCCGCCTCAAGCCCCGCTCGATCAGCCGAGTGATCTGAAACGGGAGGCCGCCGTGCGTGCACTGCTTTTCGATGGACATCTGCGCTATGACCCTCATTACCCAGACCCGGTTCCGCCGGACGGCCATGTGCTGATCCGTGTCACAAAGGCCGGCATCTGCAACACCGATCTAGAGATTGTGCGGGGGTACATGGGCTTTAGCGGTGTGCCGGGCCATGAGTTTGTGGGGGCAGCCCAGGGCGGTGAATGGGATGGCCGGCGTGTGGTCGGTGAGATCAATCTGGCCTGCGGGCAGTGTGAGACCTGCCTCAGGGGGATGCCGACCCAATGCCCCAACCGAACCACGCTGGGCATTGATCGCCACAACGGGGCGTTTGCTGATTACCTTACTCTGCCGTCCGTTAACCTGCATCCTGTCCCTGATTCGGTCAGCGATGAGCAGGCCGTGTTTGTCGAGCCGCTGGCGGCGGCCTTGCAAACGCTCCATCAGACGCATATCAGCCCGCATCAGCGCGTCATCCTGCTGGGGGCGGGGAAGCTGGGTCTGCTGGTTGCTCAGGTCATCAGCCTGACGGGGTGTGATCTGACGGTGGTGGTCAGGCATCAGCGGCAGGCTGACCTGCTCGCCGGATGGGGCATTCCGACAGCCCGCGCCGGTGAGCTTGCTCCGCGCAGTGCCGATGTGGTAGTGGACTGCACCGGCACTGCCGAAGGCTTTAAGGAGGCGCTCAACCTTGTCAAGCCGCGCGGGGTGGTCCATCTCAAGAGCACCTATCACGGACTGCCGCAGGCTGACCTGACGCGCGTCGTGGTGGACGAAGTGCGGATAGACAGCTCCCGATGCGGGCCGTTTGAGGCGGCCATCCGCCTGCTGGCACGCGGCCTGATCGATGTTGAGCCGCTGATAGAAGCCCGCTATCCGCTGGCAGAGGGGCTGGCGGCCTTCGAGAGGGCAGGCCGGCAGGGGACGCTGAAAGTCATCCTCGATATGGCGTAAGGCGCGTCACAGCAAGGACAACAGAGGATGGGGATTTTCGTCCCCGATCCTCTACCCTAGCGTTACTTCGACGTGATTGTGCTCGCCGAGCCTGTCTGCCGGGATCAGGTTGCCGGCCAGCAGTTGGCCGTTGAGGGTCATATTCCTGACGCCGCAACAGACCCTTTCCGGATTCCGAACCTCGATGTGGACTTCACGTCCTCTGAAGCGGCGCGTGACCCTGTAACCGCTCCATGTGCGGGGGATGCACGGCACAATCCGCAGGCCGTCCAATTCGGGCCGCAGACCCAGAATATAGTGGGCGGCGCTGTAGTAGGCCCATGCCGCCGCGCCGGTCAGCCAGGGGGTGCGGGCATTCCCTGCGCGGGGCGAATAAGTCGAATAAGTCGTCTGGGCGTGTACATAAGGCTCAACCTGACGTACTTCAGCCCGCTCGTTGTAGGCCGCCGGCATGAAGGCCCGGTAGTACTCGTAGGCGCGGTCGCCGTTGCCCAGCATACATTCAGCGATGACCGCCCATCCCTGCGTGTGGTTGAAGATGCCGGCATTCTCTTTGACGCCGGGGTTGAAAACCACCGCCCGCATGACATCAATGGGGGTCTTGACAAAGGGCGGCGCAGAGAGCATCAGCCCGTAGGGAGTGGCCAGATGCTCATAGACGGACTCCATACAACGGGAGGCCTGCTCCGGTGTGGCCGCGCCGCTGATGACTGCCCACAACTGCGTGTTGAGGTAAATCCGCCCCTCAGCGTTTTGGCGTGTGCCGTAGAAGGTGCCGTCTTCGCCGATGGCCCAGATGAACCATTCCCCATCCCAGGCGCAGGCCTGAATACGCTCGTCAAGCGCCTTGCGCCGATCAAGCGCCCATGCGGCTTCCTCCGGCCTGCCCAGGCGTTCGGCGATTGCCGCGTAGGTTGTCAGCCCCAGCCGCAGTTGGAAGGCGACAAACAGGCTCTCGCCGTGATAGCCCAGCCGCAGGCAGTCATTCCAGTCAGCAGACAGCCCGCACGGCAGGCCGTGCCGTCCCGTCCGCGTCAGGTTGAACTCCAGCGCCCGCCGCAGATGCCCGAAGACGGTGTCCTCCCCCTGATCGGCATAGGGCAGTACCTTGTGGTAGAAGCTCAGATCGCCGGTCTCGTTCACCAGTGCCGGGACGGCGTTAAAGAACCACAGGCAGTCATCCGAGCGGTATTCTTCGGGGGCAGGCCCTTTCTCGCGGCCAGGGTGGTGATCAAACGGCTTCACGATGGGCATGGCGCCGCCGTTTGACATCTGGCCGGTCAACATCAGCTCCAAACGTGCCTGAGCCTCCTCCGGTATGGCGGCGGTTACTCCCAGCACATCCTGCACCGAGTCACGGAAGCCCAGCCCGTCCCGCTCGCCGCTGTAAACCAGGCTGGCGGCCCGCGACCACGCAAAGGTGATCAGGCAGTTGTAAGGCCCCCACACGTTGAGCATATGGTTGAACTCATCGTCAGGGGTCTCTGCAACCAAGCTGTTCAGCCGGGCATGCCAGGCCTCTTTCAGGCAACGCAGTTCGGCGTCAGCCCGCTCCAGCGACCCCCAGCCGGCCACTATGCGCTTGCCCGTCGAACGGGCATCCCCGATCCCCAGCAGGACAAGCAGACGGCGGCTCTCGCCCGGCTGGAGGGTCAGGCTGGTCTGCATAGTGCCGCAGGCGTTATCGCCATAGGCTTGGCTGTTGGTGCACTGCCCCTGTTCGACTACCAGCGGATTGTGGTAACTCCGGTAAGGGCCAAGGAAAGCCTCTCGGCTGGTGTCGTACCCCTCCAGCGGGGCGCCGATCAGCGCCGTCCAGCAATGGCGGGCTATATCGTGAATGGAAATCTCCTCTGTGTCAGGGGTGAGATGGTCCTGAATGGCGATCCGCAACAACCCGTCGGCAGTCAGCTCGCCGCGCACGATGAAGAGCGAATACTGCAAATTGACCTGATCTTGGTAGGTGTCCCACTGATTGGTGAACTC
>DAOTYH010000045.1:0-277047 GCA_034435015.1 Anaerolineae bacterium | reverse complement strand
ATCTGCCCCCCCTCCCGTTAATGAGCAAGCCGCCCGCCCCCGGCCAAGACCCTCGCCCTCGATTAGCCATCTTTGTTCAACTACTTGACCACAACGGCCAATGGGTAGCCGGGGCGGACGGTTTGGGTGTAGACCCATATACTTTATTGCCCGGCGATGTGTTCTTCCAGCAATCAGTGATCGAGCTGGACAATGTGCCGCCAGACACTTATCAGGTTATTATTGGCCTGTATAACCCTGTAACCAACGAGCGCCGCTTGGATGAACTGACCGGCAGGGACAGGTTTGAACAGGGAATCTGGCAACGACCATAGGCTTTGCGTTCTAGCAACTGGACTCTACAATATTCCTGCGTAAACTGTTGTCACTTTCGGAGCAGTCAGGTTGAGCAAACAACGCCAGCCGGGCGCCATAGTGGCCGGACTAGGCCTCCTGACAGCAGGAGGATGGCTGATAGCTACCGAACTCGGCGCACCATTACTTGGCCCCGAACGGTTATGGCCATTTATGCCCGCCCTTCTGGGCTTTGCGCTACTTGCCCAGGTCATCTTTCGAAAGCAAAGGCAAGACGGCCTGATCTTTATAGGGGTTGTGGCGCTGTTAACAGGTCTGTTTCTGAGCCTGTTTACATTCCGAATTGGCGGGCTGAGCTGGCAAGGCATGTCTGCGTGGTGGCCTGTTTTCCCCCTGATAGTGGGGATCGCCTTCATGGCCATCTATCTTGCCGGCGATATGCATGAGCAGTCCCTCCTGATCCCTGCCTATATCACAGGGGGTATTGGTCTCTTCGCCCTGCCTTTCACACTGGGGATAGTTGGTGGGGGAATCTCCAACCAGGTATTGCGGCTGTGGCCGCTTCTCGTGGCTTTTGTTGTTCTAGCAATCATTCTGCGCCTCAGATCACGCTAGACAGGTGCAGGCGGATACTATGTTGATCGGGATTGATGCAAGCCGTGCTACTGTCGCTCAGCGCACCGGCACAGAGGGTTACAGCCTGCATATCATTCGCGGCCTAATCCAGCAGGGGCACGAGCATCGCTTTCGTCTCTATTTCCGAGATGTGCCGCCTGTTGCCCTCTTTCCTCCACAGGATAACATCGAGATACGGGTTATTTACCAGCGCCGCCTGTGGACTCATCTCGGTCTTGGGCCAGCCGTGCGGCGAGAGCCGCCGGATGTGCTGTTCGTCCCAGCACATGTCATCCCTTGGCCGGGAACAGGCCGTGTTCCTTCAGTGGTGACTGCTCATGATCTAGGGTATCTCCACTTCCCGGGCAAACATCCTTTTTTCGAATGGCTGTACTTAGACTGGTCCACCCGTCACAGCACCAGAATAGCCCAACGGGTGATTGCCGTCTCCAAAGCCACTGCCTACGATTTAACTGCCCTGAACGGAGTGCCGCCAGCCAAGATCAGGGTGATCTATTCTGGCATTGATGAGACCCTCAAACCCGTCAAAGACCCTGAAGTGATCGAGTCCTTGCGCCGGCGGTTGGGAATACCGGGTCCCTACATCCTGCACGTGGGAAGTATCCAGCCCCGCAAAAACTTGACCAGATTAGTAGAAGCCTTTGCTCGGATTCAGGACTGCGTTGATGGTCTTTGCCTGGTGCTGGCCGGCAGAGAGGGATGGGGTTATCGAAAACTGCTCGCTCGTATCCGCCAGTTGGGTTTGACGAAGCGAGTTATCTTACCGGGCTATGTTCCTGATGAGGACATGGCAACCCTCTACAGCGGGGCGCTTGCCTATGCCTTCCCATCGCTCTATGAGGGTTTTGGCTTCCCAGTTCTAGAGGCAATGGCCTGTGGAACGCCAGTGGTATGTGCAAACTCATCATCGTTGCCGGAACTGGCCGGCGACGCCGCCCTGACCGTCGCCCCGACGGACACGGAAGGGCTGGCTTTTGCCCTTCGCCGCTTGTTGACCGATGAAGACCTGCGGCGGGTTCTGATTGAGCGAGGCTTTGAGTGGGCCGGCCAATTCACATGGCATTGCAGTGCCCAGGCAACGCTGAGAGTATTGCTTGAAGCGGCAGGCACCTGAATAGAAGTGCCGTATCATTCCTACAGTTGAGGAGGAGCATTATGAGCAACGGCGGTTTTCTGTATCTTCCGTTCTGGCGGGCTGGCGGGTGGAAAGACATTACCTATCGCACTCAACTCTATCTGACCCCTCTCAGCCAGGGACCTGTGACGCTGGGAGTCTACCTATTCGAGAACGGCGGCAGGCCATGGGCAGGCAAGGTGTTTGCAATCGAGATTGACCAGATAGTGCAGGAAGTCCGTACTGATCGCAACGGGATGCTAGAAGTGCGTGCCGGCCCCGGCCAGACTGTACGCATTGAGATCAACGTGTTAGAGCATGAATACGGGACAGGTGAGGTGCATCTGTTAGGGGGCGAAAGCCCGGTGCCTATCCTTGCCCGCGGCGACTTAGAATCCTTCGCCGCCGAGAGCACCGGCTTTGAGCTGTCGGTCTCTGAGATCTCCATCACGGGCTGTCGCCCTGTCATGTTGGAGTTGGGCCGTTAGGCAGGCTGGCCCAGTTGCAGGCCTACCCCGTCTGAACTATAGTTGAGGTGCTGATCACCTAATGTGGCAGGCAGGGGTAAACATGCAGGGACGGGATCGTATCCTGATCATAGATGACGACCCGACACTGCTCCGGGTGGCCTCGTACAATCTGGAACAGGAAGGTTTCGAGGTATTCACTGCTCTGGACGGTCAGGCCGGTCTCAAGGCTGTCTTTGAACACCGGCCTGACCTCGTGATTCTAGATGTCATGATGCCGCGTCTTGATGGCTTCGAGACCTGCCGCCGCATCCGTGAGCTGACCAATGTCCCTATCCTGATGCTCACCGCCCGCCAGCAAGAGGAAGACATCATTCACGGGCTGGAGCTAGGTGCGGATGATTATCTAGTTAAGCCATTTGTAATAGGCGTGCTGATCGCACGGGTGAAAGCTCTCCTGCGGCGTGCCCAACTCCCCCCCACCAATGAAGAACCATCCCTCACCTATCAGGATGACTGGCTACGGATTGACCTGCCAACCCGCATCGTGGAGGTCAATGGCAAGAGGGTATCGCTATCTGCGACGGAGTTCAAACTGCTAGCCTTGCTTCTCAGAAATGCAGGCCGCATTCTGGAGTTTAACCAGATTCTCGCGCACGTGTGGGGGCCGGAATACCGCGACGAGATTTCGTATGTACGAGTTTATATCTCCCATCTGCGGCAGAAGATCGAACCCGATCCGGATTCGCCCACCTACATCCAGACAGAGCGACAGGTAGGCTACCGGTTTGTACGGGCTAGCTGAAGCCTCACCTCCCCTCAGTTGCTGTGACTGCCCGGCTACATATAATAGTCTAGAAGCAGACGAGAGATCGCACACGCGTTGGCTGTGTATATCAGCCTTTTTGGGGACGGAGCGTTCTTTATGGTACAGGTAACAGATCAGGAGACTTCCAACTCGCTTAAGGCGGAGCTTGACTACATCCGCCAGCTAGCTACTGACTTGCGGGATGTACTCAAACAGCAACGCGAGATTCTCAAAGAGAGCGGTTTCCGTCTGCCGCCGGGGACAACTACCACGCTCGGTGAGATTGCCCAAAGGCTGGAGATTGCAAGTAACCGGCTGGGCGTGCTGGAGCATGAGCGTGATCAGTATCGCGCACTGGCCGACATTGCGGCGCTGATCAACTCTTCCCTCGATCTGACGCAGGTGCTCAACGAGGTCATGGACACTATTATCGAGCTGACAGGGGCAGAGCGCGGCTACTTGATGTTACGTAACGACGTTACTGGTGAGATGGAGTTTCGTATCGCCCGCAATGTGGACCGGCAGACCATTGACAGCTCCTCGTTTGAGGTCAGCCGCAGTGTTGTCAGGCGGGTTGCTGAGACTGGCGAAGCCATTCTGACTACTAACGCTCAGGAAGATACGCGCTTCCAGCACGCAGAGAGTATTGTCAGCTACAGCCTGCGCTCGATCCTGTGCGTGCCTCTTAAGGTGAAGGGAGAGGTCACCGGCGTGATCTACACTGACAATAAGATACACGCCGGCTTGTTCACCGATCAAACACGCGACCTGCTGGTCGCCTTTGCCAATCAGGCCGCTGTTGCCATTGAAAATGCCCGCCTGTTTGCCCGTGTCAAAGCCAGCTTAGAGGCCATCACCGAGATGAAGAACCTTCAGGATAACATCTTTGCCTCTATTGCGTCCGGCGTGATCACAACCGATATTGAGGAGAGAGTCACCCTGATCAACCGCCGTGCCCAGCAGATTCTTGACCTGGAAGAGCAGGGAGCGCTCAATGCCTACCTTCGGGATGTGTTGCCTGTGCTGGACGCACGGCTCGATATGATGGTCAAGCAGGCGCTCTATTCAGAGCAACGTCTCACCGGCGTTGAATTTGACGCCGATCTAGAGAGACGCGGGCGGATCAACCTAAGCATGAACTTCAGCCCACTCAAGGATGCCCATGATCACACGCAGGGTGTGGCTATTGTGTTGGACGATCTGACCGAGATCAAGCGCCGCGAAGCCCAGATCGCCGGCGTGCGCCGCTACCTGCCCACTGAAGTTGTGGACGGGATCAAGAGCGCCGCCGAATTGAAGCTGGGCGGCACGCGGCGGGTTATCTCCATCCTCTTTGCCGACATCCGGGGTTTCTCAACCTTCAGCGAACGGCTCGACCCCGAAAGGCTGGTAGAGATCATCAATACCTATATGACCATTGCCTCAGACGCCATCCATATCCAACAGGGTGTCATAGACAAATTCATGGGTGACGCGGTCATGGCACTTTACAATACCCCCCTCCGCCCGCAGGCAGATCATGCTCTGCGGGCCGTGCGTACTGCCGCCGGAATGATGGCTGACATCCGCGCCTATCATGAAACCATTGCTCCTGAGGACCGCTTACAGTTTGGGGTGGGCATCCACACGGGAGAAGCAGTGGTCGGCAACGTCGGTAGCCCTGAGCGTCTGGATTACACCGCCATGGGAGACAGCGTAAATCTTGCCAAGCGCCTTCAGGAGGTCGCCAAGCCCTCGCAAATCCTGTTGAGTGACACCACTTATCAAGCAGTCAAGGATTGGGTAGAGGTCAGAGAGCTGGAGCCAATTCAAGTGAAGGGGCGCACACAGTACACCAAGGTCTATGAGCTGGTCAGTGTCAAAGCATAAGCCCGATAACCAGCAGGGCCGCATGCGAAGACGCGGCCCTGTCGTTTTATGATGCCCGCCTATCCGCCCGAACTACGTATATCTTGAATCGGGATGTACAGGTAGGGATTCTGAGGGACATCATCCTCGCGTATCTCAAAATGCAGGTGAATACCAGTAGCGTTGCCGGTCATTCCCATCTGCCCGATCAACTGCCCCCTGCTTACCTGATCGCCACACCCGACAAAACGGGCGGCTAAGTGGCCATAGTAAGTTGTCCAGCCGCTTCCATGGTCAAGGATGATCAACTCCCCATAACCGTCTCGGTGCCAACCTGCAAAGACAACCACGCCAGTATCTGCGGCATAGACCGGCGTATTGGCATCTGCGGCCATGTCAACACCCGGATGCCAAGGGGCAAAACCATTTGTGACACGATAGGGTATGTCCCCCAGTGGATTCCAATAATTGCCTGTTCCGCCGAGGCCGGTGTAAAGTTCACGGCAGGAGCCGGGATGCAACAGCCCTTCAGGGTTAGCGCCCCCCCTACTGCCAGTGCGGACGGGAGATGCCCAAGAAGCATACTGGCGCCGCCCCCCCGGCACAACGATATGCAGACCAGCAGGAGGCACATAGCTGCTGTCCTTGTCTGCTAGGTCATTGAACTCTGAATATAGGATGTCGCCCGGCGTGACGCCATACTGTGCGGCGATCTCGGCAATGGTTTGCGTCCCATCAGACAGATGGTAGACACCATCCACCGGCAGGATATACAACTCAACCCCAACATGGAGCAAGTGGACGTTGTCCTGCAATGTCTCAGTATTGGCCCAGAAGATAGTGTTCGGGTCAAGCCCAAACCGGTCGGCAATCAGGAATAACGCATCGCCCGGCTGGACGGTATACCGTAACACATGGCGTCGAGGCTGGACGGGAAACCCGTCAGGGGCAAGCTCGACCTCGCGGTCGGAAGTCTGCTGACCAGCCTGCTGGGCTGGAACATCCTCAGGCTGGATGAGTGCCGACTCGCTGACAGGGGCCGGCACAGGGCGGCCAGTCAGCAGGTTTGCTCTGATCCATGTCAGCCCTTGCCCTCCCCACTTCCAACCTGCAAACCCTATTCCCGCCAGTATGATCAGCCATAATAGCAGGCGGGGCAGTAAACTTTGACGGCGATATTTCATCTGATGTTCTCAACACATCCGAGAGTCTTCTAGCTGTCTCCTCTTCAGAGGATCATAACGTTTCCTAACAGGGGCGTCAACGAAACGCAATACTACGGGGTTGAAAGCTTACAGATCAGCCACCAGTGTCTCCCATTCGCCCATCAGTGTGTCAAGTTCGAACTCCGTGCGGGTGTACAATTCCCCCAGTCGTGCTACTTCGGCGACATCCCCCGCTGAGCTGGCGGCCTCTAGAGCACCCCTCAAGTTGACCAGCTCAACTTCAAGCCGATGAATAGCTCCCTCAACCTGCTCCAGCCGCTTCTGACGCTCATACCGGCTCATCGGCTTGCTGACAGCAGATAGGCGTTCTTTGCCCTGCGGACGTTCGGCTCTTTTGGCAGGCTGATCTTTAGGCCTAGCAACAGACGGCATCACTGTACGCTTGGCGCACCAAGCCAGATATTCATCGTATGGCCCCTCATAGACAACCATCTCGGCCTGGCCCTCTCCGGTCTTACGCGGTATTTGTAGTGCCCAGACTTGGGTCGCCAGATTGCGAATCAGGTAGCGGTCATGTGAGACGAGCAGGATTGTTCCGCCAAAATCGGCCAGCACAGCTTCCAGAATCTCCTGCGAGGGGATGTCAAGATGGGTAGTGGGCTCATCCAGCAACAGGAGGTTTGCCCCAGCCAGGGCAAGCTTAGCAAGGGCCACACGCCCCCGCTCGCCGCCGCTTAGAACGTTCACCATCTTGTATACGTCATCATCGGTGAACAAGAAGCGCGCCAGATAGTCCCGCGCCTCGCTAATCGGCATGTTCCTGACGGACAGGATCTCATCCAGAACGGTGTGATTCGGGTCAAGGCCTTCGTGCGCCTGTGCGAAATACCCGATCTCCACACTTGCGCCGACGATCGCCTGCCCGGACAGCGGCTCGATCTGGCCTAGAATCGTCTTTAGAAAAGTGGTTTTGCCTGCACCGTTCGGGCCGATCAAAGCGGCGCATTCCCCCCGCATTAAGGTAATATCAGGTACGCTGAACAGCGGGACCCTGTCATCAGGGTAACCGACCACAAGCGAACGTGTGCTCAGCACCTTATCACCCGAACGACGGCTGGCCTGCAGACGCAGATGCATCGCTCGTTGCTGGCGGGGCCGGGCAATGGCTTCATCACGCAAGAAACGCTCCAACCGCTTGCGCCGCCCCTGTGCCTGACGGGTGTTCTGACCTTCGATGTTGCGGCGGATATAGTCTTCCGTCTGAGCAATAAAGGCCTGTTGACGTTCGTATTCAGCCAACAGGCGGGCGTGACGTTCCTCACGCTGTTGGACGTACTGGCTGTAGTTCCCCTGATATTGCTCCAGCCTTCCAAAGATCAGCTCCCACACATGGTTCGCAATGCTGTCCATGAAGTAGCGGTCATGAGAAACAACCAATACAGCGCCCTTGAAGTCTTTCAGCCAGTCTTCCAGCCACTCTACAGCCTGAACGTCTAGATGATTGGTCGGCTCATCGAGGATCAGCAGGTCGGGTGATTCAAGCAACAAGCGGGCCAGTAAAGCGCGTGTCTTCTGCCCACCGGAAAGCTGAGAAAGGGGGCGCTGGAAATCTGCCTCGTCAAAGCCCAAACCACCCAAAACCTGCCGAATGCGTATCGGATACTCATATCCGCCTGCCTGCTCGAAGCGAGCCTGAGCCTCGCCATACTCAGCCAGCCGGGCAGGGTCGCGGTCCAGAGATTCTGCTAGGTGAAGCAGGCGTTCTTCTTGTGCCAGCAGATCAGAAAAGGCACTCAGCATCTCATCCCATAAGCTCCGATCCCCTTCCAGCGTCATTTCAGCCTCTTGGGGCAGGAAGCCAAACCGTAACCCGCGGGCATGGGTGACCGCCCCGGCACTGGGCGGCTCCAGCTTGGCAAGGATACGCAACAGCGTTGTCTTGCCAGAACCGTTAGGGCCGACCAACGCAATCCGCGCACTATGCGGAATGCTGACGGTCACATTCTCGAAAACATCGTTATCGCCAAAAGATTTGGCCAGGTTGTGTCCGCTAATGAGAGGCATTGTTCCATATTATCCCTTCAATGTCCGCCGCTGATTATAACAGGGGGCAGGTGAATGTCACGACCGCAGGGGGTTATAGCCTCTCTTTGTACCAGCCTGTATAATCCAACTATGATTTCTGCTCCACGCTCCGACAAGCACACATCACGCCGTAACCATGACGAGTCAGCGCATATCAGCGCAGTGATGGCTGGTGTGGTGCTGGCGGCTGGAGGATGGGCCGGCCTGATCTGGCTGATCAGTAACACTCTGCCGACCGTCCCCAACCGCTGGGCTTTTTATGTCTTGCTACAAGTTGCGCTGACGGGCACAGCCCTCCCTTTCGTCCATTTTTTGAACCAGCGCTTTAGCTCGGAGCACGGGAAATCCGTTCAAACGCGTATTTTGATCAGGCAGGCGATCTGGGTCGGACTGTATGGTACAACCTGTGTCTGGTTGCGCATCCCTCGCTTGCTCTCACTTCCATTAGCGCTGTTGTTGGCACTGGCTCTGGCCGCTGTTGAGACTCTCCTGCGCCTGCGTGAGCGGGCACAATGGCGGCCTGACTGAGCGGACTCACCATGAGCGGTAACCTGTTGCGTCACTTGCCCAGCGTTGATCACCTGCTTGGCCTGCCAAGCACGGAAGCCCTAGTCAGACAATTTGGCCGTCCAATGGTCACCAGTGCATTGCGGGCAGTGCTTGATCGGGCCAGAGAGGACATCAAGAAGGGCGATAGTTCTCCACTCTCTGAGGATGAGCTGGTAGGACAAGCATCAGCTACCTTAGTAGAGTGGCTGTCTCCCACTCTCCGCCGCGTGATCAACGCGACTGGCGTGATACTGCACACCAATCTGGGGCGTGCCCCCCTTTCTGAAGAGGCCATTGAAGCCATTCGGACAGTTGGAGGGAGTTACAGCACACTGGAGTACGATCTAGAAAGCGGCAGACGGGGATCACGTAGTCTTCATGCTGAGGCATTGCTCAAGCGCGTCACCGGTGCGGAGAGCGCCCTGGTTGTTAACAACAATGCCGCGGCAGTGCTGTTGACCCTGACAGAACTAGCCGGCCCCACCCGCGAGCATCCGCAGGGGCGGGGTGTGATTATCTCGCGGGGGCAATTGATAGAGATCGGAGGAGGCTTCCGTATACCGGATGTAATGGCCCAGAGCGGCGCACGGCTTGTTGAGATCGGCACGACTAACCGCACTCATCTGCACGACTACAAAAGGGCTGTCGAGCCGAATACTGCCTTGATACTGCATGCACATCGGTCAAACTTTGCAATGATCGGCTTTACGACCGAGCCGACTTTGAGGGAGCTTGTTGAGCTTGCCGATCAGCATGGGCTTCCCGTAGCCGACGATTTGGGCAGTGGTGCGCTGATTGACACACGACAGTTCGGCCTTGCACCAGAACCACTGGTACAGGAAAGCCTGGCGGCAGGGGCGTCAGTAGTCATGTTCAGTGGGGACAAGCTGTTGGGAGGCCCCCAGGCAGGCATATTGGTAGGTAAGGCCGCCGTGATCGAGCGATTAAAAAGACATCCACTGGCGCGTGCCGTCCGCGCCGACAAGCTGTGTCTGGCCGGGCTGACGGCCACACTTACCCATTATCTAAAAGGCGAGGCGCTGACCCGTGTGCCGGTATGGCGGATGATCAGCGCAACGCCAGAAGAGCTAAAAAAGAAGGCTAAACGCTGGGCAAACCAGCTCGTGCGGGCTGGCCTGCCATGCGACGTGTCTGATGGAAAGAGCGCGGTCGGCGGGGGTAGCTTGCCCGGCGAGACACTTCCCACTACCCTGCTGGCAATCCGCGTTTCGTCCCCAGACGTGTGCGCCGCGTACCTGCGTGCTTGCAAGCCCCCTGTGGTCGTGCGAATAGAAGAGGAGCGATTGGTTGTTGACCCGCGCACAGTCCTAGAGCGGGATGAACGCGAACTATTAACCGCTTTGCAATCTCTGAAGGAGCTTGTACTGTGAGGTCCGATCTCGATACCCTCATGCAACAACGGGGCTTTGATGCCCTTGTGGTGATGGGTCCGGCTTCCGAAAACTACCCTCTCCGTTACATCACTAATGGTGTCAAAGTAACCGAGGCAATCGCCATTATACGACGCGGAGAGCCGCCAGTGTTGCTGTGCGGCCCCATGGAGCGCGAAGAGGCCGCTAAGAGCGGCTTGCCTACCGCTACCTTTGCCGATTTTGATCTATACGAGCTGGTCAAGGAGACTGGGAGCTACTTCGAGGCCCGTCTTCGGATGATGGCCGCCATCTTCACGCGATATGGTGTGAGCGGCACGGTGAGCTTCTACGGGTTGGGCGATCCGGGTCAATCTTACATGACGCTTAAACGCCTGAGCGAGATGCTCCCTGAACTCACTATCACAGGAGAGACTGAGACTACCATTTTTGATGAAGCCTACATGACCAAGGATGCCTCTGAAATCGCGGCGATCCGGTCGGTAGCGGAGCGGACTAACCAAGTTATGGCAGAAGCTGTTGCCTTTCTACAGGGATATCCCGTCCGTGACAGTCATCTCGTTAGGCCAGATGGTAAGCCGCTGACTATTGGCGACGTCAAACGGTATGTGCGAAGCCGCTTGCTGGAGTATGAGCTTGAAACGGAAGGCGATATGATCTTCGCCATTGGACACGATGCAGGTGTCCCTCACTCGCGTGGTGAAGCAAGCGACCCGCTGAAGCTGGGGCAAAGTATCATCTTCGACCTTTCGCCGCGTGAGCTGGGCGGCGGTTACTTTCATGACATGACACGGACATGGTGCCTGGAATACGCACCGCCGGAAGTCCAAAGAGCCTACGAACAGGTCATGGAGGCTTTTAACCTCACCATGAGTACGCTGGCAGTTGGGGAGAAGTGCAGTACCTATCAGGAGGCAGTCTGCGACCTGTTTGAACGTTACGGCCACAAGACTATCCGATCTGACCCTAGCACTGAAACAGGCTATGTCCACAGTCTGGGGCATGGGCTTGGGCTTCAGATACACGCCCGCCCGCGTTTCAGCTCCATTTCAACTGACGTGATACAACCTGGGCAGGTGTTCACCGTAGAGCCAGGCCTGTACTATCCGGATCAGGGGTATGGGGTGCGCATCGAAGATACAGTTTATGTAGACGAAAAGGGTACCATCCATTCGCTTACCCCTTTTCCAAAAGATTTGGTTATTCCAGCAGGCTAGAACCCTCATGGCCTTGATTCTCGGTATTGAGACATCGTGTGACGAGACGGCGGCGGCGGTTGTTGCAGATGGGAATGCCATTCTCTCAAACATTGTTGCCTCTCAGGTTGACCTCCACGCCCAGTATGGAGGCATCTTCCCAGAGGTGGCTTCCCGCGCTCACATCGAGAGCATCTATCCGGTTGTCGAGCAGGCACTCCAGCAAGCCAACGTGACACTCTCTGATCTGGACGCCATTGCTGTCACACGAGGGCCGGGGCTGGCTGGTTCGTTGGTAGTAGGTGTTAACATGGCCAAAGGGCTGGCGCTGGGACGTAACCTGCCGCTGATCGCCGTCAATCACCTTGAGGGGCATGTGTACTCACTGTGGCTGGCCGGCCCCCAATACCGCTTCGAGCCGGGTCAGCCGCCGGTCTCTTCTACCTCGAATGCGTCCGTGCCGATTGATTTCCCAGTTGTGGTGCTGATTGTTTCCGGCGGCAACACCGAGTTGTTCCTCATGACCGATCACCACCAGTATCGGCAACTGGGCGGCACACTGGATGACGCCGCCGGAGAGGCATTTGATAAGGTAGGCCGCCTGCTGGGTCTGCCTTATCCCGGCGGGCCGGCTATCCAGAAGGCGGCGGCAGGAGGTAACCCAGCGGCCTTTGACTTCCCGCGTGCCTACCTGCGCGGCGATCAGGGAGAGCTAAGTTACGATTTCAGTTTCTCCGGCCTTAAAACTGCCGTACTGCGGACCTTACAGGCACTCCACCCGCCTTACAGGATTGATGATCAGCTTCCCCCTGACCTGCCTGTTGCCGATTTGGCGGCCAGCTTTCAGGCCGCCGTTGTGGATGTGCTGGTCGAAAAGACGGTGCGGGCCGCCCATGAATTTGGGGCAAAAGAGATCTTTGTTTCAGGCGGCGTCTCGGCCAACGCCGCCCTACGAGCCGCCATGGTTGAGCAGGCCGGCTTACCTGTGAGGGTGCCTCCCCTCTTTCTCTGCACGGACAATGCGGCCATGATCGCGACTGCCGGATATTTCCGTCTGCTGACCGGCCAGCGTGACGGACTTGGTTTTGACGTGCGGCCAACATGGCCGCTGGAGTAGCATGGCGGGTTTGCTCCGCCCCCACCGACATTCTCAGACGGGTAACCGGCTTTTTCCGGATTTCACTCCATCTCTTTGAGTTGCGGGACCAGCACCCGCAATAGCAGGCCGATCAGTAACACAGCGCCGGCACTAGCCGTCAGCGCCGTAGGAACACCCCACTTGTCGGCCACTGAACCGGCGATCAAGCCGCCGAGCGGGAACGAGCCAAAGATCAAAAGGGTGTAAACGCTCATCACACGTCCACGTAAATGATCGGGGGTATTGGTCTGTACCAGTATGTTGCACAGAGAAAGCTGAGGGGTGTAACCTGTGCCAACAGCTACCAGTATCAGCAATGACAAAGGGTACGAGCGCGAAAAAGAGAAGGCAAATAAGGATAAGGGGAAGAGCAGATTGATCAGGTTCAAATGGCGTCCTCGTCCGGGCTGGCCGCTTAAGTAGGCTACCACCAGTGCGCCAGCCACAGACCCAGCTCCTGCCGCCCCGCTGAGCATCCCCAGCGCGACCTCATCGCGCCCTAGAATATCACGAGCTACGGCGGGCATCAACGTAATGAAGTTTGCCCCAAACAGACCCACCGTCATTGCGATGACCATGAGAGCCATGATGGTCTTTTGATGCCACACAAACCGCAACCCCTCCGCTAGATCGGCCAGCGGAGATCGGCTGGATGGTTGCAAGATGGGTTTTTCAAGCCGCATCAACAGCAGGCTGATCAGGATAGCTAGAAAGCTGATCCCGTTGATTGTGAAGGCCCAGGCCGTGCCCAGCCCTGCGACGACCAACCCGCCAATTGCTGGCCCGACCGCGCGCGCAAGACTAAAAAGGGTAGAGTTGAGCGCAATAGCATTGGAGAGGTCTTCCTTACCGGCCAGCTCTACCACGATAGACTGGCGGGCGGGGGCGTCGAAGGCGTTGGTTAGGCCTAGCACCCCCGATAGGATCATGATATGCCAAACCTGAATATGGCCGGTAAAAGTCAGGGCCGCTAGGGTGAAGGCCTGGAGCATTTGCACAGTCTGGGTGATCATCAGCAGGGTCCGACGCGGGGTACGATCAATGACCACACCAGCCCACGGACCAAACATCAGGACGGGTATGGCCGCAACAAATGTGACCTGCCCCAGTGCCAGAGGTGAGTCAGTCAGCTCATAGACAAGCCATCCCTGAGCAACCGTTTGGCCGAACGACCCAATAACAGAAACCAACAACCCGAAGAAGTACAACCGGTAGTTGTAATGCCGAAAGGCCCTGAAGGTCTGCCGCCAACTCTTGCTACCGGTGGCAGGATGGGCATTCAATTGTGTAGCCACTATATCTCCAGAAAAGCCCTGAGGGGCAGGGCATTTTTTAGGAGCCTGCCTGCCAAAGGAATTGTAGCGCCAGCCCGTCTGGCGTGCCAACTCGTCGCAGTGCAACAGGGGTATAATCTGTCTGTTAGCATGGTCAGCGGAGATAATGTACGCTCAAGTTGTGGTCAACCTGCCTGTTGAGGGCACCTATCACTACCACATCCCTGCCGAATTGGCCGGCCATTTGCAGGTCGGCCAGTTGGTCGAGGTGTCCTTTGGGCAACAGAAAGCCCAAGGTGTGATCCTGTCCATTGACCGACATTCACCAGTAGCAGATACCAAGCCGATTGAACGGTTGGTTGACCGTACCCCCATTATCTCCGAGACCCAACTTGCGCTAGCCCGCTGGCTGAGTGTGACTTACTTAGCCCCTCTCTCAGAATGCGTGCGCCTATTCATCCCCCCCGGCCTCTCGCGGCGTGGCGATATTCTGATCATCCCTGTGATTCCACCAGAGCAGATCGAGGCGGCTGGTGAAACCCAAGCATTGCTCCTAGGCCTGTTGGCCCGCCGCGGCCCGTTACGAGGCCGTCAGCTTGCACGGGCGCTTCCCCGCCGTGACTGGCAAAGAGCCGTCTCTCAACTGGCCGAACGGGGACTGTTGTTGCGAGAGCCGGTGCTGGACGCCCCGGCCATCCAGCCGAAACAGGCACGCCTGGCAGAGCTGGCTTTTCCACCAGAGCAAGTCGAGGCGATCATAGCCCGCGAGTTCGAGAATGAGTCCCTGCCTGCCAGAGGACGTGCCGCCGCCAGCCGGCGTGCCGCCATCCTGCGCGTCTTAGCCCGCGAGCGCAGCCCTATCGAGGTGAGGCATCTCTACGCCGCAGTGGCCGGCTCTACACTCGCCGACCTGAGAGCATTGGCCGAAGATGACCTCCTGATTCTACGCGAGCAGGAGGCATGGCGCGATCCTCTGGAAGGTGAAATATTTACCCCTGATACTCCACCCCGCTTGACCCCCGATCAGGCCGCCGCGTGGGAGGTGATCCGTCTCTCTCTTGATGGGCAACAAACACCCCGCCCTATCCTGTTACACGGTGTTACCGGTTCAGGCAAGACCGAGTTATATCTCCGCGCGGTTGCCCATGTACTGGAGCAGGGGCGCACTGCTATTGTGCTGGTGCCGGAGATCGCGCTGACCCCTCAGACGATCCACCGCTTCGGGGCGCGCTTTCCGGGACGAATGGGGTTGATCCATAGTGCCCTCTCGACGGGCGAGCGATACGACACATGGCGCAGAGCGCGTAGTGGTCAGCTCAGCCTGATCGTGGGGCCGCGCTCAGCACTGTTTGCTCCACTGCCCCGGCTGGGACTGATCGTGCTGGACGAGTGTCATGACGACAGCTACAAGCAATCACCGCCTGCACCCCTGCCTTATTATCATGCCCTTCCAACAGCGATTGAATTGGCCCGCCTTCAGGGGGCATTAGTTCTCATGGGCAGTGCCACACCTGACATTACCACTTATGCCCGTGCCGTTCCCTATGGCAGTTCGGAACGGGGCGACTTTGTCCTGTTGGAGCTCCCCGCACGTATCCTGGGACACCGCCGCGCTATAGAGGTACAGGCTCTTCGTCATCGTATCGAGCATACCTGCTACAGCCACCTCCCCGGCAATCCGGATGAGACGGTTATGATAGACCTCCCCCCCGTTCAAGTGGTGGACATGCGCCAGGAGCTGCGTGCCAACAATCGCTCAATTTTCAGCCGTGCACTGGCAACAGCGCTTGAAGAGACACTCACCCATGGAGAGCAGGCTATCCTGTTCCTCAACAGGAGAGGGTCATCAACCTATGTGTTTTGCCGCGCCTGCGGGGCTGTCTTTAACTGCCCACGCTGCGAGGTCCCCATGACGTGGCACGTCTATACTGGACCCCAAGGGGAACAAAAGGGCGTTCTGGTTTGCCATCACTGTAACCGCCGCGCTCGACATCCGGATGTCTGTCCTGTCTGCGGTTCTGACCAGATACGCTTTTTTGGGGCAGGCACCGAGCGGGTAGAACGGGAGGTACTTGCTCGCTTCCCACAAGCACGTACTTTACGTTGGGATCGGGATACAACCGGCGGTAAAGATACCCATGCCGCATTACTCCAGAAATTCGTCAACCGGCAGGCCAACGTTCTAATCGGAACACAGATGGTGGTCAAGGGACTTGACCTGCCGCTAGTTACACTGGTTGGTGTGATCAGCGCTGATACTGCCCTCTACCTGCCAGATTTCCGCAGTGGAGAACGCACCTTCCAGCTCCTCACACAGGTAGCTGGCCGGGCAGGCCGGGGCCTGCTGGGCGGACGGGTTATCATTCAAACCTACGCGCCGGAGCATTATGCCATCCAAGCCGCCTCCCGTCATGATTACCATACCTTCTACCAGCAGGAGATATCCCGCCGCGCCGAGATTGGCTATCCCCCCTATAGCAGGCTGGTGCGGCTGGTCATACTAGCCGAGAACGCTGAACGCGCTCAGCAGGAGGCCAAGCGCCTGCATACTCTCCTGTCTGAACGCATTGTTGCCGGGCGGCTGGTCAGTACCTCGTTGATTGGCCCGGCCCCCTGCTTCTATCCGCGCCATGACAGCCTGTACCGTTGGCATATCATCGTGCGGGGGCCACAACCTGCCGACATCGTGGCCGATCTGCGCCACTCTCCAATGCTACAGATAGACGTAGACCCTGTATCACTGCTATAGCAGTCTCACAGCCAACCTTAAAATATTCCCCACACCCTTGAAATGAGACATATGTTCTGGTATTCTGATACAGAACATATGTTCTTCTCTTCCTAGTTTCTAGCCCTGACTTCAAGTCAGCACAGGGAGGTCGCGATGCGGGTTGGGATGTTGTGGTTTGACAGCAGTGATCAGCGTGATCTGGCCGCCAAGCTCAGGCGTGCGGCGCAATATTATGAGGCCAAATATGGGACCCCAGCTACGTTGTGCTATGTCCATCCCTCAATGGTGTCAGGGACATCTCTAGCCCTTGACGGCATAGAGATACGGACTTCCAACACTGTTTTGCCTCATCATTTCTGGCTGGGTTCACCATCAGATGAAACCCAACGTCGCTCAGCGGCATGACCGCCTCTATCAAGCAGGGGATGATCGGGGCTGGATCAGGAACTGCTCATCTCCTGCCAGCAGTCCCTCGAGCGGCTCGGCGTTCGGGGCCATGACCCGGCTGTGCGCAAAATACTCAAACTCGAAGGCTACTTCGTCGCCTGCCTGTTTACCGGGGAGAGGCATCAGCCGGGCCGTGAGAGGCTTATCAAGCCGAAGCGCTAGAGCCGCCACATCAAGCAGGATGGCGGCCAGCGCCCCCTCGCTGACATCCCCCGGCAGAGGAATTGTATCCAGCCCAGTACCGCACACTGCTGAGTAAGCAAGCAGGTCGCCTACTCGCAGGACGCCTTGAGCCGCACGCTGGGCAAGCACGCTGTCCTCCAGCACCGGCAACATCAGGCCGCAAAAACCAGTGCGTGCAAAATGTGCCCGATCAAGTGCATCCGTCAGGAAGGCGGCTGTCGCCAACGTACCCGCTTTGCCAACGCTCGGCAACCCGAATTTCTCCAACGCCGCGCCGATGCTACGCACCTCGACCGGGTAAGGAGCCAGCGAGAAGTCAATTCCCTGAAACAGAATACCGTTTCGCTCCGCTACCTTCTGAACAGCATTTTCAAGACGCTTGGCTTCGGCTTCCACAGCCCGGACAAACAGATTACGGGCCTGTTCCAGTGAGGCGGCATTGCTGACTGCCTCCAGCGCGACATCTGCGCTTTCAGTTGCAATGGCAACGCGTGTCTTCCCCCCGCCATGGTAGGCCGCCGGAAAGAACGGCGACCAAGGAGGAACGTTTGCCAATGCGGCCAGACGCAGGTTGGCGAAACCGTCTTCCTGTAGCCCCGCCGCTTGGCGGATCAGGCTGGCAACGCGGCGGAGATGGGGGAGGCTCAGGCCCGCCTGCCGATCTGCGATCTCAACGCTGGCAAATATATTCTCTGTTCCGCCCAGCACATCCGCCAGCGCGAGCGTATAGGACGGGGCATCCTCTATTCTGGACGGCCCAAGAGCGATGTAATCAATCTCATGTACAAAGGCGAGGGCCGCTAAATCTTTTGCCAGATCAACCGCCCTGTCTGCTCCTGCTGACCCCAAAATCTCTCGAAAGGGCTGGGTCGCCAGCCGTGTGGTCTGGATGGTGAAGCCTGCCTTATCCAATGCCTCCCGGAAGGCCTGCAATGCATCACCCGCGTGGGCAATCGCGTCCGCCTCCAGCGGATAGGAGACCTCAACGAACGCTGTAACCGAACGGACCTTCACTCTTCAGTCCCCCTGTTTAGGTACTAGCCCATTGCCTCGCTACGCTGACGAACCATCTCGAACATTAGGACAGTTGCCGCCATCGCTACATTGAGCGACTCGATACCGCCCGGCATCGGGATCGTGACATGGGCATGTGCCACCCGCTGAGCCTCCAAGCTGGGGCCATGTGCCTCGTCACTCACAATGAGGGCACAGGGCTGTGTCCAGTCCACCCGATAGTATGGCGCGCCCCCCTTAGAGTCGGCCAGAAAGATAGCATGTCCTGACAATCGGTTGGCTATCCCTTCCCAACTCAGAGGCTGAACAGGCAGTCGGAAATGAGCACCTACCGCACTGCGCACTACTTTAGGGTTAGTCAAATCAACCGTGCCTGCTGTGACAATAAGTAACGGTACACCGGCTCCTGCCGCCGCCCGCATCATCGCTCCCATATTCCCCGGATCAGATACCCTGTCACTGATCAACACAAAAGCAGGTGTCTCAGGCACTGGCAGACGAGGTACCGGCAACACAGCCAAAATCCCCTGAGGGGTAGGTGTATCGCTCATTGCCCGCATTACCGGCTCATCTACCGCCAACAGCGCCGCCCCTAGGCCGCTCAACTGGTTGAGGAGAGAAACTCCCTCCGCTGTACCCGCAAACGACTCAGTGTAGAAGACCTGTTCAACAGCCGCCTGCGCAGTTACAGCTTCACGGGTCAAGTTAGGGCCTTCAATCACGAACAGACCTGCCTTCTGGCGGGCCCGCCGCTGAGACTGAAGCTGCCGCACACGTTTGACATATTCGTTATTTAAGCTGGTGATCATACGCGCTAGTGTAACATGTGACTGTCTTACTGCCCAAGCAAACCCATCAGTGGTTCACCAGTCATAGCGGGGCCGGCCTCGATCCCCAGCAGTCTGCACAGGGTAGGAGCAACATCCACCAGGTTGATCAGTCCGATCTCGCCGTCGGGTGTGATTCCACGCCCGACAGCGATAAAACCGCCTTGCATAGAAGGCAGATCAGATCGGTATCCCTGTTGTCCATAATACACAACCGGCCCGAATATCTCCTGCGGCCCGCGTTCATCGCTTAACAGGTAGCCTGGTCTTGCCTGTACAAACACATCCCCCGTATACGGGCCGCCTACCCCCAGGGCAAGTGCCTCATCCCGCCGAAGAACCCGCTCAAAGACCGGTTCGCCTGAGGAGGGGTCGTTGAGCTGACTCAAAACCTCGACAACCTGTGTCTGCACATCAGCATAAGCCTCCTGCGGGACAATGCCTCCCCCTTCCCGCCCGGCAAGGTTGATATAAATGTGAGCCGCCCCTCCGGAAGCAAACGCAATAGCCTGAGATTGCTCGACAATCACATAGTCCCGCCAGTCCAGCCTGAGTAACCCCGCCCCTTCTAATACTGTGTTCAGGTTGACCTGAGTGTGGATGGGCGTCATACCGGTACTGCCGACCACAAGAAGCGCCAGTCTGCCTCCCTCAACTTCCGTCTGAACCGTCTCGACTAACCGTCTCAATTCGGTATCAAGCTGTGTCCTGGCTAAAGCCATGTTGTGCTGGTATTGATCTGCAACGTCAACAGAGTAGCCCGGTTGCCGCTGGTCCACCATTAGAAATTGGTGCCCCGCCTGTTTGAGCTGACTCTGGACGGCCAACGTCAAGTCAGGCTGGTATGTCCTGTAAACCCACAATGTGGCACTCATCATCCAGTCAGACTGTCGTGCGATCATGTCCATATATTGCTCCGGACTGATCCAGCCATGCTCCAGTGCGTAATAATCGGCTGGGGGCGGCAGAAAGCCAAGATTCTCAAAAAGGGCGGTCTCAAGCTCAGCCGGCGAGGCAACAAGGCTGTATACGGCACTCTGGTACAGAGTGAAACTGTCTGGCGAGCTGTCAGTGATCAAAAGGTCAGTGCCCAGCATCCGAGCAGGATCGAAGGCCCATGCGATCCACCCGCCTGACTCAACTGAGAGAATCGGGTCGGGGAAATTAAACGCCCTGTCGCCATTGCTCAGGATGATCTGGTTGTAGTTGACCACCTGATCATCCGTTGTATCGGCCAGCAGGGTATGGATCACGGCGACCGGTTCGTCTCTGTCTCCAATCAAAAACCGGCCTTCCAACAGAGGGCTGTATGAAGAAGGGGCGTCTTCCCAACCCTGCGCTGGTACAAGGTTCAGCACATGTTGGGCTGAATAAGCCATCCGCTCCCCATAGTTTACAGTGTAATCCGCCGACTGCTCCGGCGGTATAGATGCTCCTCCCGGCCAGAAGAGGGACGCTGTCGTCATACCAGACTGCCTGACGACCTGCCAGACCGGCATGCCCCCCATCCAGGGCAGATCATAGGCACTGGTATACCAGTAGAACGAGTCCTCCGGGCGGTGTATCCGCTCGCCGACAATACCTGTATCAACAGGCAGACAGCCGCAGGCGAGGCCGGCATGAGCTACTCCGCTGGTCGGCGGGTCAACGCTCTGAACAGTTCCCCAGAGACCCTGTTCGGCAAGTGCCGCTAGAGCAGGCATTGTCCCATCCGCCATCCCTGTTGACAGCCAGTCGGCTCGTCCGCCATCCAACGATACCAAAATCACCCTCATCGGGCCGGGCGGGGCAGGCACAGGCGTTAGCGTAGAGGTCGGGGCAGGCAGGGGCGGAGACGAGGTCTGCTTGGATGCAGGGGTGGAGGTCAGAGGCCATATTGTCGGCTCAGCATCGCCACCCAACGCTGAGCAGGCTGACAGCATGATCAGCACAATCAGCAGACCAGCTGGATAGTTGTTCCTTTGCATATCCCTCACTCGACTGTGATCAGGTCCCTGATCTCTTCAAAGGTAGATGGACCAATGCCAGACACATTCTGAATAGCCTCAATGTTGGGGAAAGGCCCGTTTGCCTCACGGTAAGCGATAATACGTGCGGCCAGTGCAGGCCCAATACCCGGCAGTGTCTCAAGCTCGGCTTGCGTGGCTGTGTTGATATTAATCAGCCCTGAAGCCGCCCCAGCCTGCCCTGCCGGTGCAGGGACTAGGGCCTCCCCTATACGCGGCACATAGACCTGTTCGCCATCCCTAAGCGTTTTCGCCATGTTGATTTGATTGAGATCAGCATTCTCTGCGGCGCCGCCTGCCGCCGCTACAGCATCCCGCACAATTGAGCCTGAAGGCAGTTCATATACATCAGCGTGCATCACTGCTCCGCTCACGTACACCCGGATAGGGCCGGGGGTTGCCGTCGGAGCAGGGGGCTCGATCACAATCGGTTCAGCAGGCCGCCATCGGATCGCGAAGGCCGCGACTCCCGCCGCGATCAACAACCCCACAATCGTGAGGACGAGAGTCCTATGTTGCTCAAGCCACTGATTCATGCCCTTCACCTGTAGGTTTGGGAGGTATCGTTAATAGGATCAACGTAAATATAGTAGGGCAATACCAGAACACAAGCCAGCGAGAGCAGAAAAAAGCAGGGGCGCTAACCAGCCGCCCCCGCTCCCCCAATGATGCCTGACTACCCGCGCTGTTCGATTGGCACCCATGCCAGATCATGCGGGCCAATGTATTCAGAGCCGGGACGTATCAGCCGGTTATCTTTCCACTGCTCAATCACATGAGCACACCACCCTGCAACCCGGCTAATTGCGAACAAGGGGGTGAACAGGTCAATGGGAATGCCGCTCTGATACAATGTGATGGCAGAATAGTAGTCCACGTTCGGGAAGAGTTTACGCTCGACAAAGTAGGGATGAGCCATCGCCCGCTCTTCGAGCCGCGTGGCAATCTCATACCAGACACTATTGCCGGTGCTTACAGCTAACTCCTTAGCCTGCTCGCGCAAAACAAACATACGAGGGTCGCCGGTCTTATACACGCGATGGCCAATCCCCATCAGCCTGACATTATTGGCCATTGCCCGCTCAAACCACTCATCTACTCTGTCGGGCGAGCCGATCTCCATGAACTGCTGCATTGCCAGTTCATTAGCGCCTCCGTGGGCGGCCCCTTTCAGCGTTCCGAGAGCGGTAGTAATTGCCGAGTACATGTCTGACAGGGTGCTTGTAGTTACACGCGCTGAGAAGGTGGAAGCGTTCATGCCATGATCGGCCAGCATGACCAAGTAGCTGTTGATCGTCCGAACAGCTACCTCATCAGCCTCCTGGCCTGCCAGCATATAGAGCAGGTTGGCCGCTGTGTACAGGTCGTTGCGAGGAGCGACCGGCTCCAACCCTCTGCGGATCCGATCCCATGCGGCAGTGATTGTTCCCATCACGGCAGTCAGGCGATAAGCCTTACGCAGGTTCGCCTCCGGGCTGTTATCTTCTGCCTCCGGATCAAACATCCCTATCACAGAGACCGCCGAACGCAGGACGCTCATGGGCTTGGTGTCGCGAGGAAAGCGCTTCATGATGTCAACCAGCGCCGGCGGCAGGCCTCGCTGGGCGGCCAGCGCCGTGTTGAATTCAGCCAGTTCAGTGCGGGTAGGTAATTTGCCATACCATAGGAGGTAGATCACCTCCTCAAACAGCGCATGTTCCGCCAGCTCCCTGATCTGATAACCCCGATACTCCAGCTTGCCGGCGTTCCCATCCACATTACTTAGCTCAGTTTGAGCGACAATGACCCCTTCGAGTCCTTTAGCGATGGGGGAAGATTGGGTGCTCATCATTACTGTGTCTCCTGCCTTTGATTAATGTAAATTGGGGTCAGAATCACGCCGTCGATCAGTAAACGACGACCCCGCTACATCCTTAGATGCCGGGGGCAGTGTTACAGTAGCGTATCCTGTTGTTGAAAAAAGTATAGCGCAACGAACTTTCGGGCGTCAATTCAAAACATGGGGATTGTGTTAAAATCCCATCTTATGGTAGCTCCATCTCATGCCACACTAACACTGATCACATACAGCGCCGCTGAGACAGAGAGCCTCGGCGAGCGGCTGGGGGCACTTCTCCAGGCTGGCGATGTTCTATGCCTATCCGGCCCGCTGGGCGCGGGCAAGACCTGCCTGACACGAGGACTAGCCCGCGGCTGGGGAGCATTGGAGAAACCCACCAGCCCTACCTTCACCCTGATTAACGAGTATCGCCGGTCAACCGACTCCCAGCGTTTCTATCATGTAGATTGTTACCGGTTAAAAGACGCGGCTGATGCCCTGACCACTGGCTTGGAAGACCTCTTCGATGCGGCAGGCATCATCGTGATCGAATGGCCGGAGCGTATCGAAGAGGCGTTACCGCCGGCGCGGCTTTGGATTCAGATCACTGACCGGGGCGGTGAAGAGCGCCAACTGGACTTCTTGCCTGCGGGGGAACGAGCCAGCCAGCTTGTGAGCTATCTCAGGGGTTAACTCTGTTTGGCCAATGCGCTAGATAAAATATCCGCTATCCGCTCGGCGGCATGACCGTCACCGAAGGGAGAGACGGCACTTGCCATTGCATGATAGACGGCCGGATCGCGCAACAGCCGTTCAGTCTCGGCCACAATGGTGGAGGTGTCGGTGCCGACCAGTTTGGCTGTCCCTGCCTCAACTGCTTCAGGCCGCTCTGTGGTACGCCGCATCACCAGCACCGGCTTTCCAAGCGCCGGCGCTTCTTCTTGCAGGCCCCCCGAATCCGTCAGGACCAGCGTCGAACGGGCCATCAGATGCGCGAAATCAGGATATGGCAGAGGATCAATCAAATGCACCCGCTCAACCCCGCCGAGAATCTGCCTGACAGGTTCTTGCACGTTTGGGTTGAGATGCACCGGATAGACCAGCCGGACATCGGGGTTGCGCAAAGCAATCTGCTTAAGGGCCTCGCAGATCGAGACAAAATCCTTTCCGAAGCTCTCCCGCCGATGAGCCGTTACAAGGATCAGCCGTTCGCCGGGGTTGTTGAGCGGCAGTCCCAGATCAAGTGTATAAGGTTGTGCCACTGTCCACTGGAGCGCATCTATGACTGTATTGCCTGTCAGGTAAATGCTCGCCGGATCAACCCCCTCCGACAACAACGCTGTACGGGCAGTTTCGGTCGGCGCAAAGTGATAAGTCCCCATCACGCTGATCAGGTGCCGATTCACCTCCTCAGGAAAGGGGTTGTAGATATCATGCGTCCTCAGCCCAGCTTCAACGTGACCTACCGGCACACGCAAGTAAAAGGCGGCCATAGCTGAGGCCATAGCGGTAGTGGTATCACCCTGGACAAGGACAACATCTGGGCGTACCTGCTCAATTACTTCAGTGACCCCCTGCAAAGCCCGCCCGGTCAGTATGGCCAATGTCTGGTTGGGCTGCATCAGATTCAGATCGTAGTCTGGTTGGATACGAAACCACTCCAGAACCTGATCCAGCATCTGGCGATGCTGGGCGGTCACGCATGTGATTGCCTCGCTCTCCCCACGCTGTTTGAGCACATGCACCAGCGGTGCCATCTTGATTGCCTCAGGGCGCGTGCCAAATATCAGTAAGACTCTAGGCATGGAGTTTCGCGGCCTCCCATCGTCGCAGTTACAGCGCGCCGGATTGTAGCAAAAGGCTGGATATGGTACAAAACGGGGCGAGGAGAAAGCATGTATTTCGATTCGTTCACTACCGCCGCCATAGCCGCTGAGTTGAACGCCTTGCTCGGAGGGCGGGTACAAGCAATAGTCGAGCCAGATGAACTGTCAATTGGCCTTGAGGTCTATGCCCAACGTAAACGTCACTATCTGCTGATCTCTGCCCAACCCCGCTCTGCCCGCTGTCACCTTGTCTCCGCCCGATTACGCCGGGGGGTGGAACACGCCTCTCCATTGGGGCTGCTCCTCAACAAATATGTGGAAGGCGCACGTCTGACCGCCATTACCCAGCCGCCATGGGAGCGCATCCTCTGGTTGGACTTCTCCGGCCCACAGGGTGACACGCGGCTGATCGCAGAGATCATGGATCAGCGCAGTAACATCATCCTGACGGTTGGAAATGACATTCTAGACTGTATCAAGCGCATCTGGCCGGAAAAGAACCGCTACCGGACTGTCTTGCCCGGACAGCCCTATGTTCCCCCGCCTCCCCAGCGTAAGCTTGCCCCTGATCATCTCACGCCGGCCCTATTGGAGGACTTCCTGCAACGGGCGCCGGATGTCCCCGCATGGGAAGTACTGGTCAACCAACTGGCCGGCATCAGCCCCCTGTTGGCCCGCGAGGTCGTTTACCGTGCCTGCGACGAACCCGAAGCTCCTGCCTTTGACCTGTCTGCTGAGCGGCTACATGGGGTACTTTTCGATCTGATCGCGGAGGCACAATCGGGGAAGTGGTCACCTTGCGTTGTCCCATCAGAGGACGGCGGCTACCGGGCTTACGCCGCTTACACCCTCACTCATCTAGCACCCTATCAGCCTGTTGAGAGCATCAGCGAGGCAATAGCGGCTTACTATGAGGCACCAGCCGGCTTGGAAGCCTATGGTGCGGCCAAAGCCCGTGTCCAAATGCAGATTGACGACGCACTTGAACGCATCAGCCGCAAGCTGACAGCCCTCAAGCACGAGGCGCTGGAAGCAACTAAGGTTGACCTGCTCCGCAAGCAGGGGGAGCTGATTCTGGCTTACGGGCCTACGCTTCTCCCCGGCCAGCGGCAACTGGTGGCCCAGTATGCCCCCGATGAACCTCCTCTGACCATCGAGCTTGACCCTGAGCTTTCACCCGTAGAGAACGCCAAACGTTGTTTCGAACGGTACGAAAAAGCCAAGCGGGCCGCAACTGATATTCCTGCCCTGCTGACTGAGGCAGAAGGGGAAGTGGCCTATCTAGAACAGCTTGCCACTGATCTCAAGTTGGCCGAAAACTGGCCGGAAATAGACGCTGTACGCGAAGCACTACAAGAAGCAGGCCACTGGCGCGGCGAACACCTGCGCGGGCCGCGCGGCGGCAAGCCCGGCATCCGCCGCTTTACCACATCAGATGGATTCGTGATTCTGGTAGGGCGCAACGCCGGGCAGAACCATACGCTCGTGACGGAACGTTCCACCCCTGCCGATCTATGGCTACATGCACGCGGTGTGCCAGGCAGTCATGTACTCATCAAAAACGACGGTCGTCCTATCCCTGAGCAGGTGATTCAGAAAGCCGCTCAGTTAGCGGCCTATTACTCTGCTAGACGAGATGAGGCCTCCGTTGAGGTGGACGTAACCGAACGCCGTTATGTCCGTCCCATCAAGGGAGGCAAACCCGGACAGGTGACATACAAACACGAACGGACGCTCACGGTAAAGCCGGCCAAGTCTCTGTGACCCCAGTCTTAGCCGGCTGGCCAAGTCTCCTACAGCTTGCCGAAGAACTTTGCAATGGCACGATGGAACTTATGGAATCCCCTGACAGGCTGGGCGTACATTAGAATACAGGCGTTATGTGCCACACTCAGGCCCAGCTCATCGGCAAGGGCCAACGCCTCAGGGGACTCAGCCCCCTGCTGAATCCACACATGCGTAATACCTGCCGCGGCGGCATCACGCAACACATCACTAACCCGTGCAGGGGAGACGATCACCACTGCGCCCTCTACCGGCTGTGGAATGGCCTGCAGATTGGGGTAACATGTCTCGCCCGCAAAAGAAGGCATATCAGGATGTACCGGCACTAAATCATAGCCGCGTTCCTTTAGCTCGCGGTAGGCCATGTTACCGAACTTTCCCTCATCACGCGAGACGCCCACTACAGCCAGACGCTTACGGTTGATAAACTCTTCAATAGCTTTTTCCACTTTGTTTGGCTACCTTCCTGGTTGAGATGCTGTCTTGATACTGCGATTTAATACGCACTAGCAGGCTGTGAGGATGCACATGGGTGCAAAGGCGGCCACCCAAATCAGAAGTGCTACGTACCTGAAGCAGGCACAAAGTCGGTAAGATATGCTCCCTTGAAGTATACTGAAGCCTCGTCGTTAAAAGTTCGTTTTTTTGGAAGAGGAGTAACCATGGCACACCAACGCACCTTCCCCCTAACGCTGGTTGTGGCGGCGCTGATCGCGGCATTAGGATGCGGCACTCTGACACCGTTGTTGCAGACACCATCCTCCCCGCCCACACCAATACCAACAGTCACCCAGATAGCTCTCCCGCCGATCCCTGTTCAACCGGGGGCGGCCAACCCCAATGAGCCAGTCCTCATCAGCGGCAATATTCCATTTACCTCGCCCTTTTTCCTCAGCAGTACCGCTGAGCCTTATGTGTTGCTGGAGGACGAGGCCGGATTTGTACAGCGCAACCTTGAATTTGAGTTTCCCGTGTCAGGGCAGGTGATCGGGCCGGTAGAGATGACAGGTGACAACTACCTCACATACACGCTATCGTTACCTTCCGTCCCGCGGGGGACGTATGTAGATGTAGATAACAACGGCCAGAGTGATACGGGAGTGCAGGTATTTGCGGTAGCATACTGGTCGAACACATGGGGCGATCCATTCTTGGAGCGGCGCGACGGCACGGGCTGGTCAACTGCTTACACGTCGGCTATCACCGATCCCGACCGAGACTATGAGATTGTCGGGGGAACGCTGGTGGTATGGTCACCGGATGATCAGCAGGGCTTCCCTACCGGCTTTGGCGCTGACGGCCTGCTGTTCACCGCTGACGATCCTACTGCACCAATCCCCGCTGGCTACAACCTGGTGGACTTGAATCAAGAACCGTTCCGTATTTACAAGGAGGCACAACCCCGTATTGATCTGTTTGAGGGGGCAGGGGCGGTCACCGATCTGTCTGACATGAGTTACAGCGAGGCATTCGAGGCTCTGTTTGAGAAGGCATCACGCGAATACCCCTTCACAGTAGAGAAGGGGATTGATTGGAACGCACTCTATCAGGAGTTTGCACCCCGTGTGGCATCAGCTCGCAATTCAGCCGACTTTTACCGTGCTCTGCGAGACTTTAGCTGGGCAATCCCCGACGGCCACGTAGGCATCTCCCCCGATGCCAACGTCTTCTTTGAAGAACAGGGTGGAAGCTTTGGGCTGATCCTGTCTGAACTGAGTGATGGACGTGTGCTGGCGACAGGCGTATTACCCGGCCTGCCGGCAGATGAAGCAGGCATTCAGGTAGGAGCAGAGATCATCGCATGGGGCGGCAAACCCATCAGCCAAGCGATTAGTGAGGTACAGCCTTATTTCGGCCCCTATTCGACCGACCACGCGCGGCGGCTGGCTCAGGTGATCTTCCTGACTCGTGTCCCGCCGGATACGAGGATAACGGTCAAGTTCCGAAATCCGGGGACAGCTTCACCCACTGAGGTGACCATGAGGGCGGTCATAGACTATGACTCTCTGTTCCAAGCTGTACCGCTGTTCAACACCCCGCTCATACCCATTGAGACGCGGATGCTTGAGGATACCGGCCTGTTCTATATCAAGATCAATACATTCATGGATGATGACCGATTGATGGCCCACATGTGGGACCACATCATCAACAGCCTGATTGACAACAGGGTTGCCGGCTTGATCCTCGACATCCGGACTAACGGCGGCGGCAACGGCGCTTTGGCCATGAACTTCGCCGGCTATTTTTATGACCGCGAGTTCATCCTCTCTCAAGATGCCTATTACAATCAGATAACTGGCCTGTTCGAGTATGAGGAACTTCCCACCCGTGTGATACCAGCTCCAGTGACATACAGCGGCCCCATCGCTCTCTTGATTGGCCCGGATTGCATCAGTGCGTGTGAATGGTTCGCCTACGCCATGACTCATAACGAGCGCTCAACGCTGGTAGGCCACTATCCAACCGCTGGCGCCGCTGGTGAGGTAGGGCGAGGACAATACGATCTGCCGGACGGCCTATCTATGCAGTTTCCGACGGGGCGTCCTGAGACCCCTGACGGTCAGTTGTTGATCGAAGGAGTTGGCGTTCAGCCAGATATTGTCGTACCAGTGTCCGAGGACAGCGCGTTAGGCCGCGTGGACGCGGTGCTGAATGCGGCAATTGAGGCCCTGCTGGGGGAATAGACTCACTGATAGGCTAAGAGGGCCAGGGGCCCCTATAACCTCTGGCCCTTATGTAACACAAGACATGCAACCACTCAGTGGCGTGAAGGGCGGAAAGGCAGAGCCAGTATGACAACTATCATCATGGTCAGGCATGGTCAGACCGAATGGAATCGGGTGGAACGCTTTAGAGGGCGGGCTGATGTCCCTCTCAACGAAACCGGGCTGGAACAAGCCAGAGCAACAGGGGAACGGGTAGCCGCTTCGTGGCGACCGGTTGCGGTCTATTCCAGCCCGTTGTCAAGAGCTGTCAAAACAGCAGAAGCTATTGCCTCCCATTTCAACCTGCCGGTTCAGGTTCATCCTAACCTGATTGACATCCACTATGGTCAGTGGCAAGGTCTCACACCTGAAGAAGTAAGAGAACGCTGGCCCGACGCTCTGGCTACGTGGTATGAAGCCCCTCACCAAGCGCAGATTCCAGAAGGCGAGACACTGGATGAGCTACGCACACGTGCTATGGCAGTCGTCCATGAACTAAGCGCCCGTCATCCCTCTCAGACAATCGTTATAGTGGGTCATACTGTGATCAACCGTATCATACTCCTAGGGATACTAGGGCTGGGCAACGAACGATTCTGGCGTATCAAGCAGGACACTTGTGCTATTAACGTGTTTGAAGCAGAGGATGGGATATTTACCCTCGTCTCACTCAATGATACCTGCCACATTCATTCCGGGTAGGGGACATTCTTTAGCAGAACTCAGGTTACGATGCTATAGTATCGTAGAACTTCAGGGCTAATATCCCTGCAAATGGGGTTGCCACTTGGCACTGGTACTGCGATTTTAAGGCCGAGGCTGGGGGTGGACGGCTCTCATGCTGTGCGCCGCCAATATGGCTGTGGATAACCCCGCCTTATATGCGATTGAAACACTGAGCAATCCATTCCATTCAACGACAGATACGGGAGGTAATATGCATACCGCAATTGACAAAATTCAGGCGCGTGAGATTCTCGACTCTCGCGGCAACCCTACTGTGGAAGTAGATGTCGTGCTGGCGGGCGGAGCACAGGGCCGCGCCGCTGTGCCGTCAGGCGCCTCTACCGGTGCGCACGAGGCATTGGAAATGCGCGACGGTGACAAGGGCCGTTACAGCGGGAAAGGGGTGCTCAAGGCTGTCGAGCATGTCAATAAGGATATAGCGCCCAAGCTGAAAGGGATGGATGCGCTGGCACAGGCCCAGATCGATCAAACCATGCTGGACCTAGACGGCACGCCCAATAAAAGCAAGCTGGGCGCAAATGCCATTCTAGGGGTCAGCCTGGCTGTAGCACGGGCCGCCGCCGCCGCTAAGGGCCTGCCGCTGTATCGTTATCTGGGCGGTGTCTCGGCCAATATATTACCTGTGCCTATGTTCAATATCCTGAATGGCGGTGTTCACGCTAACTGGCAGGGTACAGACTTGCAGGAATTCATGATCGCGCCGGTGGGCGCTCCCAACTTCCGTGAGGCTCTGCGCTGGGGCAGTGAGGTCTACCACACCCTCAAAGCTGTGCTCAAGTCCAAAGATTATTCGACCGGCGTAGGAGATGAGGGCGGTTTTGCTCCAGCCCTGAAGTCCAACGTTGAGGCGGTTGAGCTGATCTTGCAGGCTATCGAGAAGGCGGGTTACAAGCCGGGCGAACAAATCGCGCTGGCCCTCGATCCAGCCTCCAGCGGCTTCTATGAGGACGGCATGTATAACCTGCGCACCGAAGGCCGTAAAGCCACCTCAGAGCAGATGGTAGACATGTACGCTGATTGGGTCAGCAAATACCCGATTGTTGTTATCGAAGACGGCCTCGCTGAGGATGACTGGGAAGGCTGGAAACTGCTTAACCAAAAGCTGGGCGACAAGATCGAGTTGGTAGGCGACGACCTGTTTGTGACCAATGTACAGCGGATCGCACGCGGCATCTCTGAGAATGCGGCCAATGCGGTGTTGATCAAGCTGAACCAGATCGGGACGCTAACTGAGACTATCGCCGCAATCGAGATGGCTAAGAAGGCAGGCTGGGGCGCGATGGTATCACACCGTAGCGGCGAGACAGTAGACAGCTTCATTGCTGATTTCACTGTTGCGATGGGCACAGGGCATCTGAAGACTGGGGCGCCTTGCCGTGGTGAACGGGTGGAGAAGTATAACCAACTGATGCGCATCGAGGCAGAGTTGGGAGAATCCGCCGTTTACGCCGGGCGCAAGGCTTTTGTGCGCTAAACCAACAATACACCACGAATTACGGGGACATGAGCAAGTCTCATGTCCCCGTAGCTACAGGTGCACTGTTCGAAACAATCGTCCTTCTACCTGTTACTACCCAGCAATTTCTCAGCCAGCGCGGCATAAACCTGTGCCGCTTGTGCCACATCATCCAGACGAACCTGATCAGAAACTGTATGAGCATGTTCCGGCTTACCCGGCCCAAAACCAACCGTTGGAATGTTTGCCTCCCCCATACTGTAGGCCCCGTCGGTTGAGATAGTCCATGCGCCGACAGCAGGGTTTCGCCCCTGAACACCGCGCACAATGGCACTGAGCGCCTGTATCAGGGGATGGTTTTCCTCCAGTGTCCATGAGTTGAAAGCTTGCCGTCCGTAAAAGGGGTAACCCTTATAGGAAGTGGCTTGATACTCTACCACCTCCATAGTAGCATCAATGCCTTCCCGCTGGATGATGCCCTCAATCTGGGCCTGGGCGCGGGTGGCAGTCTCGCCTAGAGTCAGGCGGCGGTCAACGTAAAAACTACAGGTGTCCGGTATAGCATTCAGGCTGGCGGACTGGCTCTGGATATGGGTGACGGTAATACTGCCGGGCCCTAGAAAAGGGTCTTCTCCCATCTCGCCGGCTAACAAGTCAATTCCAAAGATCAGGCGTGCGGCCGCCATGATGGCATTATCCCCTAGTTCCGGGCTGGAGGCGTGACTGCTTCTTCCCTGCACCGTGATTCTGTACAGCACGCGTCCTCGATGCCCCCGCATGATCTGTAAATCGCTGGGTTCGCCCAGTACCACCCAGTCAGGGCGTATGCCCTCTTCCTCAACCAGCACTTTGAGGGCATAACCTTCACAGGGTTCTTCCTGTACCACGAAGGCAAGTACCAATGTCCCGTGCAGAGGGACTCTGGCATCAACCAAACGCCCAGCGGCATATACCATTGCCGCGATAGCGCCTTTCATGTCGCATGCGCCCAGACCATAGATGACCCCGTCTTGGATGACAGCCGCATAGGGATCGTAAGGCCAGCCCGTTGCCGCAGGCTGGACTGTATCCATATGGGCGTTCAGGAGGAGAGCGGGGCCGTTTCCGTCCCCCAGCCGACCAATGACATTGCCAACACGATCCACAAACACATCTTCGACGCCCACCGAACGCAGTTCCTTCTGGATCAGCGCGGCGACATCTTGCTCCTGAGCAGATGGGCTGGGAGTCCGGATCAGGTTTTGCAGAAAAAGCGTCATAGACTCCCGTTCCGTATCCTTTAGAGCAAGGTAAGGCCGAAGATCTTGGGTCGAGCTAGAAAAAGGGAGCAAGGGAAATCGCATATCAATAAGCTCCATGCCCCAGAATGACGTTAGGGATAGTTTGTAACAGGATGCGGATGTCAAGATCAAGAGACCAGTTCTCGATATAGAAGATGTCCAGCAGGCACATCTCATCGAAAGGCAGGTTGCTCCGACCGCTTACCTGCCAGAGGCCGGTCATGCCGGGACGAACGCTAATGCGCGCCCGTTGCCAAGGCTCGTACTTGGCTACCTCATCAGGGGTGCCGGGACGCGGCCCAACCAGGCTCATCTCTCCCCGTAACACGTTGATAACCTGAGGAAGCTCGTCAAGGCTGGTACGCCTCAGCAATCTTCCAAGGCGTGTCAGGCGCGGATCGTCCTTGATTTTGAAAAGAGGCCCATCCGCCTCGTTGAGGGCTTCCAACTCAGCCTTCATCTCATCCGCCCCTAAAATCATGGAGCGGAACTTGTAGATATAAAACTCCTGCCCATTTCTGCCCACACGAATCTGTTTGTACAACACAGGGCCGCGCGAGTCCAGTTTGATGAGCACCCCAATAATGAGGAACAGCAATGACCATAGGGGCAGAGTAATAATGACTACCGACAGGTCAATCACTCTCTTCAGGATGAAGGCACTGGAACTCATCCGGGCCGGGCCTGGCCCAATCAGGGGAATGCCGTTCAAGCTTTCAAGATCAAGATAGTGCAGGCGTTGCTGGAAGACATCCGGCACCACGCGAACGCGCACTCTATGGCGCTCACACTCATCCACGATCTGCATGATTTTGCGGTGATACATCCATGGCAGGGTCACTATGACCTCATCTACCTTCTCAGCAGAGAGAACATCAGACAGCTTGTCCAGCGACCCCAACCCTTTGAAACGGCCTAGACTGCCGTTCCCCTTATTAGGATCGTCATCAAGGTAGCCAACGATCCGGTAACCCAATGACGGATCAGCCAGAATACTTCGCATGACAGCCCGTCCAAGCTCGCCCGCCCCGATAATTAGAACGCGGTCAACCCCTATTCCCTTCCGCCGTCTGCCTGCCTCGATCACATGCTGGATCAGGCGCTCAAGGCTGAGCGAAGCCACGATCAGAAAGCCCGCCAGCACCAGCATCCCGCGCGAGTAGACTAACGGCTGAAGGAAGAAGGTGATTGCCATGATCAGCACGATACTGACCATCGTACCGCTGATCAGCCGATATACTTCATCCAGCCAGCGGCGGCCCCGGCGTATCTCGTACAGCCCCTCAATCCGATAGGTCATCAGGCATAGCAGGGTTAGCAAGGCCGCAAACGGGATATAGGGGTAGAAGGGTGCGTAGTATTGCTCCTCAACCGGATAGGGTATCTGGAGCTGGTAACGTACAATATAAGAGAGCACAAAGGAAAGGTTGATCAGAACAACATCCAATGCAATGGTAATGCCCACACGGGACTGTTTATGCGCCATTGCTTCCCCTCTTGCTGTCCAAAACACGATGGTAGGCAGCCACCGTTTGTTGAGCGGTACGTACCCAGCTAAAACTCCGTGCCCGTTGCTGTCCGCGTGCCGCTAGTTCGGCGCGTGTTGACTTATCGTCCAGAAGCCTGGATAGAGCATCAGCCCAAGCCTCTGCATCATCAGGCGGAAGTAAAAGGCCGTCCGAACCAACCGCCTCTGGCAGGGAAGTCGTGTTAGAGGCAACTACCGGCAGGCCGCAGGCCATTGCCTCTAGAAGCGGCATACCAAATCCCTCATAGACAGAAGGGTAGGCAAACACCTCAGCCGCATTGTACCACAGAGGTAAAGCGTCCCCGGCTACATAACCGGGCATAAGCACATCCTGCTCCAAGCCCAGCTCTTCCATGAGGGTGAACATCGGCCCCGTTTGCCAGCCCTTCCCGCCGACCAACACCAGCTTGACTGCGCCCCGCTGTGGAAGCCTTGCGTAGGCCCGCAACAGAGTATCGAGATTCTTGCGCGGCTCAAGCGTCCCTACATGCAGAATGAATCGCTCCGGCAGATTGTTCCGTCTCCGAAAGTCAGCCACTATTGCCGGGGGCAACGGACGGAAAGCTGCACCGACACCGGGAAGTGCTACATCAATTCGTTCGGCTGGCACGCCGAACAACATTGCTATTTCTGCCTTGCCGCTCTCTGATATGGCTAACACACGCTGAGCCCGGCGGGCTGAGATACGAGTCATGAGCCGCAGGTACAGGCGGCGTGCGGCGCTAAGCCGATCAGGGTAGCGAAGAAAGCTCAGATCGAAGATGGTGACAACCGAGGGTGCAGGCCACAACAGCGGCAGGGCAAAGGCCATACCGTGTAACAGGTCAGGCTGAAGCCGTGCCAGTTCTAAAGGAGCAACCACCTGCTCCCACAGGATGCGCACACTAGGGCGTTGTGTTGGCAGACGCGAACGACGCACATTCCAGCCAGTATGATCAGGCAACTGTCCCCTGCCTACAAAGACAGTATAGGTCAAACTAGGATCAACCTCAGGGAGATGTGCCAGTGTGTTGTACAAGTAGCCATGTATTCCGGCACTGCGATAAGACGCTTCGCCGGACAGCAGGTGCGCATTCAGCGCAACATGGGCGTATACGCTCATAGAAGCCATTATAACAGGGACGGGGCCGCTTGTCTTTGCGAACATCTGTTTTACCTGTAAGATCAAGTGTATGAAGCTGACATCCCTACTAGACGGGTTGAAGCTCGATCCACGATTTTCGGCTTGCGTGACTGTATGGGAACGTGTCCCTGCCCGCCCGGCACGCTATGCCGATCCCCCCTCTGTATTGGATTGGCGCCTGATCAATATGCTCGACCGCCTGCGTTACCTGCCCCTCTATACCCATCAGGCTCAGGCCGTCGAAGCTGTGTTGAGGGGGCAGAACGTCGTTCTGGTGACCGGCACAGCCTCAGGTAAATCACTCGCTTACCAGCTACCCACCTTGCAGTTTGCCCTCCAAGACCCAAAAGCCAGCGCCCTTTACCTTTTCCCAACAAAGGCCCTGGCACAAGATCAAGCCACAGCGCTGGTAAGCCTGGTGACTTCACTTGGCACGGCTCCCGCTATTACGGTCCGAGTCTATGACGGTGACACACCACAGAGCCGCCGCTCTCAGATGAGGCATGCCGGCGGGGTCGTGATCTCCAACCCTGACATGTTACACGTTGGCATCCTGCCGGCTCACACCCGCTGGGCTGACTTTTTCCAGAACTTGCGGCTGGTTGTGCTGGATGAACTGCATACCTATCGGGGTATCTTTGGCAGTCACATGGCGAATGTCATCCGGCGGCTGAAGCGTATCTGCCAGTTTTACGGCAGTGACCCGATCTTCTTCTGTGCCAGTGCAACCATTGCTAATCCGGCAGAGCTTGCGGAGAAACTCATAGGGGCGCCCGTTATGCTTATTGATCAGGATGGCGCACCCCGTGGGGAGAAACATATCATTCTCTATAACCCGCCCCTGCTCGACGCAAAGCTGGGCCTCCGCCGCAGTTACATACTGGAGACCTGTGATATAGCCACCCAGCTCATTATGGCTGGGATACAAACCGCTGTCTTTGCTCGTGCCCGGCTGACTACTGAGGTCCTATTAGGTTACATTCGCGACAGGGTAGGTATATCTGGAGGTAGCTCATCTAGTGTACGCGGTTATCGGGGCGGTTATCTCCCCTCGGAGCGGCGCGAGATCGAGCGGGGGTTGCGGTCGGGAGAAGTCCGCGGCGTGGTTGCTACTAACGCACTGGAACTGGGAGTAGATATTGGGGCGCTTGGCGCGGCAATACTGGCCGGCTATCCGGGGACACTTGCAAGTACATGGCAACAGTTTGGCCGGGCCGGACGCCGCGCTGATGTCTCAGTGGGGGTGCTGGTGGCTTCAGCCACACCGCTTGATCAGTATATTGTGACGCATCCTGCCTATCTGTTCGAACGCTCCCCCGAACATGCCCTCATCAACCCTGATAATCTGGTGATCCTGCTGAATCACCTCCGATGTGCCGCCTATGAACTACCCTTTAAGGCAGGTGAGTCCTTTGGTGCTTTCGTCAACGTGGATGTGCCGCTTGCCCTTCTGGCCGAGGCCGGTGAGGTATATTCCAGCGGGGGGATGCATCGCTGGGTTTCGAACGTGTTCCCGGCAGGAGAGATCGGCCTGCGGACGGGGAGTAGTGACATCGTCATCATACAGGACATAAGCAGAGAGACTCCAGAGGTGATCGGGCAGTTAGATCGGCAAAGCGCTCCCCTTATGGTCTATGAGGGCGCTGTTTACCTTCATGAGGGACGCCAGTTCCTGATTGAGAGGTTGGACTGGGAGCATGGTCTGGCTCAGGCCCGCAGTACAGAGGTAGATTACTACACCGACGCCACCTCTGTCTCTGCCGTGAAGGTACAGGAAGAATTTGAGCGTAGCAGGTCAGGGAACTGCTTCAAAGCAACCGGGCGTGTGCAGGTCACTCATCAGGTAACCGGCTATCGGATTATTAAGCGGTACACCCACGAAACATTGGGGCACGGCGAGGTTCTCCTTCCACCCCAACAGTTCGAGACAACCGCCTACTGGATATTCCTCCCTCCCGATCTCATTGCACAATTAGGAGACACTCCTCTCCTGTTGCGTCCCAATGATTATGGTCCTAACTGGGCAGTCCAACGTGATCGTGCCCGCGCCCGCGACGGCTACCGTTGTACACACTGCGGGGCACCCGAACAGCCCAACCAACAGCATGATGTCCACCACATCCGGCCCTTCCGCGAATTTGGCTATATAGCGGGCCAGAATGAAGCCTACATCGAGGCCAACTATCTGGACAACCTGGTCACACTGTGTCGTAGCTGTCATCGTGCTGTTGAGACTGTAGCAGGTACACACAGCGCCTTAAGCGGACTAGCGAACATCTTGCACAACCTAGCGGCATTCTACCTGATGTGCGCTCCGGGGGATATAGGGGTAGTCGTCGAGCAACATTCAACTTATACGCAGGCCCCGACTATCACCCTCTATGATCATGTACCGGGCGGCATGGGGCTGTCGGTTCGCCTGTATGATCTGCATGAGGAGATGCTTGCCAGCGCGCTGGAGCTGGTATGCAGTTGTGCCTGTGCTGAGGGTTGCCCCGCCTGTGTCGGGCCAGTCAGAGAGGCAGGATCGGAAGCTAAGCAACAGACCATCTCCCTGCTAAGAGCCATGATCGGAGGTTCAGGCTTCGGGTAGATAAAAAAATGCCACCCGGGCGGGTGGCTCTGCGTTGAGCAATTTGGGGAAGAAAAGTCAATATATTGACCTTTCTTAGTTTTTTATTGGGCCGGGAGCAAAACGCTCAACGCAACTACTCCCCATCTTACCAGAAAAACATTAAGGATTAAATTAATACCTTACACTTTAAGCGACTCTCGTAACCACTCCGGGGTGATGGTCAAAATCGTCCCATCTCTGCAAGTAGTGCAGAAAAAAGGCAGATACGCTAAGATCGCTCCTGACTGTCAGATTCGCTGGTATGCGGCTAACGATGAAAACAGAATGCAAAACACGGTCCGTTCGAAAGAGATTCAGCGCGTCCTGATTATAACGATGGCGGCCAACCTGCTGGTGGCAACGGCCAAGCTGATAGTAGGCCTGCTGACAGGCTCCCTTGCTATGATCAGCGACGGAGCAAATTCAGCCCTCGACTCGACCTCCAACGTAATCGGGTTGATAGGAAACGCCTTAGCCGCCCGTCCCCCTGACCGCGACCACCCCTACGGGCACCGCCGCTTCGAGACACTCGCCAGCATGATGGTCAGCATTCTTCTCATCCTGACAGCGTGGGAGATTGTCAAGAGCAGTATCAGCCGCCTGACAGAGGGAGGGACTCCCCAGATCGGCCTCATGAACTTCATCTCCATGTTCGTGACGCTGGCAGTTAACATAGGGGTCACAACTTATGAACACCGTGAGGGTAAGAGGCTTGGTTCAGAGTTCCTGCTAGCCGATGCTGAGTACACGCGCAGTAGTATCCTAGTATCTATCACAGTGGTGGCCAGCCTGATAGCCGTCAGGCTGGGATGGGTATGGATGGACGCGGCGGCGGCACTGGTCGTGGTGGTATTGATCATGCTGGCGGCATGGCGCATCATACGGAACGCCGTTGGCATTCTGGTTGATCGGGCCGCCCTGGAAGCAGAGGCTGTCGGCGAGATAGTGGAGACAGTAGCCGGCGTGCAGAAGGTTTCACGGGTTCGAAGCCGAGGTTCCAGTGATGATATTCACCTCGATTTGGATGTGCATGTCGCCGCCCCTACAACGGCTGAGCATAGCGCCTCTATTGCACAGGAGATCCGTTCCCGGCTACGGGAACGGTATGGCAGCCTGACCGATATTCAGGTCAACTTTCTGCCGATACGAGACAGGCCGCCAGACTACGCCCTGATGGCCCGCGCTGAGGCAGATGCACTAGGGCTAAGCATTCACGAGGTCACAGCCGCCACTATAGAAGATGGCCTGGCTCTGAGTATGCATGTAGAAGTTGAGCCTGAGCAATCCGTTTGTTCCGCCCATCAGGCAGTATCAGAATTTGAGAAGCGGCTGTATCAGGCCATTCCTAACCTTAAAAGAGTAGACACTCACATTGAGCCGGCACATACCTGTAAAGACGCCCGCCTTGACAGGGACGATGCATATGCACTGGGGCAGTCAGCTCTGCGGCTGGCCCAGCGCCTTTACCCTGACAATCATTGGCACGCTCTTGACATTCGCGGAGACACAAACGGGGGATATGCCCTGAGCCTTCACTGCCGTGTTGCCGGCGATATGTCTATCCACGAGGCTCACAGCATGGCCGAAATGGCTGAAACTCAGATCAGGGCGGCCCTGCCGGCCCTACAGCGGGTCACGATCCACACCGAGCCGCTGGAATAAGGGCGGCCCAAGCAGGCGGCATCAGCCTTCCTGATACACTTTCTCCAATCGCGGCACAATGACGCTCCAGTCGTAATGTTGCTGTACCAAATGAGCCGCATGCTCGCCCAGTTCCTGCCGCCTCTGCGGCTCGCGGAGCAACCGAAGCACTGCTTCTGCGAACTCTGCCGGCGTATCAGCCAGCAAGAGATGGACACCATCATCCACAGGCAGACCTTCTGCGCCCAGCCGCGTGCTCACAATGGCCCGCCGCATGGCCATAGCCTCCAGCAACTTGAGCCGCGTGCCACTACCCATCCGCAGAGGGGCAACATACACATCTGCCGCCGCCATATAAGGGCGCACATCCGGCACAAAGCCTGTCAATGTCACATCTTTGCGGCCATGCAGCACATTCAACCGAGCATGTGGTTTCTGGCCAACGACCACAAAGTGTGCAGTCGGAATCTCCTTCTGAATACGCGGCAAGATGTCCTCCGTGAACCATAGCACAGCATCCACATTAGGGCGGAAGTCCATCTTACCGGTAAATACCAATGCCGGATGGGGAATCTGCACGCTCGCCAGATCGTCCTCTGCATAGCTCTTGACGCTGATCCCGTTAGGCACGACAGACACAGGAGTGTGATGAGGTAATGCCCGAAGCATCCGCGCATCTGCCTCTGAGCAAGCTAGTACATGCCCCACTTGCCGGCAGACCAAGGTCTCAGATCGAGTCAGGCGGCTGGACTGGATCAGCGAGTAGACCGCCGCAGGCCAACGCTTCGGCATGCGGACATCCTGGGCGGCAATGCGCCGTTGCAGTGCATATTCAGCGTTGTGTGCATCATAGATCAACAGAGCATGAGGGACCGCCACCTGGAGCGCTGGCAGGTAAGGGGCCATCTCAAGTCCTTCGATATGAACGGCATCAAAGGACTCAACATCCAGCCGCTCGCGCAATGCCGCCAGAAATGCCTCAGACCAGCGGCGGCGGGCCATATCGGCATGGCCGCTCAGCAGATCGCGTACACGCCGGCTCCGAGTGCGCTCCGGGGCAGGAACTGTGACTATCGAGGTGCACAGATCAACCAACGGCGTCTCAGATGCAGGGGGCTGATCGGGTTCGACAAACGAGAGCAACGATACGCTATAGCCCCGCTCGGCCAGCCCCCGGATCAGCCCAAAGTTGCGGATGGCCGTACCTTGATAAGGTGGATAAGGAAGTTGGGGAGTCAGGAATAAGATTCGCCGGATCATATCTGCTCCAAAACGCGCCGATAGACGGCCAATGTCTGTCTGGCTGTCTCCTGCCATGTAAAGAGCGCCGCACGAGCCAGGCCGCGTTGCCGCAGGTCTGCGGCCAATGCCGAGTCAGTCAGCACCCTGTATAGCGCATCGGCGATGCTGGCTGTGTCATCCGGATCAATCAGTATCCCTGCATCGCCAACTACTTCAGGTAAAGAAGCTCGGTTCGACACGACGACGGGTGTCCCGCATGCCATTGCCTCTAAGGGCGGCAACCCAAAGCCCTCGTAAAACGAGGGCAGGCATAACAGGCCTGCCCCAGAATAGAGGGCGGGCAGATCAGGGTAGGGGACGTTTTCCACCCAAGAAACTCTTTCACTCAGCTTCAATTGCCTGATCAGATCGAAAACCTCATCGTACAGCCAGCCGCGCTGGCCAGCCATGATCAACGGCGGGGCATCCGCCAATCTGGTGCACAGGAGGGCATAGGCTCGTAACAGTCCGCCTAGATTCTTGCGCGGCTCAAACGTTCCTACAAAGAGCAGGTACTCAGACGGCAGGTGATAAATTGCCCTAATACGGGCAATCTCCTCTGGCGGTGCAGGGCGGAACTGCTCATCTGCCGCCAGCAAGATAGCAGTGATTTTCTCCGGCGGCACATCCAGCAAATTGATGGCATCTACACGCGTGGCTTCCGAGTCCGCTATGATATGATCCGCACGGGCTACAGCGGCCTCAATCTGATCGTTGTAGTAGCGGCGGCTGTCCGGCGTGAGGAAGGCAGGATAGTGCAGGAAGGTCAGATCGTGCACCGTGATGACAGAGCGATAGCGCCCTCCTACCGGCGGTATAAAGTCGGGGCTGTGCAACAGATCAAGCCATAACGGGAAGACTTCCACAGCCAGGGCGAGACGCTCAAACCGATTGTGAGCAGGCGTCCAACAGTATACACGATGCTGGTTAGGCGTAGCCGCTAGGTTACGCCGATCCTTGCGGCTTTGCAGGATGAAGTACTGATTCTCTACATCTAGCGTGGCGAAGAAATGGATCAGATGCTCAATGTATTGTGAGATGCCGCCCCGGCGATAGTAAGTCAGGCGGGCATCAACGCCGATACGGGCCATACGGGACTCCGGTTTATGGCAAGGTGCTGATCGCAGGGCGAGTATACCGCAGGCCGCAATAGGCAAACCAATCTCTCTGCGATACACTACTTGGTGAGCAACGGGCTAAGAGCGGATAGAGCGCCGTTCCCCGCCTCACCGTCTTGGACGACTGATGGGCAAAATCATCATAAGCAAGGGGTAAAGACAGAATGAAGAATATTGCTGTTATCGGTGTCGGATATGTCGGGTTAGTGACCGGCGCATGTTTTGCCGACCTGGGTAACAGGGTAGTGGCACTGGATAATAACGAGCAACGTATCGAGAACCTTAAGAAAGGTATCCTCCCTATCTACGAGCCGGGCTTAGCAGAAGTGGTAGCCCGAAATGTGTCGGCTGGGCGCTTGAGCTTTACTACCTCCTACCCGGAGGCACTCAAAGATGCCCAGTTCGTCTTTATCTGTGTTGGGACTCCTTCCGGCGTGGACGGAGAAGCTGATCTTCAGTATGTACGTCAAGTAGCTGAGTCTATTGCTCAGGTGATGGATCATCCCCTGATTATCGTTAACAAGTCCACTGTGCCAGTCGGGACGGGTGACTGGGTCGCCGACATTGTGCGCGAGACTCAACCCAAGCCGATTCCTTTCTCGGTTGTCTCCTGCCCGGAGTTTCTGCGGGAGGGGTCGGCACTGCTGGACTTCATGAACCCTGATCGCACGGTGCTTGGCTCTCTTGACCCGGAAGCCGCTGATCAGGTCGCACAGCTTCACCTGCCGTTGCGTGCCCCTATTGTAGTCACCGACCTGCGTACCGCCGAGATGATCAAGTACGCCTCTAATGCCTTCTTGGCCACCAAGATTTCATTCATCAACGAGATCGCCAACATCTGCGAGGCGCTTGGTGCAGATGTCAAAGAAGTGGCTACCGGCATGGGGCTGGATAAGCGCATCGGCAAGTTCTTTCTAGATGCCGGCATCGGGTATGGCGGTTCGTGCTTCCCTAAAGACGTAGCGGCCCTGAAGCACATGGCTACTGTTCAAGGCAAGCACCCGCAGTTATTGCAGGCTGTCATGGAGATCAACGCCTTCCAGCGCCGGCAGGTGATTCTGAAGTTGCGGGAACTGCTGGGTGACGACCTGAGCGGCAAGGTAATCGGCCTGCTGGGGTTAGCCTTCAAGCCTAACACGGACGATATGCGTGAAGCCCCTTCGATCACCATTACCGAGATGCTCAACGACGCCGGCGCAATAGTCAAAGGCTACGATCCGGTTGCTATCGAATCTGCCAAGCGAGTCATGCGCGGCATTACCTTCTGCAAGGACTCTTACGAAGTTGCAGAAGGCAGTGATGCGCTGGTTGTAGTCACTGACTGGAACGAATTCAAGCAACTCGATATGCTCCGCATCAAAGAGATCATGCGCCAGCCGGTGATCGTGGATGGGCGTAACATCTATGAGCCTGCCAAGATGCGCGAGATGGGTTTTGCCTATCGCGGCTTTGGGCGCGGCTATGACGGTAAGAACTCCAAACTATAGGGAACAAGGAGGGCAGGTTGGACGCAACCGGCGTCTTCAAGACGAAGTTGAATAACGGGTTGACCGTCCTGATCCGCGAAATTCACCATGCGCCGGTCGCCACATTCTGGACATGGTATAGGGTGGGGAGCCGCAACGAGATACCCGGCATTACAGGAGCTTCCCACTGGGTTGAACACATGCAGTTCAAGGGGACACCTAAATACCCCGCTAATATGTTAGACAAGCTGATCTCGCGCGAAGGCGGCAGTTGGAATGCTATGACGTTCTATGACTGGACAGCCTATTACGAGACATTGCCTTCAAGCCAGATCGGTCTGGGGATTGACCTTGAGGCTGACCGGATGGTCAATTCTCTTTTCGACCCTGAAGAAGTCGAGGCTGAACGTACCGTCATACTCTCTGAGCGCAGTGGCTCTGAGAACTCTCCCTCATGGCTGTTATATGAGGAGGTGCTGGGGGTTGCCTTCCGTGTCCATCCTTACCGCACAACGGTCATTGGGGAACGGGTTGACTTGCAGACCATGTCCCGTGACGATCTGTACAACCACTATCGGCGCTACTACATCCCCAATAACGCGACTGTAGTGCTGGTCGGCGATGTCAACACGGAGGAGGCACTGAAGACAATTGAACAGCAGTTTGGTTGCATACCGGCAGGGCAAGACCCTCCACTGGTCAACCGCCCTGAGCCGCCCCAGTACGGCGAACGACGAGTTACAGTCAACCGGGAAGGCAAAACGGCTCATGTTGAGGTAGCCTACCGGGGATATGAGATCACTCACCCTGACTTCTTTGCCCTCGCTATCTTAGACAGTATCCTGGCGGGTGCCAGCAGTTTCAATTTTATGAGCACAGCAGGCACTTCTAACAAGACCTCCCGCTTATACAAGGCGCTGGTTGACAGTGAGCTAGCGGCAGGTATAGGAGGCGGTTTGATCGCCACTGTTGACCCCTACCTGTATTCGATTTCAGCTACTGTCCGTGACGGCCACACCTGCGAGGAGGTAGAAGCGGCTATTCACGCCGAGACAGACAAAGTAGCGGCAGGGGAGATCAGCGAAGAGGAATTTGAGAAAGCCCGCAAGCAGGCTAAAGCCCTGTTTGCCTATGACAGCGAAAGTGTCACCAGTCAAGGTTTCTGGTTAGGCCTTGCCGAGACACTGGTCAGGGACTACCAATGGTTCGGAGATTTCCTCGGTAAGCTGATGGCTGTTACCCTCGAAGATGTGAGACGTGTAGCCGGTGATGTGCTCCAGCCCAACCGCCGTACTGTGGGCTGGTACGTGCCAACTGGAAATGGGGGAGACCGCTGACTCGATGACTAATCAGGTTATTCGTCCTCATACCTTACCCGCCCCTGACAACATCACCCGTGTCGAGCTTGACAATGGGATTGTTGTCCTAGCACGAGAGAACTTCACTAGCCCGTCAGTCGTAGTGGAAGGGCTAGCCCGTGGTGGCGCCCTGCAGGAGACACGAGAGAAGGCGGGGCGTGCTCACTTCCATGCCGATATGCTGATGCGCGGCACGAGCAAGCATACCTTTGATCAGCTCTATGAAGAGATCGAGAGCAATGGAGCCAGCCTAGGGATAAGTAGTGGCGGCCATACTTACAGCTTCGACAGTAAGAGTCTGGCAGAGGACCTCCCGCTCATGTTAAGCCTGCTGGCGGAGGTACTACGTGAGCCGTCCTTTCCCCCTGAACATATCGAGAAGGTGCGGGGAGAGATCATGACGACCCTGCAAATGCTCTCGTTTAACACCCGCGCGATGGCCAGCCTGACTTTCAACGAGCTGGCTTACCCGCCCGATCACCCTTACGCTAAGCGGCAGATCGGCTACCCCGAAACTGTGGCGGCACTCACACGAGAAGACCTGCTGGATGCCCAGCGTAACCTTGGCCCCCGCGGCGCGATCATCGTCATAGTGGGCGCGGTAAAAGCAGAACAAGCCATCCATCTAGTCGAGAAGGCTTTTGGAGACTGGCGCAACCCTGAACAGCCGCCTCCCCCTGAGGCGCCGCCTGCCCCACGCCTTACCTCTGTTCAGCGCAAGTTTGTCCCAATCCCTGGCAAGACACAGACCGATATTGTGCTGGGCTACCCCGGTCCGGCCCGCAATGCCCCCGATTTCCAGGCGGCCCGTATGGCCAACAGCATTTTGGGCGTTTTTGGGTTGATGGGGCGGTTAGGGGACAGCGTACGTGAAGAACAGGGGCTGGCCTATTACTGCTACAGCAGTCTGAATGCCGGGCTTGGCCCTTCGCCATGGCAAATCAGCGCCGGCGTTGCTCCTGAGAATGTCGAGCGCGCCGTCGAGAGCATCCGGCGGGAGGTTAGGCGTCTGATCGAGGAGCCGGTTACTCCGGAGGAACTGGCGGATAACAAATCCTTCTTCAAGGGACAGCTTGTGCTGGGTCTTGAAACCAACGAGGGTATGGCTGGCAGTATCATGCTGATGGAAAAATATCAGTTGGGGTTGGACTATCTCGTCAGATATGCTGACATCATAGATGCCATCACCGCTGATGAAGTTCAAGCGGCGGCAAGCCATTACCTCGACCCGGACGCCTACGCGCTGGCTATAGCCGGGCCAGAGTAAGGTCCTACTAATTGCCGGAGGAATCCTGTGCTACGGACAGGGGTGGACATCATTGAAGTAGCCCGTATTCGGCAGGCCGCCAAGCGGCACGGAGAGCGATTCTACCGGCGGGTCTTCACACCGGCAGAACGTCAGCGTTGTGGGAACTCCTACCCGGCACTGGCGGCACGCTTTGCCGCCAAAGAGGCTGTTGTCAAGGCCCTGGGGACAGGCATCGGTGATGTCAAGTGGACAGAGATCGAGGTAGTGAACAACCCCCAGGGGGGGCCGGAGGTAAGGTTACATGGCACAGCGGCTCAGTTAGCCGCTCAGCTTGGCCTTACTGAATGGGCGCTCAGCCTGTCCCACACCCGTGAAAATGCAATTGCCTTCGTGGTGGCGTCTGACTGATGCCGTAGGTAAGAGGGAGGCCAATGCGAAGACCTATCAAGCTCCTGATACTCACACTGCTGGTACTGACAGCCTGCTCACGACCAGCGGCGACCGCACAACCTAGCGCTCCACCATCAGTCGTTGAGGCGGGGCCCTCTACTATACCCGCCTTTTCCCCTACTGCTACCCCGACTCTAATGCCGTTGTTCCCTGAGAGCCTCACCAACGTGGAGCTTCATCAGCGGCTTGACCCGTTTTCAGCGGTCGAAGGGAGCTGTCCGTTGCCCTGCTATAACGGCCTGACAGCCGGGCAAAGCAATATGCAGGATGTCCTGGTGTTCTACAGTCACTTGGGCATCGGTGCAACTGATCTGATTCCCGGAGACTACGAGGCGGCGCAGGATGGCTCTGGCCGACTGAGTGCATGGCTGACCAAGACCTCCGACGTGTTACAGGCTGAGGAGATGGGTCTTGTTCCTCCTCTGGTGAATGTGTATTTGCAAGACAATGTGGTTCAGTATGTATATGTCGGCTGGGAGTACTTGCCGCCTTATCTGCATCCCTCCCATGTGCTGGAACAGCTTGGTCAGCCTGATGGCCTGAACCTGGCGTTGCTCTTCAACCAGAATCCGCCCAGCTATCTCTTGCAGTTTGTCTATACACAAAAAGGGATTGGGGTGGCGTTCTCTGGCCCTATGCCTGGCGACTCATCCCTGCGGGAGGTCTGTCTGTCCAGTGAACAGGTGAATGTGACGGTCTTCGGCGTCTTCATCCCCGGCACTGTTCCTATGGAGGGGTTAAGCAACGCTGAATACCTCCTCCCCCTTGAGGCGGCACTGGGGCTTTCTTATACAGATTTTGCCGATCTGCTGTCGGCGGGTGAGTGTTTGGGTATTCCAGCCGCCCAGTGGACTCCATGGCAGACTATGCAGTCCCCTTAAGAGAACGGAAAGGGGTACATCCTGCTGGCTGAGAGATGTACCCCTTGATTTCCTCTGAGAATCTTTAGACCATATTGATTAGACCATATTGACGAACACGAATACCATCGGGTGGCGCTTGGTTTCACTATAGAAGTACCTCTCAAGCATCTGCTCGAGTTCCCGGCGAATGCCAATTGCAGAAGTATGCCCATTGGAGTTCAGCACGTTGCATATGGCATTCTGGGCGTTAGTCATCAGCTCTTTGGCATCACGCAGATAGACAAATCCACGCGAGATAATCTCCGGCTCGCCAATCAACTTGCGTGTGTCACGATCCAGCGTCAAGTTAGCGATGACAAAACCATCGCGTCCCAACAGCTCACGTTCACGCATGACCATCGGGCCGACATCACCTACCCCTGCTCCATCCACAAACACGTAGCCGCCAGGGACACGTTCCCCGATAGTCATCGAGTCTGGTGTAAAGTGGAGAATCCGGCCGTTCTCTACAACGGCGATATTCTCACTTGGGATACCCAGACTGGCGGCCAGCTTGCTATGAATGTAAAGATGCCTCAATTCACCGTGGATCGGGACAAAGAAACGCGGGCGCACCAAGTTGATCAGCAACTTGAGTTCTTCTTGGGCCGCATGGCCAGACACATGTACCGGGGCAATAGGCGCGTAGATCACATCTGCACCGCGCTGGATCAGCTTGTTGATAGTGCGGTGAACAGTTTCCTCATTGCCAGGTATGGAATGCGCCGAGATAATAACAGTATCATCGGCTTCAACTTCAAGCTGTTTATGCTGACCTGCCGCAATGCGCCCTAAGACTGCTGAAGGTTCTCCTTGTGCTCCAGTCACGAGAATGACAACCTCGTTATTTGGCATCCCGACGGCTTCACTCAGATCAACCAACGAGGTTTCCGGAATATTCAGGTAACCCAGATTACGGGCTATCTTGATATTCTCAGCCATACTGAAGCCGGCAATAGCCACTTTGCGGCCATAGCGCATTGCAACATTAAAGACCTGTTGCACACGCGACATCAGTGAAGCAAATGTAGCGACAATGATACGCCCTTTGGCATACCGGAAGACCTGATCAAAGGCCGCATCAACCACCGTCTCTGAGGGCGTCCAGCCCGGCACGTCAGCGTTAGTGCTGTCTGAGAACAACGCCAGCACACCACGCCGTGAGAACTCTGCCAGCTTACTGAAATCAGGAGGCCAACCGTCAACGGGGGTATGATCAAACTTGAAATCGCCAGAGTGGACAAGCAAGCCAACCGGAGTAGTGATCCCCAACCCCACACTGTCTGGAATGCTGTGGCACACATGGAAAAACTCAACGGTGAACGGCCCCATTTGGACTGTATCCCCAGCCTGCACAGTCACCATCTCGATCTGATCTGACATGCGGGCATTTTTGAGCTTCACTTCGAGTAGCCCGCGCGTCAGCGGCGTGGCATAAACCGGCGCATTCACTTTCTCCATCACATGGGTAATAGCGCCAGTGTGATCCTCATGACCATGTGTGATGATCACTCCCCGGATGGAATCCAACCGATCAAGGATGTAACGGAAATCGGGGATGATATAGTCGATCCCCAGCATATCGTTTTCGGGGAACATGATACCTGAGTCAATAATGATCGAGTCGAGCGATTGGCTGGTCTCATACTCGATCAGCATCATGTTCTTGCCGATCTCTCCCAATCCGCCCAACGGAATTACTCTCAGATCACCTGATTGTTTGCGTCCAATCTCGTTTCCTCTACCTGAATTCCTATTTTTTAACTTACTCACTTCTACCTCTCATCAATTCAAATAAGACAAATGGGGCTAAGAGCATCTCTCGCCCCACATTAAACTTTCAGTGTAATTTGGTCAGGGCAGTCTGTCTGCCTGGTGGAGTTTTCAACAACACAAACTATTGTGACCTACTAGAACTACTTCAATATAGTGTAACATCAAAATAATACGGCCGCAAAACAAACTCTGAGCAGGAGGCGGCTAGCCCTCTCTCTTAGTCTTTTCTACCTCTGATTCAACCCGCCGCACACGTAGGCGCATTCTGCCGGCTTCCACCACCTCGATCTGGCTACCCGCAGGTATGGGGCGTCCATCTGCCGGCTCAGCCCTCCAACGTTCTCCCCACACCTGGACCATCCCATAGGGGGCTAAGTCCTGTGTGACCCGCCCGATCTGGCCTACCAGCCCCTCATAGCCGGTTGTCGGGCGCCGGGACTGAGCCTTCAATGCCATGATCACCACAAAGAAGAAAAATCCCCCCACCAGCAACGACTGGGCAATCACCAGCGGGATGGAGAGCCTGCCAAATGGCGCAATCTCAGGCTGGTTCAACAGGATAATTGCCCCGACAGCCATACTGATAATCGCCGCGGCTGACAGTACACCATTTGTAGGGGTTTTGAGTTCCAATATAAACAAGACAAAAGCCAGCAGGATGAAGATAATCCCCAGCCAGTTGACCGGTAAAACCCCCAGCCCATATAACGCCAGCCCAACACAGATGACGCCCACCGTACCAGCGGCCCACCCGCCGGGAGTCCGAATCTCGACAATGATCGCCGTCACACCCAGACTCAACAGGATGAAGACGATATTGGGGTTGGTGAGTATGCTCAGCACCTGCTCAAGTTGACTCATCCTGATTGGAACAAGCACTACACCGGACGTATGTAACGTCCTAGATACCCCGCCGACCTCGACTGTGAACCCATCCAGCTGATCCAGCAGATCATCAACATCCTCAGCAATGAAATCAATCAGATGGGCTTGAAGGGCCTCGCTGGCACTGACAGCCCTTGCTTCTACCACTGCCTCATTAGCCAGTCTGACAGCCTCTTCACCGCGGCGCTCGGCAAGACTCCGCGCCTGAGCGCTGAGATATTCTTCCATCTTCTGTTGCTCAGTGCTGGGCAAATCTTCGCCCTGCGGACCAACCGGGCTACTGGCCCCAATGGCCGTATCGGGAGACATCGCCGCCGCATGACCCGCCAGCGTGATCAGCAAACCAGCCGAAGCCGCTTTCGCGCCGCGCGGCCCTACAAAGACAATAACAGGTATGTCGCTGGTGCGTATCTTTTGAATAATGTCGAGCGTCACGTTGACGTTCCCGCCCGGCGTATCCAGAACCAGAATCACTGCCTCGGCATTACGCCGGTCGGCTTCATCAATTCCACGCGCAATATAGCCCGCAAAGGGCGGGGTCACTGCCCCGCTGGCTTCCAGTATGACGACCTCTCTGGTAGCATTCTGAGCTTGAGCTACCGATCCGGGAAGCAGGGCCGCCAGCCCCATTAACACCACCACACCGATCCAGAGCCAAACCCGCGGTTGTCGTTTCATCTTTCCCCTCCTCATTCACCTGTCCGCTCACCATTCCCTACTTTAACTGTAGCATCCTGCACCGACTTGTCAATCATGATTCGATCCAACGCCACCGATACGCTATACTTCGCGACTGCTTAAATACCTATATGTGAGGTTCCACGTGGCTGAACAGCAAGGTTTCACCCTCTGGATGACCGGCCTGTCAGGGGCAGGTAAAACTACCATCGCCAAAATCGTAGAGGCGGAACTCAAGGCACGCGGTCTCAAGATCGAACGGCTGGATGGCGATGTTGTCCGCCAGTCATTGACACGTGATCTAGGCTTCAGCAAAGAAGACCGTGATAAGAACATCGAGCGGGTCATGTTTGTCGCTAAGCTTCTTTCCCGCAATGGGGTAGGGGTGATCGCCAGCTTTATCTCGCCCTACCGGGCCGTCCGCGATATGGTGCGCCGCGAGACAACCAACTTTATTGAGGTATACGTCCACGCGCCGCTGGAGGTTTGCATCCAGCGTGATGTCAAAGGCATGTATGCCAAGGCCCTGGCAGGGGAAATCGAAAACTTCACGGGAATCTCTGACCCCTACGAAGAGCCGCTTAATCCGGAGATTGTGCTTCATACCGACAGAGAAACACCTGAAGAGAGCGCCGCACGGTTGATCGCCTATCTGGAAGAAAAGGGCCTCATCCCGGTCGCTCAAAAAGCCTGATATGTCTGTTTCATCTGTCCGCAGACATCTTTGGCCTGTTCTGATCCTTCTAGCGTATCTGGGGCTGGGTATTGCCTTCAGCATAGCCAACCCCATTCAGGAAGCAACGGACGAAATCCGCCATTACCGTTACGTCCGTTACATTGCCGACTATGGAGTACTCCCGATCCAATCCGGAGAGCAAGGCAACGCACAGGCGCACCATCCGCCGCTGTACTACCTCACAGCGGCACTGGCGACTTTCTGGGTTCATCCCGCTGACCCGCTCTACGAGCCGCTCCCTAACCCGCACTGGGCTTTCCGCGATTGGGAAGTAGGTACTGATAACAAGAATCAATATCTGCACGGCCCCGACGAGGCATGGCCCTACCGCGATACCTCGCTAGCGGCTCACCTTTCCCGCTGGATCACACTGCTCTGGGGTGGGGGGGCGGTGTTCCTCACCTATAGCATTGCCCGCACCCTACTGCCCAAACAGCCAGCAGTCGCCGGTATGGCAATGGCTCTGGTCGCATTTGGGCCGATGTATGCCTACCTCAGCGGCGCTATTAACAACGATGTCCCTGCCACGCTGATCAGTGCCGCGATCACCTATGCCTGCCTGCGTCTGGTTCAAGACGGCTCCCATAAGCGCTGGCTCCTAATCCTGGGCATCCTGTATGGGCTTGCCAACCTCACCAAGTTTAACCTGATTGCCATGCTGGCAGTGATCGAGCTGGCCCTGCTACTGGCTCCTGTGCAGGGCAAGAAGTGGTCCTCTTTCCTGCGGGCCAACGCGATCATTCTGGGGATATCCGCCTTGCTGGCAGGATGGTGGTATGTCCGTAACACCATCCTCTACGGCGAGCCGACCGGCTTCATCCGCTTGACCGAGATATGGGGTGTGCGCGAGCCGCATGTCGGCGCGGCCTTGATTGGGCCTCAGCTACGTGATGCGTGGACAACTCTATGGGGACGCTTCGGCTACGGGCAGATACCGCTTCCGCCGGCGTTCTATTATGGTTTTGGGGTTCTGTGCGGGCTGGGGATGATCGGGCTGGCTGTCTTCCTGATCCGGGCACGTTCATCCCGCCATTCAGAAGCAGAACAGCCCATGACAGAAGCACAGCGCCGGATGATAGTTATTCTCATAGCAACAGTACTTGTGAACTTTGCTGTGCTGTGCGGCTACATCCTGATCAGCCCGTTCGGTGCGATGGGACGCTTTCTCTTCCCGGCCCTGCCTGCTTTTGCCACACTGGTTGCTACTGGGCTGGTTGGATTGTGGCCCCGTCTGGTACAGGCAGTCGTTGCTGTCCTGCTGGCGATTCTCATGCTGGCGGCGGCATTGCTTGCTCTAGTTGGTTACCTCATCCCTGCCTACGCCATCCCGGCAGATGCCGCGCCCCCGCCAGAGCCTCTAAACATCGAGGTCGGCAATGTCATACGCATCCTTGACTACCACATCAGCCCTGCCGCCGTCCGGCCAGGGCAACAGATCAATGTGACTGTCACATGGGAGGTGATTCGACCTACCCCTGTTCCTTATGCCGTCTTTGTTCATGTCGTGGACTCGCAAGGTATACTGATCGCCCAACGCGACACCTACACAGGCCTGGGCAGTTACCCCTCAATCTGGTGGCGGCCCGGCCACATCTTCACTGAAACCTACCGGGTCTTCCTGCCGGAAACAACCTACGCCCCTGAACAGGCTCGCATAGAATTGGGCCTGTACAATCCCGATGCAGGCCGTCTGCCCGTTGAGAGGTTAGGTACTACAGAGGATAAGCTGACAGTCGGTCACGTCGCCATCGAAGCTGACCCAACCGCTATCTACCCCAATCAGGGCTTCACCAATTGGGAAGATAGATTTGCTCTGCTAGGCTACACGATTGAGCCGCGCACCCTGACGCCCGGCCAACAAATGGTGGTCACACTATACTGGCAGGCTATTACGCCGCCGGCTGATGAGGACTTTAAGGTCTTCCTGCATGTGCTGGACGATCAACAGACCATATGGGGCTTATATGACGGCCCCCCCGTCGGGGCTTCTATGCGGACAAGCGGCTGGGAAACTGGTGACATCTATGAAGATGTGCGCACCTTGTCCCTGCGCCCTGACACGCCGCCGGGCCTTTATGTGATCGAACTGGGCTGGTTCTCCGATACAGATGGTCATCGCCTGAATGTAGTGGCCAGCGACGGTCATATTATAGATAATCGCCTCCTGCTAGGTACTGTCCGCGTTGTAACGGCTGGACAGTAGAAAGCTGGCGAGCTATTTTCTGCACCATCGAGACCATACCCATGAGGCCTTGCCCTTTGCCCATTGAGATATCCTGCCCGAATATCTTAAGGACAATCTCCGGCGACACAGCGGCAATCCGCTCCGGCGGCAGGCCTGAAAGTGTCCTATCCAAAATAGCCGCCATAGCCATAGCCGAGACCCCCTGAGGATTCTCGACAGCAAAGTAGAGTTTGAGCGTGCGGTCGGGCTGGAGCACGGCCCAGACATAGGCCTCCGACTCGCAATAGGGAACACGATGCTCCTCAGGGTAGGGTCGGGAAGCGATCTCATCGGGCACGCCCTTAAACTGACCAGCATAGCTAATCAGCAACTCGGCGCGCTCATATCGATCCGTGATTTGGGAAAACTCTCTCAGTATTTTCTCCAGCGAGGGCGGGTAGCCGTCTAAGGAAGTCATATCCTATACCCCTATCGCTCAATCGGTACCCCAACGAGGTTGCCCCATTCCGTCCAGCTTCCATCGTAGTTACGGACATTCTCAAAGCCGAGCAGATATTTCAACACAAACCACGTATGACTGCTGCGCTCTCCAATACGGCAATAGACAATCACGTCATCATCCGGCTTGAGTCCCTGCTCCTCCTGATAGATCGCACGCAGTTCTGCCGCCGGCTTAAATGTTCCATCTTCCGGATTGATGGCTGTAGCCCATGGCACATTCTTGGCGCCCGGTATATGCCCGCCGCGTAATGCCCCTTCATTAGGGTATTGTTCCATATGCAACCGTTCGCCAGTGTATTCGGCAGGACTACGAACATCCACCAGCGGCAACCCTGCCTGCACATGCTCCAGCACCTGATCTCGGAAGGCTCGTATCCGGCGGTCGTCGCGCTCTTGGGCAATGTAGCGCGTAGGAGGGTAGCTCGGAATCTCACGAGTCATAGGACGGCCTTCTTTTTCCCACTTCAGCCGGCCCCCGTCCATGATCTTGGCCTTCGTATGGCCAAAAAGCTGAAAAACCCAGAAGGCATAGGTAGCCCACCAGTTATTCTTATCCCCGTAGAAGACAACTGTCATTTCCGGTGTGACCCCAATACGTGACATCAATGCCTCGAAGCCCGCTCTGTCAAGGTAGTCACGGCGCAACGGATCATTTAAGTCTCTTACCCAGTCCACTTCAACTGCGCCGGGGATATGCCCCGTTCCATAAAGGAGAGGGTCTTCGTTTGATTCAATGATCCGAATGGAGGGGTCGTTAAGATGCTCAGCCACCCAATCGGTTGAGGTCAATACATCGGGATTGGCATAACCACGCGCCGAGAGTTCACTCATTGCTTACCTCCCCTGCCAGCCAACGAATAGATTATATCTATCTTCTTTATCTTATTTTGATTTTAACAGAAAGCCTGTACTCCAGCAAGGTAAATGTTATAATTGGGGGTATGAAACTGATTCTAGCTGTCGTACAGGACACCGATGTTGACACGACTATGGCGGCCCTCACTGAGGCAGGCCATCGTGTGACACGCGTTGCTTCTACTGGCGGCTTCTTCCGTCAGGGCAATACGACTCTGCTGTGCGGCGTGGAAGACAATCAAGTTGAGGGGGTGCTAGGCATCCTCAAGACTACCTGCCAGCGGCGCACCCGCCTTCTTCCTATCAGCATTGACCCTGCCGATCCGCTCCTTACCTCAGCGGCCTACACGGAGGTCCCAGTAGGAGGGGCCACCGTGTTTGTGCTTAATGTCGAGCGTTTTGAACACATCTAAGCCACAGCCGCTCGCCTCCTGTGTGTTCGCAATAGGATCGTAACGCACCAGCCATAGCCTCCACACTCTGCCAGAAAGTGCTGATCTGGGAAGCATATGCTGTTACCGCCTCGATCTTAGCCCTCAGGGCATCTTTGCTGAGTGGAAACACACAGGCTTCCCACTCCTCTGGCCGTTCAAGTGCCTTCTCAAGTTGCCCAAGCTGAGTGACGTAGGGGTAGTCTTCATAATAGCGCACCTGCCCTTGTTCCAGCTTCCAACCTTCCCCAGCCCGGCGGACGATCTGATGATCAACATGTCTGCCAGCCGCAAGGGGGATATAGAGCATGGCATCGCTTGGCAAAGGCGGGACGCTCTCCAGCTCTAACAGGGCAGGATCAGAGGGAGAAACCTGCCCAAAGAGAGAGGCCTCGTTGGGGTACAGTAGCCTGCCAGTCTTAGGCTCAAGACGGTAGATACAGTCCGGCAGGGGGTAATGAATCACTTGGATCGAGGGGTTGAGAATGGTAAAGGCACGGCGGTCCTCTTCGCGCCGTACAGCAGGGGGGTCAGAGAAATCTAAACCGTGCGGAGCAGAGTGTTGCCAGCGTGCATGAAGAGCACGCGCAAAAGGGGAGAGGCGGCTCTGATCAGGCGGACTGCCCGCAAACACGGTGATGACCGCCACTGTCTCTCCCCGGCAGGCCTGCTGATATATTATCCCGCCACAGCTCAAGATCACATCATCAAGGTGTGGCGAAAGGTAGATATGTTGCGCTGAGGGCCAGACCAGAGCCATAGACAAGTTTACAGGCTGGCATGTTGCAGGCGCTCAGCCTGATCACGTGTGGCTAACTCATCAATGAACTCGTCCAGTTCCCCATCCATCACAGCAGGCAGGTTGTAGCTACTCAGGTTAATCCGGTGATCCGTTACACGATTCTGGGGATAATTGTACGTCCTGATCTTCTCAGCCCGCTCCCCAGTGCCAACTTGTGAGCGGCGCAGGGCATCCTGCTCCTCGTGAAGGCGGCTCTGTTCCATTTCATACAGGCGGGCACGCAGAATGCTCATGGCACGCATGAGATTCTGGGTCTTGCTCCGCTCATCCTGACAGGTCACAACCATACCGGTAGGTTTATGGATGATACGAATCGCGGTCTCATTTTTCTGGACATGTTGACCGCCGGCACCGCTGGAACGGTAAGCCTCTATCTCTAAATCCTTCTCATCAATCTGGACATCCACTTCATCCATCTCAGCCAACACGGCAACTGTTGCTGTGCTGGTATGGATGCGTCCGGAGCTTTCAGTGATCGGCACGCGCTGAACGCGATGGACACCGCTTTCATACTTCAGGCGCGAGTAGGCCCCCCGTCCCTTGATCTCAAAAATGATCTCCTTGAATCCGCCTACTCCAATCTCGTGACTGCTGAGCACCTCTGTCTTCCAGTTATGCTTCTCAGCATAGCGGGTGTACATGCGGAAGAGGTCTGCCGCAAAGAGAGCCGCTTCATCCCCCCCTGTGCCAGCCCGGATTTCGACGATAACATCTTTCTCATCGCGTGGGTCTTTAGGCAGAAGCATCAGCCGGAGTTGTTTCTCGAGTTCGTCATGCCGAGAGCGTAATCTGTCCAGTTCTTCTTCAGCGAGTTGCCGCATCTCCGGGTCATCGGACTCGATCAGGGTCTCTGCTTCCTCGATCTGCTCCAAGACCGTCTTGTACTCGTAATACCCCCCTACAATAGGCTGGAGGTTGCTCCGTTCCTGCGCATATTCAGCCACCCTCTCGTAATCCGATGCTATCTCCGGATCAGCCATCAAACGTTCAAGTTCTTCATAGCGAGCCGCAACGCCCGCCAGTTTCTCTAACAACATAGCCTTCCCTGAACAACAGTATGCCCCGTCTCAGTCAGCGGGGCGGTATGCGCCCAGATTATAACAAGCCCACAGAGGGAGGAACAAGAATCGTAGCGTCAAAGCGTTCTGACTATCAGAGCCGTTAACCCCTCGCCAATCTATGCTCAATCTATGCTATAATCATGGGCAAGTCCGGCTGAAGGCGAGTCTACTCTCAGAAAAGCATGTCAGAATCATTGCCTATGTCCATGTCTCGCTTGCCGTGGCCGCAGGGTAGCGGGACTCCCTGCGGCGATCTGCGGCTGATAGTCAGCGGCAGAAACGACCCACGGCAAAAAGGTCAATCAGGCCCATCGGGCCGCCAGTTCCGCACTGGCGGCTTTTTGTTTGGGCAGAAACACCCAGATCAACCGCTACACCGCTGTGAGGAGAAGAACCGCTATGACTGAGATCATCCATGTGTCTGTTGCTTGGCCATATGCCAACGGCGATATGCACGTTGGCCACTTGGCAGGATGTTACCTGCCCGCTGACATCTATGCCCGCTACCATCGTCTGAAGGGGAATCGGGTCCTGATGGTATCAGGCTCGGACTCGCATGGGACGCCTATCACAGTCACCGCTGAAAAGGAAGGCCTCTCACCGCGGCAGGTATTTGAGAAGTACCATCATCGTTTTCTAGAGACCCAGCAGAAGATCGGCATCAGCTACGATCTATATACCCACACCGACACTGAGAATCACCATCGTATCGCCCAGGATTTCTTCCTCAAGCTGTTGGAACGGGGACTGCTCTACCTAGAGACACAGGAGCTTCTCTACGACGAGAAGGCCGGTCGTTTCCTCCCTGACCGGCTGGTCGAGGGAACATGTTACCTGTGCGGCTATGCCGGGGCACGAGGCGATCAGTGCGACAATTGCGGCCACCTGCTTGACGCGGTACAGCTAATCAATCCGCGCAGCAAGCTGACCGGCAACACGCCGGTCGTGCGGGCTACACAACATTATTTCTTTGACCTGCCTCAGTTTAAGGAACAGCTACGTGATTATTTGAGCCATGGCAAGGAACACTGGCGCGCTAACGTGATCAGCTTCGCCCGTAACATGGTCGAGGAACTCAAGGGACGTCCGATCACACGCGACATTGACTGGGGCATCCCCGTCCCACTGGAGGGATGGGAGGGTAAATGTCTGTATGTTTGGTTCGAGGCGGTGATCGGCTACTTCTCGGCTTCGGTGGAATGGGCTAAGAATACCGGTCAGCCCGAAGCGTGGCGCGACTGGTGGTACAACCCTGATGCTAAGATTGTCAACTTCATCGGCAAGGACAACATACCCTTCCATACGGTGATCTGGCAGGCCGAGTTGATGGGTGTGTCCGGCATCTACTCCGATAATCCTTCCCAGCCTTTGACTTTACCTTATGATGTCCCCGCCAATGAGTACGTCAACATTGAGGGAGGAAAGTTCTCAAAGAGCCGCAACTGGGCTGTGTGGTTGCCTGATATCCTGACTCGTTATGATCCGGATGCCATCCGTTACTATGTCAGTACCATCATCCCGGAAACACGTGATTCCGACTTTAGCTGGGCAGAGTTCGTGGTTCGTAACAACAATGAGTTGGTGGCATGGTGGGGCAATCTAGCCAACCGCGTGCTTCAGTTTGCCTACAAACACTGGGACGGCTGTGTACCCGACCCCGGTGAGCTGGGTCCGGAGGACAAGGCACTGCTGGTCAAGACAGCGAACGGATTTGAAACTGTCGGCAAACTACTTGAAGCTGTCAAGTTGCGTGCGGCCTTGAACGAAGCCATGACACTCGCACGCGAGGTCAACGTCTACCTGGATACCGCCCCATGGTTTAAAGTGATCAAAGAAGACAAGCCAGCCGCCGCCAGGACAGTCTATACAGCCCTCCAAGCCATTGATCACCTTAAGACATTACTGGCCCCTTTCCTGCCTTTCACAGCCCAGAAACTGCATGAGCTGTTAGGCTATGAAGGCCAGCTATTCGGCGAGCAACATATCGTAAGCTACGAAGAAGACTCTCGCTCACATGAAGCGCTGATTTACGACGGGACAATGGCAATAGGGCGCTGGGAGCCACAGACACTGCCTGCGGGGCAGAAGCTCCGCCAGCCTGTGCCGCTGTTCAAGAAGCTTGACGAAAAGGTCGCCGAAGAAGAACTGGCACGACTGGGAGAGTAACTTGTCAAGATGAACGATCGGTCGTATAGTTCTGAGCAACTTGTTCGAGAGGAGAGGCTGTTCGCCTCGATCAATCCAAAAGGTGAAACGGAGAGGAATTCATGTTTAGTGAGAACGACGAACTGGAAAAGAAGCCGCAGTCTTCTGAAGAACCCGAAGGAACGGAAAAGACAGTAGCAATGGGCGGGGGCGAACAGCCGGAGCCGGAAAAGAAGAAGGAAAAGAAGCCAGGCGACTGGGTTACAGCCCAGATGAGCAAGGCCAAGCGGCCTGAAACACCTCCTGCCGCCGGCGGTGATGAATGGGCCTCCGCCGGCTCAAAGCCGCCTGTTGCACCCGCCAGCCCTGAAAAGGCGCCCCCCTCCTTCGCGCCTTCCGCCGAGACCCCCGGCATGGCCACCTCGGCGCAAAGCGGCATCAACAAGTTGCTCAGCGACATCGGCATCAAAGACCCCAACTCTCAGAAAACAGCGCTGATCGTTGGGGGAATCGCGTTAGCCCTGGTTGCCTGCTGTGCATGTGCCTGCCTTGTGTTAGTCCTGACTAACACCCTTCAGTTTTAAACCGCATCGGATTAAAGTAAGCGGCTGTCCCTTCAGCGGGACAGCCGCTTTTTTATATCTCCAGTTAGCCTGAGTTGAGATCAGGGACAATTGTTGAAAATCATATCGCTGAGCGGAAGCTCACACCATAGTCTGTTACTGTCAATATAGATGACAGCTATTACCAGCACACAACAAAAGACTAAGGTCAGCACACCACAACCGATAACAATCCAGCGGTTACGATCAGGCTGAGTCTCTTCCTCCTGTGCAACAGGCGCTGGCGTAGAAGGGGGCGAGACATAGGCAGGTTGAGACCATCCTGCCTGCGCAGGCTGAGGAGCCCCTGCACCTACCGCCGTGCCCACCATAGTTGGCGCCGCCCCTGCGCCAACCACCTCATATACCAGCGTGACCGTCTCACCCAGGCCAAGCAGGTCTCCATTGGAGAGCTGGTATGGCGCGGTGATGCGTTGCCGGTTGACAAACGTACCATTTGTACTGCGCAGGTCCTCAATGGTAAACCCGGCGGCAGTGCGAACCAGACGAGCATGATGGCGCGAAACTTCTGCGTCATTGATTACGATGTCGTTAGTAATATCACGGCCTATAGTAATGGTGTCACGGGTCAGTTCGTACTGCTGGTTTGGCTGGGGCCCGCGGCGGACGATGAGCCGGAAGCTAGCGCCTGGTTGCATAGTATACGCCTCCTCGCACAGATAAACATCAACATTATTTCAGACGCCGTTATAATAGGGTCTTTTACTCTGTGTGTCAAACTCCCTGATAACCATACTGTCTAGCCGGCGCCGAATTCAGAGAAAATCGCTCCCAGCACCGCCTCTACATCGGATAGGTCCTGAAAGTAGAAGTCCGGGCTGACTGCCTCAAGCTCTGCCCGCTCACACCATCCCGTCCCAACGGCGATGCTCCGCGCCTCCAAATCCCGGCCACAGGTCACGTCGGCTGGTGTGTCTCCCACGATAACGATCTGTTTCCCTCTAAATGACACTCCCGTTATCTGGGCCGCCCGCTCGACTGCCAGAGGCGGCAGACCGGCCCGGTCAATAGACTCAGTTCCATAAGCGCCCACGCGAAACAGCGATGGGTCAAACCCAGCCGCTTCCAACTTAAGGAGGGCTATGGGCTTCAAGTTGCCTGTCACCAGTCCGACCACTACATCATCGCGGGCGGCCAGAATCGAGACAAGATGCTGTGCACCGGGGCATGGGCGGATGTCGTGTAGTCTGAGTGCAAGCCGCCTCTTTAGCTCGGCCTCCATGCTGGCCCCGAACTGCTCGAACCGTTCCCAGATCAGGGAGTCTGGCAAACCTGCCTCACGGAGTAACGTATAGACCGTATCCCGATCGGTACGTCCTGCAAAGTCATGGCTCTCGATCAGACCCGCTGTGCCATAGACAGACTCGAGTGCTGTCTTCATGGATGCACGGCCTGCTCCATCCGGCCACAGTAGCGTTCCATCTACATCAAATAAGACTAAACGGTTGAGCGCCATAACGCTTTCAGCACACTCCTTGACATGAGAGAGACACACACGCTAATTATACATGACCAGCTAGAGACTACTCTAACTTGGCTTGCCCGTACTCGGCATAGTGCTATACTGACAGAGAGAACGATCTGTAGTCTTTTGTTCAGCAGTCCGCCATGCTATACTGCGAACCATGCTAGACAACAAACCTTACTGGCTGGAACAAGCCGCCAACTGGCAGAGCCGCCTTATCAGGACGGGATTATATGGCCCGGCACAGGCCATTGTTGAAGCCGTTCGCCCTCTTGCCCCCCTTGCCGCCCAACTGCTGTGGTTCGTCCAGCCAGCTTTTACCCTGATTGGAAGGTTTGACATGGTCGGGGAGCTGGCTGAATTGCTGGATAACCCTGACAACCTGCATGGGCTGGGCGAGCCGCCCAGGGCGCCAGAGTCAGAGCGTGAAGGCAGGTAGGCTACCGTGTTCAACATCGTGATTCCTGATTTGCTAGGCTTGATCCTGATCAGTATAGGTGTACTGGCGTATATTGCCTTTACCTTTCTAGCTCATCGAGGGCTTAAGCCCACTCTTCGCCCCTTGAGGGGATATGACATGCTCCCTAAACAGGTAGGGCAAGCCATAGAGAGCGGCGGGCGGGTGCATGTATCGCTTGGCGCGAACAGCCTAATCGGGGAAAAAGCAGGGGTTACACTGGCAGGGTTATCCATTCTAGACATCGCTTCTCACGCCTCGGCAATCAGCGATTTGTCCCCTGTAGCAACAACTGCCGATGCCGCAACTTTGTTGGTGGCGGGAGATTTTGTCCGCCGGGCCTATCGCCAGAAGGGAACATTGGAAAGATACGAGTCAACAGCGGCCCGGTTAGTTGCCCTCGACCCTATTGCACTGGCAGGGGGAGCAACCAGCGTTGTCGCTGACGACGACGTGCGCGCTAACGTCCTGATCGGCTCATTTGGCCCGGAGGTAGCCCTGATAGCGGAGGCGGGAGAGCGGCATGGCATCTCACAGACCATTGGGAGTGACCGGTTGGAAGCTCAGGCTGTCGGCTACGTTATGGCTGATCAGGCACTGATCGGAGAGGAGATGTTCGTTGCCCGTGCTTACCTGACGGAAGACTCGGCTGCTATAGGCAGTCTTATCGCGCTGGACATCTTGCGCTGGATTATTGCAGGCATTATTGCAGTTGGGGCTGTCCTACAGACATTTGGGCTTTTACGTTAGTGCCCGCAAGGTATCGAGATGAAATACGTTATCCCTGCCGCCATCGCCATTGGGGTCGGCCTGATTACTCTGCTGAGCTACCTGGTCCAGAACTCCCAATTGCTGGCTATCCGCCTGATCTTGACCGACTGGGCAGTCATACTGGGTGGATTGGCTGTACTGGTTGGGCTGATTAACCTGCTGTTGGTTCACACACGCCGCATTCAAGCTCAGGCGCGAGGCTGGTTCTACAGCCTGATCACATCCGGTGCCGCCCTCATGACGCTGATACTAGGCATCGTTGAGGGAATAGGCAGGGACACTCCCGCCCTCTATCAGCAAACCAGCGTGACACGTCTGTTATTTTCGGGGGTGCTGGTAACCTCTCAGGCGGCGCTGGCTGTTCTTGTCATGTTCTTTTTAATCGTAGGGGCGGTCCGTATGTTAAGGTCAAGGGCTGATCTGTGGTCTGTCGGCTTTTTGGCTGTTGTGATCATCACCCTGATCGGGTGGATTCCGCTCCAGTTCATCGCCCCTTTGAATGGCTTTCGGGAGTGGCTGATCCGCGTACCTGCCTCTGCAGGGGCGCGCGGTATCCTAATTGGTGTTGCGCTGGGCACAATCGCCATCGGAATTCGTGTGCTGACAGGCTCAGAACGTCCCTACAAGGACTAGTCCGGCGCAGGAGAAGATTAGATGGGTCAGACTGAACCTCCGGTTCGTTGCAGTGTATGTGGGAAGGAGAACCCTGCCGGGGCGACGGTATGTGCCTACTGCGGCACCCGGCTGGGTTCAGCCGCGCTGTCTGGTGGGGCAGATCAGCCATCCCCATTTGATGACCTGAACGACCTGCGTTCCCAACTGGGCTTGACGGATACCAAGAAACCGACCAGCCCCCTTAAAGAGCCAGAGCCTGATTTCTCTTACGGACCTGCTGAAGGAAAAAGTGCGCCTGATTGGCTATCAGACATTCTTCAGACGCCCCTGCCTCCAGCCTCTTCACAGGAAGAAATACCCGACTGGCTACAAGACATCGAAGCTCCTTCTTCAGCCGTGCCCGCCCAACCTGCACCGGTAACTGATGAAACGCCGGGCTGGCTCAAAGACCTTGAGCGGCCAGCCCAGCCGTCTGCTTCAACGCCCCCTCCAGACTTGCCTGACTGGCTGGCTGAAGCTCCCTCAGCACTCCCTACCACATCTCCAGCCGAAGAGGTACCGGACTGGCTGAATGAAACCGCCAAGCCGGCTATGCCTGTGCCGCCCCCGCCCCAACCTCTTGCAATGCCTGAAGAGCCAGATTGGCCGACCAGGCCGTCGGAGGAGCCGGCAAAACTCCCTGCAGACGAGATACCGGACTGGCTGGCAGAAGTTGAAGGGCTAGGATCACCAAAGGCCTCGTCTCCAACTCCTGCCATCGAGCCTCCTGCCGAAGAGATACCCGACTGGTTGCAGGGAATCGGAGTTTCTGAGCCGCCCTCTGCCTTGAGCGCCGAGCCTTCGCCTCCAGTTGTTCCCAGCTCGGAAGGTGAGGCTGACTGGCTGGCGCAGATTGGCCTGTCCAAGCCCGCCAGTGTTGAACCTGCCACACCCCCCCCAGCTCCCCCGTCAGACGAGGCGCCCGACTGGTTGCGTGACCTCATTCCTTCTACGCCGTCTCCCGCACCGCCAGAGAAGCCGCCGGCTCACGTGACGCCGGAAGGGGACGATTGGATCAGCGCTCTTGGCCTGAAGCCGGCCTCAGGCGAAACCTTTCCTTCGCCTGAACCATCTCCTCCCCCTGTGGCGCCCGCCCCTGACATCACCAGCGAGCCGCGCGGGGCAACTGCTCCAGACTGGCTCGGCTTGATTGATTTCAGCGAACAACCGGGCCCCAGCCTGCCTGTAGCCGGAGAAGATTTGTTGGGGCTGTCTGCTGACCTGGCCCCCCCACCGGTCTTGCCCGACATAGAAAAGGTGCCCGAGGAGCTATTCAGCGCGGCGGACATTTCAGAATTGCTGGCAGAAGGCATACCTGAAGAGAAGCCAGCCGATGAGCTTCCAGAGGCGGCGCCCGAGTTGCTTGCCCAGATTGGAGACCTTCGCTTTGAAGCGATCACCGGCCAGCCGGCAGGCAAGGCCGAAACTACCCCTGAAACAGTAGGGGCACTTAAGGATGTCACCGGTGTTATTCGGCCCGAATTGCTGTTTGACGGTGTAACCCTGCAAACCCGCAGTCTGGTAGACGGGACGGTTATCACAAAAGACCAGACACGGCGAATTGAACTGGTACAGAAGCTATTGGGTCATGAATCGGAGGGGGTATCAGTTTCCGGGAGGCGCCGCCGTGCATTGCCCATCGTACGTTGGCTGGTCAGTATAGTCATAGCGGCGGCCATCATCCTGCCCAATATGCTGGGGTTCACTCTGCTTGACCCCTCCCTGGCCCAGCCAGATTCAGTTCGAGCCATTTACCAGCTCATTGAGGCTCTTCCTCCGAGCGGTCATGTACTGGTCGCCTTTGAATATGAGCCGGATACCGCTGGGGAGATGCAGATACTTGCCCAGGCTCTCCTTGAACATCTTGCTGAAAGGCCTGATCTCACTGTCTATGCCATCAGCACTCGGATTACTGGACCAGCTATGGCTCAGTCTGCCTTCGGGCAGGTTACCCCTACCCATATAGGCGATGATGAGCCGGGCGGCAGATGGATCAACTTGGGTTATATTTCGGGAGAGGCCAACGGTGTCAGCGCCCTCGCAGTTGGCAGTTCGCCGGGAGTACCCTCGCCGCTGGCTTTTGACTATCTGGGCCGGCCTACCGGCATCACAGCTACGCGCCTTACTGAGCTGTCGCTCGATCTCATTATCGTGCTGGCCTCACGCACGGATGATCTACGTATCTGGATTGAACAGGCTGGACGGCCTACAGGCCTTCCGATTTTGGCCGCGATGAGTGCCAGTTCAGCACCAACCGCCTACCCTTACCAGCAAACCGGTCAATTAGCGGGCGTCTTGAGCGGTGTCAACGAGGCTATAGCCTATCGCACAGCCAGCGGAAACAACCCTGCGCCCTCCGTGATAGCAATCTGGAATGCGCAGGCAAGCGGCGCCCTGGTAGCGGCGCTTGTTATCGCGCTGGGGGGCGTCATCTACGGTCTGGCAACCCGACGTGAGCAACAGGAGCAAGACTGATGGCTCTGAACCTGACACTGTCTCCTTCTCAAGCTGAGTTCTTCGGTGCTGTGCTGGGCCTTCTGTTCACTGTGGCGTTACTAAGCTACCTGCTTGGTGATAACCCGCTCTACAGGCTGGCACTTCATACCTTCATTGGTGTTGCAATCGGCTATGCGGCTCTGGTGGTGCTTTATCAGGTCCTTGTCCCGCGCCTGATTGCTCCTCTCGCCAGCAGTGACCCCATGGTGGTCGGGCTGGCAAGTATACCGCTGGTTCTGTTCATTTTTCTGATTTTTAAGCTCAGCCCTCGTACCGCTGTACTGGGCAACATCAGCATTGCCTATCTAATTGGTGTGGGAGCGGCTGTGAGCGCCGGCGGTGCGCTGACCGGCACACTCCTGCCGCAAATCCGGGGAGCGTGGGTCTCTTTGTTGCCCGGTTCATTGGGCGTTTTATTCAGCAACCTGATCATCCTAGTTGGCACGGTGACTACGCTCATCTACTTCCAATACTGGCTGAGAGGGCGTACACCAGCCGGCGAACCCCGTCACATTGCTGTGACCCGTGTCCTGATCAACATTGGAAAAGGGTTCTTAACCCTCACGCTGGGTGTGATCTATGGCGGCATGATTCTGTCTGGAATTGCTATCTTCAGCGAACGTCTCTCAACGCTTTCTGATTGGATCAATATTGTGATGCGCTAAGTGATGGGCGGTCATGTCATTCCTTGATTTCCTTCGAGAAGATAAAACTGCTGAGAGTACCCCCGCCGAACCACCGGAGGAGACAGGCGCCATTCTGGCGATTGATGTAGGCACTGTTTACACCCGCGCCATTCTGCTTGACACAGTAGACGGCATGTATCGCTTTGTGGCCCGTGCCGAAGCCCCAACAACGGCAGATGCACCATGGAACAACGTCATGGAGGGCGTGCTCCGTGTTCTACACGATCTCTCTGCCGCAACCGGGCGCCAACTTCTGAACGAACGCGACGAGCTGATTATGCCGGAGCGGGATGATTTCTACGGGGTCAGCAAGTTCGTTGCAACTTCCAGCGCGGGGAAGCCGATCAAAGCCGTGCTGGTAGGGCTGGTACCAGATGTAAGCCTGAGCAGCGGGAAACGTGCCGCCGACAGTACATACCTGAAGCTCACGGATACATTCAGCTTGGCTGACAGCAGGACAGAGGATCAGCGCATTGACGCTCTTCTCACAGCCAAGCCTGATCTCATCCTGATCGTGGGAGGCACTGACGGCGGCGCAGTGCGCTCGATGCGCCGGCAAATTAATACCATTGCGCTGGCCTGCTCTCTGATGGAAGAATTTTCTAGACCAACCGTTTTGTATGCAGGCAACCGCGACCTGAGGGAAGAAGTAACTGAGAAGTTACGCGAAGAGGCAGGGGTACGGCTCCTGCTGGCAGACAATGTGCGTCCGGAGCTAAATACTGAACGTCTGGACAGCGCGCAATCTCAGCTTGCTTCCCTGTATCACACACAGAAATCCAATAATACACCGGGCTTCGCTCAGTTAGGCGGCTGGACAGACGAGGGCATCTATCCAACTGCGCACGGTTTCAGCCGGATGGTACGCTTGCTGGGCGGTTTGGAAAACAGGGACGTGCTGGGATTCGATGTAGGCAGTAATGCTACCACAGTTGCGGCCTCCATCAAAGGTAGTCATTACTTGAATGTCTTCGGCCAGCTTGGGATCGGCCACTCTGCCAAAGAATTGCTGAACCAGATTCGCCCTGAAAACTTGACCCGTTGGCTGACGTATGAACCCAAAAACACGGACGAAGTCATAGACTACGTCTGGAATAAGTGGCTCTTCCCCCATACTGTGCCGAGTACTGAGCGTGAGCTTGAGATCGAGTATGCCATGGCCCGCGAGATCATGCGCAACGCCGTACTGAACGCCCGTCAGGGCTGGCGAGAGGTCCGACAACGCGGGTTGCTTCCACCGTTTGAGACCATTCTCTTGAGCGGCATGACGCTTACTCACACTCCCCACTATGGCTGGAGTGCCCTCATTGCTCTCGATGCGCTGATGCCGGTTGGCGTTACCCGCCTTCTGCTCGACCCGTATGGCATGGCCGCCGCTCTGGGCGTAGTAGCCCCTATCAATCCGCGGGCTGTCGTGCAGACTCTTGACACAGGCGCCTTTATTGATCTGGGAACGGTGCTCTCTATCTCAGGCAGAGCACGCCAAGGGGAGATCGTGCTACGAGGCATGCTGCGCTCAGAAGAATCTGCTACCGGTGAGCCATTCGAGATCCGATATGGCACACTCGTCCGTCTCCCTCTATCTTATGGTACACGGGCGGAGCTAACCCTTCACCCCCGCCGGAGCGAAATCGAAGTTGCCGGCGGAAAGATACCACGCCGGATGACTGTGACGGGGGGCGAGCTGGGGTTGATTGTGGATGCTCGCGGGCGCCCATGGCGCTTCCCACGCAACCCGGAGCAACGCCGTGAAATGCTACGCAAATGGCAACAGGCATTGATCGAGGAGGGGCAACCATGAATCTTGTCCATTCCTATGGCCGGGTGAGCACTGTTGCCACTGTCCGGCGGGTGCATAAGCTACCACATGGAGGTGTCCACAAGGTAGGCCCATCCCAGCACGTTAAGGCACTCGAACAGTTGGGAGCGGCTGAAGTCTCGAAGGAACATCGCCTGATTGACCTGTCAGAAATCCTGAACCTCAGTCCCCAGAAAGCTGAGAACTGTCTACTCAAGGGAGTGGGGGAACGAGTTAGTGAGGGGGAAGTCCTGGCTGTTCGGGGAGGATTACGCAAGCGGCGGGCGACCGCCCCTATTGATGGGACAATCGTTTATGTTGGTGATGGCCAACTGATCATTGAGGGTGAGCGTGTCCGGCAGGAAGTATTTTCTTCCATTCCGGGGCGTGTAGTTGAGATCGAGCCGGGGGAATATGTCACTGTTGAAACGGGAGGCGTGGCGGTTCAGATTGCGTGGGGCTGTGGAGGTGCGGTATGGGGAACAATCAGGGTTATGGATTCCGAACCTCTACCTGCCGCTGATCCAGCCCGCCTCAACATTGATCACCGGGGAGCGGTTGTCATCATCGGCACTCCACTGAGCGAGGAGTTCCTGAAGGCCGCCATTGATATTCGTGTCAAAGGGCTGTTAGCCGCCAGCATGCACGCCCGCCTTGTACCGCTGGCCGAGGAAGCCGGCTTTCCTATTGGTTTGACGCAGGGCTTCGGCCATCTGCCCATGAGCGCACAGCTCCTGACACTGTTCAACACCTACAACGGTCACGAAGCGGCACTTGATATGCCTGATCCGCAAAACTGGCGCGAGAAACGACCTGAGATTATCATACCATTGTCATCTCATCAGAACGTGCCTGAGGCGCGGCCTTCCACTCTGGTACTGAAGGCGGGCAGAAAAGTCCGTGTCCTGCAGAACCCCTATCTGGGTGAGGTTGGCACAGTGACCGCCCTGTCAGACAGTCCACGCCGGCTGGGTAGCGGCTTATGGATGCCGGGAGCGTTGGTGGAGATGCCGTCGGGTGAGACAGTGTATGTACCCCTGACCAATCTAGAACTTCTAACTTAGCCTGTAGGCAGGCTAGCAGGCGCTATATAAGGGAGTAAGCTGAATGGACGACAAAGATGATCTCTACTTCAGTTTCGACGAAGAGGAGGAAGCCGGCGAAGAAGGCGAAGAGATCAAGGCGGCAGAGTCTAAAAACCGCGCCTTCCTGATCGGCGCCATTGCTCTGGCGGCAGTCTTCGGGATAGGCATCTGTGTGGTTATTGTGCTGGTTCTTGCGCCTCGGCTGGGGCTGTTGGGAGGCGGAGGCACTCCGGCAATCTCTGAGAATGAGATCATCAACATGACAAATGAGGCGCTCTTTGCGGCCACTCAGACTGCCAGCTTCCAGACACAGATGGCACCGACTGCTACCCCGGCGGAAGTGGCGACAACCCCAGCGCCTGTTCCCTCGGCTACGCCTACCTCAGCTCTTGCTGTGACAGTGGCCGCCAGCCCAACGCCGGCTGGTCCCGAAGTCGCTCAGGTTACGCCGGCTGAAACAGAAGGGGAAGGTACACCCTCCGAACCTACCACACCCCCTGCCGCCCCAACCTCCGGCCTGATCGAAGTGACACCGCTGGGCGGCGGATTGGCCGCCACCCCAACTGCAATCGCCGCGGGCGGAGGGGTCCAGCCCACAGGGGTAGGCGGCCCTATCCAGCCGACGGTTGAGCCGACTCTGCCTCAGACGGGGTTTGTAGGCTCAATGGGGCTGTTTGGTGCTGGTGCTCTGGCAATTGTCCTTGTCGCTGTTGTGCTGGTTGTCCGACGGCTCCGCCTTAAATAAAAGCTGGTACGTATAGACTGATCAGAGTGCTTGGAGAACCGAAAGGGCTGGTGCGATCCCCACACCAGCCCTTATTGGCCTGAATGCCTAGGAACTGATGGTAAGACTAAGAACGGCTTTCACCAGCCGGGGCAATATACAGACGATCAATCCGCATCCCATCCACTTGTTCCACACGGAACTGGATACCATCCACTGTCACCTGATCTCCCTTTCGAGGGATGCGCTCCAACTTGCCCATCACATAGCCGCCAATCGTGTCATAGACTTCATCGCTGAGATTAAGCCCCAGCTCTTCGTTCACATCCTCGATCAACATCAGGCCGCTGACCAGCCACCCGCCATCCGGCAGACGAGTGACCTCAGGGCCTTGAGTGTCAAACTGATCAGGTATTTCGCCGGCAATTTCCTCCATGATGTCGGCCAGTGTAATGATGCCAGCCGTGCCGCCATACTCGTCCAGCACGATGGCGATATGCTGCCGCCCGGCCCGAAAGGCGGCCAATGCTGTGTTGATACGTGCCGCTTCAGGCAGGAAAATGGCAGGGCGTAGGAACGGGCGGATGGGGGCGTCAAGACGCCCGCCAGCGATTTCTTCTACCACGTCCCGGACATACAGAATGCCTATGACGTGATCTATATCCTCCTCATAGACAGGAAACTTGCCATGAGGGGACACTTTGCGCAGGGCCAGAAGCTCCCGCAGAGTGGAGTCGGAGGGTAATGCGGCCATCTCCGTACGCGGAACCATGACTTGACGGACTGTCATCTGCCGCAGGTCGAAGATCGCGTCCAGCATATCATGTTCGCTGTCGCTAAATATCCCTCGGTCGGTGCTGGCCGCAACCAGCATTCTGATCTCTTCCAGAGAGTGAGCCAGTTCGTGGCCTGAGGCAAGCTGGAATCCCAGTAGACGCAGAACTAAATTACCTGCCCCATTGAGCGCCCAGATCGCCGGTTTAAATATCCGCTCAGCCCACATAGTAGGGCGTGCCACAAACAACGCTGTCTGTTCAGGCCTTTGAAGTGCAATGGACTTTGGCGCGAGTTCTCCTACCACCACATGTAGGAATGTAATAGAAATGAACGCGATCACCGCCGAGATACTACGCGCTGTGAGGTTAGTCCACGTACCAGGGATAGGAAGCAGAGCCACCAGCGGGTCTATTAGATGAGCTAGGGCCGGCTCTCCCGCCCAACCCAGCCCTAGACTGGCCAGCGTGATGCCAAGCTGGGTAGCGGCAATAAAACGGTCCGGGTTTTGTATTGCCTTCTGCAAAGCTGATGCTGTGCGATTGCCCTGTGCGACCAACTCCTCAACGCGAGTGCGCCGCACGCTGACTAGTGCAAACTCTGCCGCAACAAAAAAGGCATTGACTAGAACCAGCAGGGCAACAATAAACAGCCCCCCCAGCGTGTCTGTAATTAAGCGAGCCGCTTCGTCCATTAACCCTGCCGACTCCTGTAGATAGCCGCCGCGCCATACCCAACTACCTGACTGGTGTCGCCGGCCGTGTCGGCAGAAGTAGCATAGCCCACGATCTGCACACCGTCCGCACCGAGGGCACGGGCCGCTACCAATATCGTTGCGATAGCCGCCCGGCCGCAGGCGAAGGCAAGCCCTTCATCCTCAACCCGGATAACTCCCTGCGGATCAAATGCCGCAACACGCTCCAGCATAATGCGGTCGAGCTGGCGGGCCTTGGCATCAGGGTAAAAGTGCGATAGATCACTGCTGGCCACCAGCAGGGTCTTGGTGTCTGTTCCGACCACTGCCGCAATAGCATTCCCCAGCACTTCTGCCATCTGATAGGATTGATCCCGAAGCATCAGGGGGATAAGCGAAAAAGGCTTGCTCAGTGCACGTTGTAAGAACGGTAACTCAATCTCCAGTGAATGCTCCTGGTCACGGCGCACTGCCTTGAGAGGCACCCGCTTTCCTATCGCCGTCAGCGCCTCTTGATCAACAGGCACAAGCCCCAGCGGCGTCTGGTAGGCCTGATGGGCTGTCGTCAGTACCGGCTCGAAGTAGGGATGATGCATGGGCGAGACGACAACTACCCGCGCGAAGTCCATACCGCGCACCAGTTTGAATGCACATGCCGCCGTAGGGCCGGAATAGATATACCCTGCATGGGGCGCAATCAGCCCTATAATCTGGCCGGGCACATCCGTAGAAGGGGCATGATCCAGCATTGAATCCACAGAGGCCGCCAGCCGCTCAAATGTACCGGGGTACCACTGCCCCGCAATGGGTGAGGGGCGTACATCGCTAAAGACTTGCTCGCTCATCGTTCATCTCACTCTATGTAACCCTAAACGTTCAGCTTCATCCTGATCGAGATTCTATCACACCTCCAACGGTATAGATCACCGAATAGCGGGGGATAAAACTCCCTGCTGGTTAAAACCACCCATATTGCCTTGCCATCACCAGCACCCCCATCAGCACGGCCAGCCCTATTCCTGTCACCACGATCACCACCCACGACACAAGGGGGGAAGTCTGGTCCTCAATGCGCACCGAGCCGCCCAGGTCATATTGAGCCGCATAACGGGGCGTAGTAAACCATGACACTGCCAGCCCTGTCAACAGACCACCGAGATGTGCCCAGTTGTCAATGCCGGGAGACAGGCCGATGATCAAGTTAACCGCAATGACCAACAGAATACTCCGCAACCCGCGTATGGTATTTGCCAGGATATTCCGATTGCGGTACAGGAGCGGCACTAACGCCCCGATCAGCCCGAACAGTGCGCCGCTTGCCCCAATAGAAGGAAATGGGCTGAACGCAAAACTGGCGATCACCCCTGCCATACCAGAGAGAATGTAGATTGCCGCGAACCTCAGATGCCCAAAGGGGCGTTCCACCTGCGGCCCAATCACATACAGAAAGTAGCTGTTGAAGCCCAAGTGTATCCAGCCGCCATGCAGGAACATCGGTGTGATCAGCCGCCAGTATTGCCCTTGCAGAATGGCAAAGTTATCCTTAGCGCCCAGCCTTGTGAGTGTGCCGCCTGTTAACCAATCCAGAATGAAGATCACCACATTTGTACCCAGAATGACATAGCACAGGATGGGTACGCTCTGGGGAATCTCCACCCGCCGCATAGAAGGCATGACCGGCGCAGGGGGCGGCGGCGGGGGAGGGGGCTGTTCAAAGGGATGGACAGGGCGGGAACGTTCGGGTTGCTCAAAAGATTCATTAGAAGTATTCATGCTCTACCTATATTTGCGGCCGCCTGAGAGTTTGGAAGGGGATTGCGGCCAGTAGCTGCTCCCTCAGGGAGTGGCTAATAGAGTGGATATGGAGGGCTAAAATCGCCCGACCCGTTAACACTATGTCCACCCTTTTGGCCACTCCCCTCCCTCACAGGATGTTGCTGTGGGAAAACGCACCGATTATACTCGATAAGCGGAGGTGATTCACTTTGCCCGCTTACGATTTCCGTTGCAAGGCCTGTCACCATAGCTTCACGCTTACCTACACAACCTTTGATGAGATTGATCGCGCCGAACCCCGATGTCCCCGCTGTGGCTCAGGTGACTTGAGCCGCCTGATCCGCAGGGTTGCCATCCTGACCAGCGAAGAGGCCCGGCTCGAACGTCTATCTGATCCTTCCCGCCTAGCCGGCTTGGATGAAAATGACCCGCGTGCGATGGGGCGTCTGATGCGAGAGATGGCAAGCGAGCTAGGCGAGGATGCAGGCCCAGAGATGCAAGAGGTGATCGAACGACTGGAGGCTGGCGAAAGCCCAGAGGCAATCGAGCAGTCACTTCCCCTGGAGGCAGACACAGGAGGCAGTTCACCGGCAGACCTCTGAGAACTGTCTCCCTCATTTGGTCCCCTCGATCGTTACCCCAAAGGCACAAAATAGACCACAGTCGCCCCGTCGCCGCCTTCGTTGTCGGCGGCACGGGAGAAACTCTTGACCAGCGGATGACTCCTCAGGGTGTCCTGAACCACTTTCCGCAATATGCCACTGCCTTTGCCGTGTACCACCCGCACCCATGGCAGGCCGGAGAGGTAAGCCTGGTCAAGATACTCCTCCAGAATGGGGATAGCATCTTCTACCGTCAGGCCGCGCAGATGAAGCTCCAGCCCAGGGCTTTCCGGTCGCGGCGTCTTGATCAAAGCACCCTCATGGCGGAATGCATTTTCACCGTCCCTCTTTTTACCGCCCCGCTTTTCCAGCGTGCTAGGATCAACTTTCACCCGGAAGTGTCCAATCTGTACCTCTGCCTGCCCTTCACCGAGAGACACAATCTCGCCCTCCGTTTTTAACGCGGGCACAAACACGCGATCGCCGGGCTGTAGAGCAGGGGACATTTCCTCAGCAGAGGACGGAGCTGGAACAACAATTGCCTGCCTGATCGGCTCACGGGCTATTTCCTCAAGTAACTTGACCTCTTCTTCTATCTTTTTGAGCACATCGGTAGGTGCTGGTTGCTGAGTGTCACGGGACGGCATCAGAGAACGTAACTGTTGCCGCACTTCGCGTATCTCATCCCGCAGAACCTCCAGTTCGGACTGCGCCTGCCCGCGGGCCTCTTCGATGACCCGCCGGCGCTCCTCCTCGATCTGTTCTAGCCTTGTCTTCAACTCGGTTCGTAATCTATGGACCTCAACTTCTGCGGCGGCCAGGCGGCTCTGGGTTTGACGGATCTCTTCCCGACTACGGTGGATTTCATCCAACAGGTTATCAGCCGTCAGATCAGCCCCGCCGACATACGAACGTGCCTCCTGAACAATAGCTTGGGGCAGTCCCAGCCGCTCAGCGATTGCTAGGGCATTGGAGCGGCCCGGCAGGCCAACAATCAACCGGTAGGTAGGTGACAGCGTCTCTACGTCAAACTCGACACTGGCATTACGCACACCGGGCGTGCTGTGTGCATAGAGTTTTAGCTCTGGATAGTGGGTAGCGACCAAGGTAGTCACTCCCCGCCTCAGCAACTCATTCAGGATAGCGCGGGCAATGGCCGCCCCTTCTGTAGGGTCGGTTCCAGAGCCTAGCTCATCAAGCAAGACTAACGAATGCTCATTGGCATACTGGAGGATTTCCTTGATGTGAGTCAAATGTGCTGAGAACGTACTGAGCGACTGCTCAATGCTCTGCTCGTCTCCAATGTCTGCATAGATGGAGTCAAACACCGTCAGCGTTGAGCCGGGGTCCGCCGGAATATGAAGTCCACACTGGGCCATCAATGCCATCAGGCCCACTGTCTTGAGCGATACGGTCTTGCCGCCCGTGTTCGGCCCGGTAATGATCAAGACATAGGTATCATCACCCATTTCTAAGTCAATTGGAACAACGGTACGCGGGTCAAGCAATGGATGGCGTGCGCTATACAGGCGGATCGTACTACCCGGTGTGCGGTACGGGTCAAAGTCAACCAACTCTGGCGGGCTAGCCCGAAGCTCACCGGCATACTTAGCCTTGGCAAAAGCGGCATCCAGCGCGGCCAGCGCCTCCACCGTCCACACAATGTGATCAGCCTCCGAGCCGATCAGGGCCGTTACCTCGCTGAGAATGCGGTGAATCTCCTCTTCTTCTTCTAGTTCCAACTCCCTGATCTGGTTGTTGATCTCAACTGTGGCCAGCGGTTCAATGAAGAGGGTAGCTCCAGAAGAAGACTGGTCGTGGACAATACCCTTGATGCGCCCCCTGTGCTCAGCTTTGATAGGAATCACATAGCGCCCGTTGCGCATTGTGATCAAGGCTTCCTGAAGATAAGGGGCGGCCTGACTACTGGTGATCAGAGATTGCAGTTTGGTATGTAGCCGATCATGTGCGATGCGCAGGCTGTTTCGAATCTGCATCAGGCGCGGGCTGGCCGAGTCAAGTACTTCACCCTGCTCACTGATGACCTGATTGATCGCCGCGACAATAGTTTTACCCTCGTCCAAGCTCTGTGCCATCTCAGAGAGCAAAGGGAAACGTTCTCCGCTTCGCAAGATGATCCGCTTAAGAGCACCAGCCGACTGTAAAGTAGCCTTGATCTCAAGCAATTGCTCTGGAGAGAGTGTCAATCCCCGTTCAGCGTTGCGTGCATAGGGGCGCACATCGTGTGCGCCCCCGATAGTTACGCCGCTTTGCTCCTCAAGCAAGTTGCGGGCCTCAGTCGTCTCCTGCAAGCGGCGACGGGCTACATCCAGATCATTGGCAGGTTCTAAGTTATTTAACAAGGCCGCGCTAGCCGAAAAGGCCGCGTAGGCAGATAGTTGTCTCAGTATCTTATCCAGCTCTAACTTGGCTAAAGTTTTTGGGTTCATCTTCCTCGTGTGAGGCTATTCATCCTCTTTGTCCAACTCCTCAAAAGGCACAGTCATCCCCATGATGTTCCAGCCGGCATCTACATAGACGATCTCGCCGGTCACAGCCCGTGCCCAGTCAGAACACAGCCAGACGGCTGTATTGCCGATATCTTCTTGGGTGACAGCGCGGCGCAGGGGCGCAACCTGCTCATGGTAATGCATCATCTTGCGGAACCCCGCCACACCAGAGGCGGCCAGCGTCTTGATGGGGCCGGCTGATATAGCATTGACCCGGATTCCCTTAGGCCCCAGATCATATGCCAGATAGCGCACAATGGACTCCAGCGCCGCCTTGGCAACGCCCATCACATTGTAGTGAGGCATCACAGCTACCCCGCCGTAGTAGGTGAGCGTCACAATTGAGCCTCCATTGACCATGAGCGGCTCGGCCCGCCGGGCCAGCGCCACCAGTGAATAGGCACTGATCTCTAACGCTGTCCTGAAACCTGAGCGGCTTGTGTCAATAAATCGTCCGTCCAAGTCTTGACGTTCCGCGTAAGCTATCGAGTGGACCAGCACATCTATAGTGCCGTAGGTTTCCTTCACCCGCTGAAAGACACGATCAAGTGCCTCATCGTTGGTTACATCACATTCCTCGACCAGCTTAGCGTTCACGCTCTCAGCCAGCGGCCTGACACGCTTCTCTAATTCAGGGATAGCATAGCTGAAGGCCAGTTCTGCCCCTTGTGCATGAAGTGCCTGCGCAATCCCCCACGCAATCGAATACTTGTTTGCCACGCCGAAGATCAGCGCGGTCTTCCCCTCAAACAGGCCCATCTTGTTTCCTCCTCCTATGCTGGGTGCCTTTCAGCGCACCCGCGAAACATATGGATGACCATCTATCCAGTAACGCCACGGCTGGCTCTTCCATGGTTCTGGCACATTAATCCCGATACGCGGGCCGGTGCAGACTTGCTCATCCGGCACAGATATACCCTCTTCAAAAAAAAGGGGGCTTTCCGGCGCAGTCATATCCAGCCCGCTGTATGTGCCATCTACGCCAAGTGCCAGCGTCAGACGTCCAGGACCGCTCGTCCACTCGCGCAGGGGGCGGCCTGCACGACGGACAGACATCCATTCTAACCCCTCAAGCGGCTCTAAGGCACGCAGTAAGATCGCGGCAGGATAATCTACGTGGGGGGGCTTAGCCACCACATTGAGCAACCAGTGCATCCCATAGACAAAATAAACGTAACTTACCCCTGCCGGGCCGAACATTACTGCGTTTCTTGGCGTCACCCCACGATAGCCGTGAGAAGCCATATCACCCCAGCCTGTGTAGGCTTCCACCTCAACAATTCTGCCGCTCATACGCTGGCCGCCGGCTTGATGGACCAGCACACAACCCAACAGCTCGCGGGCCACAATGAGCGTATCACGGGCAAAGAAATCCCGCTTCAGACGGTATGACATAAGTAAGTTATTGACTTGTCCCGAAGTAAACGGCAGGCTGACGCTGGGCCAGTTGCAACGATCACGGCACTGTCACGAATGCTAGAGAAACCTACATCCGAACCTTCTTCATCCTCCCCCGTCTGCAAAGCGAGGGTCATGTTCCAAGAATTGGCGCAACCCCTCCAGCAAAGTAGTCTTGGGCGTAAAACCGAGCAGGGTCTGGGCGCGGCTTAAGTCAGCACACATGCGCCGCACACCTCCCGGCTGGCTTGTATTATAGATCGGCTCCAGATGCCGCCCCATAACTTGTTCTATGGCGGAGACCAGCCCATTGAGGCTTGTTTCAACACCGCTTCCCACATTGATCACCTGCCGATCTACATTGGGAGCGCTGGCGGCGGCGATCAGCGCCTCGACTACATCATCCACGTAAACGAAATCCCGTGTTTGATTACCGTCTCCGAAGATCACCACAGAAGCGCCGCTCTGGGCGGCCTTCAGAAAACGTGGAATGACCGGCGCATGAGAGGCCGGCAACTGTTGCCCCGGCCCGTAAGCATTGAAGATGCGCAGAGAAACCGTCTCGATGCCCCACAACATCCCAATGGTGCGCACATAGGTCTCAGCCGCCAGCTTGCTGACCGCATAAGGCGAGTCCGGGTTAGGGATCATATCCTCACGCAGGGGTTGCTCAGGTTGCTCCCCATAGACTGCTCCGGACGAGGCCAGCACAACCCGTTGTACGCCGGCATCCCGCATAGCTTCCATGACACTGACTGTTCCCCCTACGTTCACGTGGTTATAGTCACGCGGGTACTTGATCGATTCGGGCACTGAGACACGCGCCGCTAGATGATAGACACAGGTGACTCCCTGTAGAAGCGTCCACAGTTTGGGAATGTCGGCTACATCGCCCCGTGTGAACAGAATACGTGGATCAAGGCGAGCCGGGTCACCGGCTATCAGGTTATCAGTGACAAGCACCTCATGCCCATCTCGTGCCAGCCGATTTGACAACGCAGAGCCAATAAACCCTGCCCCGCCAGTAACTAGAAAACGCATAATTGCTTACTCCCCTGCTTACAGACGCAATTAGATAGGGTCAAGAGGCAAGCATGAAACTGAGATCGGTTATGTAAGTAAAATATGTACGGCCTTAGCGTACAAACTGGAAACCCTGCCGGTAGCGGACGATCTGACATGAGTAATTGCGGACATAACTCAGGAAGTGGTGCTCAAGGTCGCGCCACCGTTTACTGCTCAGCAACTCTTGGATGGTATGAAAGTCCTCGGCGACAAAACCTACCATCCGCAGAGGATAATCTCCGTAAGCTGTATGCCAGACTTCAACCATGTACAGTCCCTCCTCTTGGAGGGCAGGGACAAGCTCTCTCAAGACAAATTGGTAGTAGGACTCATAGCTGGCAGACGGCACATCATACGAGAGAATCATTTTATAACGCGGAATGATAAAGTCCGATCCATGACCCGGCATGGCTCCCCCTGAAGCAGGCAATTCATTTGAGCTTAGCGCACGATCTAACCTGCCTCAAGCCCAGATGCCGGGTATCTTTGTCTGGCACTTTGGACACCCCCCCTCTGAGGTGATCCGGTTCTCAAAAACCTGAAACCCCAGCCGGCGGATCAAGGTCGTCTGACAGTTAGGGCAACGTGTATCTTCCCAGCTCTTGGTGCGTCCGGGTATATTGCCGGCATAGACATACTTCAGGCCAGCCTCTACCCCAATCTCAGCGGCACGGAGCAAGGTGTCAACCGGCGTGTAGCCTCGATCTGTCATCTTGTAATCAGGATGGAAAGCGGTCACATGCCATGGAATGTCAGGTGAAACCGAGTAGATGTAGCGTGCGGCATCCCACAATTCCTCAGTGCTGTCGTTCATACCCGGAATGACCAGTGTCACGACCTCAACCCAGAGACCTAACTCCTTTGCCTGCTTGATCGTATCCAGCACATGCTGAAGCACACCGCCGACGATCTGGCGGTAGGTCGCGTCGCTCATCGTTTTGAGGTCAATTTTGTAGCCATCCAGCCAAGGGGCAAGATACTTCAACACTTCTGGTGTTGCATTGCCATTGGACACATACAATGTGCGCATCCCTGCCTGCCGGGCCAGCTTGAATATCTCAACCGCCCATTCTGTTGTGATCAGCGGCTCATTATAGGTGCTGGCGATGGCCCTAGAACGAAAGTGCCGTGCCAACCCTACCAGCTCTGCGGCGGAGATCGGTTGTGGTGCAGTGCCGGCCCGATCGTCGCGCAAAGCTTGAGAACTCAGCCAGTTTTGGCAGAAGTCACAATGGAAGTCGCACCCCAACATGCCAAAGCTAAACGCCGTCGAGCCGGGCAGTACATGGAAAAAGGGTTTCTTTTCAATCGGATCGGCCTGTAAAGCGGCTACGTATCCGTGCGGCACACGCAGGACACCGCCAGAATTAAACCGTACCTGACAGATGCCGCGCCGCCCATCCTTGATCAGGCAACGGTGGGCACAGGCATAACACCGGACCGCTTTCGAGTCATCATTGACAAGTTCATACAGCTCACCTTCAACGGTCAGGCTATCGAGTATTTCGCCTAGAGTTTGCTTGCGTGTTGCCATCGGCTTACTCCGCTGACACTTTCCCGTTGCTTTCATTTTATCACATCGGCTGTCGAATTCACTTCCTGACGGGAAGCTTATAGTCTGGCATCCCTAGCCTGTCGTCTATCGGCTTCGTGCCTATGCTTGGTGTGAACGCCTTTTTGGTTATACTTAGCTTAGATGGAACAGGGCAGGATTGATTCTAGCTAGATCAATGCAGGGGGAGGAGGAAAGTATGCTGAGAGGCCATAAGTCAGAAGCGGAACTTCGCTTCGAGTTACTGACGTGGGGGATAGTTCTTCTTGCCGCGGCGGCAATATATATCCTCTTCCGGGAGACACTCCCTTCACTGATGCTGTTCATCCCCGGCCTGATCCTGCTTGGCTCTGCGATCTATCAGGATATGCAGCCAGACTGGCACGCCGGCTGGCCGATCTATGCTCTATCAATTGTCGTGGTGGCAACCGGATTAGCTGGCATTATTGAGCGGTTGTTAGGCGGCAGTGTAGAACTGCCTTGGCTGATCATTGCAATCGTCGAGCTGGGCGCTGTGCTGGTGGTGAAAGCTCTGTACGACCCCACTCCCCGCTGACGCCAGCCGTACCCCTTATAGAGGCTTGACCAAATCCGCCAGCCGGTCAGAGGCGGTCATTGTCAAGCTCTGCTGTCTGCTAAGGCTTCGACCTCCGCCACGACTGAACTACCAGACAGGTCAGTGTCTCGATCACACCTGCCATCGCTCTGATGCGCATCATGATCTGGTTGATCTCATCGAGGTCTTTGGCCTCTACCTCAACCAGACAATCATAAGGCCCATGGATCACACTCGCCTGCGTGATGCCTTGTTCTTCTTTCAGGTTGCGCATCAGGCTCATAGTCTCCTGGGGGCTGACCTTCAAGAGGATGTAGGCACGCATAGCAACATGCTCCTTATAACCAATCGTTCTTTACCTGATCATAGCACAACCTGATTCATAGAGACCTATGTTCCGCCTGCCGTTTTCTCAAGGACGGCCTTCAGGTCCCGGACGATCACCTCAATCTGGCCGCCCATGTTTTTACTGTCTGCCAGTTCACGCAGTGTTCCCCAGAAGGGTTCTCCGCACCGGATGCATATTAGCCCCCGGTCAGCAAGAAAGCCCACTGCCTGAGGATAAGCATTAACCAATTCTTCAATAGGGATATCGGCTGTCAGCTCCATACTTCTCTCCACTGGAGAACATCTTTCTCACTAGTTTGGATGCAACAGCTCTGCCGTTGGTTGTGTATCAGCGGGTGGCCACGATGACGATACGATGGGTGGCAGTCCGACGAGGCCAGCATGAGATCAGTGTCAGGCGTTGGTCAAAGGTCTGGCTGAGCCACTGAGTGTATGAGGTGCGCACTTCGAGGGGCTGGTCCTTGTATTCCAGATACTGAATGACTGAAACGTAGTAGGAGAAAACTCCGTACTCACTCCAGATGGCAATTTCATCTCCGTAGGACAACTTATCCAGGTCGCCGAATACTGCCCCATATAGGTTGTTATGCCCCGTCATAATCACATTGCCGACAAACCCCGGCTCTGCCGATGTTTCATCCCAAGCCACAGAATAGGAATTAGGCACAGGCAAGCGCCAGACCATTGCCCCCTGTTCCTCAACTAGCCGAGGGGCTAGTGCAATAACCGGCGCCTCAACATTCAGGGCTGGGATTGAAATCCAGTAGCGAGGCTCCATCCAGCTTGGCAGTGGCCAATCGCCGTGCGGATTAGGCGTCGTCGGGATACCGCCCCCGCCGCCGGCTACAGAAGAGCCAGCGGACGAGCCAGAAACCGGCGCCCCTGCTGTTGGGGTAGCGGTGGACAGTGATTCAGTAGCCGTTGGGGGGGCAAGCGTACCGGTGCCAGCTTCAATGCCGGGTTCAGGGGTACGGCTGAGCTGAGACTGCGAGGTTGCCGCCGCGCGGAGTGATTCTGGCGGCCCACCCTCCGCCGCCAGCCGGCCTGGTATAACGAGGGCGGCGTAAGTGATCAGGGCAACAGCCGCAACCAGAACTAACAACACCCCGGCGGCGGTCAAAGGATCAATGAACCGCGCCGGGGAATGCTGCTGAAACGAGTGATTCGGATTGTGAGGCAACTGGCGCTGACGAGCCATATCACTTGGCGACCTCAGGCCGGAAGGTCCTTCCCGGCCTGACGGCGGCCTGCAATAATCATCACAACACCAATCACCATTACCCCAAACAACCCTGCAATGATCACCGGCGCTGAGACTACACCGCCGGAAGCGGGAAGTGCAGTAGATCGAACCAGACCAAATTCGATATTGGTGACCGCGTCACCTGCAAAGGCAATATAAGCCTGTGTACTTGGTTCAGGAGCGGTATAGCCGCTGGGAGGGATAACGGTCACCGTCCAAGTAGCGGGATTTAACTGGATGCTAAACGCACCGTTTTCCGCAGTCGTGATTGTTGTACTCCAGCCGCCTGAATCAAACTTTACCTGAACATCCGCAAGGCCCTCTTCGCCTTCCTCGCGGGTGCCGTTTCCATTCTTATCGTGGTAAACAATCCCAGCGATACGACCTTCACTTTGGGCGGTAGCAACATGTACCCCCGCGCTCAACGCCGCAAACAGAACAAGTATACCCAGCAACAAAATGAGAGATGTGCGCTTTGTCACAGTCCCCTCCGGTTCAACAGAATCCCCACCTTGGGGCAAACAAGTCATGACCTGTCCCGATTGTACCCGTACTAGGAATCCACTGCAAAAGAAAAAAAACATGAGCGGGTATAGTGGAGAGTTACACAGAACCTTAACAAAAGAGCGGTTGCAGCTTCACATTCACGTGTTAGAATCAATCACAGGAAAGAGAAATTGGCTGTTCAGGGACGGGGAAATATCCCCAATGCGCCTGTTGTCAGGCCAAGACGACAGGTCAATTTTTGAGGACGAGCCAAGGCACATTAGGTGACGGAGATTCGCCCTTTACGCTGGCATGACCTGCCATTTGTCTATCGGCTGGCCGGGCATGGAGTCAGCTTCGATGCACGGCTAAGCCTGACAGCCGGCGGGGATAGCGTCTACCATGCTTTACTGACCGGCACTGGCCGTGCGCAAATCTACGTATTGCGTAGACCGGACGGCAGGGGATTAGGACAGCTTCGTTTTACAGCGGATGGCCGCTATGCCAGCTTGGCCTATATAGCACCGGCGCTGGAAGACGGTGCGGATGAGACACTCTGGTTGGCCCTGCTAGATGGCTTGACAGCGGCGGCAGGGCAACAGGGGGCTGTCAGTCTCACTGCCGAAGTAGATGAGACATCTCAGGCACTGGAGATTTTACGGCGGGCCGGTTTTGCCGCTTACGCCCGGCAAGACTTGTGGTTGCGTTCTCCAGCGCCGCTGGATGCCGCAACTTACCCGTTGCGCCCTGCATCCCCAGCGGATACCTCTCTTGTGCTCTCCCTGTACAACATGCTTTCACCCGGCTTGATCAAACACGTTGAGCCGCCGCCCAATCAGGCAGATACGTGCTATCTCTACGAAAGCGCAGGGGATGTCATCGGCATGGCGCCGGTCTACCGGGGGAGCCAGGGGGTGCTCATCGAGCTTTACCTGTTGCCTGAGGCCTATCATGAAGCGCTTCCTTTCGCCGCCAGCGTCCTGGCCGCTGTACGAGCAGATACATATCCTGTTGTCTGCCGCTTCAGATGCTACATGGGTTACCCGGACAGCGCTCTTGCCAAGCTGGGGTTCCATGTGTTTGCTTCTCAGGCAGTGATGGTCAGACATACGGTGGCGCGGGTGACGCATCAGGCGTTTAAGCCTCTGCCCGATATCGAAGGGGGAGTACCAATGGCCACGCCGATTGCCAGACCAAGAGAATAACTCTTAATGAAGTTAGATTAGAAGGGACGACTAAAAAATTGTAAGTTTCATGGACTATTCTGACAGCGAGGGAACTGGTAGAAGGGTTATGGAACGACGTATTACAGATGACTTATCCAGCCTGCTAGCTGTCTTGCCTGCTGACATTGCTCAGGTGATTGTGCAACTTGATCGCAGTGACGAGTTACTGGAGGTCATTCTTGATCTAGGCCGTGTACCGACGGCACGTTATACGGACGGGGAATACACTCTGCTTGATCGGGAAGTGACTCAGGACGACCTTGATCTAGTTGTGTTGCAGGTTGGCGACTTTGATGCTGACAACCGCACAGGCATCGAGCGGACATTGCATCGCATCTCCGGAATCCGTAACAGGCGCGGCGAAGTGGTCGGGCTGACCTGCCGGGTTGGGCGGGCCGTGTTCGGGACGATAGACATCATCCAAGACATCATTGAATCAGGCAAGAGTATCCTGATTCTTGGCAAGCCCGGCGTCGGCAAAACGACCATGCTTCGTGAAGCGGCCCGCGTACTAGCGGAGTCCAAGCGTGTGGTGATCGTGGATACCTCTAATGAGATTGGCGGCGATGGTGACATCTCTCATCCGGCAGTTGGTAAAGCACGCCGGATGCAGGTTCCCATGCCCAGCCTCCAGCATGAGGTGATGATTGAGGCTGTCGAGAACCACAACCCGGAGGTGATCGTCATTGACGAGATCGGGCGTGAACTGGAGGCTCAAGCGGCCCGCACCATCGCAGAGCGTGGTGTGCAGTTGATCGCTACAGCACACGGTATCACTCTTGACAACCTATTGCTCAACCCGACCCTCTCCGATCTGGTAGGAGGCATCGAGAGTGTCACGCTTTCAGATGAAGAGGCACGCCGGCGGGGCACGCAAAAGACTGTATTGGAGCGCCGTGCACCTCCGACCTTCGACGTACTGATTGAGCTTCAAGATCGAAACACCCTGATCATCCATCACGATGTCATGACGGCAGTGGATATGTTGTTGCGGGGACGCCCCCTCGCCCCAGAGATCAGACGGCGCGGGCCAAACGGCGAGGTAACCATCGAGACGGCACAGCCTGAAGCTCAGCCACACAACATGGATGGAAATGGGCGCAAGGCCCGCAGGGTTGACGGACTGCGTGAGGGCAGAAACAACCATCATCAGCACCTGCCCGAAGGAAATGAAGGCCCCGGCAACGAATGGGAGCCGCGGGTGCGGAGTGGAGGCTCTCTGCAAACAGTCAACGTCTATCCTTATGGGATCGCACGGAATAGGCTGATCGAGTCGGCCAGACGATTTAAGTTGCCCCTGCGAGTGGTAGATACACTGGATGAGGCAGATGTATTGCTGACACTCAAGAACTTCTACCGGCGGCGTCCGCGCCTTGTCTCCGATGCTGAACAGGGCGGCATTTCGATCTATGTATTGCGCTCTAATACGGTCACCCAGATCGAAGATTTCCTTGTTGACCTGTTCCAACTGGAGGTCGAACAGGTAGATCAGGACAATCCTCTTGAGCGGGCTATCCGGGAGGCTCAGGAAGGCATACAGGCTATCCTCAACGGGTCGCCGGCGGTGGACCTCTCGCCGCAGAAGGCAAGCATCCGGCGGCAACAGCATGAGCTGGCCCGCAAGGCCAACCTGCTTTCACACAGCTACGGTAAGGAGCCGGAACGCCACGTTCGAATCTATCGTGGGTAACGGGATGTTTATCTCCTTTGAAGGCCCTGACGGCTGTGGCAAGACCACTCAGTTAGCCCTGCTGGCTGACTTTCTAGTCCGGCAGGGCTATGTCATTTGCCGCACAAGAGAACCCGGCGGAACACCCATTGGAGAACAAATCCGTGAGGTGTTGCACGACCCGGCCAACCGCGAGATGGACCCGCGCACGGAAATCCTGCTCTATTCCGCTTCTCGTGCGCAGATCGTAACTCAGGTCATCCGCCCCGCGCTGGCGGCAGGGGAGGTTGTGTTGTGCGACCGCTTCTACGACAGCACCCTCGCCTATCAGGGCTACGGCCATGGGCTTGACCTGAATATGTTACGGCAGATCACGTTATTTGCCACAGGCGGGCTGAAGCCGGATTTGACCATCTACCTGGAAGTAGCCCCGGAGGTTGGGCTACGCCGCCGTCAGCAAGATCAAGAGGCAGAATGGAATCGTCTTGACGCGCTGGCGCTAGAGTTCCACAGGCGGGTTCATGCCGGCTACCATGAGCTGATTGCGGCAGAGCCAGCCCGGTGGGTCGTAGTCAACGGAGAGCGTCCGGTTGATGCCGTGCAGGCGGATATACGAGCAGTGGTGACAGCTCGATTGAGCAAAAGCAGGCTCCTTGGGAGTGAGGCCTAGGCTGTCCCTCCAATAAAAAAGCTTCGGAGAGGGCTTCCTCCAGCACAACCATTCCGACCCAACTGCATCTAAGAGTAGTGGAGAACAGGACTAGTTCACTATAGAGTGAGGGCCTTCAGCCCTCAATGTGGTCTATAATATTAATATATCCACCCGTTGTAAGCGCAGAACTAGGAGGTAAGAAATGTCCGAAGAAATGGTCAGCACCGCTGTACCGGTTTTCCCGCGTCTGAATGAGCCTGCACCAGAGTTTGAGGCGGTAACCACTCATGGGGTGATCAGGCTGTCTGACTACAAAGATTCATGGCTTATCCTGTTCTCCCACCCGGCTGACTTCACACCAGTCTGTACAACTGAGTTCATAGCCTTCGCTGAAATCTACCCTGAACTCCAGAAGCGCGGTGTCGAACTGTTGGGCCTGAGTATTGACAGCGTCTATTCGCATATTGCTTGGGTACGGAACATCGAAGAAAAGACCGGTGTCAAGATTAACTTCCCGATCATCGCTGATCTCAATAAGGAGGTCGCTACCAAGTACGGGATGGTTCAGCCGGGCGCCAGCAAGACCGAAGCAGTACGGGCAGTGTTCATTATTGACCCCAAGGGGATACTGCGCGCCATGATCTACTACCCCCTGACTACTGGCCGCAACATGCAGGAAATCCTGCGGCTGATTGATGCACTCCAAACCAGCGACCAACATGGCGTTGCGACCCCGGCCAACTGGCAACCCGGAGACAAGGTGATCGTGCCCGCCCCTAAGACAATTGAGATGGTGGATGAGCAACTGCGTGCCGGCTACGAGTGCATAGACTGGTATCTGTGCAAGAAGTCTTTGGGGTAAAAGATGGCCTGCATTAACCCAGATGGAACGCTAGCTCCAGCGGCTAAGACGATCCTGAAAGCGCTGGAGACACCAGCGGCACCGGCTGAGGTGGCACAGCGAACAGGATTACCGCTGTTTCGTGTCCGTAGCAGTCTTCGCGAACTCACAGAGGCCGGCCTGCTTGAGAGTCGCGATGAGGTGTACTATCTGACCGCAACAGGCAAGGAAAAGGCAGGGGAGTAGACTCCCCTTGCGCTCAGTGCTGAAGAGGCCGGAGTCCTTCTCGTTCCGGCCTCTTCTTCTTTCCTTTGCCTATTGCTGGTTGTTTGTACCGGCTAGTTGTTCCCCCTGCCTGCTCACGCTATAATCCGCCCGTCAGCTCTGGCAGAACCAACGCGAGGGACTTCCCGGTGAAACCACTTGTCGAATGCATCCCTAACTTTAGCGAGGGGCGCCGCCCCGAAGTAATTGAGGCTATTGCAGATGCTATCCGCCGCACGCCCGGCGTCTCACTGCTGGATAAGAGTTCAGATGCCGACCACAACCGCTCGGTGATCACCTTTGCCGGCACGCCGGAGGGAGTAGAGGCGGCGGCCTTTGCCGCCATTCAGACTGCCGCCGGCCTGATTGACATGACCCGCCATACGGGGGAGCATCCACGCATTGGGGCTACCGATGTTGTGCCCTTTGTGCCGATCCGAGGCGTCAAGATGGCGGATTGTGTGGCCATTGCCCGCCGCCTGGGCGAGCGCGTCGGGCGTGAGCTGGGTATTCCTGTCTACCTGTATGAAGAAGCGGCTACTCGGCCAGAGCGGCGCAACCTAGAGAACCTGCGCAAAGGGCAGTACGAAGGTCTGCGTGAGGCGATCCAGCATGATCCGGAGCGTGCACCGGATTTTGGGCCGCCTCAACTGGGAACGGCTGGAGCAACCGTCATCGGCGCGCGTGCCCCTCTGATTGCTTACAATGTCTATTTGAACACGGACGATGTAGAGGCCGCCAACAAGATCGCTAAAGCCATTCGACAGTCCAGCGGCGGTCTGCGTTTTGTTAAGGCACTCGGACTGCTGGTTGGCGGACGAGCGCAGGTCTCAATGAACTTAACCGACTTCACACGGACGCCCATCCATCGCGTACAGGAGTTGATCCGGGTTGAAGCGGCCCGCTATGGCTATCAGATCGCCTATGCCGAACTGGTCGGCCTAATCCCAGAACAGGCGCTGATTGACACAGCCCGTTGGTATCTGCAACTCGATCTCTTCACTGAGGATCAAATTCTAGAGCGGCGTATTCAAGCCGCTAAGGCTGAAGATATCTCGCCGGATGCCTTTCTCGATGCCGTAGCCAGCGGCGAACCTGTACCCGGCGGCGGCTCGGTAGCGGCTATGGCAGGTGCATCAGCGGCAGGGCTGGCCGCCATGGTAGCCCGCACAACGGTCGGTAAGAAGAAGTATGCCGAGGTTGAGCCGGCTATGCAGTCAGTCATTGCTGAGGCAGAGGCTCTGCGTGCCAGCCTTCTCAGAGGGATCAGCGAGGACAGCTCTGCCTTCGCGGCTGTCATGGAAGCTTACAAACGCCCCAAAGAAGACCCAGACAGAGAACGGGCAATCCAGTCGGGGTTACGCCACGCGGCAGAAGTCCCCCTCCAAACGGCGCGTCAAGCACTTGCAACGCTTGAACAACTGAAGATCGTGGCAGAACAGGGCAACGTCAATGCGGCGACAGATGCCGCCGCAGGTGCGCATATGGCTTTGGCCTCGATTGAAGCCGCCGCACTCAATGTGTTGGTCAACGCGAAAGAGCTGGCGGACGAGGCCGCGGCACGCGCCCTACGTGAAGAGATTGCCCGTATTCGAGAAACTGGCAGAACGCTGGCGACCGAGGTGGTGGCTTTGGCTACAGGCCGTCTGGGGTTAGGCTGAGCTATGCGACTTAGGCTAGGCATCCTGCTTCCAATCGTGATAGCCGGCTCTCTGACGAGTTGTGGTCCTCGTACAGTATATGCTCCCACCCCAACCAAAACCCCTGATCCGGCCTACGCGCTGGCCCTTGCCGAGCCGACAGTTACGCCTTCGGCGATGCTCCCGCCGGCGGCTATACCTAGCACTCTTGCACCCCCGACTGTGCTGACAGCCGCACCAGAACAGACAACGCCTGCTTTGTCCATTACAGGGACAGGCACACAGACAGAGCCGCCCCCCACTGTTGATGCCAGCCTGCCGCCAGAACATTACTGGCTGGAACGCCCCATTTCCAACGGGTGGCGGGATTTCCTGGATCGGAACTACGCTTACGGCGCCACAGCAGGAGGGCAGTATCGCCCGCACACAGGCGTAGAGTTCCCTAACCCGATTGGGACGCCGGTAGTGGCAGTAGGAAACGGGGTGATCTACTACTCAGGGACAGACACCGAAATGATCTTCGGGCCGCAACTGAACTTCTATGGCAACCTGATCATCCTGCAACTGAGCGACTACACTTATAACGGGCAACCTATCTATGCCTTGTATGGGCACCTCTCCGAGATTTACGCTCAGACAGGGCAGGCTGTTGCTGTGAGAGAGATCATCGGAGCAGTTGGCGGGACAGGTGTAGCCAACGGCGGGCCGCATCTGCACTTTGAGGTGCGGGTTGGCGACCCAACCAGCTACACGACCAGTACACGCAACCCTGATTTGTGGCTTAAGCCCTATTACGGGTATGGAACGCTGGCAGGGCGGGTAGTGGACGCCAGCGGAGCAATGTTACCGGAGGTAGCCATCACTCTGCGGGGGCCGGATACGACCCGATATACATGGACATACGCCGGCGCGGAGAATATCCCCGATGAACAATGGCAGGAGAACTTCACGCTGGGAGACTTGCCGGAGGGATGGTACACCCTCACAACCCGCTCAGCGAGGCGTACCTATAGTGAGCAGGTATACATTCGAAGCGGCCATACCACGTGGATTGAGCTTGTGTTTGACTAGACAGCCGTTCTGGGTGCTGAGCGGAGCCGCCTCTCTTTGTGAACGTCACAGACCAAACCACTTCTCTACCAGCCGTGACAGCGTCCCATCGTCAGCTATGGCCTGAATAACCTCATTCACCTTTTCCAACAGAAGACTGCTCTCTTCCGGAACAGCTACCGCGAAGAAGACATTTGTTACATTAGGACCAAGTGCCAGCTCAGGGTAACGTCCCACCCCTAACCGCGCGGTGATACCATCTACCAGGGCCGCGTCAGCCTCCCCCCTGATAACGGCCTGAAGCGTTGACTCAGGGTCGCTGTAGCGCCGAATGGTCAGGGCTGACAGACGCCGCTCCCATTGCCGGGCTTCAACATCACCGCTGGAGCCATATTCAACAGCCAGAGTATGCCCGGTCAGGTCCGCCATTTGTTCAAGGGATGCATCAACGGGGACAACGAGATAGTCGCCGGCATTGAAATAAGGCAGGCTGAAATTGGCTTTGCCCTCAAATTCAGGTGCGGCAACCAGCGCCGAGATCAGAACATCCACCTGCCTGACCAACAGGGCATCATACAGGCCATCGTAGGGAATGTTGGCGAAAGAGACTTCAAGCCCCAGCCTCCGCCCTATCTCACGGGCGAGGTCCACGTCAAAGCCAACGATCTGACCATCGGCATTCACATCCTCAAAAGGGGGATAGGAGGCATCCATACCAACCCGCAAGACACCAGATGTTTGGATGTACTGCCAGACTTGATCTTCCGGCTGGTGAGTGTACAGCCACGCCCCAATCACAACCACGACAGCGATCAGGGCGACTATGCTGACAAAGGTGGTGATATAACGGTATGACCTGCTCAAGCCAATTGTCCCAGAAGGCAACTCAATATCAGGGCGCACTGTCGGGATTGCCGGCGACGTCCTCTTCCAGCAGGTCGGCGCCCCCCACTACTGTATACTTGCGTTCAGCAGGGGTAAGGACAAAAGAATCAGCCGAAACCTGCTGGTGTACCACAGACTGAACCGGCACAGTGGGGGATTGCTTGCCCTGAGCAGGCGATGGGGGCATAACCTGACGTGGCGGGGAGGCCACTCGCAGGACGATAAGAGCAGACACTGCCCCAACCGGCACACCAACAATAATGCCGACAGCAACCCCCAGCGCAATGGTCAGGGCCTGTGTGGAGGCTAAGCGTGCCCCGACCATAACAGCTAAGGTGATGGCAAATCCCAATACCCCTACCAGCAGAACCAACAAGAACCGTCTATCCATCCGAACCTCATCTAGCTCAGGTCAGAATCGGCATCGGCAGGGCGATCCCTGAGGGCCGAATAGGTTTCTGCATTGGGCGAAGGCGGTACAGCCGCCGATCCACCGCGCGAGGCGGCCTCCAGACGTGCGAGGATACGCCGGATGTCTGCGGCGCCCGTGTAGGCCGCCTGAAACCGGGTCACCTGCGCGCCCAAGACAGCCACAAAATCGCCGTTGCCCATCAGCACCTCAGCACCCGTGTTAGGTATGCCGGCGGCTGTCAGCGCTTCCTGCCCGCTGGCGACCTTGCCGACTAAACGGGCGGGCAGATTGGCCTTGAGCGCACCGGGCACTGCATCAGCCGAAGGACGCTGTGTACTGCACAGTAAATGAAAACCCGCCTCGCGCCCGCGCTGAGCCAGACGGATCAAGGCCTGTTCAATCTCTTTATCGCCCCGCGCCAGCAGATCGCTAACCTCGTCTACCGCCACAATGATGCGAGGGGTGGGAGGGGCATCCTCACGGTCGCGGCGCTCCATCTCACTGACCACATAGGCCAACAGCTCACGGGCCTCCGCCTGCGTATTTGCAATCGGGGCGAGCAGATGAGGCAACCCGGCTAGGGGCGCAAAGCCGCGCCGCTTAGGATCAATCAGGGCAACCTGAAGGTGAGCCTGCCGGTTATAAAGAGCCAGCGAGAGGATCAGGGTGCGGAGTAGTTCTGTCTTGCCGCAACCTGTCACGCCGGCGATCAGGACATGTGTCACCTCAGGGGCCATAAGGGGCAGGGTGAACGGCTCTCCGTCAATACTCAGCCCCAGCACGGCTGTCACAGGCGGCAGGAGAGGAGGAACATCGCGCAGGAGAGCCAGCAGGTAGACCGGCTGAGGATTAGGAAGCGGCACTTCGAGGGCGAGGGCCGAGGAAGTACGAGCCAAGCGCACCGAGGGCACGCCCAATGCCAGCGCGATCTCCTCCGACAGATTCTGGATGCTGTTGATCTTGGTACTCAGCCCTAGTTGGAGGACAAAGCGCACCCAGCGCGGGGAGACCTGCACTCCCGTGACTAATGCCTCGATCTTATGAGAGGCTAACAGCGCCTCAATCAGATCAGCCTGATAATCAAGCCACTCTCGCGTCTGGGAGTCCATGTGCTGGAGTATAAAAGGCACTGCCTAGCCTGTCAATCCACATTTGCCATGCACGTAACCTGTTATCGGGCCTAAGGCTCTGGAAACTCCAGCGGCCAGCCGCGCGCCCAAGCCTGAATGGCATCATAAATAGGCTTAGGCGTGAAGTCAGGTGAGACCAGTGTATAGTAATCCGGGTAGCTGTGAACAGGGGCGGGATAGCGGAAGGCCCATATACACAGCGTCTCAACCCATGGCCAGTTCGCCTCGGCATACCTGAAAGCATCCAGCGTGTAAGCAATACGCTGACCGGGGTGGACAGCCTTCGTCCAACGGGGGTGATCGTTCCAGCCCGACTCGGTAATGTAGACCGGTTTATCTGCGTCACCGCTGGCAACCATAATGTCACGGAGCAACTCAACACGGCGAAAGTTGAGCACATCTGAAGCCGGAAGCTCTTCAGGCGGGAAGCGAAAGCCGTAAGTATGCACCGCCAGTGCGTCGAAGTATTGCGCCGCACCTAGCCGGTAAAACTGCGTTAAATAATCTAGCTCATTCACGCCGTAAGGACTGCCCGCCGGCTCCAGTGTGGGGGCTAAAGCACCTGCCAGCACGATAACATTTGGGTTGCCCCGATGGGCGGCTGGATAGGCAAGGCGTAACAAGTCCACATATCGTTGCGGCGACGGGTCTTGAAAGCCCCACTCAAAGCCCAAATTAGGCTCATTCCAGATGATGACAGCCTCCACCTGATCGCCGTAGTGAGCAGTGAAGACCTCCACAAAGTCGGCGAAATCCTGATAGTGCTCAGGGGTGAGATAATTCAAGCTGGTGTTGGCTTCGGTCTCATCCGGATCAGGGCGCGCCCATGCCGGCACCAGCCCAAGCCGGGCAATAATGCGCAAGCCTTGAGCGCGGGCATGGGTCACGATCATGTCGCTGTGTTGCCATGTATATTCACCCTGTTCCGGCTCAATGTAAGCCCAAGGGAAGAACTCGACGATTGTAGTTGCACCCATCTCGCGTACCATCTGAAGGGTGCGCTGGATTTTCCACTCCTCTACCTCGTCAGTCAGGCGGGTATGGACGCAAGTAATTGGATGCTGAGTTTCGACCTGCCGTGGAGGGCCAATTACCACATAGGGAGGGGCAGGACGAATCATCAAGGTCAAAACTGCCAGCAGAAGCAAGCCGCGTGGCAACCAGACCCTGACGCCGCTCCATTCATTCCGGCGGATCAATCGAGCTAGTTGTGTGCGCAAGGATGCTTAAAGGGCGGCAACCTAGCGGCGGCCCCACTCCGTGATGGTGCGGATGATCCCCAGCAGGGAAATGCCCAGTTTGACTGCATCGCTGGCCTTAGGAGAGCTGGGAGATACTGCCTCACCGTGTGTTTCCTCAACCGAGCGAACATACAGATAAGCAGAAAGAAGGCCGATCAGTGCACCTGCCAGCCCACCGATCAGAAAAACGCGTGGCCGCCAGTTACCTTCTGTTGGCGCGATAGCCCTCTGTTGGTCTGCCATTTGCCTCTCCTGTTTGCCACTAACTGGAGCGTGACTCCGGGCGAGACCCATCTGCCGGGCCTGCCGTCTCCACCGACGGGATGATACCCCGCTCCCTGAGAAACACGTTGATCCCGACTAGCGTGCTTCGCACAGCGATCACAACCCCGGCAATACGGTCGGTTGCCTTGTCCACCCATTGATAGACCCGATTTGTGCCCTGCTGGGCCTTGTAAGCATAGGGAGGGATAGCCCTGATCAGCCTGCCGATCCAGTGCGTCAGCACAATGACCAGCCCCAGCACAACTAGTCCGCCAATCAGCGTGGGGACAATGACAAGTATCAGCGAGTAACTGCCAACGACAGATGTGCCTTCTGGGCCGCTCAGCAGGAACACCAGCACGACAGCCGCAACCGAAAGCAGAGCAACAGCCAGCACAGGGAAGGTGATCTGCCACCACGATTGGCGTCTGAAGCGGGCCGTTGTCTCTGGGTTGCGTTCAACAGGCGGCGACAAACGAGGAAGGTCTGATTGAGTTCCCATCACCCTGCCGCTCCATGTAGTTTCATGAGGTTCTTATATCATTATTCTACCACGTTATGCCCGGCCTGCCCGTCCGCCGTCAGGCATATTCCGTTGGTTCGGCGGCGGCCCCTGCAGGACTCATGTCCGGAAGTTCCCCTCGTGCCGCCAGCATCAGACGGAGTAGTTGGGCTTCAATCAGCCCGCCAAGCAGTCCGGGATCAATCGTAATACCATGTTGGCGAAGATACTGGGTGGCCATTTGAAGTGCATAGGCCTTCTTCTCAACCCCGATGTTACGGATCAGGCCAGACATGCCGCTCTGCTCTGCCGCCAGCACAGCGGCCTCTACGGCCTTGTCAATCAAGGCCTGACGTGCCTGTGCGGTATCGGCTAGAGTCTCTGGATTATTGAACTGGGAGAGTACCTCAGCTTCAATCAGCGAGGCGATCTTATCAAGGTCGAGCCTGATGCCGCGCTCCTGCAAAAATGTCTGTGCGATCTCAATAGCACGCTGGCGTTTCTCCGGCCCGGCCAGTTGATCTAAAAGGCCCAACTGCTCAGCCGCCCGGACGGCAATACGGATGGCCTGTTCGACAGCCTGCTGGTTCTGCTCGCCCATTCCCGCCCGCAGGCGCTGTGTAGTGAGGCGCAGATGCTGGATCGCGGCGGCAATGACAATCGGCAAAGCGACGATCAGCAAGGCCTCAGCAAACAGCGAAAGGAAGTCTCTCAGCTCCATCGTCGGCCCCTTTCTGATAAATGACCTAAGCACCAAAGAGGCGGTTAATAAACTCAAGCAAGCGCCGCGTCAGGTCAGAACCATTAGCTCCTTCAAAGATGAAAGTGCCGTGCAGGCTGCTTCCCTCATAGACCCAGATAGTCTTGTCAGGGCTAGCGGTCTGATCCGCCATCGCTTCAATATCCTGCCCCAGATCGTTGCGGGCCGCAAGCCACAGAGTGGGGAGCGTCAAGCTGGCCAGATCGGTGTCAGAGACTTCAAGTTCTCCTACAGAACGGGGCGCAGAAAGCACCGCCAGACCCGCTAGGCTGGCATCCTGACCTGCCGCACGAATGGCCGCAGTTCCCCCCCAGCCAGCCCCCATCAAGACAATCTGGTCTACCATGGCTTGTTCACGCATGAAAGTTACGGCGGCCATCAAGTCAATGGTGGCATGAGCGGTATCGGCTACTCCCTCAGAACTTCCGTGCCCCCGGAAGTCAAAGGTCAACGCCCGATAACCTTGTGCCGCGACGGTCTCAGCGAATGCTTTCCACCCCTCCTGACCGCCCGGATAGGCAGGGGCCAGAATAACCCCGCTTTCTCCCTGTCCGTACAATGTACCACTCAGCAAGACCCCGTCGCTGGTCTGGAAGGAGACCTCCCATTTGCCATCACCTGCAAACGGGAAGGCTGTTGCCGTCGCGGTAGGGACAACCGGCTGAGGCTCTTCCGCAGGCGGTGCAGTAGGAGTCCATGTAGCCGTTGGTGCAGGGCTGGTCTCATTCCCTCCACCACAAGCAGACACGGTAAGCAGAACAACAGTAAGTGAGATCAGCCTGAGCAGAAGCAAGGAATCCCGGAGGTACATGGCCGACTGATCACACCTCCCTGTTCGATGATGTCTCGCGCAGTAAGCGCTGATAGGCACCGCGCCAGAGGCTGGGATCACGAGTCAGTTTCACTATCTTGATTTCCTCAAAGTAGGGAAGCAACTTTACCAATGTAGCGGGGAGGCGATCCCAGTCAGCGCTACGGACAAGCCCATCCAATTCGGCGGCGGCCTGCGATACCCAAGCCCAGCGCGCTCTGAACTGAGCCGCTTTAACCCAGTAATCTCGCTTTTCCCATGCACTGACAGACTCATCGATTCCTTCATCAATCCGGCGGAAACAATAGACCAGTAGAGCCGCCATATCCCATACTTCTTCATCCGCTCTCGTTTTCTGGCTCAGACGACGGATCACCTCAGCGGCTGTCCGCATAAGTTGATTGCGGGCTTTGCCGGGGCCATCCGTGTTTACAACCCGACTCATGAACCTCTCCTGTGAAATAATGTCTAAGGGCTGGACTTTTCGCCCAGCCTTGGTGAACTCTATCCTGCTTTTGAATGTCTTGACGTGTTCCTTCAGAGGGCAAGATCATAGCCCCTGCCGCTGTCGCCACGCACGAATCTCTTCGGCATGTTCACGCTCGTGCCACGAGGCCGTCTCCTGAATCAGATAAGCCAGCGGCTCACCCTCCATCCACTTATAGCGCCGGTTATCTATCAGAGAACGCTCATCAAACTCCTCAATCTTCCGGCAGAGCATCCTGTGAACACCTTCCAGATCGGCCAACACAGCCTCAAGCGGGCGTTGCACGTTGGCATGATACTGGTCTTCGTTCCAGTCGTCAATATCCTCGATCGCCAGCATAGAGGGGACACGCCCGTTCTGGACCTCATTCAAGGCCGTCACCAGCTCCGATTCCCACGCCGCAATATGAGCCAGAACATCTTTGACAGACCATATACCGACTGCGCCCGGCATGAGCATCTGATCGGCAGAGAGGCTCTCTAACGCACCGAGCAACTCGGCGCGTGCTTCGTATAATTCTCGGAGAATATCTTCTTTACGCACGTCGAGTGATGATAGCCTGACCTACTGAACACGTCAAGCGGCGTTCAGACAAACCCTCTTATAACCCGGATCAAATAGATATGCTCATGTAGAAGACCTCGTATTTGCTGGTAGCAAAGGTATGCTATAATGCTGGCGAGGTTGTCTGCATAGCAGGGGGAGCACCTTGACCCGCACAATTGTTGTTGCCAATCAAAAAGGGGGAGTCGGAAAGACGACCACCGTTGCCAATCTGGGAGTAGCTCTCGCAGATTTGGATAAACGTGTCCTCTTCGTTGACCTCGATCCGCAAGCCGCACTGACTGCCTCTTTCGGGCTTGACCCCTACAGACTGCCCCGGAGTATGTACTCCGTTCTGTTGAATGAAAATGTGTCTCTAGCACGAGTCCTGCGTCCGGTCGGCAACAGTATCACGATGGCCATTGCCCCCGCCAGTGTAGATTTAGCGGCGGCAGAGGTACAACTCGCTGACGCTGAAGGGCGTGCCCATCGGTTACGCCGGGCTATTGAGCGCAATCGTATTCCTTTTGACTTTATCCTGATTGATACCCCGCCCAGCCTTGGCATCCTCACGCTGAATGGGCTGGTAGGGGCAACTGAGGTACTCATACCGGTTCAGTGCCACTACCTGGCTATGCGAGGAGTGCGGGCGCTCATGGAGACCGTCTGGCGGGTCAAGCGTCGGCTAAACCCGGAACTCCGCCTGCTGGGGCTGTTGCCCACCATGTATGATCCCTCTTCCCGGCACGCCGCTGAGGTTGTCAGTGAGCTGCGTGCCGTGTTCAATACGAAGGTATTTGATGTGTTGATCGAAAACAGTATGGAGTTTGCTGAGGCTCCGGTTGCCAACCAGACGCTCATTGACTATGCTCCCCGCCACCCTGGCGCAATGGCATATCGGAGGCTAGCGGAGGTTATTATCAACGATGTCCGATAACCCTGAAGAGAACAACCTGCAAGAGCAGGATGACAATGAATTCGCCTCTATCAAAGGCAAGGGATGGGAGATTCTGGTAGGAGGAAAGGATAACCCCTTTACAATAGGCGGTTCTGACCCTTTCGACATGCATGGCCAAGCCGCCGCGGCCAGCTCCTCTGCCGCCCCCAGCGGCGATCAGGAGGTTGAGGAGATACTGGCTGGCGGTTTGCAGACACCTGAGGCCAGAGGGGAGGCTATCCCTCCAGAAGCCTTTTGGGATCGTGGTCATGGCACAGCAGGAAGCGAGCCGCTCTCGTCCGAGCAACCTACAGGAGATATTCTAAGTGCGCTGGGGCTGGGCACCGAAACAGCACGACCGCCGCTGTCTCCTGAGCCGATGACGGAGACCATGCCCCCCCGTGACCTGAGTCCTGAGGAATTACTCTTGCTGGCAGAGGCTGAAGCGGCTCCCCCCCGTTCCTCTGCTGTTTCGCCTGAGACCCTTTTGCCCCCTGCGCCATCTGTACCTGCTTCACCCCCCCTGCCCGGCTTGAGCGAAGGGGTCACCATTACGCCCATTGAAGCCGGCGAGGCTGTCACGATGCCTGCTTCCTCTGTGGGCGGCGAACCGTTTCCGGCCCCAGCGATTGGCGAAGAGGCGAGCGTCGAACCGCTCAGGCCGCCGTGGGAGGTAGAGCCTCCTGCGGTGACTACCCCTCCACTTGCCGGCGGGCCAACTGTGCTCCCGACCGGCTTGGAGGGTGTAGGAGGTCCGGCTTGGGCCGCAACTTTTATGGCACCGCCCCGCTTCCATGATCCATTTGAAGAATCCGAGCTGACACCACAGCCTGCGGAGTCGGAAGAAGCTGAACTGCCTCCTGATGAGGCTCTAGGGGAGAGGCTTATCACACAGGAACGTATTGATGCCCTGTGGGATGAGATCAACGCCGTTTACAATCTGGTCGTGAACGATGTGCGGGGTCACTTTAACACGACGGAGAGGGCCATTCGCGACCTCAAGAAAGCACGTGAACTGTTGCTGGCTGGCACAGAAAACTTTGATAACGCTGAGCAACTGGTTGCGGAGGTCAAGGCCCGCCTGCGGCTGGAAGAGAAGGTCCGCCAGTGGTCGCAGACACAAGGGACATGGCTGGCTGTTTATCTGGTGTGTTGGTTACTATTGATCCTGATTCTCGTGACCTACCTGCTGACCAATCAGGCCCAGCGGTTTATTACTGCCCTCGTCCCCAGTTGGGTCACAGATGCCGCTCTTGCTGGCTTCTTCGGAAGCCTGGGAGGCGTCATCGGGGCGCTGTGGGTGCTTATAAAACACACGGCCAAAAAGCGTGATTTCGACCCGATCCACACACCCTGGTATGTCACCAATCCCTTCATGGGGCTGGCGTTAGGCATAGTAGCCTATCTGCTGGTATGGGGGAGTGGAGGCATTATTACCAACATTGTAGGGGCGGGTGAACTCAACCTGCCATTGGCCTCTAGACTGGTCATCTATGCATTATGCCTTGTGGTCGGCTTCAACCAGAATGTCCTCTGGGCGTTGATTAACCGCTTCATCAAGACGGTCTTGCCGCAAGAGGAAGATGAGTACGTCGCCGCGACGGACACATCCTCCTCTCAGGGGAGTACACCTTCAACATCTTCTTCTTCGACTGAGGGGACTAAGGACTAGTTTTGTATGGTCAGGCGAGTGCTGGGAGGTATCTGGGCTGTAGCGCTGGCGCTGGCGGCAGTATCTGTCTCAGCAGTGTGGGCCGCGCCCCCCTCTCAGGAAGGGGAACCAACTGCCCCTCCGGACTCTACAGCCACTGACACGCCGCGTCCCTTTTTCGGCCCGACATCAACCCCCACCGCAACGCTCCTCCCGCCGCCATCTGGGGGAGGGCGCGTAGCGGTAGGCACACTGGCTGTGCGTGCCGGCCCCTCCAGCGACTGGCCTGCCGTTGGCGGGCTGACATACGGCACAGAGGTCTATCCGCGCGGACGCAGTGCTAACGGCAACTGGATCGTCATTGACTGGGAATGGGCTGGCAGTATCGGCTGGATTCTGGCGAGGCTGGTCGAATGGGACCCTGCCCTCGACCTCCAAGCTCTGCCCGTTTTCCTCCCACCGTTTACTTCTACACCCCTGAGTACAGCAGGCACACCCGCCGCTCCTCAACCAGAGGGAACAGACGAGCTGACAGCTACCTCTGTATTGCCGACAATTACGGTCACACCTGCCCTCCCTCAACCCTCTTCTATGCCGGCCCCAACTATGACCGGTACGCCAGAGCCTGCCGTCATAGCCTTACCCTCTGCCACTGCTGTCCCTTCTTCCATAACAGCCCAGACGCCCCCCCGCATCTCCCTGCCGCGCTTGCAATCTCCGGGGCCGATCTTCTGGGCAGGCAGTGCTGTCTTTGCGCTTGCAATTTACGGGTTGATCTGGATTCAGGGGTGGCGTGAGACGCACCGCTACTCAAGGGGATTCCCAATCAAGACCTGCCCGGTCTGTCAGTCTGGGCGTCTTTACCTCGACGAACATATCGAGCGGCCAGCCGGGATTCCGCGCATGCGGCGCTCGGTGCGTTGTGACTCGTGCCGTTCAGTGCTGAGGCAGGTCCGCCCCGGCCTGTGGCGGTATACCATTGACCCCTTTGTCAACCCTGAACTAGCCAAGAGGTATAACTCCCGGCAGTTCACGGACGCCGACCTGCTGGCATTCTCTGAAGAGGCTGAAGAGTTCGAGCCTTACCGTGAGGCCCCCGTTACTTCACCCCCAGAAGCAGAGGACATCCTCAAACGTTTTGCTGAGCTTGAGGCGCGTCTCTTGGCTGAGAGCAGTTTAGATATACAGCCAGCGGATATGACGGGGCAGTCTCTCGTCAACTCCCCAAACGATGAATCAGAGGAGAGAACAGCACCATCTGATCAACCCAGCCCTGAGGATGAAGAAGAAGCCCCCTTGGGGTAGGGGGCCGATCTAGATGCGATAGAAGTGGCAAGCTTAACACTTCTACTCGTCTGAGACACGCTCTATTTTCGCGCCGAGAGAGCGCAGCTTGCCGTCTACGTTCTGGTATCCCCGATCGATCTGCGCCACGTTACGGATTATAGTAGTCCCTTCAGCACACAGAGCCGCCAGCAACAGCGACATGCCGGCACGGATGTCAGGGCTGGTGATACGTTCCAGCTCACCGTGCAGCCGGCTTGGCCCCTGTATCAGGCAACGATGCGGGTCACAGAGTACCGCCCGTGCGCCCATGTAGATCAGTTTGTCCACAAAGAAGAAGCGGTTCTCATACATCCATTCGTGGAACAGGACTGTGCCTTCTGCTTGTGTGGCGATCACTAGGGCAATGCTGAGAAGGTCACTGGGAAAGGCGGGCCAAGGCTGTGCCTTGATCTCTGGTATGAGGCCGCCTATGTCGGGGATCACTTTGAGGGGCTGGTATTCCGGCACGATCACATCATCCCCTTCCACTTCCCAGTGGACACCTAGACGATTGAATACCAGCGCGATCATGGAAAGATGTTGCGGAGCGGCATTTTTGATCCGAACGCGGCCATGAGTCACCGCCGCCGCCCCAATAAAACTTCCTACCTCAATGTAGTCTGCACCGACTGTAAACTCGCCTCCATGCAGGCGGTCCACACCGTGAATTGTCAGGACATTTGAGCCGATGCCCTCAACCTGACCGCCCAGCGCGTTCACAAAGTGGCACAAATCCTGCACGTGCGGCTCGCAGGCCGCATTGCGAATGATGGTAGTCCCCTTTGCCAGAGCGGCCGCCATAATGGTGTTCTCTGTGGCCGTTACACTGGCCTCATCCAGTAGAATGTCTGCCCCAGTCAGCCTCTTTGCAGTCAACACGAAGCGATCACCTGCTTCGAAGTTCGCACCCAGCGCCTTGAGAGCCAACAGATGGGTATCCACGCGGCGGCGGCCAATCACGTCACCGCCCGGCGGGGGAAGCTCAAGCTGTCCGAGTCGGGCCAACAGCGGGCCGGCCAATACAATACTGGCGCGTATCTGGGAGGCTAATTTGCGATCTACAACGTGGCTGGTGATCTGCTTGGCATGTACACGCCAGCTATTCTCGCCCAGACGCTCTACGTCAACGCCAAGATTGCGGATGATAGCGATGATGGTATGAACATCAGCAATGTCCGGCACGTTGTGCAGGACAACCGGCTCCTCAGTCAGCAGGCAGGCTGGCAGAAGCTTCAATGCGGCATTCTTATTTCCACTAGCTGTGATCGTGCCATAAAGGGGAGTACCGCCTTGGATGATAAAGCGATCCATGTGTCTCCTTATGCTTCATATACTGGAGAAAGAAAACCAGTCAGGCACCGGTCACGTTGAAACAGCGATCAGGAAAGCAGATGTAAAGTGACCGGGTCACCCGCCTTCAGAGCCAGAGCGCTGCTGGCACTTCCTCGGTTAACGGCGATCTCTAACTCACCGTTGCTTCCTACTAGTGCCAGCGCCTGACCTATTGCTACTTCGCTGTATGTCCGGTAAATGCGATCTAATGTATGCCAGCTACAGGTAACGCGAGTCTGCCGAGCATCAATACGCAGGGGGGCTTCAAGCCCCGGAACGACACTGAGCGGCTGAAGTTCAAGTTCATGCTCGCTGACCCAACTCAAGCGCATAATGTTGGTCATAGCATTCCCGAAGCGATCCACACGGATCACTTCTCCGCGAATCGCCGTCGGCGTGACTTCCAATGGACGCAGAGGGAGCATATTGATCTGCTCAAGGGGGGAACCCATCTCTCGCGGAGATACGCCGCTGGCGAGATGGGCCGCTACCGGGCTGAAGATGTCGCGCCCATGGAAGGTATGGCTGGGTGACGTACGCCAGAAGCAAGGTTTGTCCAACACAAATGGTTTAGAAGATGGCTCTAGGAGACGGACATAAGTCAATACCCCATTGTCTGGAGCGACAAAGCGCCCATGGGGTGTGTCAAGCACAATAGGATGCCGCTGGCCACCAACGCCCGGGTCTACCACAACCAGATGAACCGTATGAGCAGGGAAATAGCTATAGGCAGTGGACAGGATCAGGGCCGCCTGCTGGACATCCTGAGGGGTAACTTGATGGCTGATGTCCACAAACTGTACTTCTGGCAGAATGCCAAGCATAACGCCCTTCATGATCCCAACGTAGGCGTCTGCCTCGCCGAAGTCGGTCAACAAGGTTATGATCGGACGGGGGAATGTCATGACAGGCATTGTACCTTGAGGTCACAAGAAGTTGCAAACAAACGGGAGTGGCTAACAGAATGGATATGAAGGGCTAAAATCGCCTGACCCGTTAACACCATGTCCACCCTTTTGAGCACTCCCCAAACAAACAAATGGCGAAACGGGGTTTGTCTGTACAATCGCGCCAGCCTGCGTTATCATCGCCCCGTGAACGAAACATTAAGCACAGGTCTAAGAACATCATGTCCTATCGATCCCTTGTAATGAGTGCCGTAACCGCGCTGGTTATGACCCTAGCCGGTTGCAGAGCCACTACACCCTCTCCTGTCCTGCCGACCACAACACCGGCCCCAACCGCCGCCCGACCGACGGCCACATCAACTCCCCTGCCGCCGCCCACCGTGACGCCTTTCCCTACGGCCACGCCAGCGGACTCAGTGACCCTCATGCCCACAACGACGTCTGAGGCGTTCGAATCCTCTACTCTCCCATCTCCAGTTTCTCCCACGCAACCGGCTGGCATCCCCACGCTTGGAGCAGGCGGCCTGCCGGCGGGAGTCCAACAGGGCCAGGTGATCTTCTCGGCTGATTTCTACCAAGGCTGGCCCTCCATCCAAGACACCAGTGCAAAGATTTACCTCTCCAATGGACAGTACATCTTCGAGGTCGGACCTTATGACGGGCGATTCATAGCAACCACAGCCGTCAATCGGAGTGATCTCTACGCTCAGGTGGAGGCTACACCTATTGAGTGCGTAACCAATGGGGGATACGGCCTCATGTTCCGCTTCTCGGATGCCGGGAACTACTACTTACTAACCATATTCTGTAACAACAGCTTCTCGGTTGTATCCAGGATCGGTGGTACGTTTGCGGGCGGTGTAGCGCTGACTGGTACATTACCGGCAGGGCTAGATGCCGCCAGCCTGACTACTCACACATTAGGTGTACTGAGCAGAGCCAACACTCACACACTGTACTTTGACGGACAAGCCATCGCCAGCTTCAGCGACGACCGCCTCCAGCAAGGGGATGTAGCCATCTACGCTGTCAGCGAAGGCTCTGGTGTTCTCAAGGTTGCATTTGATAACTTGAAGGTGTGGGCAACACAGTAACGTGATTGAGCGGCGCCGTGTGCGATGGCTGAAGGGAATAGCATTGATACTAGGCTTGACGGCTCTAGGAGTCCTGATCATACGTTGGACTGGTCAGTTATCTCCCTCATCTTACCCTATCGCTAATGCGTCGCCGCCAGCAGAAGGAGAGTCATTCGAAAGCGGGGGGGCTTCCCCCAACAGCAGAGCTGCTCCCGATATATCTGAGCAGGGGATTGATCTAACGGGGACGCCGCCCGGCCCAACTACTCCAGCGGATGGATGGGCTAATGCCGTTCTGGACCTTGTGCTTCCCCTGATCCAACAGCCACCCTTGCCAACCGATGGTCTGACATGGTGGCAAGGGAGCGGGACAAGCGGGGTCCTAGCTTTGATGGGAAGCCAGGTGACGCTAGGCGGTCAACCAGCGGACCTCAGCACAGTCACCGCGATCGAGGTGGTGGTGCCCAATCAAACCAATCCAAACCGCCTAGATCACGTTGCCAGCATCCAATTGATTGATTCCACCCTCTCTTTGAGTGTGGCCAGCCTCGAAGCACCTCATACGACCCTCTATTGGCGCATCAGCAATGCTCAACCGGCGCTGGCCTTGGAGGCACTGATCAATCAGGCCCGCTTGCGTGACTTGGCGCTCAATGCCGCCCTTGTCCAGTACCCCGGCGGGCAGGCCCAACTCGCCCTCGCTGGTGCATACCCGCTCAACATCACGCCAACACCTCGGCCTGCTACCCCTGCCCCGGCGGCCAGTCCTTCGGTACCCCCCAGCGCGACTCCAACCCGCGTCCCTGAGCCGTATCTGGGAACTGTGCTGGCCGCTAAGATAGACCCGGTTATTGATTCCGCTCTTTTGTTCAGCCCGCAGCTTACCGCAAAAGCCATTGGCGATCATCCGATGGCAGGATTCCTGACTTGGACTGAAACCGGCGCTCAGATCAATGGGCGGCCTACAGCCGTCATTCGGGCCAGCCGCCTCAACTTCTATGTCCTGGATGCTGACGATCCAACCGGCTCATCTGTGACACGTTTCTTAACTGCCGTTTATGTGGACAATACAACCCGCCTGCCGGATGAGCAGGTCTATTTTCAGGGACAGCGTATGGAGGAGATGCTCTACTGGATCGTCCGCCATGCCGCCGAGCGGGGGGGACAACTTCTAGTTGTCTATGACGACTTTGGCGCTACACAGGCCCTGACTGTCATCGGCTTCCAGCCTTTTGCCGCCCCTGGCAACTGATCGCTCCCCTTCCAACCTAACAATTTCAACACAACCGCCATGATTGCGTCACCAAGTTTAGCCACTTTTTAGGATTCCATAGTAGAATTGTCATGATCTGGATACATGCGAAGCAAGGAGAACTCTAGGATGTCAAAGCCGCCTCGTGATGTCTATCCGGTTGAAGTTGCAGGGGTTAAGCGTGAACTTCCCCTCTTTGAGGTCGCACCGGGTGTACGGATCGCCATTGTCAACATCCTTGGAGATACTGAGCTGGTTCAGGCTACTTCCAAAGCGCTCGCCCAAGAATTACGGAAGATAGAAAGCGACGTGCTGGTAACAGCCGAGGCTAAGAGTATCCCTCTGCTCTATGCGCTGGCTACGGAGCTGGGCAAGCCATGGGTTGTCCTGCGCAAAAGCTACAAGCCGTACATGGGGGAAGCACTACGGGCTGAGACTATGTCCATCACAACCGGGGAGCCGCAGACTCTCTTTCTGGACGAGAAAGACCGAAGCCTGATGAAAGAAAAACGAGTGGTCCTGGTTGACGATGTTATCTCAACAGGCAGTACACTTCAGAGCATGCAATTACTGGTCAACAAGGCTGGGGGCAAAGTCGTGGCACAGGCGGCGATCTTTACCGAAGGGGATCGGGCCAAGTGGCAGGACATCATCGCTCTGGGGCATCTGCCTGTATTCACAGACCAGTAGACGGAATCTTGACAAAGAATGTGTATGTGAGGGAAAGACACTGTGGCGCGTATTCTTGTAGTGGATGACGAACCTGATGTTCGGGAACTCTTCAACATCACACTCAAGATGGCCGGGCACGCAACAGACACTGCCAAAGATGGTCTTGAGGCCGTTGACAAGTTGGAGAAGGATATTCCCGATCTGATCCTGCTTGACTTGATGATGCCTCATCTGGACGGCTTTGGTTTGCTGGCCCGCATCCGCAAAGAAATGGATAGCAAGCCCATACGGGTTCTGGTAGCAACGGCTAAAGTGCTTGAGCAATCCGATCAAGAGCAACTTGGCTCATGGCCGGTTGTTGGAGTGCTAAACAAGGGAGAGCTTGATATTGCTCAGATGGTTACGATTGTCAGCACTGCCTTGAGCAAAAACCCCCTCAAAAACGGCGGCTAGCCCTTGTCAAGGGCTAGCCGTACTTCTCCTCTAGGCTACTCAAAAGGCATTGATGCGGGCCGCGATAAAACCTACTATCAACAGAGCCAGCGCTCCCATCGCATCAATCGCTGTTATTGCAAACAACCTCTGCCCTGAATTGACCGGGTCGTAAACAATCCAGACGACAAATTTGACGATCATCAGGGCTACAGCAGTGATAATAGCTGTTACCAGCATATCGTTGATGTTCTGCTTCCCAACCCGGCGCAACATCCATTGACCCTGCCAGAACATCACCCCCCACGAAACTGCCCAGTAGAGCCAGCGATAGAGTTCGTGACCTGAAATGACGCGGGTATTAAGGGGGCCTGTCCCCCCGACAGCTTCACCTATCAAAGCCCCAATCAGAGGAATTGCGATCCCAAACAGGGCTGTCGCTCCCGTGACAATGCCTGCAACACGAAAGATAGCCCGCCAGTCAAGTGGTGGCTGCTGTTCTGCCATAGGATATCCCCTCCCTCTTTTCACTTTTTGCTCAGTGCCGCCCGGACAGCTTCAATTGTCACCCCGTCCATACGGGGCTGGCGTATGACGAGCAACATCAAATAGGTATTGAGCTGAGAGCGATGATAGATTTCGTGCTCCAGCATCGCCATCAGAAAACGCCATGCGGTTGTGGGCACATTGTCATCCGGCTTACGCCGTTTCTCCTTCAGCACCGAGTTAGGCAGTGGCCGCAACAGGTCGAGTGCCTCTTCGGTCTTGTCCTGAAAATATTGAAGGGCGGCGTCCCAACTGGTAGCGGCTGTCTCATAATCTTCAACGACCCAGTAATCATAGGCAACTACAGTGGCATACATGAGATGACCCGCGGCAATCCGACAAATGATCTCCGCAGGGGATGGCTCACCAGGCCACGGACGCCAGCCGGCTTTGTCGGGAGGAACAGCGTCCACGACCCACTGGGTGCGACGGCGCTGACCGTGAAAATACTTGATAAACTCTTCAATATCTGTGATCATAAGCCGTTATTACCCTTGCCTGCATCTAAATTAGGAACAGGCATTTAACTCACGCCTTTTGCGATCCCTCGTCTGCGCAACAGATAGTCATGCTCTAAGTACCACTGGTAGGTATCCCGCACACTCTCGATGAACGGGCGAACCCTGAGGCCCAACTCTTTAACCGCCTTGCTGTTGTCATAATACATCATAGTACCGCTGACCAACATCCGCCCCCGATCAACCGGCAGATCGAAGCCCAAACGGTGTAACACATCAACCGCCTCCGCCATGAGCGGTAAGAGCCACCGGGGAATATCAAAGCGGGGCACTTTAGTTCCCAACACCTGACTGATGATCTCCATCGTCTCACGATGAGTCATGTTGTGGCCAGACAGAATGTATCGCTCGCCGGGCCTGCCCTTCTCTATGGCGGCAACATGACCCTCCGCACAGTCACGGGCATCAATGTAGTTTAATCCGCCCGGAGGAAGGGCGGGGATGCCTCCCTTAAGGGCCTGTATAAGCAGCTCTCCGGAAATAAATTTGACATCACGCGGGCCTAACACCGCCGATGGCAGAACCCTTACCACATGAAGCCCCTGAGCGGCGAACTCTGCCGCGACCTGCTCAGCCAGATGTTTGCTGTGCCCATAAGGGAAATCGTGAGGCTTTAGATTAAACGAGTCATGCTCATCCATCAGAGCCTTACCCGGCGGCGGGACGCCCAGCGCGGCAGTCGAACTAGTGAACACAACCCGTCTCACTCCCACAGAGCGGGCGGCTTCAAGCACATTGCGAGTCCCTTCCACATTGACCCTGTAGATCACATCGCTGGGGGTATGCCAGTAGTCCGATACTGCCGCCACATGAAAGACCCAGTCTACCCCCTCCATGGCAACCCGCAATGACTCCGGATCGAGGATGTCACCTATTACCGGAGTCATCTGAAGCCCATGTACAGCGTCCTCTGGTGAGGTTTTCCGCCGTAACCCGATCACTTCAACGCCCCGCGCGTTGAGCGCGGCGACAAGGTTTGCTCCTACACACCCAGTGCTGCCCGTGACTAATGCTCGTGTCATCTTGCTAAACCAGATATTGTCCTTGCTTAATTAACACCTGCCCATCCACGATCAGTGTAGGTTGCCCCACTACACCATCAAGGTGAATTGGGGCCTTATTCTGGCCGCCATAAGGGGCAACAGCATTATGCCCGATGGCGATATGGATTGTCCCCATCACCTTCTCATCAGTCATGACGTTGCCGGTAATGCGGGCGGCTGGGTTTGTGCCGATACCCAACTCGGCAATAATCCGGCAACCCTTACCATCAGGTTTCTGCTCGCCCTCGCGGATCATCTGAAGTAACCGCTTGGCCTCTTCTTGCCCTACAATATCTGTGACCCGACCGTCTCTAAAAGTCAGCTTGATCGGGGTCTTGATCAAAATGCCGGGGAAGGATTTGTCCACCACGAGAGTGCCGTTTGCACTGGTCTCAATCGGGGCAACGTAACACTCACCTGAAGGCAGGTTGTAGTAACCCGGCTTACGGGCAATGCCAGGGTCAACAGCGACCTGACGGCCAGCGATTGAGAACGTCAGGTCAGTGCCTAGCGGGGTTGTAATGTGAACCTCCGAGCATCCCTGTAAACGCTCAGCCAGCCTGTGTGTCAATGCAGAGACAGCTTCGTAATCAGCGCTCAGCTCATGCTCCAGTATAGCTTGATCAATGTTGAGGCCGGTGCCAAAGCGCATTCGCCCCCCTTCAGCGGTAGCCTGCAAGAGGGAGAAACGGTAGGGCTGTTCTTCAACAGTGGTGCGGCCTAAGAACTGAATCCCTACATCAAAGGTGCGGGCACATTCTAGGATTTCGGGGGGAGCAACATGCAGAGGACGTTCCGACTCAGGCAAAGTCCAGCGGCACAGTGCGGCCGGCCTGATCTTTTCTATGGTTCTTGCCAGCAGGTCCTGTTCAGCGCTCAGAGCCGCATCGGTGATCAGCAGAACACGCTCACCCGGCTGGACACCCATGCAGACCCTGACTACATTCTCATGCCATTTCATAGGGGTACAATCCTTTCAGGGGAAAAAGAGCCAACAGAGCAGGAGAAAAGTCTCTCACTTTCACAGCCGGATTATACACCCCCATTGTTCCGCCTGCTGGACACTAGGAGCATGGCAAGGACATACGTAACTCACTTGCGTTTTGTGCTACTTAGTGCTTTCGACACGTTGCCAGAGCTGTTCCAAGGGCATTCTCCTGACATAAACCCGCCAAAAGATAAGCGACCACAGATGCATCCGCGCCGCCATCAAGGCCAGCGTCCAGATCAGCTCACGCAAGTTACGGGCATAACGAACCGCCCGCCATGTGCCTGCCGCCAGCTCATGCCAGAAGCTGCGCATCCGCAGTGGGGAACGGGCAATCATAGGCTGGGCATATCCCCCTGCACTACGTACCTTTTGCTTCAACCAATCAGAGTAGGTGGAAGGATAGCGAACAAAAACCTCCGCTTGCGGCGCATAGCGGATGCGGTAGCCCTGCTCACCAATCAGGTGCGATACGACCGCATCTTCTGCCAACGCATCCTCTGGGACGTGTTCTACCAGCCCCTTCCGGATTGCGTACAAGTAGCCTGAACATACAAAGAATTGTCCTGCCGAATCACGCTTAAGCCGTTCGGCGTGCGCTCCCGCCTCAGTCAGCAGATGTGACCAGTAACCTAACATTGTCTCTCTAGGGCTAATTGAAATTGGCCTTCCGCTGACTGCCCCAGTATGGGGATCGGAGAACGGCTCAAGCAATGCTCGTATTGCCCCTGCGCCAATATATACATCACCATCAGTCATAACGATCACGTTGCCGCTAGCCCGCTTCAACCCCATGTTTAGGGCAACAGGCTTGCCGCGACCGGGGTCCCGCAACACCGTCACGCCAGAACAGGCCGCCGCTTGAGCGGTCTCTTCGTCCGGGCAGATCACAATAACCTCAGCCTCCCAGCCAGCGATCTGCGGCAGGATGGACTCAAGGGCTACCCTTATCGTTAACGGCTCACGGTAAGCCGTGACCAGAACAGTTACCTCAACCACTGCCTGCCATACGCTTCCCTCTGCGCCCATTTTGAAACAACCGGCCAAGGCCGCCAGCAAGCAGGCGAGGGGAGATGGGAGTGAAAAACTGCAAGATGAACAGCGGATGGAACACTTCCTGGGGGGGCCAGAAGCCCTGGGCAATGCTCATCACCGTGCGTGTCAAGAACCCATGCTGGCGCATCAGCCATAATGCATAATCCGTAAAGAACGGCGTGATCAAGATGTCACGCAGAATGCGGAGACCGCTGAACATCGGCCCAAAACGCTCCCATAATTCGCGCTGGTAAGCAAGGTGATTACGCCGCCCAGTAGAGATGTCCTCGTGGAGTGTGCGTGCGGCAATTAGGGCGCTTTCCATCGCTAGATCAATCCCTTCACCGGTGACAGGGTTGACCAAGCCTGCCGCCTCGCCGACAATCACCCAGTTGGCCCCTGCTGTGCGCTGGGCTGGATAGTCTATGCGGAGCGGGTAGCCCTTGATCGGACTCGCACGACGAATGCCCCTCAGGACACCTTCCTTGCTACGCCGTGCAATGAACTCCTCAAGCAGTACTGCCGCCGGCTTGCGGGTTGACCAGAAGACAGGCAGTATACCGACGCCAATGTTGGCCCTGCCATCACCGGTTGGGAACACCCAGCCATAGCCTGGCAACAGCTCCAGATCAAAATAGAAATCATAACGATCTGCTTCAATGAAGACGTTATCATAGTAGGCACGTGCGGCCCGGATGAAACGCGGCCTGTGAGTAATAAACCCCTCACGTTTAAGCAACCCCATGTTAGCCCCGACAGCAATAACAACATGGCGTGCCCTGATCTCGATCACCCCGGCAGGGGTGTCACCCCGCACAGCCACCACATGGTCGGCCTGCCGCTCAATCTGTCCTACCCGCACCCCGCCCAGATACTCTGCTCCGCCCCCGACGGCGTGCCGGCGTAGAATCTCATCCAGCTTGAAACGCGGCAGGACCAGCGCATAAGAGGCCCCCGGTTGGTGATCGGCAAACGGCATGATGGCCGAAACCCCCAGCGGGCCGCTGATGAATACCCGGTCAATACGAGCCGCCCCCGCCGCTTCAACCTGCGGCAAAACGCCTATCTGTCTGAGGGTTCTGACAGCCATAGGAGTCAACCCGTCACCGCAGGTTTTATCACGGGGGAACTCTGCTCCATCTACCAGGAGGACATCATGTCCGGCCTGAGCCAGCGCCCAAGCCGCCGTAGAACCGCCCGGCCCGGCTCCGATCACAAGGATTTCAGGTTGGAGGATGGGTGCTCTCATAGGCTCTATGTGTTACAGGACGACCGCTTCCCGGCTCAGCTAGGATACGTCCTCTGTCGAAAACCAACTCTCCACGTAAGTATACCTGCGCCACGCGACCGCGCACCTTCCAGCCGGCAAACGGCGTCCAGCCGCAACGGGTGTACAGTCCCTCACTCCCAATCGTCCATTCTATATCTAGATCAACCAGAGTGAGATCGGCATCACAGCCCGGCGCGATGCGTCCCTTGCCGGTCAGCCCGAACACCTCAGCAGGGCATGTTGCCGTCAAACGGGCTACATCTGGCAGACTGAGCCGGCCCTTCTTGACCGCTTCCAGCAACAACGGCAACATTGTTTCGAGGCCGGGCATACCCGAAGGGGGGACAGGACCAGCCTTTTCTTCTAACGTATGGGGGGCATGATCGGTCGCAATCATGTCCACTTGATCGAGTTGCGCCCACAGCGCCGCAACTTCGTCCGCGGAACGGAGGGGAGGATTAACCCGCCCCAAAGTTCCAAGACGGCTCTCATCTTCAGTCGTCAGAAACAGGTGATGAGGGGTCACTTCGCAGGTCACACGCAGACCACGCCGCCGCGCATCCCGTATCAGGGCCAGTTCGTAGCCTGTTGAGACATGGCAAATGTGTATTCTCCTTTGCGTCTGTTCGGCCAGCGATAAGATGTAGGCCGTTGCAAGCCCAGCACATATCGGGGGACGGCGCAGGCCGCGGGCGGCATAATATTGCACAGCCGATTCATCCTCAGCATGAACGGCGATGATCCGGTTAGGAGGATACTGCTCGAAATGGGTGATCTGGGCAGAGAAGCGGTCAACCAGCAGATCACCTGTACTGGAGCCGATATATAGCTTCAATGCTACCGCCCGGTCGCTTAGGGTGGCGGCTTCCGTAGCGTTATCGGGTGTCCCGCCGATATACAAGCCATAGTCGCATACGGCGTGCGCCGCGGCGCGGGAACTCGCCAGGCCGAATGTAGCCTCATCAGTGATCGGGGGAGTTGTGTTGGGCATGGCCAGCACAGTGGTAACCCCGCCCGCCAGTGCTGCACACGTGCCGCTGTAAAAGTCCTCTTTATGCTCACCGCCCGGCTCACGCAAGTGGACATGCGCATCTATCAGGCCGGGCAGGACAGTCAGGCCACTGATGTCCTGCACAACGGCCTGCGGCACACATTCTGCCAACTGCTCGCCCACAGCGGCAATCTGTTGCCCGTCAATTAGAATGTCAGCCCGAAGGATGCCGTCCGGCGTGACGACTTTCCCGCCCTGAAGCACCCTCAGGGCGCCTGCTTGATCACCCATCAGTCAGGACCCTCTCATAGGTCAGGCGGCGCAGGGCAGGGATATACATCCGCTCAGTATATTCCTTAAGCATACGGCGGGTGGTGAAATACGGCGCCGCCGACTTGATCGCCTCACGAACCATGCTGAGCCACGCGCGGGGCAGGCCATTGTCCGCCCGCAGATAATAGAGCGGAATGACTTCTTCCTCAAGCACCGTGTAGAGAGCCTCCGCGTCCACACGATCCTGATCGTGCTCATCCTTGCCTTCGTAGCCGTCTCCAATAGCCCAACCGTTATATCCGTTGTATCCCTCAGCCCACCATCCATCCAAGATGCTGAGGTTGGGCACGCCGTTCAAGGCCGCCTTCTGACCACTGGTACCACTGGCCTCGCGGGGACGGCGGGGATTATTAAGCCACACATCCACACCGCGGACCAGATAACGGGCAACACCCATGTCATAGTCTTCTAGGAACGCAATGCGGCCCGCTAGTTGAGGGTCAAGACCGCGGCGGCAGATCTCCTGAATCAAGGCCTTTCCGCCATGATCATGGGGATGCGACTTGCCGGCGAAGATAAATTGAACTGGTTGTTCGGGGTTGCCAACCAAGCGCTTGAGCCGTTCAATGTCATGGAATAACAGTGTAGCCCTTTTATATGTAGCAAAGCGACGAGCAAAGCCTATGGTTAACACATCACGGCCCAGTAGTGCACCCGCCCAGACCACATGGGCAGGCGTAATTTCGCCGCTGGCCCAGCGGCTCTGAGCACGATCAATCAAGAACCAGATCAGATCCATTTTGAGCTTCTGGCGTGTCTCCCATAGCACCTGATCGGGGATCGCGTCAATGGCATTCCACAGAGCCGGATCGTCCATGTAATAGACCCAGTCGTGGCCGATATACTTTTCAAATAAAGCCGCCATCTCTGGGGCAAGCCATGTCTTGGCATGAACACCATTGGTAATATGAAAAATAGGGACTTCCTCAGGCTTGCGGTCAGGCCAAACATGGCGGAACAACTCACGCGAAACCTGACCGTGTAACTGGCTGACCCCATTCCGCAGGGAAGAGAGCCGGAGCGCCAGACGCGGCATACTAAACTTCTCGCCCCATCCTGCATTCTGGCGCCCCAGATCGAGAAATTGCTCGCGTGTCAGACCCATCTGCTCCCAGAAGGGTTGAAAGTAATGACTCACTTGATCCAGCTCAAACATGTCCAGGCCGGCAGGCACCGGCGTATGAGTGGTGAACACAGTGGCGGCCTTAACACGAGCGCAAGCCTCCTCGAAACTGACACCTTGAGAGACAAGTTCGCGGATTAACTCTAGTGTCAGAAAAGAGGAATGCCCCTCGTTAATGTGCCACGCCTGAGGGTAAATATTCAGAAGATGCAAGGCACGCACCCCCCCAACACCAAGCAGGATTTCCTGCAACAACCGGGTCATATGCGAGCCACCGTACAAGCGTGGAACGTCGGCAGTCAGGGCAGGATTGCTACTCTCAAGCTCGGTATCAAGTAAATAGACAGGGACACGCCCAACCTGCACCTTCCAGACAGTGCTGGAAACTGTGAGGCCAGACCCCAGCTCAAGGGTAACCCTTGCCACTCTACCCTCTGGCGTCAATGCCAAGCGGATGGGACGGTCCTCTGGGGCGAACTCCGTATATATATCTTCCTGCCAGCCATCGGAGTTGATCCTCTGGGTAAAGTACCCCTCATGATAGAGTAACCCAACCCCTACAAAAGGCAGGCCCAGATCGCTCGCCTCTTTGGCATGATCACCTGAGAGGATGCCCAATCCGCCTGCATAAACGGGCAGACTTTCATGCAGGCCAAACTCAGTTGAGAAGTAAGCAATGACCTGATCTTTGAGGTCCGGATAAGTAGTGGCAAACCACGTATCGCTCTCACCCATATAGACGTCAAAAGCACGAAAAACTTTGGAGTAAGCGGCCATGTAACCAACATTCTCAGCCGCGATGCTAAGCTTATCAGCACTGACACGTCTCAGGAAGGCAACCGGATTGTGACCGACACTTTCCCACAGGAGCGGGTCAACCTGTTTGTAAAGCCATTGAGCTTCCTCGTTCCAGCTCCACCACAAGTTATATGCCAGCTCACGCAGACGGCTGATCCGCGCTGGAAGACGAATCTCATCAAGGATGGGATACAGGACTGTCATCTTCTCTTCGATCTCCTCCCTGGCCGGCAGGCTGTACAAAGCCCGGTCGGCTTGATCCTCACACGAGGGAGCATTTTAGCTATGGGCGGGGACAGCGTCAACCATATTGCGGCACTCAACGATCTATCCTCGGCTGGCCTGCCCCCCAAAAAGAAAGCCCCGGCTGGGCATCAGTCGGGGCATGTCAAGTCCAACAGACAACTCATGCTTCGGATTCAGGTGTATCCTTACCTGCTTCCTCATCGGCATCGGGCCTCTCCGGAGCCGTAGGAGCCTCTGTAGGCTCAGCTTCCTTACAATCATCAGGTACTTCCGGCGATACCGAAGCCTGTGCAGGCTCGATCACATCATACCAGTCTTCGTCCAAATACTCTTCCGAGTCAACGCGGCGCAGGCTAAGCCCCAGACGGCGGCGCTCCGAGTCAATGCGAATGACACGCAGAGTCAGTACTTGCCCTTCCTCGACAACCTCACGAGGGTGCTTGACGCGCCGTTCAGACAACTCACTGATATGGATCAGACCCTCGATTTCGGGCCGCTCAACGAGGCTGGCGAAAGCACCGAACTTGGTCATCTTGGTAATAGTGCCCTGCACGAGTTGGCCGGGCCGATAAGTGGCGGCCAGTACTTCCCATGGGTCTTGCAGGCACTTCTTGCGACTCAGCCCTACCCGTTGGCGCTCGCGGTCAACATTGATGACCTCAACTTCCACTTCGTCACCAATCTTGAGCACTTCCTTAGGGTGTGCAACATGTTCCCAAGAAAGCTCCGAGAGGTGAACCAGCCCGTCCACACCCCCAATATCCACGAAAGCGCCAAAGTCAGCCAGACTGATCACGCGGCCCTTGTAGACCTGTCCGACATCTAGCGATTCCATCAGTTGGGCACGGCGTTCAGCACGCAGCTCCTTGGCGGCGGCACGTTCGGAGAGGATCAAGCGGTTACGCCCGCGATCTACCTCAACCACCTTGACCATGATCTCCTCACCGAGCATCTGCCCCCAGCGCTCTTCCGGTGTTGCACCATTGGCACGACGACGGCGCTCCAAGCTGATATGCGAGGCAGGCACAAAGCCGCGCAACTTACCAAAACGGACGATCAGCCCGCCCTTGTTATAACCGGCAACCTTACTTCGGTAGGAGCGCGCCTGCTCAAGATATTCCTGAGCCTCACGCCAGTCCTGCTCTTCCATAGCCCGACGGAGTGATAGCTGGATGTGGCCGTTCCGATCCTCCGGGGTGAGGATGTATACGTACACCTCATCGCCGACCTGAAGCGAGTTTCTATACTCCGGGTCTAACTGTTCCAGCTCAGCACCGGTAACAATGCCTTCTGACTTTGCACCAACGTCCACCAGTATCTCGCTGTCCGATTTGCTGGCAATAGTCCCCTTGACAATCTGGCCGCGCTTAGGCGGCGCGAAGACGAGACTATCCAGCTCCTCTCCCATTGGCATTTCGCCATCCAGCGCCGCAAGGAAAAGTTCCTGATCATCAGGGCCTTCCTGCACGGCTTCGGCCCCGGCGGGGGGAACATCTTCCTCTGGCAAACTAGCCTGATCGGGTGCGGCGCTGACAGGGGAAACTTCTTCCGGCGCTAGGCCGGTTTGGGCGTCCTCAGCCTGATCTGCCTGTACAGTCAACTCGGCTTGGCTGAGGGCATCATCATTACTCTCCATGCGGACTCCTCTACGCTTTGCGGGGTCGAGGCTATTATAACCAAGACAGGCGCAAATGGCTATAAGAACTTTTAGAAACAGGAAGGAAACTGGCTGGCAGATGAGCAGACAGCCGCTACCGAACCCGCTGGGAGTGGCGTTGACGTCCGCTTTCGTCTACGGTATGCTCTGAAAAGTATGCCAATGACAGAGAAAACAATTAACTCATCACAGGCTAAAACATCTGCTCAGGCTAGTAGCAGTCGAAAGCGCCGGCCCAAGAATGCTTCTGGTCCATCCAGCCGGCCCGTGGCTCAGACCAAGCGCAAACGTCTGGGAATGCCGATTGGCGTTCTGTTGGCCCTTTTGACTGTAGGCTGTGTGGCATTTGGGTTGGTTGCCTTTGCTCCGGCCAACGCAATTGATCAACGGCCCCGTCTGATAGCCGCATTGTTCACTGCTACCCCAACCGCATCGGCGACACCCACCGCTACTGACACGGCCTCACCAACCCCTACGGGAACGCCCACCGCTTCCTACACCCCAACCCTGACCCTGACACCCAGCATTACACCTACGGAAACGCCTACAGGCACGCCTACTCCCCAGCCTACCCCTGATGGTCGTGATCGGGAGTTCTACATCCCAATCTTGATGTACCACTACATCAGTGAGCCGCCGCCGGATGCCGACGTATACCGGCTTGACCTCTCAGTCACCCCAGACAACTTCCGCGAGCAAATGGCTTGGTTGAAGAGCAGCGGCTACCAGACAATCTCGCTCTATGATCTGGTATACGCCCTCAACATTGGCTGGCCTCCCTTGCCGGATCGCCCCATTATCATCACTTTTGACGATGGTTATGTAGATAACTATCAGAATGCCTTCCCGATCTTGCAGGAATTCGGATTCACGGCCACCTTCTTCATCCTCACCGATGTGACCGACCGGAATGACCCTAACTATATGACTTGGGATATGCTACGGGAGATGAGTCAGGCGGGGATGAGCATCGAGGTACACGGGCGTGAGCATCTGGACATGACAGGGCGCGACCATGACTGGCTGATCTTCCATCTGCTTGGACCGGCCCAGACCATAGAGGCCAATCTGGGCTATCAGCCCCGCTTCCTCTCTTATCCGGCAGGCAATTATGACGAGCTTGTCATCTCGACTGCCCATGAAGTCGGATACTGGGGGGCAGTTACGACAAGGTATGGGATGCTCCAGACGAAAGATCACCCGTTTGAGTTCCAGCGGTTACGCATACGCGGTAACTGGGGTCTGGATGTATTCACGGCCATAGTAAACAGGCTCAGGTTAGCAGGGGGCGGCAAACTCACCGCCCCTTTTTTTCAAAGTAGGGGGGGAGGAGTCCATGTTCAAGAAGCTATCAGCCAGACTGAAGCGGATGTCTACTACCGGCGTGGTAGTGCTGGCGGCAACAATCAGCCTTGTTGCCCTTATAGGATGGGTTGCCTTCTGTATCTCCCTGTGGGGCATGCTCAGGCTCTTTCAAGTCCAGTTCGATATGTGGAGCATGCTCGAAGCGTTGTCCACCGCCGCCGCTGTGGCACAGGTTTTTGGCGGCGGCATCGTCGCCCTGTGGCAGTTGAAGGACGCCTCAGAAGGACGCAACCTGGATATTTACAACGCTGTCTTTGAAAAGCTCATGTCCGATGAGGATATCGAGGCACGACGTTGGATTTATCAGGAATTACCTGACAACCCAGAACAAGGGCTGGATCAACTTGATCCCAAGGGGCAGGCTCATGTCAAGCGCGTCCTGAATTCGCTTGACCATCTCGGATTCCTGATGCGCCAGAACTGGGTCACAGAAGAAGCGGAAGAAGCGGTCATTGAGTGGGTCAATCCCTTTGTGGTTAAGGTATGGGCCAAGCTAGGCCCCTATATTGACTACGAGAGCAGGCGGCGCAATCAGCCTGACTATTACATCGCTGTTAGGGAGCTGGCACAGCGATGTGTCGAATGGCGCAGGCGCCACCTGCCCGATTCCGCAGAGGTAGTCTGGGTGGATAAGAAGACTATCTGAACCCTGAAGGTTTCCTCCACAAAAGACAACCCTGATAGCTTTTGGCAGAGCCTTTTTGCTAACATCATCACTGGCTGGAGGTTTTGTGGCCCACGTATATTCCGTGGGCTTTTGTATGTTGCAGAAGAAGAGTGCTATGAGTCACAGTTCTCGTCTGTCTGGCTTTTATAGGCAGTCTCTGCCTGAACGCGCCGCCCTTATCGCTGAGTGGGCCGCCCTTACTCCCGCCGACCTAGCGGCTATCACCGGCGAAGCTGGGCTTTCCATAGACTTAGCTGATCGGCTGGTCGAAAACGTTGTCGGCATCTACAGCCTCCCGTTTGGCATCGCCGCCAACTTTCAGATCAATGGACGCGATGTGCTTGTGCCGATGGTCATTGAAGAACCCTCCGTTATCGCCGGGGCAAGCTTCATGGCCAAGCTGGCCCGCGAGGGGGGGGGCTTCCGCACCAGCAGTAGTGAGCCGGAGATGATCGGGCAAATACAGGTGCTCGATCTGGACAACCTGGACTCAGCTCGTGAGGCAATACTGGCTCACAAAGACGAACTACTGGAAATTGCCGCCTGTTGCGACCAAACTATCGTTCGGCTGGGGGGCGGCCCGCGCGACATAGAGGTACGTCTTCTTGAACAGACCACCACCGGCCCTATGCTGATTGTTCACCTGATTTTCGACTGCCGTGACGCGATGGGAGCCAACACAGTCAACACAGCCTGTGAACAGCTCGCTGAACCCATAGAGCGAATCACTGGCGGACGGGTTGGGTTGCGTATTCTCTCTAACCTTGCCGACCGCCGGTTGGCACGCGCAGAATGCACCATCCCCGCCAAGGCACTTGCTTTCGAAGACTACCCCGGTGAGCGTGTCGTTCAGGGGATTGTTGAGGCATGGGCGTTCGCCGCCGCCGATCCTTACCGTGCCGCCACGCACAACAAGGGGATCATGAACGGCGTAGATGCAGTGGTCGTTGCGACCGGCAATGACTGGCGGGCTATTGAAGCGGGCGCACATGCTTATGCGGCCCGCTCCGGGCGATATACCTCATTGAGCACTTGGGGCAAGGATGAATATGGGAATCTAATCGGGTCGCTGGAGATGCCTATGGCTGTCGGCATCGTCGGTGGAACTACCCGTGCTCACCCGTCGGCACAGGCCGCCCTCAAGATATTGGGGGTCCAGTCTGCACGTGAGCTAGCCGAGATCATTGTCGCAGTAGGGTTGGCCCAGAATCTGGCCGCTCTGCGGGCGCTGGCTACAGAGGGCATTCAGAAAGGGCACATGGCCCTTCACGCTCGTCAACTCGCTATTGCGGCAGGAGCGAGCGCCACACAGATTGATCAGATTGTCAACCGCATGCTGACCGAGGGGCGGATCAGTTTGGCCCATGCAGAGTCAATATTACGCGAACTACAAGCTGAAGAGAAATAGAGCCTTTTAAAAGGAGATGAACTCATGAGCGGTAATATGCCACCAACCGGACGGCTGATGAGGCCTTCCAGACCAGTAGGGATTGTGGGATATGGCGCGTATGTACCCTGCTATCGTCTGCCTGCCTCTGAGATTGCGCGCGTCTGGACAGGCGGCTTGGGCGGCACACCCATACGGGAAAAATCGGTGCCGGGCCTTGACGAAGACGTAGCCACTATGTCTATTGAGGCGGCCCGGAATGCGCTAGCTCGTGCGCGAATTGATCCATCCTTGATCCGCGCGGTCTGGGTAGGGAGCGAGTCGCATCCCTATGCTGTCAAGCCTACTTCTACCATTGTCGCTGAGGCCATCGGGGCAGTCCCTAATACGGTAGCGGCTGACTGGGAGTTCGCCTGCAAGGCAGGCAGTGAGGCAATGCAGGCGGCCATCGGCTTTGTGGGCAGCGGCATGGCAGGTTACGCTCTCAGTATTGGGATGGACACCGCTCAGGGCCGCCCCGGCGATGCTCTGGAATATACCGCCGCCGCCGGCGGAGCGGCTTACCTGATCGGCCCCGGCGAAGAAAGCCTTGCGGTTTTCGAGGCGACGTACTCCTATGTCACTGATACGCCAGACTTCTGGCGGCGGCCACACGAGACCTATCCTTCACACGGGGATCGTTTCACTGGCGAGCCAGCCTACTTTAAGCACGTCACCTCAGCGGCGCAGGTCATTATGGAAGAGCTGGACATTCGAGCCAGTGACTTTACCTATGTGGTCCTGCACCAGCCTAACGTGAAGTTCCCAGAGCGGGCGGCCAAGTCACTGGGCTTCACCGAGCAACAGATCAGGACAGGGTTGCTGGCCGACAGGGTTGGTAATACCTACGCAGGCTCCTCCCTGCTTGGGCTGACAGCTATTCTGGATGAGGCCAATCCCGGCGACCGCATCCTGTTGGTCTCTTATGGTTCTGGTGCCGGCTCTGATGCAATGGTGCTGCGCGTGACCGACCTTATCACAGAACGGCAGGGCCTCGCCCCCCGAACCAAAGATTACATCGCCCGCCGTGTTGAGGTTGATTATGCCACCTACGTGCGTTATCGGGGCAAGCTGTTGACCAAGTAGGAAACCATCATGAGGGACGTAAGCATCATTGGAGTGGGACAAACCCCCGTTGGAGAACACTGGGGAGTCTCACTACGCGAGCTGGCCTTGCATGCCATACAGGCCGCCCTTGGCGACGCTGGTATCCAGGTCGAGATGCTGGTTATCGGTAACATGCTGGCAGGAGAACTCTCAGGGCAGGCGCATCTCGGCTCGTTACTGGCCGACTTTGCTGGTCTGCGAGGGATCGAGGCTGTTCGGGTCGAAGCCGCCGACGCCTCAGGCGGGGCGGCACTGCGGTATGGCTACCTTGCTGTAGCAGGGGGTGCAGTAGATTTCGCCCTGGTGCTGGGCATCGAGAAGTTTACAGATGTAGTCGGCAGTCAGCGGGCGGCCGCATCTGCTACCCTATTGGATGCAGACTATGAGGCCGCCCAGGGCTTGACGCCCGCCGCACAAGCCGCTCTGCTGATGCGCCGTTATATGTATGAATATCAAGTTGATACCAGCGCCTTTGCCGGATTCAGCGTGAACGCCCATACCAATGGTGCGATGAACCCGAACGCCATGTACCGCAATCGGATCAAAGCGGAAGCCTTTGTGAAAGCCCCGCTAATTGCGCCCCCGGTCAGCCTGTTCGATGCCGCTCCTGAAGGGGATGGCGCCGCGGCACTCATCCTGACCACAACTGAGCGGGCCAGAGGAGTGACAAATAGACCAGTGCGCATCAGTGCTTCAGCAGTCGCGACGGACACACTTGCCCTGCATGACCGCCCCGATCCTCTCTTTCTCACAGCGGCCAATATCTCAGCGCAAAAGGCCTATCAGCAGGCCGGCGTCGGCCCTGCTGACCTCGATCTATTCGAGCTACATGACAGCTTCACCATCCTGTCTGCCTTGACGCTGGAGGCCTGTGGCTTTGCCGGACGAGGTGCAGGTTATGAGCTGGCCTGTGAAGAAGGGATCGGGTTAAAGGGTAAAATCCCGATCTCCACTTTTGGCGGCCTGAAGGCCAGAGGCCACGCTGGCGGCGCCACAGGGGTCTATCAGGCTGTTGAGGCAACACTCCAACTACGAGGACAGGCAGGCTCCAATCAGGTAGAAGAGGCCCGGATCGCCATGATCCAAAACATAGGAGGGTTGGGCGGGACTGCCTTCACCCACATCCTTGAAGCCATAGACTAAGATTTTACCCAAATTGGGAACTTTGATAGGTTTTGACAGTTCCGATATAGCTTCTGAGAGTTGCAATTAGAGATAATACTGGCAGGCAAACATATCGAACAGGAGATAAGGACGAGATGAGAATACCACGTTACTGGCGGCTTAAAGGACAACTTTACGGCTTGAATGGGACAGTCTGCTCTCAGTGCGGCAAGCCCTTCTTTACACCGCGGCCAATCTGCGATGCCTGCAACGCTCCTGTAGTGAGTTCGACTCTCTTTGAGCAGAAATCAGCAGACCGGCAACTCACACAGGTGCGAATGCTGGCCCAGCGCTAATTCATGTTCTTGTTACTAACAGTTGGCTTATGAGAGTTTCTCAACACTGGCGATTAGGCGATCAAAGGTACAAGCTTACGGGAGAGAAATGCCCCCACTGCGGGACAGCTATCTTCCCTCCACGTGACGTATGTCCATCCTGTGCGCGGCCAGCACAGGAGCCTTTCACTTTCTCTGGCAAAGGCACGATCTACAGTTACACGACAGTCATTGATGCACCAGAAGGCTTTGAATGGCAAGCCCCTTATGTGGTAGCTTTGATCAAGCTAGACGAAGGCCCTATGCTTACCGCCCAGTTGACCGATCTGACAGGTGAACCAGAGATCGGGATGCGCGTCGAGATGGTCACCCGCCGTCTCCGTACTGATGGCGATGCCGGCATGATCGTGTATGGCTATAAGTTCCGCCCGCTCCTTCAGCCGGAGAAGACCACTCCTTAAAACACAAGCTTATTGGGGCCACAAAAAAGCCGCCGCTGGCGGCCTTTTTGTTTCCTATACCCGGCGAGCACGACCGTTGGCAGAAAGAATCGTGACATTCGCCACTGGCAAAAAGGATCATTGCTAGTGTATTGTTGCTTCAACCTATACCTGATCCTTCCCTGATTTTGATCCAAAGCTACTCATGGAGGCAAGCCTGTGACTGCGATTATTCTGGACGGCAAAGTGGTTGCCCAACGCATCCAGCAAGAGGTGGCGGATGCTGTTGCAAAGATGAAACAGGAACATGGTATCACCCCCGGCTTGGCGGCTATCTTAGTCGGCGATAACCCCGCTTCTCAGATGTATGTCAAGATGAAGCGTAATCGCTGTGCCGAGGTAGGCATCGAATCATTCGGCTATGAGTTGCCTGCCGAAACCAGCCAAGATGACCTGATCAAGCTCATCCATGAGCTGAATGAAAACCCGCGGGTACATGGCATCCTTGTTCAGCTTCCATTGCCAAAGCATCTCGACGAGCAAATTGTCCTGCAGAACCTCAGCCTCGATAAGGATGTAGACGGCTTTCACCCGATCAACATAGGCCGCTTGGCAATGAAAGGCCGTGATCCCCAGTTCATCCCTGCCACACCCTATGGTTGTATGGTCTTGTTGCAGGAGGCTGAGAAGCTGGTTCCGGGATTCCAGATTGCAGGCTCTAATGCAGTGGTACTGGGGCGGAGCAACATTGTCGGGATGCCTATGTCGCTGTTGCTGGTCAAGGCCGACGCCACCGTGACCATCGTCCACAGCCGCACGAAAGATATTCCAGAGATCGTTGGCCGGGCAGATATTGTGATCGGTGCTATGGGCCGGGCCGAGATGATCAAGGGGGACTGGTTCAAGGAGGGGGCTGTTTGCATTGACGTAGCGACCGTCAAGGTAGATGACCCTTCTGCCCCGAAAGGTTACGTATGGAAAGGTGACTTCGAGTTCGAGGTAGCTAAGGAGCGAGTGGCCGCCATCACACCCGTACCCGGCGGCGTCGGCCCCATGACTATCGCGATGCTACTCAGGAACACCCTGCATGGTGCCGAAATCGCCATAGAGAAGGGTATCAAACCCTAAAACCTGTCAGCGTATGAGACGCCAGACGCCTTTGCGGGTCTGGCGTCTTCAAACTGAGGGCCGCGACTTCTCAGCTTCTTCACACCTCTGCTTTCACCTCAGACGGCAACAATCGCCCTTGCGCACCTTGAAATAGAAGGATGTGATTTATGCCTACCACTCTGATACGTTATGCCCGCACCCTTGTCACGATGGATAGCGCTCGCCGTGAGATCCCGGACGGCGGGTTGTTCATCCGTGATAATGTAATCGAGCAAGTAGGCCCTACCAGCGAACTGCCTCCGCAGGCCGACCGGGTGATTGACCTGCGCGGCCATATCGTCCTGCCCGGACTGATCAACACCCACCATCACCTCTACCAGACACTCACCCGTGCCGTCCCTGCCGCCCAGAACGCAAATCTGTTCAACTGGCTCAAGACGCTTTACCCCATCTGGGCTAACCTGACTGGCGAAGGCGTCTATGTCTCAGCGCTGATCGGCATGGCTGAGATGATTCTTTCCGGTTGCACCACCTCCAGCGATCACCTTTACCTGTATCCTAACGATTGCAAACTGGATGATGAGATTCGGGCCGCGCAGGAGATCGGATTGCGCTTTCATGCCGCACGCGGCTCGATGAGCTTGGGTGAAAGCAAGGGCGGCCTGCCTCCTGACCGCGTCGTAGAGGACGAAAAGGACATCTTAGCTGACTGCCAGCGGGTGATCGAAACCTATCACGACCCGAATCCCTATGCGATGTTGAGGATCGTGCTGGCCCCCTGTTCACCGTTCTCAGTGACTGCCGACCTGATGCGTGAATCGGTCAGGATGGCGGAGCACTACGATGTAACCCTGCACACCCATCTAGCCGAGACACTCGACGAAGAACAGTTTTGCCTTGAGAGGTTTGGCAGACGGCCCGTTGAGTACATGGAAGAGCTAGGGTGGGTAGGCCAGAGAGTCTGGCATGCTCACTGTGTTCACATGAGCGAGCGCGAAGTTGAATTGTTCGGGCGCACCGGAACAGGGGTAGCCCATTGCCCCAGCAGTAACATGCGGCTGGCAAGCGGTATCGCACCCATCAAAGCCCTGCTGGCACACAAGACGCCAGTCGGGCTGGGAGTAGATGGATCAGCCAGCAACGATGGCAGTCATCTGCTAGGTGAGGCAAGACAAGCAATGCTGCTTCAGAGGGTAGGAGGTGACCCCAGTGCGTTGAGCGCGCGGGAAGCACTGGAGATCGCGACGTTGGGCGGGGCTAAGGTACTGCGGCGTCATGACATCGGTTCACTGGAGCCGGGCAAGGCCGCTGATCTGATCGCCATCAAGCTGAACCGTTTGGAGTATGCCGGGGCTTTACACGATCCGGTTGCGGCAGTCATCTTCTGTGCGCCGGTTGGCGTAGATTGGGTTATGATCAACGGAAAGGTGATTGTTCAGGAGGGGCACCTGACTACCATCGAACTTGAGCCAATCATCCAAAGACACAATCACATCGCACGGCAAATGGTAAACGGTGAATAAGCACTATTGGCCAAAGGAAGTCAAGAACCATGCGAACCATCATCAAGGGCGGCGTCATTGTCAATTCGGAAGGAACTTTCTCTGGTGACGTGGTGTGTGAAGGGGAAATCATCACCCAAGTTGTCGCGAACGCACAGAGCGGCCCAGAAGATGTAGTTATAGATGCATCCGGCCTTCTTGTGCTTCCGGGTGTGATAGATGCCCACACACACATTAAGCTTGATACAGGCATTTACCAGACGGCGGATAACTGGCTGATTGGAACACGCACAGCGGCGGCGGGCGGCGTAACCACCGTGATTGACTTTGCGACCCAGATGCGCGGGCAGACCTTTCAACAGGCCGTACACAGCCGTCTAGAGGAGGCGCAGGACGCCATCGTAGATTATGCATTGCACTGCATGATCACTGATTTGCCAGCAGGCACAGAAGAGTCATTGCGCACCCTGCTTGACCTGGGCATCTCCAGCTTCAAGGTTTACACCACCTATCGCCCCAACTACTACATGGATGACGCTACATTGTTGCGCCTGCTCAAGAAAGCCCGTGAAATCGGGGGGCTGGTGCTTGTCCATGCCGAGAATGACTCAATGGTCACCGAGGCAACGCAGAACTTGATCAACACATCGCGGACGGGGTGGCGCTTTCATCCGCTTGGCCGCCCCCCTCTGGCGGAGCAAGAGGCAATTCACCGCACGCTTTTCTTGGCCGAAGCGGCTTATGCGCCGGTATACATCGTTCACTGCTCGACTGGCCGAAGCGTAGAGCTGGTACACGAGGCGGCACGCGCTGGACAGCCGGCATGGTGCGAAACTTGCCCGCAGTATCTTCTACTGGATGAGCGGGCTTACCTAGGGGAACATCCAGAGCACTACATCCTGCAGCCACCGCTCCGTCCGGTTGGAGAGCCTGAGAAACTGTGGGACTTGGTCGCCCGACGAGCGGTGAGTGTGATCTCAACCGACAGTTGTGACTACACATTGGCCCAGAAACAGGCACATCCGGATTTCACCAAGACGCCGGGCGGCCTGCCGGGCATTGAGACCCTGTTGCCGTTGATCTACACCTATGGCGTGGATGCAGGCCGGATCACCTTACCCGATCTTGTCCGTCTGCTGTGCGAGAATCCAGCCCGTCTGTTTGGGCTTGCCCCACGGAAGGGATTCTTACAGCCCGGCAGTGACGCGGACATCGTCCTGTACGACCCCCACCCCGAAAAGGAAATCCACCATCAGGACCTGCATTACCTGTCCGGCTACAGCCCATACGAGGGAATGCGCGTGAAGGGCGAGATACGGATGACTTTTTCACGAGGGGAGATGATCTATCGGCAGGGGGAAATATCAGGGCAGGCAGGACGAGGCAGATTCGTGCCGTGTGCCCCGTTCTCGTCCGGGCTGGTCAGTGAGTAAGGAGGAAAAAATCATCCCCTATGGAACGTCAGAAACTCGTCCAGATCGCGCGAGGTGACAGGCCAGCGGCTGTGTTACTTAAAAATGCCCGTCTGGTCAATGTTTTCACAGGAGAAGTTTATGAGACGGACATAGCCATCCGGCGTTCCCGCATTGTAGGGGTGGGGAGAGGATACGAGGCCGAAGCCGAGATTGATCTAGGCGGCAAGTTTGTCGCGCCCGGATACATTGACGCACATGTGCATATTGAAAGCTCAATGTGTACCCCGCTGGAGTTTGCTAAGGCAGTCTTGCCGCGCGGCGTCACTTCAGTAGTCACTGACCCTCACGAGATCGCCAATGTGCTGGGGCTGGAGGGGATCGGGTTCATGCTGGATCAAGCCCAGTATGGGCGCTTGAGCATGTACGTGATGGCCTCCTCATGTGTGCCGGCTACCCATATGGGAACAGCCGGCGCTCGTCTGGAGGCCTACGATATTGTCAACCTGCGTTCCAATCCGTGGGTGTTGGGTCTGGCTGAAGTGATGAACTACCCCGGTGTGATCTACGCGGAGCAGGGAATTTTGGATAAACTGGAAGCATTCGAAGGCTCTGTGATTGACGGGCACTGTCCCGGCTTGGCGGGCAAGATGCTGAATGCCTATGTTTCAGCCGGCGTTCGCTCTGACCATGAATCTGTGACAGTAGAGGAGGCCAGAGAGAAACTACGGCTAGGCATGACCATCTTCATCCGAGAGGCAACCAACGCACATAATCTGCGCGACTTGTTGCCCCTCGTTACTCCAGAGAACAGCCGGCATCTGTGTTTCTGCACTGACGACCGTCAGCCTGCTGATTTGCTTGATCAGGGCACCATAGACTATATGGTGCGGGTGGCCATCCAAGAGGGGATCAGTCCAATCACCGCGATTCAGATGGCTACTATCAACCCCGCCGAGTATTTCGGGTTACGCGATCGGGGCGCGATTGCGCCGGGGCGGCGGGCTGACCTAATCATCTTCTCCGATTTGAATAATCCAGTGCCAGAACAGGTTTATCGGGGAGGGTACTTAGTAGCAGAGAACGGTGAGACATTACCCACCCAAGAACCGCCCCGTTCAATCGAACTGCGCAGTTCAATTAACATCCGCTGGGAGGCAGTTGACTTTTCCATCCCCGCTCATGGAACACAGGCACGGGTCATTGGCAGTATCCCCGATCAGCTAGTCACAGAGAATCGTGTGTTGGAGATCAAACGCGCTAACGGATACGCCTTAGCCGACCCGGAACGCGACATCCTCAAGATGGCTGTCATCGAGCGCCATCGCGCAACCGGCAGGATGGGCAAGGGCTTCATTCAAGGGATCGGTCTGAAGCGGGGTGCTATTGCGGGCACAGTGGCACACGATCATCACAATCTGGTTGTGATCGGAGCAGACGACGAAAGTATGATGAGCGCCGCCCGTGCTGTAGGCCAGATGGGCGGTGGATTAGCTGTGGCAGTAGGAAGCACAGTAGTAGCTCAACTTCCCTTGCCTGTTGCAGGCCTGATGTCCGACCGTCCCATCCGTGAGGTCCGCCGAGGGGTAGATGAACTGCTGGCGGCCACCCGGCAACTCGGCTCGCCCCTGCATGATCCCTTCATGGCAATGAGCTTCATGGCATTGGAAGTTATCCCCAGCCTGAAGCTGACCGATATAGGGCTGGTAGATGTGGATCAATTCAAAGTGGTTGATCTATTTGTTGATGGTTAAAATGGGGAACATACTAGGGATAAGTACTCCCTGCCCCATAAACATATTTTTCAGGAGATAGATAACTATGCGCAGCTTTGCAGGACGTGACATCCTCTCTTTGAAGGACTTTGAACGTCATGAATTCTTCCGTTGCTTCGAGGTAGCTCAGCGGCTTGAGCCGTACGCGCGCGATCGCCGCAATGGGGACCTCCTGAAGGAGAAGACGCTGGTCGTAGCATTCTACCAGCCCAGCACGCGCACACGCTTGGCAACGGAGGCCGCCATGCACCGGCTGGGAGGGCATGTAACCGGCTTTTCAGATGCCAAGATGACCCGTGCCGGCGACTTCTATCAGGAATCAATTAAAGACACAGTGAACATGCTGGAATATTATGGCGATGTGATCGCCATGCGCCACTACCAGCAAGGGGCGCCTGCTGAAGCCGCCAAGTATGCCAGTGTCCCGGTCATCAACTGCGGTGACGGTTGGGGTGAACACCCGACACAAGTGTTGACAGACATGTTCACTATCTGGCGCGAGAAGGGGCGTTTGGATGGGCTGTCCTTCTTGCTGGTTGGTGATATGCGTATGCGCACCATGCACTCGATCAGCTATGCCATGACCAAGTTCGACATCAAGGCGTACTACGTCTGCCCCCCTGATATGGCCCTGACCCCAGAGTTCAAGGCTGAGATCAAGGACATGGGGTTGCAGTTCGAGGAAGCCGAGTCGGTTGAGCAGGTTGTTGACAAGGTAGATGTGATCTACATGGAGCCGGTCGTACAACCTGACTACACCAAATCCCGTGATGAACGCAAGGGCGATGTGGGATTGACTCCTAAGGAATATCAGATCACGAAGGATTTACTGTTCCGCAAGGCCAAGCCAGATGCTATGGTGTTGCACTCACTGCCGCGCATGGATGAACTCTCTCTCGACGTGGACACCACCCGCCATCAGCGTTACTGGGTAGAGGCCTATAACGGTGTGCTGATGCGCATGGCCCTGCTGGCCTTGGTGCTGGGCGCAGTGGAATAGACTAATCTCAGGGGGGTGTATAGGCGTCATGCCCCCTCTATTGTCAGACTTTAACGTGGAGATTGACTAAGATGCAAACCGATCTGCGTGGCCGTGACATGATCACGGTACAAGAATGGACCAAGAATGAGGTCGAAACTGTCTTAGATGTAGCCTTTGACCTGAAACGTAAGCGGGCGGTCGGTGAGCCTCATGCCCTGCTACGGGATAAAGTGTTAGCTATGCTGTTCTTCTTCAGCAGTACACGAACCCGTGCCAGCTTTGAGGCAGGCATAGCCCAGCTTGGCGGGCATGGGATGTTTATTGACAGCGAGACTACCCAGATCGCTCACGGCGACACCCCTAAGGAAATGGGCGAAATCCTGGGGCGCTACTGCGACGGGATCGCCATTCGCCAGTGCGACTGGAACTTCGGCAACCAATATATCCGCGAGGTAGCCGCCGCCAGCCGTGTGCCGGTGCTCAACATGCAGTGCGACCTGTATCACCCCTTTCAGGTTCTGGCTGACTTGATGACGATCATTGAACATAAGGGGCGTGACCTGCGCGGCTTGAAGATTGGCGTGAGCTGGGCTTATGCTAAAAGCTATCAGAAGCCGATGTCCGTGCCTCACTCATTAATCTTGCTCATGACCCGCTTTGGGATGAACGTGACCTTTGCTTATCCACCGGAGTTTAAAGTCGTCCCTGATATTGTGGAGCAGGCTAAAGAGAACGCCCGTCGCTCAGGCGGCAGTTTGGAGATCTCGCATAATATGGACGATGCCTTCCGCGATGCCGATGTGGTATATCCCAAGAGCTGGGGTTGTATGTTGACCACAACGGATAAGGATGAATCGGCGCGAATCGGGGCGAAATACAGCGACTGGATTGCCGACGACCGGCGGATCGCGTTGGGCAAGGAAGACATCATCTACATGCATTGTCTGCCCGCTGATCGAGGGATCGAAGTGGCAGACAGCGTCATTGACGGCCCTCACAGCGTAACATGGGATGAGGCAGAAAACCGCTTGCATGTTCAGAAAGCTGTGATGGCTCTTACCATGCGGTAACCCGGATAGGCTTACTTTCTACCCGCTTGAACGGAAGTGGATGTTATGACAGAAAAACGCAAACTGGCGGCCATTGCCATCGGTGGCAACTCTCTCATTAAAGAGAAAGATAAGGCCGACGTGGCTCACCAGTGGGAAGCAGTCCGGGAGACATGTACCCATCTGGCAACCATGATCGAGCAGGGCTGGGATTTGGTCATCACACACGGCAACGGTCCTCAGGTCGGTTTCATCCTGCGCCGCTCAGAGCTGGCGGCAGGGCAGGTTCACACCGTCCCGCTGGACATTATCGGCGCAGATACACAAGGATCGATTGGGTACATGCTGCAACAGGCGCTCTCCAACGAGTTCCTGAAGCGGGGCATTAGGAGACAGGCTGTCTCTGTTGTGACCCAGACCCTTGTTGATCGCAATGACCCCGGTTTTCTAAACCCTACCAAACCGATCGGTGGATACTTGACAGAGGAGCAAGCGGCTTATTTCCGCGCCGAGGGATGGACGGTCGTTGAGGATGCCGGGCGTGGGTTGCGCCGTGTGGTCGCCTCTCCCATCCCGCAAAGGATCATCGAAATTGACGCGATCAATGCGCTGATCAAAGAGGGCTTCATTGTCATCGCGGTAGGCGGCGGCGGCATCCCTGTGATCCAAAATGAGAAGGGGGAGTTACGCGGCGCTTATGCCGTGATTGATAAAGACCGCGGGACAGCTCTGCTGGCCAACGGGATCAAGGCCGACCTATTCCTGATCTCTACCGCTGTAGAAAAGGTGGCACTCAACTACAACAAGCCAAACCAGCAATGGCTGGATCGTCTGACGTTATCAGAAGCACGCAAGTATATGGAAGAAGGTCACTTTGCTGAAGGCAGTATGAAGCCTAAAATAGAAGCAGTGATCTCATTCTTGGAGCAGGGCGGAAAGCAAGCGTTGATCACGAATCCAGAGAATCTGGCTCGCGCGCTTGCCGGCGAAACGGGGACATGGATCGTCCCCGACTAAGTCCTAACGTAGTAAGGAGCAGGGGAAGGGAGGAGGATAGCCGGGAAGTCCAGCAACCATTAGTGAACAAGTTTGTCACTGTAGCTTTTTAATAGCCCTTAGTCAAGGAGAAGAAAGAGGCTATGTCAAGCAAACACGCATTCTTGTTGATTGTGCTTCTGATCGCCAGTGTGCTGCTGGTGGCCTGCGGAGGGGCAACACCTGCCCCTGAGGAAGCCGCCCCTGCGGAAGAAGAGGCGGGGGCCTATCAAATCCCCAACATCGTCGAGGGCAAGTTCAATGTGGCTTGGGTGTACATTGGCCCCCATGACGATGGCGGGTGGACCCAGGCCCATGACGTTGGCCGCCAGTACGTGCAGGAGAACGTAGAAGGCGTGCATACCGCCTATGTCGAGCTGGTCGCTGAGGGCGCCGACAGTGAGCAGGTGATCCGTTCGCTGGCCCGCAAGGGATTCGACCTGATCTTCACAACTTCCTTCGGCTACATGGATCCGACTGAAACGGTTGCCAGCGAGTTTCCTGACATTGACTTTGTCCATATCTCCGGCTACAAGTCCAATGGGACAAACTTCGGCAACCTATTTGGCGCGATGGAGAACATGAAGTACCTGGCCGGCATGATAGCTGGTGCACGCGCCAGAGAAGATGGCAACCCCCGCATTGGTTACATAGCAACCTTCCCGATCCCAGAGGAGCTTCGTCTTGGTAACGCCTTCGCTCTTGGTATGAGAAGGACCTGCCCAGAATGCACCATGGACGTCCGCTGGATCAACACCTGGCACGACCCGGTAGTTGAGAAAGAGGCGGCGGCCTCCCTGTTCGACGCCGGCGTTCAGGTAGTCTTCACAGGGGCCGATACTCCTGCTCCGGCTGATGTGGCCGCAGAGCGGGGCAAGTGGGGCATCACTTATGACTACTATGGTTCCTGCCGTATTGACGCCTGCCTCACCGCCCCATACTGGAACTGGGGGCCGGTCTATGCGGATATTGTCCGGCGCTCAATGGCCGGAGAGTATGTTGGGACCAGCGAATACTTTGATGCTGACTCGGGCGGCCTGGGCCTGTATGGTTTCATGGAAGGGGAGACCCTGCAACCGGGTGTTGCCAGCCTGCCCGAAGAAGACATACAACTGGTCAGGGACATACTCGCACAAATGCTGGCTGGCGAGTTCACCCGCTTTGACATCTTCACCGGGCCAATTTATGACAATCAGGGCAATCTGATCATTGGTGAGGGGTTGAGCTTTGAGCAGGTTGACCTCGATCAGTTCCCGCCCGGTGCTCCTGGCCATGAGTGCCAATACTGCATGTACTGGTGGGCTGAGGGTGTCACAGCCGAACTGCCGCCGCTGGAGTAGTTTTTTGAAGTCGTTTCAAGTGGGGGCGGTTGCCTCCATCACACTGGTCTAGTTTAAGGGGAGCCGGGCCGCTCATATGCCCGGCTTCCCCATAGTTGGTATGGCCCCGCTTATGTATATCCATCACAGTCATTCAGAAACAGGATACAGACTATGGCGGAACCGGCACTTGCAGTTGAGATGAAAGGCATTGTACGCCATTTCCCCGGCGTCTTGGCCAACGACCACGTTGACTTCGATCTGCGGGTAGGCGAAATCCATGCCCTGCTGGGTGAGAACGGCGCAGGAAAAAGCACGCTCATGAATATCCTGACCGGCCTGTATGAGCCGGATGAAGGGGCGATCTGGGTCAAGGGGCGGCGGGTCTCATTTAGCTCCCCGCGTGAAGCCATCGAGGCAGGGATCGGTATGGTCCACCAGCACTTCATGCTAGTCCCGTCGCATACAGTCACCGAAAACATTCTGCTGGGTCTTGATAAGCCGCGCTTCTGGCTGCGCCTGCCCGAATATGACCAACAGGTGGCTGAGCTGAGTCAGCGCTTTGGCCTCAAGGTTGATCCTAAGGCCAAGATATGGCAACTCTCAGTGGGCGAGCAGCAACGTGTTGAGATTCTGAAGATGCTGTACCGCGGCGCTGATGTCTTAATCATGGACGAGCCAACCGCCGTACTTGCCCCACAGGAGATCGAAGAACTCTTCAAGACATTGCGCACCATGACAGAGGAAGGAAAATCCATCATTTTCATCAGCCACAAGCTGAATGAGGTGATGGACATCGCTGACCGGATCACTGTGCTGAGGCGGGGCAAAGTCACTGCCGCAGGCCTGCGGGCCAGTGAGACAAACAAGGCTGAGCTAGCCCGCCTGATGGTGGGGCGTGAAGTGCTTTTCACGATGGAAAAGAAGGAACAGACACCCGGCAAAAAGGTCCTTGTTGTCGAGGATGTGCATGCAGAAAATGATCGAGGACTGCCAGCCCTGCGTGGCGTCTCCCTATATATTCGTGAAGGGGAGATTGTTGGGTTAGCGGCCATTGCGGGCAACGGTCAGAGCGAACTCGTTGAAGTGATCACGGGGCTGAGACCATGCACCAAAGGCCGTGTCCTCGTCAATGGCCAAGAGGTACAGAACCGCTCGGCCCGCTCAGCTATTGACGCTGGAGTAGCTCATATCCCTGAAGACCGAACTCAGGTAGGGACTGCCCCTAACCTGAGCATTACCGACAATCTGATCATGAAAAGCTACCGGCGTCCTCCGCTGGCGCAGGGGTGGGCTATTGACCGAATCGCGGCCAGACAGCAGGCTGAGGGACTCAAAGAGCAATACGAGATCATGGCTCCCAATGTCCAGACACCGGTACGGTTGTTATCGGGCGGCAATCTGCAACGAGTGATCTTGGCACGGGAAATATCTGCAGAACCTACTCTGATGATCGCCGTTCAACCGACACGCGGATTAGATGTGGGTGCAATCGAAGGCGTAAGACGCATGCTTCTGGCCCAGCGGGAAGCAAACAAAGCGATCCTGCTTGTCTCAGAAGAGTTGGAAGAACTGATTGCCCTCAGTGATCGAATCTATGTGCTATATGAAGGTCAGGTGATGGGTGAGGTACATGATGGCAGTATGGAAGAGATCGGCCTGATGATGACGGGCACCCGTCAGTCGGAACTTGCAGAGAGGAGGTAACGCATGACAGCCGCTCAGCCCTCAAGTCCACGACGTACTCTGTATCTTCCATTCAGGATCAGCCTCGAACAGCGAATGGAAACGCCCGCTTGGCTGCCTGTGGTCACCTCCATTGGTGCGGTCGTCGTGGCACTGATTATCGGCGGGATAATCCTTCGGCTTGTGGGCGGTAACCCAATCAGAGCCTATGCCCATATTTTCGAGGCCGCCTTTGGGAGCATTGGGCAACTCAACGATACCCTTGTCAAGGCCGCTCCTCTGATGCTGGTTGGGTTAGCCTGTTCATTAGCCTTCCGGATGCGGCTATGGAACATTGGTGCCGAAGGCCAGTTATATATGGGCGCTTTTGGCGCGAGTGCAGTGGTCTTGATACCTTTACTGCCGCCGGATACCTCCCCTTGGATCATGCTACCCACTATGATGGTTGCCGGCATTCTGGCGGGTGCATTATGGGGGGCTATCCCCGGCTTTCTCAAAGCCAAGCTCAACGTAAATGAGATCATCACCTCCCTGATGCTGAACTACGTTGCCTTCGCATGGAACAACTATTGGATTTTCGCCCACTGGAACGAAAGCGGCTTCCAGATGTCTCCCACCTTTCCCCGCTCTGCCTGGCTGCCGCGTCTGGCGGATTATGCGGAGCAGGTACCCTTTTTCTCAGGGATGACACTTCATCTGGGGATCGTTTTCAGTCTGGCCGCTGTGTTCCTGATCTGGTTCATCCTATACCGGAGCAGGTGGGGTTACGAGATACGATTGATCGGCGACAACCCCAGAGCCGCTCAGTACGCTGGGTTGAATATCGTGCGAAACACTGTGCTGGTCATGATGTTGTCAGGCGGGCTGGCCGGCCTGGCAGGGATGGCCGAGATCGCAGGCGTAGTGCATCGCTTTCAGGAACGCATCTCGCCGGGCTATGGTTTCAGCGGCATCATAGTAGCATGGCTGGCAAAGTTGAATCCCTTTGCAGTGGTACTGGTCTCAATCTTGTTTGGCGGCCTGATACTGGCGGGGCGCGAAATCCAGCCCTCAGGTATCCCTAGCATGTTGCAGGGCATTATCCTGTTCTGCATCATTAGCAGTGAAGTGCTGGTACGCTATCGCTTCAGCATCCGCAGGCAGGAGGCATAGATCATGGACCCTATCATCACCTTACAGGCAGGCGTAGCGACAGGCACAGTGCTTCTATTTGCTACTCTCGGTGAGCTTTTAACCGAACGGGCAGGGGTGCTCAATCTCGGTGTTGAGGGGATGATGCTTATAGGAGCAATGACTGCTTTCAGCATCGCAGTCAGCACCGGCAATCCGTGGATCGCTCTAGTAGCGGCGATGCTGGCTGGGGGGGTGCTCTCAATCCTGCATGGCATTGTGACGATTCACTTCCGGGCTGATCAGGTGGTCAGCGGCCTCTCTCTAACCTTCCTGGGAACAGGTATCAGCCTGGTTTTAGGCGAGGGCCTAAGCGACGCCGGAACAATTGCCCTGTTGCCCACCTATAGCATCCCTCTGCTGTCCAGTATCCCCATCCTTGGTCCTATTTTCTTCACCAAGCAATCGATTTTGACGTATATTGGCTACCTGCTTATCCCGACGGTCTGGTTCTACATCAACCGCACCCGCCCCGGCCTGCATCTGCGTGCAGTGGGCGAGTACCCTGCCGCCGCCGATGCGCTTGGTGTCAATGTCTATGGATTGCGCTATCTATACGTGATCATCGGCGGAATGTTTTGCGGATTAGCGGGGGCAACGCTCAGCCTTGCCATTTCACCGGGCTGGTTCAGTGAGAAGACCACAGCAGGGTTAGGCTGGATCGCTGTAGGCTTGGTGATCTTTGCCCAGTGGAATCCAATTCGGGCGGCGGTCGGGGCGTTCCTGTTCGGTGCACTGCGGCGGCTCATCCTTGATCTTCAAGGGCCGACCGTCTTACTGGGTTTCCGCAACCCCTTCTTTTACAACCCTTATCTGGGCTTCTTCCTGCAGATGATACCTTACCTATTTACCATTGTCGTGCTTGTGATTGGCTCTCGTGAGGCCATGCGGCGGCGGTTGGGAGCGCCAGCGGCTCTTGGAGTCCCTTATGTTCGAGGCGAGCGCGGCCTGTAAGAATAAGCCCCGATTGTACCGTGACGAGGTTTGATTGAATGGATCACATTACAGCACTTCAATGCACCATCTGTGGGCAGACTTATCCGCCTGATCAAGTTGAGTACGTCTGTCCTGATCATGGCGATGACGGCAATCTTGACGTGCAATATGATTACAACCGTATTGCCCATCGAGTCCGAGCCAGCGGGCTGACGGGGCATGGCATCTGGCGTTACAAGGCACTCATGCCTATAGACTATGAGGCTCCCGTACCGCCCCTGCTTGTCGGGGCGACGCCGCTCTACCAGTCGGAGCGAGTGGCCGCGCAACTAGGAATACGTGAGGTCTGGTTCAAGGATGATGGGCGCAACCCGACTGCATCGCTCAAAGATCGGGCCAGTGCGCTGATCGTTGCGAGAGCACAGTCTGAGGGACGGCAGATCATCACGACTGCCAGCACTGGCAATGCGGCGGCGGCTCTGACAGGGTTAGCCGCCAGTGTCCAGATGCCTACGGTGATCTTTGTGCCGGCTACTGCGCCCGAGGCCAAGATCACCCAACTGCTGGTATATGGGGCACATGTCCTGCTGGTGGATGGCACATACGATGATGCCTTTGATCTATGTTTGCAGGCCACCCGCGAATATGGCTGGTACTGCCGCAATACAGGCTACAACCCTTATACGGCTGAAGGTAAAAAGACCGTCTCGTTTGAAATATGCGAGCAACTCTCCGGGCAGACGGGGCAGTTCAAGGCCCCTGATACGCTCTTTGTCAGTGTCGGAGACGGAAACATCATCAGCGGGGTTCATAAGGGGTTCAAGGATTTGCTGGCGCTGGGCTGGATTGATCACATGCCCCGCCTGATCGGCATACAGGCTGAGGGTTCAGCGGCTCTCTATCAGGCATGGAAAATGGGGATCAATCCTGTTGACATGCAACCGATTGACGCTCACACAGTGGCAGACAGTATCTCGGCAGGCTTGCCGCGCGACCGGGTTAAAGCCATGAACGCCGTCAAGGAGACTGGCGGTACTTTCTTAACGGTCAGCGACGAAGAAATCCTATCCGCTATCCCTGCTCTGGCACGCGAAACAGGCATCTTCGCTGAGCCAGCGGCCTCAGCGGCCTATGCCGGGCTGTTGAAAGCCTCCCAAGTTGGTTTGCTGGACAGGGAGGAGAGCGTGGTCGTCCTGATCACTGGCAACGGTCTGAAGGATGTTGCCTCGGCCCGAAAAGCCGTCTCTCAGGCTTATAAAGTCTCCCCACATCTAGATGATGTGGCGCGGGTGGTCAGCAGGATTTTTAGAGATTGAGCAAGAGAGTACAATAGAGACCAAACATACGCTCACTCTCTCAAGGCTGAACATAAGATGTCAACTGGCCCAATCTTCTCCGTGATTGCACCGGTCTATAATGAGGTCGGGAACATAGATGAACTATATCGGCGCATCCGCGATGTGATGTCCAGCACCGGCGAGCCATGGGAGATTGTGCTGGTCAACGACGGCAGCAAAGACGGCTCTGCTGAAGCACTGGACGAGCTGTACCAAAAGGACCCTGAGCATGTACGGGTAATCCATTTTGCCCGCAACTTCGGCCACCAAGTAGCAGTGACGGCAGGGATGGATTTTGCCCGCGGTCAGGCGGTCATCCTGATTGATGCCGACCTGCAGGACCCGCCAGAAGTAATCCTAGACTTGATCAAGAAATGGCGTGAGGGTTACGAAGTCGTCTATGCGGTACGGGCGAAACGGGAGGGCGAAAGCTGGTTTAAGCTGGTTACTGCTTCGCTGTTCTATCGTCTGCTCTACCGCATCACCGATGTCAGCATCCCGGTAGATACGGGAGACTTCAGGCTGATGGACCGTTGTGTGGTGGACGCCGTCAAGTCCATGCGGGAGACGCACCGCTTTATCCGGGGAATGGTAAGCTGGGTTGGCTTCCGCCAGACAGGGGTGGAATATACCCGTAGCAAGCGGCTTTCCGGTACGACCAAATACCCCCTCCGAAAGATGCTTCGTTTCGCATGGGACGGGATTACCGGCTTCTCCTACTTTCCGCTTCAGCTCGCTACTTATCTTGGGTTTGGTATAGCTATCCTCAGCGCGCTGGCAATCCTGATCGTGGTCTACCTGCGCGTCTTCACTCACGCTCACCCGCTGGAAGGACAAGCTACCACGCTGATTGTGGTGCTATTCTTGGGAGGGGTACAACTTATCTCTTTAGGTATCATTGGGGAATATCTAGGTCGTGTTTACAATGAGGTCAAGGGGCGTCCTCTATATGTCTTAAGCCGCACCCGCGGCTTCGAAGAACACAAACAGGGGGGTAGTTAGAGGTAAATGCTGAACATGGAGGAGAAGAAATGGCCGGTAAAGAGGATGTGGAACAACTGCTGATTGAGCATAAGGCCGCTTTGCAGGCATATCGAGAATGGGATGAGAAGGTAAAGCAACTGCTGAAAGGACGGCGTGTCCAAGACCTGACGCCTGAGGATATGTTGGCCTACCGAGAGGCGGCGGCAGGCCGTGATGCCGCTTACGACCGGATGCGCCATCTGGAGCGTGCCCTGCTGGATGATATTCCGGGGGCCTCAACCGGGCATTTCCCCCGGCCTAAGTTCAAGGACGGGGAAACTGGTTGATGCCCCTTATATACCTAACATAGACAATAGGAGTCAATCTCATGAGCAAGAAAATGATCACCGGGCCGACTTTCGAGGAAATGCTTCACCCGGAGAAGATAGACCCTGAAATTCGCGCTAAAGCACTCCGGATGATGAATGAAGACCCGCTCGACCCTATCAATCTATTCAACATCACATGGAAAGATGAACACAACAAGGCTCATTACCATGTCCTGCCGCGCGAGATGACAGGCGTCAACACCAATATCGTGGTGTTGCACAGTGTCCACTTCCCGACTCGGAGTCATAAAGTAGGAGCGGCCTACTCGGTCGTAGTCGAAAAAGAGCTATTCGGCGAAGTTGACCCCAGCATTCACACGCTGGTATGGCCCTCGACCGGAAACTATGGGATAGGCGGCGCATTTGTAGGCTGTAGGATGAACTTCGACAGCGTCGTAGTATTGCCGCAGGATATGAGCCGTGAACGCTTTGAAAAGATCGAGAGTTACGGCGCACGGGTGATCAAAACCCCCGGCTCGGAGAGTAATGTCAAGGAAATCTATGACAAAACGTGGGAACTCCGTAAAGACCCCAAGGTACGGGTGCTCAACCAGTTTGAGGTCATGGGCAACTACCGCTTCCACTATTACGTGACAGGTAACACCATTGCGGAGTTAGCCGGCATCTTGAAAGAGCAGGGGATTGGCAATGGCCGGATTTCCGCCTATGTTTCGGCGATGGGTTCGGCGGGTACAATTGCCGCCGGTGACCGTCTGAAGCAAATATGGCCCGAACATAAGATTGTTGGCCTAGAGCCTATTCAGTGTTCGACCCTGTACAATAACGGCTATGGCTCTCATCGGATTGAGGGCATCGGCGATAAGCATGTCACATGGATACATAATGTGCTGAATATGGATGCCATTATGTGTATTGATGATATGTCCTGTGTGCGCGGCCTGGCATTGTTGACCAACCCGGTTGGTCAGGAGACATTGATCAAACGCTTTGGCGTTCCCGAGGCCGATGTCGAGGCCATGAGCCAGTTTTTCGGCATCTCTGGGGTGTGTAATGTTCTGGGTGCTATCAAGACTGCCAAGTTCTATCGCTTTGGTCCAGATGATGTGATTGTCACCATCTGCACCGATGCCATTGACCGCTATTATTCCGTCATGGAATGGCTGGAAGGTGTCGAGGGCCGGATGGACGAAGGAATGGCGGCGGCCCGCATGGCAAGCACGTTTTTAGGGCAGAAGCTGGACTATATCCAAGAAGGCAGCCTGGAGGCCCGCCAGCGTTGGCACAACCTCAAGTATTACACATGGGTTGAGCAACAGGGCAAGACCGTTGAAGAACTGGAGGCCCAGCGCGATCCGGGCTGGTGGAGACAACATCAGGAGATGGTGTCTGAAATTGACCGGCGTATTTTGGAGGCTCGTAAGGCCCAGAAGTAGCAGGCTCCTGCAGTATGTACCCTGAGGATCGTGTGCTGGTGGGAGTGATGCCCGATCCGCGCGACCTAGAGATCGCGCGCGAGCAACACTGGTACCGCGTCCCAGCCAGACACGCCACCGGTGGAATCCATGCTGAGTATGTGGCTTTCTACTTCACCAGAAAGTTTGGTCCAGACCTTCGTTGGGCGATACATTTTTATGCGCGGCGCACCGGTCATGAGCTGGTGCGCCGCATTGATTTGTTCCCTGACGAAATTAACCACCCCCGCGCCCGTGAAGTCTACTATAAGCTCCAACTGGGGCCGCTCAAACAGAAAGACCCGCCCATCATCAGCCTGCGCTGGCGGAGAATTACTTTTATCCAGACCACATGGGATCGTTTCGTGGCCGCTACGGAGATCAACGACCTCTTTCGCAGTGATGATACGTTTGTAGATCGCGTGTATTATGCCTTGAAGAGCCGGGGTATTCAGCCAGAGCGTGAAGTAGAGGTCTGGCAGGGAAAGGCTCGTTACGTTGCAGACCTTGCGATCCCCTGCCGGAAAGGGATGCTCCTGTTGGGGGCTGGAGAAGAGCCTCCTGCTGGTGTACTAGCCCTGACAGGCGGAGAAGAGCAAGCGATGCAGGCTATTCAGACGGCTATCGAACAGAGAGGTGGTCTGCTGACATCTGATTTGCCTCCCTCTGACTTCTCCTTATGATGAAGGAGGTGCAAACCTCCATCCAAAGCCGCCAAGGTTGTACTATGGAAAACGAACGTCTCCCGCTTATCACAAAGATCATGTATGGTGCAGGCGATCTGACGAACTCCCTGTTGCTGACGATCATCGGGGTATACTTTGCCATCTTTCTGACAGATGTAGTCAGGCTCGACCCAGTGTTAGCTGGTGCGGCCATTTTTGTCGGGCGCAGTATGGACTGGATCAATGACCCAATAGTCGGCTACCTCTCAGACCGCACGCGCTCACGCTGGGGGCGCCGTCGGCCATTTCTCCTGTTTGGGCTGGCTCCGTTGGCGATTGCGTTTGTCTTAATGTACTGGGTGCCGCCTTTTAACAACCAGTCTATCCTGACACTCTATTATGCTGTGATGTATATGTTCTTTGATACAGTAGCTACCTTCGTGTACATGCCCTACTTCGCCTTGACCCCAGAACTAACGCTTGACTATGATGAACGCACCTCGCTCAGCACAGTGCGGGCAGTATTTTCAATTGTAGGCAGTATTCTCGCTTTTACCCTTCCCTCGCTGATCGTCAATAGCTTCCCCAACGCACGCCTGGGGCATCTTGCCATGGCATTGATCTTTGGCACGCTGGGGGTGTTGCCCCTGCTGTTAACCTTCTTTGGAACACGCGAGCGGCCAGAGTATCAAACTCAGGCACAGCCGACCATACGCGAATCGTTGGCCGTCATACGCAATAATCAGCCCTTTCAATTCGCACTGGGGATGTATTTGCTCACATGGACAACCATTGACCTGCTTATGGCGGTTCTTCTTTACTTCATCCGCTACTGGCTCCAGATGGGTGAATTTGAAAGTCTGATCATGGGAACATTGTTCGTCAGCGCCGTGATCTTTCTGCCGGTGTGGAACTGGCTGTCACATCGATGGAATAAGCGGACTGCTTATGTAGTTGGTATCGGCTTTTTTGCTCTCATGATGATTGTGTTGAGTTTCGTACAATCCTCAACACCCCTCCCCTATGTGATCGGGCTGGCTGTCTTGCTAGGTGTCGGCGTATCAGCGGCTCATGTCATCCCTTGGTCCATCCTGCCGGATGCAGTTGAATGGGATGAATGGCAATCTGGCAACCGTCATGAGGGGGCTTTTTACAGCATGGTTAGTCTGGCGCAGAAGGTTGCCTCTTCGATAGCCATACCGCTTGCCCTTGTCTCTCTTGGCCTTTCAGCCTATATACCAGAGACAACCCAGCAAGCCCCTTCCGCGTTGGGGGTGATCCGATGGCTGGTAGGGCTGGTTCCACCAGTCCTGCTGGTCGGCGGGATCGTTTTTGTCCTGCTTTACCCGCTATCACGTGAAAACCATGCCGAGGTTCGCCGAATGCTCGCTGAGCGGCGGGCACAAGCCGCTGAGGCTTCAAGCCATTAATGGGGGGAAAATGTCACAGACACTCTTGATCACAAACGGTACTGTTGTAACTTGGGAGGCAGACACCGAACTGATCGAAAAGGGGGCAGTCTGCATTCAGGACGGCCGGATCATCGAAGTAGGCGCTACCAGTGATCTAGAGAGGCGCTACTCATCGGCGGAACGTCTGGATGCACACGGACAGTTGATCATGCCCGGCAACATCTGTGCCCATACTCACTTCTACGGCGCATTTGCACGCGGGCTTTCGATCCCCGGCCCGGCCCCGCAGGACTTCCCAGAAATCCTGCGGCGGCTGTGGTGGCCGCTTGATCAGGCATTACGGGAAGAAGATGTGCGTTACAGCACGCTGGTATGCCTGGTGGATGCCATTAAGCACGGCACAACGACGCTGTTCGATCATCATGCCAGCCCCAATGCCCTGCCGGGATCGCTGGATATTATCGCGGAAGCCGTGAATCAAGCAGGGCTGCGGGCTGTCTTATGTTATGAGGTCACCGACCGCTACGGGCCGCAAAGTGCCAGAGCCAGTATTGAGGAAAACGTGCGATTCTTGAAGACAGCCAGCCAGCATCCTAACATCGCCGCTTCGTTTGGAGTTCATGCTTCCTTGACTGTCTCAGATGAGACGCTGGCGGCCTGTGTTGATGCCGCGAAAGGGCTGGGTACGGGTTTTCACATCCACGTAGCCGAACATGAGGCAGACGAGTATGACAGCCTGCACAAGTCAGGGTTGCGCGTCATTGACCGACTACACCGGGCAGGGTTGTTGGGAGAAAAGAGCATCGCGGCGCATTGTGTCCATGTAGATATGCATGAGATGGAATTACTGCGCGACACGGGCACTTGGGTGACTCATCAGCCGCGCTCAAACATGAATAACGCTGTCGGTGCGGCAGATATAGATGGTATGTTGCGGGCTGGTCTGCGTGTCTGCCTTGGTAATGATGGTTTCAGCAACCAGATGTGGGCTGACTGGAAGGCGGCTTACCTGCTACATAAGGTTGTACACCGCGACCCCCGGCGGGCCAACGGCATGAACATCGTTCAGATGGCCATCTACAACAACGCGGCGCTGGCAAGCACCTTCTTCCCTGACTCACCGCCCGGCCTGCTGATTCCGGGGGCGGCCGCCGATCTCATTTTGGTTGATTACCACCCGACTACCCCGCTTACCGCAGGCAATCTGCCGTGGCACATCCTGTTTGGTTTTGAGGCCTCCATGGTTACGACGACTATCTGTGCAGGCAAGGTGTTGATGCGCGACCGCGTCCTTCTCACGCTGGACGAGGCCGCCATCACTGCACGGTCACGCGAGTTGGCCTCTGAAGTTTGGAAGCGTTATTACGCAGTTGCCAGCCAGCAAGTGTGAACGATTGGCATCTTTCGGGGCTGGATTTTGCCAGACCCAGATTCAAACCGTTATAATCCAGATGGGAGCAAGCTGAGCAAGGAGAGAGAACTTGTCTGACCGCTCTGGACTTCCAAAGCTGGCTGTGCTGGGAGGAACCGGCAACGAGGGCAGGGGGTTAGCCCTCCGGTGGGCATATGCCGGGTACAACGTAATCATTGGCTCACGCGAACAGGAAAAAGCAGAACGCACCGCCGCCGAGCTAAACGGTCTGCTGGGAAAAGACGTCGTGCGGGGAATGCTCAACCCACTTGCCGCTTACGAGGCAGAAGTTGTCGTCCTGACAGTCCCTTACGCGGCCCATCGGGCTACCCTTGAAAGTGTGCGTGAGCAGGTACAGGGTAAGATACTGGTTGATGTCACCGTTCCTATTCAGCCTCCCAAAATCACAGTGGTGACATTGCCTCCTGGACGCACTGCGGCGGAGGAGGCTCAGGCTCTATTAGGTGAGAATGTGCGTGTTGTCTCGGCCTTCCAAAATGTATCTGCCACCCACCTGATAGATGTGTCTCATCCCGTCAACTGTGACGTGCTCATTTGTAGTGACGACAAAGGGGCAAGACAGGTCGTGACAGCGCTGGCTGAGGCGGCAGGGATGCGTGGTATTGATGCCGGTCCGCTGGCCAATGCCATTGTTGCTGAAAGCCTGACCCCGGTACTGCTTGGCATCAATAAGCGCTATGGTGTCAAAGGTGCAGGAATCCGAATCACCGAGATCGGGTAGCCCGCATGCCAGCTCCACAAGTTCTTCTAATCGGAGTACCGAGTATTCCGCTGATTGAGACCGGCGATGACCTTGCGGCCGTGATTATCAGGGCGATCCAATCAGACGGATTGAGCCTGCAAAATGGTGATGTAGTAGTCGTCACATCGAAGATCGTTTCTAAAGCCGAGGGCCGCTGGGTTGATTTAGCAACCATAGAGCCGGATGAGGAAGCCCAGCAGGTTGCCGCCCAATGCGGCAAAGACCCGCGCGAAGTGGCGCTGATCCTGAGCGAGGCGGCGCGGGTATCACGGATGCGCCAGGGTGTTCTGATCGTCGAGCATCGGTTAGGCTTTGTGTGCGCCAACGGAGGTATTGATCACTCCAACACACGCCCCGGCGGAGAATGGCGGCTTCTTTTGCCCGTTGACCCCGATGCCTCAGCCCGGCAACTTCGGGAGGCGTTCAACCTCCACTTTGGGGTGAAGGTTGGTGTGGTGATTAGTGACAGCCATGGGCGTCCTTTCCGTCTTGGGACAGTGGGCGTCGCGGTTGGGGCCGCTGGTCTGCCGGCTCTATGGGACTTGCGTGGCCATCCTGATCTGTTTGGGACAACCTTACAGGCTACGGAAGTCGGTTTTGCCGATGAGCTGGCCGCCGCCGCAGGATTGGTACTGGGGCAGGCCGCTGAGGGCATCCCGGTTGTGATCATTCGAGGGCTAAACTTTCCGGTTGAAGAGAGCGCCTGTGCCGCAGACTTAATCAGGCCGCGTGACCTTGACCTGTATCGTTAAAGACTCCCAACTACTCAGATGAACATCCGCGAGCATGTGGTGCTGTTGGTCGGCGGAGTAGGAGGGGCTAAACTAGCACTGGGTCTATCCTACATTCTGCCGTCTGACACACTAACCATCATTGTGAATACTGCCGACGATTTCGAGCATCTAGGGCTGTATATATCCCCCGATCTCGATACGGTCATGTACACGCTGGCAGGGTTGGCTAATCCCCAGACAGGATGGGGGATCGCCAATGATTCGTTTCAGGCAATCGAAATGGTAGAGCGCTACGGCGGGCCGGCATGGTTCCGTTTGGGTGATAGAGACCTAGCAACAAACCTGATGCGCACGTGCCTGCTTCGTGAAGGACAAAGTCTCACCGAGGTGACGCAGTATCTGTGCACTAGACTCAGCCTCAAGCACCCCATTCTGCCAATGTCCGATCAGCCGGTACGGACCCTGCTGGATACCGATCAGGGCATGCTGGCCTTTCAGGAGTACTTTGTTCATCAGCACTGGCAACCAGCCGTCAGGGCAATTCACTTTGAAGGGAGCGAGCAGGCCCGCCCCACGCAAGCAGTCTCCAAGGCATTGGAACAAGCCAGCTTGATCGTTTTTGGCCCATCCAACCCTTTCTTGAGCATTGACCCTATTCTGGCGGTGCCGGGCATCCGCCAGTTGATCGCTCAATCAGAAGCACCTTGTGTGGCTGTCAGCCCGATTGTTGGAGGGGAAGCGCTCAAGGGACCAGCCGCTAAATTGATGACCGAACTCGGCTTAGAGGTCTCCCCGCTTGGGGTTGCAAAATACTATCAGGACTTGTTGAGCGGAATTATACTGGATATTGCTGACCAGCACCTATGTCAGCCAATCGAGGCATTGGGGATTCGTTGCACAGCACAGTGTATTGTGATGGAAAACCTGTCTGATAAAGTAAACTTAGCGAAATCACTGTTAGACTGGGTAGAGGATAACTTACTGTGAACACTTGGGCTATTTTGCCAATCAAACCTTTCTACCGTTCTAAGAGCCGTCTATCGGGTGTGTTGAGTAATGCTCAACGCGAGGCGCTAAGCCGTGAGATGATGGAACATACCCTTTCCATACTTAGGCAAGTCCAGGGATTGGGCGGTATTCTGGTTGTCAGCAGGGATACCGCGGCCCTGTCGCTGGCCCGCCGTTTTGAGGCCCAAACCATTCAGGAGAGCGGCACGCCGGAACTTAATATTGCCCTGACGCGAGCAACGCAGGTAGTCTCTGCGTGGAACGCATGGAGCGTCATGGTGCTGGCCTCCGATATTCCCCTGTTACGGCCTGAGGATATCGAGGAGATGCTGGCGCTGGGGGAGAGACCGAACAGCGTTGTCATCGCTTCTGACCGCCGGGAAGAGGGAACTAACGCTATCTTGATGCATCCCCCTGCCCTGATTCCCTACCGCTTTGGCAAAGGGAGCTTCCAGAGACATCTGAGTGAAGCCCGTCTAGCAGGGGCAGACGTTCACATCTACCACTCGCCTACGCTGGCTCTCGATGTGGATACGCCAGCGGACCTCGACCTCTATCGTGAAATGTTGATTGAGCGTGAGTTAAAAGAGCCGCTCTGGCTGGGCAGTGTATGAAAGCCTGTTCTAGAAGTTAGATCAAGGAGCAAGCCATGCCTGATCGTGTTGCACTATATTTACAGGACGCTCATCCTATCCGCGATGGGATCGAGTATGTCCGGTATGCTGAAGAGAAAGGTTTTGAGGCTGTGTGGCAGGCTGAGTCGCGTCTAGTACGTGATGCGATAGTCCCTATGGCCGCCTTTGCCGCAACAACCAACCGAATCAAAGTCGGTTCTGGCGTTATTAATAACTGGACGCGAAACGCCGCCCTGATTGCCGCTACCTTCCTCACGCTTGATGATCTGGCCCCTGACCGGGTGATTTTGGGTATCGGGGCATGGTGGGACCCTCTGGCAAAGAATGTGGGCATTGACCGCCGCAAGCCGTTACAGGCCATGCGCGAAGTCGTGACGGTCGTGCGGAAACTGCTGAATGCTGAAAGAGTTACCTTTCATGGGGAGTTCGTCAACGTGACTGACATCCAGTTGGATGTGGTTCACGGACGGAAAGGGCCGCGTAATGTCCCGATCTACATTGGGGCAACCGGAATGCAGATGATGGAGCTAACCGGCGAAATCGCCGACGGCGTTGTGCTCAACTATCTTGTAAAGCCTGAGTACAACGAAGAAGCCATGTACCATCTGGAGATCGGCGCAAAACGTGCTGGACGTAACATAGATGAGATCGATCGTCCTCAGCTCATTGTGTGTTCAATGGATGCCGATCGGAAACGCGGTCTTGATGGCGCCCGCAAGCTGATCACGCAATATCTGGCACAACAGCCACACTTTGCTAAGGCTCTTGGCGCAGATGAGGGAATGGTCAGTGAGATCAAAGCCCGTCTGGGCTGGCCTGCCACGGAGGAGCAGATCGAAGCGGCTATGGAGTTTGTGCCGGATGAGATGGTCCAGATGGTTGCCGCGGCGGGCACACCGGAGGAATGCCGTGCTAAAGTGCAGGAGTACATCAGAGCCGGCGCAACCTGCCCGATCCTGTACCCGCTGGGGCCTGATGTAAAAGCTATGATTGACGCCTTTGCTGTAGGGTGATCGGGTCAGTACCCCTGCTTAAGGAGGAACTACCATGCTGTACAATCTGCGGGAATATCACCGCCCCACAGACATAAACGAGGCTCTCCAGTTGCTCCGACGCTCTGATGTCCGGACAGTGGCGCTAGGCGGTGGAGTCAGTGTGGTTGGGGAGGGCGAGCCGGACATTGAGGCGGTGGTTGATCTCGACGGCCTTGGTCTTGATTTTATCGAACAGCAGAACGGTATTCTGCGTATAGGTGCTACGGTGCGTCTGCAGACTCTTGTGGATGAGATGGAGCAAGTTGCCGGCGGCTTGCTTGCAAAAGCGGCCCGCCAGATGGCAGGGCCAAATATCCGCAACATGGCTACACTGGGAGGCGCGTTAGGAAGTAGAAAGATACATTCCCCCCTTAGTGTTTCACTGGCCGCACTTCAAGCGCAGACCGAGATAGATGGACAGGCCAACGAGATGCCCTTGTGGGCTGACTTGGCAGGGCAGATTCAACGTCAGGGGATGGACGGCCATCTTATCACAGCCGTCTGTGTTGGTCTTTCGGACGACCCTATAGGCGCGAGTTATCAGCAGGTGGGACGTACCCCTGCTGACTATCCTATCGTATGTGTGGCCGCCGTTACATACCCATCCGGCAATGGAGGTAGTCAGGTCTGCGCCGCCATTGGCGGGTTGACCCATGACCTGATCGTGATCAGCGGCCTTGTCGAGGCGAGCATCCCCCGTAGGTCAGTGGAAGGGATAGTGGCGGAAGTCGTCCCCCATGAGGCTCCGGATACAGCATATATCTCTGATTTCTTAGGCAGTGCCGAATACCGCCGGAGTGTGGCTCCGCTCCTGACACAACGTGCGTTGATTGACGCGCTTGGTCAGATCGGCATTCAAGCAGAGGGGTGAGGATCATGCAGATCAGCTTGAAACTCAACGGTAAGGATGTGACTTTCGATAACGTGCGGCCCAGCCAGACACTTTTAGCTGTGTTGCGTGAGAATGGCTTCGTAGGCGCTAAGCATGGTTGTGAAACAGGCGAGTGCGGGGCATGTGCGGTATTGTTCGACGGAAGGCCGGTGAACAGTTGCGTGATGCTGGCCGCTCAGGCCGCCGGCCACGAGATCACGACCATCGAGGGGCTGGGCGGGGAACAACAACGAGGGTGGCGTGGCAGTGAGCCGCTCCATGCGTTGCAGACGGCTTTTGTTGAAACGGGAGCAATCCAATGTGGATACTGCACACCGGGGATGATCATCGCCGCTAAAGCCCTGCTGGATCAGGAGCCTGATCCAACAGAGGAACAAGTCCGTGAGGCCCTATCAGGTGTCCTCTGCCGCTGTACAGGCTATCTCAAGCCTGTCCAAGCGGTTCTGCGTGCGGCGGCTGTGCTACGCGGTGAGGAAGTACCTCCCATCTCTGAGGAAGGCGCTATACCTGCCCCGCCGGGCCTGTTCGCACCACCCACTGAGAGGGTTGAGCCGCCTGAACCAGCCAGCGGCTATGGCGGTACGCTCACTAAGACTACTCCCCTGCCAGCTATGGTCGTTGCTGAGGAAAAGTCACACGCATACGTAGGCAAGCCAGAGCCAAAGGTAGATGCCCTGAAATTGGTACAGGGTAATCCGGCCTTCACCGATGACATCGAGATACGTGGGACTCTGATTGGGAAACTACTGCTCAGTCCGCACGCACATGCACGTATCAAACGCATTGATGTCAGCAAGGCACGTGCTTTGCCGGGGGTGCATGCTGTGCTGACCTACAAGGACCTGCCGCGTGTTGTCTTCACTACCGCTGGCCAATCCCATCCTGAGCCTGGCCCTCACGACAACTTCAGCTTGGATTCCAGGGTGCGTTTCGTGGGCGACCGTGTGGCGGCTGTCGCCGCCGAGACAGAGGAAATTGCACGGCAGGCTCTCGACCTAATTGAGGTTGAGTATGAAATATTGCCGGCCATACTCGATCCCCGCGACTCAATGAAACCGGGGGCCCCTCTCCTGCATGATGAGGAAGAAAGCTGGCACATCGAGGATAAGCAACGCAACCTTGCCGCTGTGATTGATTGGGAGCTGGGCAGTGTAGAAGAAGGTTTCAAACAAGCTGATTACGTGTTCGAGGATACCTACTACAGCCCCAAGGTACAGCAAGCTCCCATCGAACCCCATGTGGTAGTGACGTGGTGGGATGAAGACGACCGTCTTGTCATCCGCACCAGCACGCAGGTTCCTTTCCACGTGCGCCGCATCCTGGCGCCAGTGCTGGGCCTGCCTGAGAAACGTATTCGAGTGATCAAGCCCCGCATTGGCGGAGGGTTCGGCGTCAAGCAGGAGATTCTGCTGGAGGACATCTGCGCGCACCTGACGATTGTCACTGGGCGTCCAGTACGGATGGAGTACACACGGGCTGAGGAATTCTCCGCCAGCCGCAGTCGTCACCCTATGTTCATCACCATGAAGACAGGAGTCATGAAGGACGGCACGATTGTGGCCAACTCTATGTACGTCCTATCTGACACCGGGGCTTATGGCTCCCATGCTATGACAGTCGCCGGTAATACAGGCCATAAGGCGATGGCGCTTTACAACGCCCCCAATATCAAGTTCCACGCTGATGTGGTTTACACCAACAAGCCGCCCTCCGGCGCCTATCGCGGTTATGGAGTGCCGCAAGGTTTCTGGGCACTTGAGACACACATGGAGCATATTGCCCGTGAGCTTGGGCTTGATCCTCTGGAGTTTCGTTTGAAGAATGCAATCAAGGCAGGGGATGAGCACCCTATCAGCAAGATTTGGAGCGAGGGCCGCGAAGGAGCGGCGGAATATATCCACACCTGCGGGCTGCCTGAATGTGTCAAGAAGGGTGCAGAGGCTATCCGCTGGCATGAACGGTTTGGAAACCCGGACTGGCACATAGTGCCGGGCCAGCCGCATTTGAGGCGCGGTATCGGCGTGGCAACAGTAATGCAGGGAACGGCTATCCCTAACCTTGATATGGGCGCGGCCAGCATTAAAATGAACGACGACGGCTCATTCAATCTATTGGTCGGCGCTACTGACCTTGGCACAGGTTCGGACACTGTATTGACCCAGATGGCCGCTGAGGTACTGGGTTGTCCTCCCGAAGATTTCATCACCTACTCGTCTGATACAGACTTCACGCCTTTCGACAAAGGCGCTTACGCCAGTAGCACTACCTACGTTTCAGGTCGAGCCGTTGTGCTTGCCGCCGAGAAAGTCGCTGATCAGATCAAGGCCGTCGCCAGCCGTATGTTCTCCAAACAGGGCGAACCAGTAGAGAAAGACCAGATCACACTGCGCGACCGAGCCGCTTGGGCGCCGGACGGACGTTCAGTGACCTTCCGCGAAGTCGCCTATAACTCGCTCCACCACGAACTTCAGCATCAGATCATGGGGGTAGCCAGCTATGTCTCACCTGAGTCGCCCCCCCCATTCGCGGCCCAGTTCGCTACGGTCACGGTGGATACTCAGACTGGTCAGGTTTCTGTGGATGAGCTGGTTATGGCGGTTGATTCTGGTGTTATAATCAATCCAGTCACGGCCAGCGGGCAGATCGAGGGCGGCATGGTACAGGCCGCGGGCTATGCGGTATGTGAAGAAATGGCATTCGACGACACTGGCCGGATGCTTAATCCGCGCTTTGGGCCGTACTGGCTCTTTCGTTCGGATGATGTGCCCAAGCTGACCACGATCTTTATTGAAACCTACGAAGAGAGCGGTCCCTTCGGGGCTAAGGCTGTAGCAGAAATTCCACTTGACGGTGCAGGTCCAGCTATAGCCAACGCCGTCTATGACGCAGTAGGCGTGCGAATCAAAGATGCGCCACTCTACCCAGAGAAGGTATGGCGGGCGCTCCAGCAAAAGAACCAGACACCCTGAACAGTACGCTATGTCTGACTACGAGGTGTATGAGGCTGTACTGGAAGCCAAGCGAACGGGACAATCGGCGGTCCTGGCAACTATCATCCGTGATAAAGGTTCAGTGCCGCGCCATGCTGGTTCTAAGATGCTGATCTATCCAGATGGCCGGATCGTTGGCACAGTTGGCGGGGGCGAGCTGGAGAGCCGTGTCATTGCCGAGGTGCCTAAACTGCTTGAAGACGGCCAGCCTGTTGTACTACACTATGAGCTGGTTGATCCTGAGCGCGGGGACCCCGGTGTATGCGGCGGGCAGGTAGACGTTTTCATGGAGCCGATTTTGCCTGACCCGGCAGTGTTGGTGATCGGTTGTGGACATGTAGGACAGGCAGTGGCCGATCTGGCTCACTGGCTGGGCTTCCGAGTCATTGTCTCAGACGACCGCCAAGATTTGTGCAACCCTCAGGTGATACCACATGCTGACGAGTATTTGGCAGTTCCTCCAGACAAGGTTGCCTCAACGGCTGTCATTCACAATCGGACATTCATTGTAGCTGTCACACGCGGAGTCCCATTCGATGTGGCCATGCTACCCGCTCTGCTCAATACGCCTGCTCCCTACATTGGGGTTATCGGCAGCCGAAGGCGGTGGGCTACTACAGTTAAACAGCTTCAAGAGCAGGGAGTCAGCGAAGATGCACTGCGCCGCATCCATGCTCCCATCGGCCTAGATATAAAGGCCGAGACACCCCGTGAGATCGCGGTCAGCATCATGGCCGAAGTTATTCTCTCATGGCGCGGCAGTTCAGGGCGGCAGAAGGGGAATACCGATCGGGCCAAAGAGACTTCTTCTCCATCGCAACTTTCCGGTAGCTGAAAGAAAGGATGAGAGTTCTTCCATGTGGGAGACATACTTTACACCATCTACGCTTGACGAAGCATTGGCATTGCTGGCCGAATACCGCGAGGCCGCTCGGATCATTGCCGGAGGCACTGATCTGATCATTGAGCTTGAACGAGGTCTACGCCCCGGCGTAAGAGCACTGATTGACATCACCCGTATCCCTGATTTAGACAAGATCGAGCTTGGTCAGGATGGGAACATCCATATTGGGCCGCTTGTCACTCACAACCAAGTGGCCGGCTCTGCCCTGATCGTAGAAAGGGCACTGCCTCTGGCACAGGCCTCGTGGCGTGAGGCTTCTCCTCAGATACGCAACCGTGCAACTGTAGCAGGCAATGTGATCACCGCTTCGCCAGCCAACGACACCATCACCCCGCTACGGGCACTTGATGCCCAGATTACATTGCGCTCAACATCGGGGGAGCGGGTCGTCCCAATCAGAGAATTTCATACCGGCGTGCGGAAGACCGTGATGCGCCCTGATGAGATGCTGACCGACATCAGCTTCCAACCGCTTGACCCAGCCAGTCAGCGCGGCATGTTCATTAAGTTCGGGTTGCGCCGCGCCCAAGCTATCTCGGTTGTTAATGTAGCAACTGTCCTGCGCTTTGATGGCGATGTGGTGATCGAAGCCTGCATCACTCAAGGAAGTGTAGCCCCGACCATTATCACCTCACCCGAAGCAGAGAGGTGGCTGGTCGGTAAGAGCCTCACGCCGGCGGTTATCCGGGAAGCGGCAGAACTAGCCGCCCTTGCGGCCTCTCCAATCAGCGATGTGCGCGGCTCTGCTGAGTACCGCCGTGAGCTGATTAAGGTGTTGACACGCCGTGCCCTAAACGCGATCCGGGAGGGTACAGAGCGTGAGGAGTATCCTGAGAGGCCGGTTATGCTGTGGGGAGGCAACCAGGGGCATCTATCTCGGCCACTGCCCCACGGTTTCAAACATGGAGAGGATGAGCCTATTGAAACGACCATCAATGGTCAGCCATATACCATTAAAGGGGCTAATCACAAGACGCTGCTCCGTATGTTGCGCGAGGATGCCGGCCTGATCGGGACGAAAGAGGGCTGTGCAGAGGGTGAATGCGGCGCTTGTACGGTCTTCCTCGACGGGATGGCTGTGATGGCATGTATGGTCGCCGCGCCGCGCGCTCACCATGCTGAGGTTGTCACAGTCGAAGGTCTGGCTCATGGAGATGATCTCCATCCCATCCAGCAAGCCTTCATTGAGACAGGTGCAGTACAATGCGGGTACTGCACGCCCGGTTTCCTGATGGCAGGGGCAAAATTGCTAGAGGAGCGCCTCAAGCCGTCGCGCTGGGAGATCGAGCAGAGTATCACCGGCAACCTGTGCCGTTGTACTGGCTACTACAAGATCGTGAGCGCATTTGAGCGGGCGGCTGAGATAGCGGCTGAGGAAAGAGGACTATGAGTTACAAGAGGGCCAATGAGAAGAAGAAAGGAGACCCGCTGGTCCCGTTCATTGGTTTCGTCCTGTTATTGGTGATCGGGGGCGGAGCTTTTCTAGTTGCGCCCGATGTGATCGTGTGGATGGCAAACACGAACTTCGTCTTTGGGGCAACAGGCTGGCAACTTTTGCCATTCCGTTTCCCTGAGACATGGCCGCCCATCGTGGCACGTTTGGCAGTCGCTGTGGCACTCTTTGGCTTGGTATTCAGCCTTGTCATGATTGCCATGCTGGCGGTGATGAAACCCGCCGGCAGTGAGTCAGATGCACGCGGTTACAAGCCTAAGCGCAAGCGCCGCCGTTAAGGATTGAGATGGAGCGCACAGTTCCTCGTACCGACAGCGACGAGATCGACCTGTATGTCCGAACCTACTACTCACTGCTTCGGAGCAGTGGGGAGATTCTGATCGAAACGCTGGTCGAGACACATGAGGGCATGGAGTCTTTGCTCCATCCTCGTGCCCGCCATACCGCATCTGACATCTCGGCCCTCATTTATGCCTCGCTTCGGCTACCCTCCTGCATCACGGCGGCACGGCTGATTCTGCTGGGGCAACGGAGCGCCGTTTTTGAGCGATGGGGCTATCCAGTGGAGGAGTGGCAGGCGGTCTCGGCACGAGCGAGGCGGAGGCGGGCCTACTTTGACGGACACGAGACGCTGGCCCTGTACATCGCCAGCCGCTCCGATATTGATGACATCATTCCCACCCTCACGGCCTATCAGATCGAATGGAACAAACTCCATCGGGCGCTTGCTTCTCCACAAGGGCGTGCCCTCGTGGGACGGCTGTCAACTGATACGCCTTTATCTCATGACGAACAGGTAGTGCTGGCAGAGATAATCGGTACCGAGGTAGAGGAGGCAGAGAGGCTATGTATAGTATGGGGCAGAGAGACAGCCTCTACCTTGCGGGCCATCTCAGCCGCCCCCAAACGGATGGCTCTCCGGCTGTTGGCAGGGTCCCTGACAGATTATCGCAAGGCTATAAGGTACTGGTGGCTTCATATTCGCGAGCGCACACCCGAAGTTGACTACGAGAGAAGACGAGTCTACTTTGTCAGCAGTAACACTCACAGCCTTGTCAATCTGTGGTCCGGCTATGCCCTGCGACAGCGCAAACTGCTTCAGGCCTATATTGAGCAATCAGGGCAAAATGACCTGCTGGCTGAATACCATGATATAGAGACGAACGCCACAGCAGGCAGTCAAGAGAACTTCCTGTACTACGCGCTCAAAAAGTACCTGCAAGGCCAGAACGGCAAGGTCGGAGCAGAGCGTGCACAGGATGAGTCGGCGGTTGGTATCCACCGTATTTCGAGCGAGCATGGGTTCGATCTAGATGCCCAAGTGATCGAGATAGACAAGGTAAGGCAGGAGTGGCTCGATCCGCGCCTGCTGACAGAGGGGATCGAATACCTGTCTCAGAGCGACGCCCTGATCTTCAATATTGACTACCCCCTTGGCATGGCCGCCTACGATATTCTGACACGGGTATGTGAGAACGTGGGAGAAATAGTGGGCATCTATATCATGGGCAAGGCGGCCACGCTCAACGGGCGTGTTGGCGACATCATGATCCCGACTGTGGTGCATGACGAACACTCATCCAACACTTACCTGTTCCACAATTGTTTTGCCGCCGCTGATGTGATGCCCTACCTTGTTTATGGCACTGTGCTGGATAACCAGAAGGCAGTCAGTGTGCGGGGCACATTCCTGCAAAACGCACGCTATATGAGCGTGTTCTACCGCGAAGGATACACTGACATTGAAATGGAGGCCGGGCCTTATCTTTCAGCAGTCTATGAGTTAGTCCGCCCCAAGAGACATCCCTACAATGAGATTGTGTCACTTCCCCTGACAGGGCCTGACATCGGTATTATCCACTACGCTTCCGACACACCTCTAAGTAAGGGCAAGAACCTCGGTGCAGGCAACCTGTCTTACCGGGGCATGGACCCCACCTATGCGGCGGCAGTGGCCATCCTGCGCCGCATCATCACCCGTGAGATCGCCTATCAGCGCGAGACAGCCGGTCATAGAGTCTAAGGAGTAGGTTCGACATGGGGACTAAGATCGTCGGCCAGAATATGCAACGAGTAGATGCCATTGACAAAGTCACCGGACGGGCGCTCTTCCCCGGAGACTTAAGCATGGATGGAATGCTCCATATGAAAATCTTGTTCTCGGAGCGGGCGCACGCGCGAATCATCTCAATTGACACAAGCGCCGCTGAGGCCTACCCCGGTGTAGTAGCGGTGTTCACGGCGCGGGATGTGCCCGTCAACGAGTATGGGCTGATCATGCCTGACCAGCCCGTCCTGTGCGGGCCGGGCAGTCAGAAGCCCGGTGCTGACATTGTCCGTACTACGATGGATCAGGTAGCCCTGATCGTCGCAGAGAGTGAAGAGATAGCCGCGGCGGCCCGCAAGCTGATTCGAGTCGAATACGAGGACCTGCCGGCTGTCTTTGATCCCTTTGAGGCCATGAGGGAGGGAGCACCTCAGGTCCATGCCGACAGACCCAATAACATCCTTTGTCACTACCGCATTCGCAAAGGTGACATGGAGGCAGGCTGGAAGGCCGCTGAGGTCATCGTGGAGGGCACTTATACCACCTCGTGGCAGGAACATGCTTATCTCCAGCCGGAAGCGGGGCTGGCCTACATTGATGCGGACGGGCGTATAACAGTCGAGGTAGGCGGGCAATTTGCCCACGAAGATCAGAGGCAGATCGCTCATGCCCTTGGCCTCCCCCTTGAACAGGTGCGGGTAATCTACCCTGCTACTGGCGGAGCATTCGGCGGGCGGGAGGACATGTCCGTGCAGATCGTGCTGGCACTAGCGGCTTGGAAGCTCCGTAAGCCGGTCAAGATCGTTTGGAGTCGCGAAGAGTCAATCAAGGGACATCATAAACGTCACCCGATCACCATCAAGGCCAAGTGGGGTGCTACCCGCGAAGGCAAGCTGACAGCCGCGCAGGTCGAAGTCGTAGGGGATGCAGGAGCCTATGCCTACACCTCCACTAAGGTATTAGGCAACTGCCACCTCATGTGTACCGGCCCTTACGTGTTCCCCAATGCCCACGTTGACACCTACGCTGTGTATACCAATAATCTGCCTTCCGGCGCTTTCCGAGGCTTTGGGGGACCTCAGGGTGCATTTGCCGCCGAAGGCCAGATGAACAAGCTAGCGGCAACACTGGGCATGGACCCTGTCGAACTGCGGTTGAAAAATGTCCTGCGTGAAGGTGACCTTCTGACAGTAGGGACACCGCTCCCAGAGGGGGTCAGCATAGCACAGGTTATTGAGGCATGTGCTACCAGGAGCGGGTGGCAACACGATGGCTATACATGGCGTCGCGCTTCCTCGAGCACACAACCTCTCTCATCCAGCCGCAAACGCGGCGTGGGATTCGCCGCCTCCTTCAAGAATGTCGGCTTCAGTTTTGGGGCCCCAGAGAACTGCGGGGCGATCATAGAACTGCATGGAGGTGCCAACATAGAGGAGGTCGTGCTCCGCCACGCAGGCTCTGAGGTAGGGCAGGGTGCCCATACCGTCATGGCCCAAATGGCCGCCGAGGCTGTCGGCGTTTCTCCGGAACGTGTCCGGCTGGTTATGTCAGACACGGCTACATCACTGAACTCAGGGAGCGTTTCAGCCTCCCGCATGACGTTCATGGCCGGCAATGCTATCCGCGGGGCGGCTGAAGCCGCACTGAAAGCATGGGAGAACGAAGAGCGGCCAGCCATTGGAACATTCGTGTACCGTCCGCCGGCAACCACCCCCTATGATCCTGAGACTGGGTACAGCAGGCCCAATTTTTCCTATGGCTATGTTGCCGAGACCGTCGAACTTGAAGTTGATCTGGATACTGGCGAGATCGAGATTCTCAATGTTGTATGCGCCGATGATGTGGGTCGTGCGGTCAATCCACAGCTAGTTGAAGGGCAGATCGAGGGCGCTGTTGTGCAGGCACAAGGATACGCCATCATGGAGCATCTCCAAATGGAGAACGGCCATGTACTGAATCCTTATCTCAGTACCTACCTCATCCCGACCGTGCTTGATGTCCCGCACAACATTAAGTCAGTGATATTAGAATATGCTGAACCAATCGGCCCGTGGGGAGTACGCGGCATGGGCGAGATGCCGTTCCTTCCATTTGCACCCGCAGTAGCGGCGGCGCTCCACGATGCAACTGGCATCTGGTTTGATAGTATCCCCCTCACACCAGAGCGCGTTCTGAACCGCCTGCGTGAGGCTGGTGTGAGCTGAGGAGCTTGTGAGTAGCTACCTGTTTCCTTCTATTCGAGTAGCAATACGCGGCGGTGGTGATCTGGCAACTGGTGTTGCCTACCGTCTCCACCGCTGCGGCTTTCCTGTCCTCATCACAGAACTGCCAAGCCCTCTTATGGTGCGCCGGGCAGTATCCTTCGGCTCGGCGGTGATCGAAGGCACATTGACAGTTGACGGCGTCGAAGCGAGGCGTGCTGACAGCTTAGAGGAAGCCATAGCCATTCAATCAGATGATGTGATCCCCGTTCTGGTTGATCCGGAAGCCGCTCTGCTGGCTGAATACGCTCCAACGGTGCTCGTAGACGCTCGGATGCTAAAACGAATGCCTGAGCCTCTCTCCTTCAGGCCGTTGCTTGTGATCGGCCTAGGGCCGGGCTTCACTGCGCCGGAAAATTGTGACCTAGTGATCGAGACAATGCGAGGACACACGCTGGGACGGGTCATCCGGCAAGGCTCAGCACAGGCCGACACAGGCCAACCCGATCCTGTTATGGGGCATTCCAGCGACCGGGTGCTCCGTGCACCCGCAGACGGTATCCTAGTCACTTTAGCCTCAATTGGAGAGAAGGTAGAGAAAGGCCAACCGGTAGCTCAGGTAGGAACAGAGGTTATCACTGCCCCATTCAACGGGGTGATCCGCGGGCTGATACACAACGGCTTAACAGTCAAGAAGGGCACGAAAGTAGGCGATGTAGACCCGCGTGGAGACCCGGCCTACTGCTTCATGATCTCGGACAAGTCGCTGGCGATTGGAGGGGGCGTGCTGGAAGCAATGTTGTCCTGGTCAGGGGTACGTGAACGGATACAATCGCACAGATGAATCTCTCTCAGGCACTTGAAGTCAAAGCGGGTGACATCATAGCATTCGTCGGTGCAGGCGGTAAGACACACGCCATGTTCCGGCTGGCGGCTGAACTGAGCGAGGGGGGAGCACGTGTCATCACGACAACCACTACTCGTATCGCTCAGGATGAATTAGGTCTTGCACCGCATGCCGTCAGGCCCAAGAGGGGGATGCCCTTATCAGAGTGGTTACCCTCCCAACTGGAGCAGTATCGGCATATCTTTCTGTTCACCAGACTGGAGCGTAACTATAAGGTGCGCGGCCTCAAGTCAAGCTGGTTAGACGAACATCTGGCCCACAGTCCATTTTTTGATGTGCTACTGGTAGAGGCTGACGGATCGCGGCGCCTTCCAATGAAGGCCCCCTTCTCTCACGAGCCACCCATACCAGCCTCAGCTACTATCGTTGTACCCGTTGTCGGCCTGGATGCACTTGGCCAGCCGCTGGACAAAGACCACATCTACGGAGCACATTGCATTCAGCGTGCGATTGGTTACAAACTGGGCCAGCCGGTCACCCCAGAACTAGTAGCCGCCACATTATTGCATCCCAAGCTTGGGCTGAAAAACGTGCCATCTCAAGCGCAGATCATTCCTTTGTTCAACAAGGCAACCCCCGAAAATCTCCCCGTAGCCCGCCGGATAGCGGCTTACCTCCTGACTGATCTTAACATCGAGCGCGTCATGATCGGCGCAGTAAGGGAATCCGACCCTGTACTAGAGGTGCACCGCAGGGTAGGGGCTGTGATCCTAGCTGCCGGGCAGTCCCAGCGAATGGGGCGTCCTAAGTTGTTGTTACCCTGGGGAAAAACCTCGACCATTATTCGGCAGGTATGCCAGCAGGTATTAGCCTGCCAGCCGTATGAGACTGTGGTCGTCACAGGCGAGATGAAAGAAGCTATTCAGGCTCAGGTTGCCGATCTGCCGGTACGAGTCATATACAACCCTTTTGCCGCAGAAGGAGAAATACTCTCCTCCCTTCAGATCGGCTTGCAAACCATCTGGCGTACAAGCGATGCTTGTCTGGTAGTGCTGGGCGATCAGCCCACGATAGAACAGGAGGTGATCTCCGAGGTACTGCTCACTTACGCCAAAGGCCATGGACAGATTATTGTGCCTGCCTATAAAAAACGCCGGGGCCACCCGCTTATTATTGACCGCTCCTTATGGCAAGCTGTCATGGACCTGCCGCAAGGTGCGGCTCCACGCGACATGCTACGCGCCAACCCCCAAGCGATCTACGAGCTTCCAGTGAACACACCCTCCGTTCTAGACGATATTGATACGCCGGAAGATTACAACCGGGTCCGCCGTAGAAGGAGAAAGCCTAGCGCACCCAAATAACTTGCCCCAGGCGTACCGTGTCTCCGCCGTCTTCAAGCGCCAAGCATGTGTTATCCACTGGGTTGTAAAGGCCAACCAGCAAAGTGTAACTGCCAGACGCCAGGTCAGGGGGAAGCGTCAACACGTGCACATCGTCAAAGTATTCTCCCTCGCCCCAAGCGCTGGTCGGATAACGTCCCCCACGCGGGGGGCCATCCCCCTGCGAGACAATCTGGCCAGTTGCATCCACCAGATGCACAAACACTGTATAGTCAGCGGGTAACGGGCCTGCCGGCGCCCAAAATAGCGTCAGTGTCAGTGAGCTACCTGGGCTAAGCTCAAGCGCTGATAAGTTGTAGCCCTCCAATCTTGCCCCCCCGCTGAAAGCAACGTCCAGGCCGTAGGTTGGAACTTGTAGCGTTGCTACCGTTCCTTTGAGCTTTACCGTCCCCATCACGGGGTAAGCAAGCATGTTGCCGGCAGAATCTACAATGGGAAGGCGTTCACCGGTCTCTAGACCGTACAAACCAGCCTCGATCTCAAGCAGAATGGGGCCTGCGGCTTCTTCCGAGATTGGCACAGGGATGGCATCAACAATGACTTCGCCCGGCAGCCAGTACAGCGTTGGGTCATTGCCGAGGCCGGGATAGGTATCACGCGCACCAACCAATGTGTTATTTTCACCGAACAGATGAACAAAGACGGTATAGTTATGCTCAGGACGGCGTATAGGCTCCCAATACAGTGTCACGATAACTCGCTCGCCGGGCGCAATGACATCGGGCGAGACAGTGTACCCTCTCAGGATCGCTATATCACTTAGACGCCAGTCTAACCGGTGCGGGATGATAAGTTCGGCCTGCCCAGCCGGCAGACGAGGACTGGGGCGATAGGCAGGGATGAGAACACCTATCAATGCGCCAACTGCCAGCCCCAGAGCAGGGAGGCCTGTCAGCAAAGGTAACCAGCGCGGCCAGCGGCGGGGGATAAAACGGGTCCACCCCCAAACCATACAGAAGGAAAGAGCAGGTATCAGGGGGTATATCTGCCTTCCTGTGACCTGTATAGTGCGCTGTAAATACCACAGCAGTGCGGCAAAGGTAATGGCCATCCACATTACAAGCAGAAGAAGCTTATCGGCATGAATACGCGGCTGTCCGGAGTGATCTCGAATTCGCTCGACCAGCCTCCACAACAAGCCCGCACCAGCCAGGAGCATGCATCCGTCAATGATCTGGTAAATGGGCGTAGGGACAGGCACATTGCCATAGCCGAAATTAGCCCAGTAGGTAGTACGGAAATTCCATGCCTCGATACGATACTGGGCAAGGGTCAATGGCGGGCGCGTTCCCCATATCTGCCACATGCGCCCCACGCCGGTTAGATCACCATAAAGCACAAGGTTACGGATGAACCACCAACCCGCAAGAAGCAAGACGCATCCGCCTAGAATTGCCCCCGCAGTAAAGAAGACCCGCCAGGAGCGATCCCTCCAGGCAACAAGCCCCGCCAGTACCGCCGAGATAACCAGCAGAGGGAGAACACTCACCTTAACAAGTGCTCCCAGCCCCAGCAGAATGCCCAATATAACCCACTGGCGGGGGTGGGGCGCATGAGGCTGATCAAGAAGCTTGAAAGCATATACCATGATCCCTGCCGGGAACACGCTGGCAAACGAATCATTAGTCACAGCGGCGGTGGTCAACAGGAAATTAGGTGTGAAGGCCACCAATGCCGCGCTCGCCAGAGCCACGAAATGTTCATCCGGCAAAAGACTCCTGACGAGGCGATAGGTAAGGTAGACAGTCGCGAGGCCAGCGACTGTCGAGAGCAACCGGATCAGGTGGACAGCCAGCAGGGTCCCTTGATAAGGGAAGCGCTGGTCAGGGCCGTGCAGGAACTGATTCTTGTTATCCCGCCCGACTTCTCCAATGTTGTAACCCCAGAAAGGGTTTGGCTGGGCCTGCTCGGCATAGTCAGGGGTGGGGACCCATGCCGTCAGAAGAGCCGATACGATGTAGTAAAGGGGGGGCTGGTGATATTCTGACAGGCCTGCCTCTAGCTGTGCTACCGGCAAGGCATGTTCCTGCTGGATGTACCGCACAAAGCCGTAGTGAAAAATCTCGTCGGGCGGTTCAAAGATGGGATCAGCAATGTTATAGCCCAGCGCCAAGACCACGTAGAACACCATGATCACCGCTAAAGCAATATTCTCTCTGAACCAGCCCGTCAAACGGCGCATAGAAAATCTGTCCTCCAAGCAGTGAGGCAAGGTATAGGTGATGGCACTACCCGCCCGGCCCTGCAATAACAACAGGGACCTCGCAGGGTGTAACGTAGGTGCCATCCTGCCGGATCACTACCAGCCGCAGGGTGTAATTACCGGGCATCAGTGAAGTACTATCCCATGTGCCAAGGTAACCTGACGGCACCGGCGAGATGAAGGTGCCGACCACCGCCCACTCCCCATTCGTGGCTGGGCCGTTAATCTCAAACTTATACTGGGCAAAGTTAAGGATATTAGCCTGCCCCTCAACAACTACCTGGCCCGATACAACCTGCCCCGCCACCGGGTTAGTAATGGTGGCTCCAAGAATATCACAGCCATTCACTACCTCTCCCGGTGTTGGAGAAGGGCCGGCAGTCGCTTCAGCAGGGGGAAGTCCAACGGTTGGGGTGATGGTGGGAAAAAGCAGGATCGCCTGAGTAGGAGATGGCACCGGGGTGACAAAGACAACAGGGGTCGGGGTCGGAATCTCTATCTCCTCACTCAGGTTAGGGGCAACTATATTTGAGACAATGTAAACCATCCCCGCTAGTAAAGCCAGCGTGACGAACGCGCTCAAGGAGCGGCGCTGTCTTTCCTGCGCCGCCTCGCGCTCAAGACCAAACACGGCAACCCGTCTCGCCGACCGTGCTTGAACCAAACCGCGGAATGCAAATAGGATACCTATCGCTATGAGAGCGTAGAGGATCAGAGAGGTATCAGCGATGAACCGTATCAGTATGCTCATCCACCATCAGGTCGCTGGGTTGAGCCTGCGCAAGACACCGCGCACCACTGCTTCTAGACGGGGCACAATCACCTTGCCAGCGTCCAAAACCTCCTGATGGGAGGCCTCAGATTCGCTGTCCGGCTGATCAATGGCTACATTACTGATCCCAGACAGCCCCAATACCCGCAAGCCGCCATGCCGTGCAACGATTGTCTCAGACACAGTAGACATTCCTACCGCGTCGGCCCCAATCAAGCGCAGGAAGCGAATGTCGGCAGGGGTCTCAAAGGATGGCCCGGCAAGGCCCACATAAATGCCCTGTTGGAGGGGGACGCCAGCCTCCTGTGCCGCCTCAATAGCCAAACGGCGAAGCTCTAGATCGTAAGCTTTGCTCATGTCAGGGAAGCGCGGTCCCAATGTTTCATCGTTGGGGCCTCGTAATGGATTTGTACCGCCCATGCCGATCAGGCCGATATGGTCGGTGATCAACATGACATCCCCTACTTTAAAGGACTTGTTAAGGCCTCCTGCCGCGTTGGTCAGGATCACGATCTCTATGCCCAGCAACTGCATCACACGGATCGGGAGGGTAACCTGCGAGATAGGATACCCCTCGTAGTAATGAGCACGTCCTCGCATAACCAGCACAGGCTGACCTTCTAGATACCCGATGTGGAGTTGACCCTGATGTCCAACAACGGTAGAAAGCGGCCAATGAGGAATCTGATCATAGGGGATAATATCAGCCTCCTCAACAGCATCTGCCAGCCCGCCTAGTCCGGAACCCAGTACCAGACCAATACGCGGCTTGTGTTGTGTCCGCTCGCGGATAACAGTGACAGCGGCCTCAAACTCAGGACGGCCAAAGAACTCCATAGGGATAACCTCCCAGGCAGGATATGTCATCATGCTTTAGGGCAATGAAAGGTACAAGTGGCACGATGCCGATTATACCCGCCCCTTGAACACACACAAAAACAGCCACACGAGACAACCACCAGGGTATGACTCTCGCCCCCTCATCCGATTTGACGCTTTGCAAAACCTTATGGTATGATCGTGGCGATCCAACAGGACTTGCAGAGTTGTTGAATCTTCCAAAGTCATTATCATTACTAGCATACTGGTCAAAGCCTGTCCTCTGGTAAAGGAGTTTGATTCAATGGCCAAATCGCGGACTGAGATGATGGTGGATCGCCTGCGCGATCTTCAGCAGACGGAGGGAATCGAAGCGTCGGCTGTGGTGAGCGTAGATGGCCTGATTATGGCCTCGGCATTGCCTGCCGGGGTCGAGGAAGATCGTGTGTCCGCGATGTCTGCCGCAATGCTCTCATTGGGCGAGCGCATTGCAGGGGAGCTGGGGCGCGGTACGCTAGACCAAGTCTATATCCGAGGGGCTGGCGGGTTCGTGATCTTGATGGCAGTTGGCTCAGAAGCCGTGCTGACCGCTTTGGCTCGCGAGGATGCCAAACTCGGCCTGATCTTTCTGGATATGCGCCGTGCCGCAGACGATCTTGCTAAGCTCGTATGACAAGCATACGCCATACTTGTAGAGAGACTCTCGACGGGGAGGGGCTAACGCCTAAGCTCCCCGTCTCTTTTTTAAAGTACACTAATGCACACGAGGGAGTGTATGCCTAAGTATATCTTCTGCACGGGTGGTGTAGTCAGCTCTGTGGGAAAGGGGGTCACAGCCGCCGCCATTGGCCGCATACTCAAGGCACGAGGGATCAAGGTCACGCTCCAGAAACTAGACCCCTACATTAATGTGGACCCGGGAACTATGTCGCCTTATCAGCACGGCGAGGTCTACGTCACAGCCGACGGTGCAGAGACAGACCTTGATCTAGGGCATTATGAGCGCTTCGTGGACATTGAGCTGACCAGTGCCAGCAACTTCACAACGGGGCAGGTTTACAACGCTGTCATTGCAAAAGAGCGGCGCGGGGATTTCTTAGGTGCCACCATTCAGATGATCCCCCACATTACAAACGAGATCAAACAACGCATCAAGTATGTGGGGGAGATGACGGGGGCTGACGTAGTCATCGTGGAAGTGGGCGGCACAGTGGGAGACATCGAGAGCCTGCCGTTTCTGGAAGCCATCCGCCAGATGCGTGCCGATGTGGGGCGTGAGAACGCCCTCTACATCCATGTGACCCTCCTGCCTTATATCAGCGCAACTGACGAGCTGAAGACCAAACCTACCCAGCACAGTGTGCGTGAGCTACGCGGACTTGGAATCCAGCCGCATGTGATTGCTGTGCGGTCAGATCATCCTGTGCCGCGTCAAGTCATTGAGAAAGTCGCCTTATTCTGTGACGTTGAAACACGAGGCGTTGTGCCGCTTGTCACAACGCCCTATCTATATGAGGTCCCTCTCTTGCTGGAGGAAGCAGGATTGGGGGACTATCTAGTCGAGGCCCTCTCTTTGAGAGGCCACCCTGTTGATCTCTCCGACTGGCGCGATCTGGTTACACGTATTAAAGCTCCCAAACCCTCGCTCCGGATCGCACTAGTCGGCAAGTATACTGCCCTGCACGACGCTTACATGAGCGTCCGCGAGGCACTCTACCATGCAGGCGTGGCCAATAACTACAACATCGAGATCGAATGGATCTATTCGGGTGACCTAGAGAAGGGGAAAAGCTGGGACCGGCTCGATGGGGTAGATGGTGTTGTTGTGCCGGGTGGATTTGGCTATCGCGGGATCGAAGGCAAAACGCTGGCCGCCAAATGGGCGCGGGAGAATAAAGTCCCCTATCTGGGGCTGTGCCTTGGGATGCAGGTTATGTGTATTGAGTTTGCACGGCACGTGCTGGGATGGGAAGATGCAAACAGCACTGAGTTTGACAACGCGACACAGCACCCCGTCATAGACCTTATGCCTGATCAGAAATCCCTCTCAGAGATGGGCGGTACAATGCGGCTGGGACATTACCCCTGCGTGCTGAAGCCGGGCACCAGAGCAGGAGAAGCCTATAAGTGCGAACAGGTCAACGAGCGGCATCGGCACCGCTTTGAGGTGAACAATGCCTATCGTGACCAGTTTGAAGCCGCAGGGATGTGCTTCAGCGGGCAGTCACCGGATGGTCGTCTGGTTGAGATTGCCGAGATCGCCAACCATCCTTTCATGGTAGGCAGTCAGTTCCACCCCGAATTCCAAAGCCGTCCCAACAAGCCCCATCCCCTGTTCGATGCCTTCATCAAGGCGGCGATCAACTTCCGCATGCAGAAAAACCTTACCAGCAGTCCAGAATCGGAGTAAGCGGTGAGGAGAAAAACGTGCAAAAGCCCAGCCGCGGTTTGTCGGCTGGGCTTTTGCTTGGAGGCAAAGATGAGCCACTATTTCTTAGCCTTGACGGTAATGACCTTAGGCTTGCTCTCCTCGGACTTCGGCAGGGTCAGGGTCAGGATGCCATTCTCAAACTCGGCACTTGCCTTGTCCGCTACAACAGAGACCGGCAGTCCTATTGAGCGGTTGAAGCTGCTGTAACGACGCTCCCGGCAATGGTAGTTCCGGTCGTTAGTCTCGACCTCTTCCTTCATCTCACCCCGGATGCTCAGAACATCCCCTGTGAGTTTGATCTCTACATCTTCGGGCTTGACGCCGGGCAGGGTCGCTTTGACCACCACAGCATCTTTGGTTTCATACATATCAATAGCTGGCATCCCCTCGCCGAACCAATCCGAAGTCCTTACAAAGCTGTCCGCTAGCAGGCGATCCACCGCATCACGCAGGCTTAGCATCTCACGGAATGGTTCCCAACGCACCAGATTCGACATATCCGCTCACCTCCTCCCGTCAGACTTTCGCTCTTACAGTAATCGCTTTATGTCAAAAAAACATAAGCACGCTATATAAGTTTCATTAGAATCAGAGACCGATGCCCCTAAATACGGGGCATCGGTCTTTAATCAGCCTATCCTAGCAGGAGAGGGTTACCCGAAACTACGGTTGTTGATTACGAAAGTCAACAAATCGGTAACCGATCCCGCGCTCGGTCAGAATGTACTTCGGATTAGCAGGGTCTTCTTCTATCTTCTCGCGCAGGTAATTGACATACAGGCGGACGTAATGTGTCTCGTCACGATACTCGTATCCCCATACTTTGGCCAGCAATTGTTCATGAGGGACGGTCCAGCCGGCATTTTCGATCAAGTGGTAAAGCAGACGATACTCGGTAGGGCGCAGTTTGATCCGTTTGCCCTCCACAATGACCTCGCGCTGGTTAAAGTCCACGCTTAGCCGATCGTCTATCTTAAGGATAGCCTGACCAGGTTCTATGACACTATGCACGCGGCGCAAAACCGCTTTCACTCGGCTGACCAGCTCACGTGCCCCGAACGGTTTGGTCACATAGTCGTCTGCACCGAGTTCTAAGCCGCGTACTTTATCCTCTTCTTCCCCTTTGGCCGTCAGCATGATCACAGGCACATTGGAGAACTCGCGCAACATCCGAAGGGTTTCAAAGCCATCCAGTTGCGGCATCATGATATCCAGAATGATCAAATCCACAACATGCTTGCGAACCATGTCGAGTGCTTCTACGCCATTGCTGGCACCAATGACCTTGAAACCCTCCAGGGAGAGATTCATGCGAATAAAGTCGATCATGCGGGCCTCGTCATCTACGACGAGGACGCACATACCGGAGAAGTTGAGGTCAGTGCGTTGTGTCTGCATGGTTATTCACGCACGAAGGTTTCGATCTCTTCTTCGCGCTCACTGGGCAGGATTTGGATAAAGTTGATGCGCCACCAAGGGAAGATAACCTGATTCACTTCCCGTAGAATGTAGGGGACCTCTTTTCCGTCACGCCGCTGGGGATTCATCCCCATCACAAACTGGTCACCGGGCTTAGGCAGTTCATCAACATCTACAACGATTGGATCGTCATTGGCTATGTGAATCTGAATTCGGTAGCTCATCTAGACCTCGCAGAAAACAACACTACAAAGCTACTTGAAGTAAATGTGAAGCACCAGTTTACCCAAGCGAATCTCATCACCATCCCGCAACAGGCGAGGTTGATGGGCCGCCAGTCGTTGTCCGTTTAAGTAGGTGCCATTTGCGCTATCCAGATCGACGATTGACAGCACATCTTCGCCTCGCCGTAGCGCCGCATGCAAGCGAGAGACGCCCTTCTCAAGCGCCCCATAAGCTGTCAAATCCAGATCGGGGGTTATGCCGCTCGCGCTATCATGACGTCCTATCACAAACTCAGCACCCGGATAGACCGTCACTGGCTCTGCGGCGTCACGAATGTGAATGATAACCTGATTCCGCTCCTGAAAAGTAGCTGTTCCCCAGCCCGACTTGACGCTGAATTCGTTTGAGTCTTCCTCCAGTTTGCGGGTGGGGACTTCCCCCTGTGAGTCCTCCCAGAGACTGAGGCCGCATTCTTCACAGAACAATGCGCCTTCCATCATCTCGTGTTGGCAATATGGACACCTAATCATCTTCCTGTTCTCCAGTCGGCCAGAGTGCGCGGGTGCCATATTTTAATTGCTTGGCACCTGCTTCGGAGAGCTGGTGGGTATAAGCAACGCGCCGTGCCTCATAGAGAGCGGCCTGCCCCAATTCCTCCTCACCCTTCTCAAACAGGCGCGTTGCCAAATATTCAAGCTTGCGGGTGGCTTCGGCAATCTCTCCTTGCTCAAGCGCCTCACGGGCGCGATCCTGTAACCGGTACAGCATCACACCACTCAGCGCATCTAAAAGTTCGGGCGGCGGCTCATCCTCAACCTTTTGATCAGTCACCTCGACAGTCAAATCCTGTATAACCCGCTCAAGACGCTGATCAGAGCCGAGTACATGCCCTTCTACATCCACACGCCCTACATAGAATTCACCCAGAGACACATTGGCCGTTTCCACATAGAACTGGAGCATCACTGTAGTGGCAAGACGTCCGTCAAGAGTCCCCAAGGCGATTGGCTGTGGTTCGGTAGGTAAGTTTATCGCATTTGGCGATACACGCACAGCCGAATCGATCTGGACTTCGGGCATGGTCGCTACAATCAAAGATGCCCTTTCAGCGTAGGCACTCGCCAGGCTACGGACACGCTCATGAAGGAAGCGAACAGCAGACTCAGGGTTGCTAATATAACCTGAGGAACCGCCTGTCTGCGAGGCCAGGGCATCCAAGAACTTATCGTTCCAATCCTCGCCAATGCCCATCCCGCTGATGCCAATCCCCTTTTCCCTAGCCCTTGCGGCCAATGACAGGCATTCTTCTTCATCGCCATAGGTACGCCCATCTGTGATCAGCACCAGATGGTTCACATAACGGGTATCCCGATTTCGCTCTATCTGTGACAGGCCGCTCCGTAACGCCCCTACAATGGAGGTCGCCCCGTCTGCGCGAATAGCGCTGATCAGAGTCTTCATGCTACGGGGATCAGTAGGATGCTGGGCCGGCACAATCACCTCAGCCTGATCGCTAAAGACTACTACCGAGACAATATCGCTTGGCTTGCACTCGTCAAGGATTCGGTGCGCCGCCGCCTTCACGTGTTGCATCCGGGCCCCTTGCATTGATTTGCTCCGATCAATGACCAGACACAGATTCAATGGGGCGTCGGTCGTCAGGCTGATTTCCAGCATAGGCTGTATTCTAAGCATCACATACAGGAGTTGCGGTTCGCTGATCTGCCTTAAATGGCGGCGACTGTAAAAAGTCTCTAGTTGCAGGCCGGGAGCAGTACGGCGGCGGTCATGGAAGACCTTGTCATACTCAGATCGTTTATGCGGGTCGGAGAGTATCTCATAGGCGGCATTGATGTCCCTAAAAAGGACGGAAGCCCCCGAAGTCTTGTTGACATCGGGATGGAAACGCCGGGCTGCCGTTCGGTAGGCCTGCCGCAACTCATCTTCGCTTGCACTCGGCGGCACGCCCATCATCACATAATAGTCAACAAAGTCCATGGGCTTGTTACTCTCCCCACCCATCTGCAAGGAAAGGAGATGTCACTTAATCCGGCATCCGTACCAATATAGCTGTAATGTTATCCGGCCCGCCGTTGGCATTGGCCGCGCTGATCATCTGCTCACAGGCTTTCTGGGGATCATCGAAGCTTGCCAGAATCTCCACGATCCGCTCATCCTTGAGCACTCCCCACAGCCCATCACTACACAGCAACAGGCTCGATGAGGGAGGCAAACGCCTTGTAACTGTATCAACCTCAAGGCTGTCGCCCTGCCCAATCGCCCGATACAAAACATTCCGCTGTGGGTAGTTCTCTGCTTCCTCAGCCGTCAACTGCCCCAACTCCTGCAACCGGCGAACAAGGGAGTGGTCGCGGGTGATCAGTTCTAAATTGTTTTCAGCATAGAGATAGGCCCGGCTGTCACCTACGTGCGCAATATAAGCTAGATCACCCCGTACCACTGCACAAGTCGCCGTTGTACCGCTATTAGGGACACGTGCCTGAACCGCGCTGTTTGCCGCAGAGACAGCCTCATCCAGCACCTCCAAGATCGTCTTCTGTTCAGAACTTGGCTCACGCCCCTCAAGGTGCGGCTGGATGATTTCACTGATGACATGGCTTGCTACTGTCTGCACGGTGACAGCACTAGCCTGCTCGCCATCATGATGCCCTCCCATGCCATCTGCTACAATAAAAAGACCTATGGGAGGGGGATTGCCCGCCAACTCTACACTAGCCAGAATAGACAGGCAGGCATCCTGGTTGTTGCCGCGAACCTGCCCTACATCACTGGCCTGCCCATAACGAATACGGCGTGTCGGCGAGCTGAAAGCCTTAGGCGGGGGCAAAGGGCGAGTCTGGAGGGGGGCAATCGGAGCGGTGACTGGCGATTCGCCCTCATGGAGCGCGGCCTGAGCGCTCCCCTGTATCTCTGGAAGCTGGGGGGGTACTGTTTCTTCTTTGGCTTGCCGCCCAAACAGATTTCTAAACAATTTCATTGAGTGGTCCTTCTATATGGTATTCAGACAAGCATACTATGCTTGTAAGGCATAAACATTTTTATCGTCAGAGCCGATATAGACAATGTCATCCACAACGCGAGGCGAGGATAAGATCGGGCCTCGGCTCTGGAAGCGCCACAGAAACTCTCCCGACTTGGCATGGAGGCAGTATAAAGCTCCATCCCGTGCGCCAATGTAGAGGGCGTCTCTATATACAAACGGCGTCGAGTTAACCTGATCGCCTACCTCATATTTCCAGACCTCACGCCCGTTGAGAGCCTCGACAGCGTAGACATGCCCGTCAGCCGAGCCAAAATACACTTTATTGTCGGCATAGACCGGGGATGAGATGACCGGCCCACGAGTCCGGAAGCGCCAAATGGGGTATCCCTGTTCCACATCAAGTGCGTAGACATGCCAGTCATCCGAGCCGATATAGACGATCCCCTCGCGTGCCATGCCAGTAGACATTACCCGCCGTCTGGTCTGGAAGCGCCAGCGCAGTTCTCCCGATACATCTAGGCAGATGAATTCACCGCCGTCAGTCCCAAAGAAAAGGCGGTCATCATTAACCACTGGAGAGGAACGAATAGGCGACATTGCGGAGAAGGACCAAGCCTCACGAGCACTGGCAGGCCCCGGCTTGAGGGCATACAGCTTACCGTCATCTGAACCGATAAACACTAACCCCACCGCCACACACGGCGTTGTAAAAATCCTGCCCTCTGTTTTGAAGGACCACCGGCGCTGACCAGTGCGCGCGTCCACAGCATGGAGGCGCTGATCGGATGAGCCGATATAGACCATCCCGCCACTATAAGCAGGTGAAGAGCCTATCCCCCCTTCAGTTGGGAAGCGCCAGATCAAGGAACCTGCCTTAGCATCCAGCGCCCACAGGTTGTTGTCATAGGCGCCTACATAAACCACGCCGTTATAGACCATTGGCGTAGACCGGACAGCATCCTCAACCTGAAACTGCCATATTGGCACAATGTCCCCTGACGGGACAACTACCGCCGGAGCGCCGACCGGTGCAACCGGGACGCTGGCCTGCAACGGCGAGGCCGGTGATCCCACCCTGGACGCCTGAGGGGAAGCGGCCACAGGCTCTGCGAGAGAGCCTCCTGCCGCTTCAAGGGATTGCTTCATAGCCTCCGCAGAGGCATACCGCCGCTCCGGGTCATACTCCAGGGCGCGCATGATCACCGCCGCCAGAGCGTCCGGCACATTGGGGTTGTATTCCTTAATAGGTTTCTTATCAAATGAGAAGGGCGGCTCAAGACGCGGGTCGCGGCGTGTCAACAGGTGATGGAGTGACGCACCCAACGCATAAATGTCCCCGGCAGGTGAGGCAATCCCCTTGTATTGTTCAGGGGGAGAATATCCCTCCGTGCCGATCATGGTGCCCGGTTGCCCCATCTGGAAAGTCTTGGCAATTCCAAAGTCAATCAACCGGACACGCTTGTGATGATCAATCATCACATTGCTAGGCTTCATATCACGGAACACAATCGGCTCCGGCTGATGATTATGCAGGTAGCTCAGGACATCACAAATCTCAATGCCCCACTGCCGTACCTGCTCAACAGGCAGGAACTGATCCGTGCTGTTGAGGATAGCCTCCAAGTCCTTGCCCTGTATGAACTCCATCACCAGATAGGATCGATCGCCGAAGCTAAAATAATCATAGATCTGAGGGATGGCGGGATGGTTGAGGGTGGCCAGTATCTCGGCCTCCCGCTCGAAATTGCGCAGGGTCTGTTCCCGCAGTTGCTGATCTTGCGCCATATTGATCATTTCTTTGACGGCGCACAGGCGTGTCACATTGGGGAAGTGGAGGTCGCGTGCCTGATAGACAGCCCCCATTCCTCCCAAGCCAATGATCCCCAGAATTCGGTAACGGCTCTGGAGCACTTGCCCCGGTTGCAACGATCCCGCTGGAGCAGAGAGCGCTTTTTGCTCGCTTTCGATCTGTCGTGTTTCTTTTGGTGACTGTGGCATATAATTACTCGATGATCTTCATCATAAATATATAATGATTCGATCACAAACAACAAACTCTGTCGTCTGGATACAGTCTGAATACGACCCATCCCAGTATAGAACGCTCATATGGAGTGGTCAAGCTCACACTAGCCCATCACTGACTCATTATAAGTTTTCCAAGGTAATCCTGCAATGGGAGCAGAGAAAGGCCCTCCATACCTCGGAGCGACATGTCGGCAGGGAACTACTTTGACTGTGTCTGATGAGCCATTGAGCATATATCTGCACATCCCTTTCTGCCGCTCGCGTTGCGCCTACTGTGACTTCGTCACCTACGCCGGGCTGGACGACTTTATCGAGCCGTATGTGCAGGCTGTTATACAGGAGATAAACTTCATAGGGAGCAGTCTTCCTCCTCTGACCGCATGCACCTTGTATCTGGGCGGAGGAACTCCCTCTATTCTTGCCCCCGTCCAGGTCGAGGCGGTTATAAGTGCTTGCCAGCTCTATTTCAGGCTCGAGGCTGGTGCAGAAATCACACTGGAGGCCAACCCTGGCACAGTTGATCTCAACAAGCTGATCGCCTTTAAATCCACTGGTGTCAACCGGCTCAGCCTGGGCGTTCAGAGCGCCAACGAGCAGGAACTCAGGCTCTTTGGCCGTCAGCATACTTTTGCTGAGGCAGAAGAAGCTTTTCATCAGGCCCGGAGGGCAGGCTTCGATAATATCAACGTCGACCTGATCTATGGCATCCCCGGCCAATCGCGGCAAAGCTGGCGTCGCTCACTGGAGGCTGTGTTGGCATGGCAACCAGAGCATGTCTCGCTATATTGCCTGTCAGTGGAGGAAGGTACACCTTTAGCTTTGCAGATCAGGCAGAAGTCTGTACCTCGCCCTGACCCTGATCTGGCGGCCACTCTCTACGATGATGCCCGCAAGCGGCTGGCGGAGGCCGGTTACCAGCAATATGAACTTTCAAACTGGGCGCGCCCAGGTTACGAATGCCGACATAACCAGCAATACTGGCTCAATAAAGCATATCTCGGCTTCGGGGCAGGAGCGCACAGCTCGATGTACAATGTGCGCTACTGGAACGTCACACAGGTCAGCGAATATATTAAGCGGGTAAGGGATGCAGAGAGGGATAGAAATGTCCTGCTTCCACCCGCTATGGAAGGGTATGAGATCATCGGTGAGCGGTTAGCCATGAGCGAGACGCTGATTTTGGGGCTGAGACTGGTCAGAGATGGGGTCAACAAGAAGGAGTTCTGCCTCCGCTTCGGCAAGTCTGTAGATGAAGTCTTTGGCTTGGCTCTCAAACAACTTGAACAAAGCAGGTTGTTAGCCTGTCAGGATGAAGTGCTTAGGCTGACAGAACAAGCTTACCTGATCAGCAACCAAGTCTTTATCCGCTTACTCCCTGATGAGGATTAGCGTTCGCGGCGGAGCAACTGGTAGACGAGGTCTCTCAGCGCCTGACCGGCTTCCCCTTCTGGATTGGCGGCCTCCAAGTGGGCAAGTGTTTGCTCTGTGTACTGCCGCGCGAGATTTTCAGCATACTGTCTGGCCCCGTTGTCCTCAAGCAGTTGAATCACCTGAGCCACAGAGGCTTTATCAAAGGGGTGAGCATCGGCGTACTGTTTGCGTAGCTCCGGGCTGTGCCCCAGAGCATAAAGGACAGGCAATGACTTCTTGCGCTGGTAGATGTCTATAGCGGCCTCTTTACCCGTTACAGTCGGGTCGCCCCAGATATCTAAAATATCATCAAGTACCTGAAAGGCCATACCCAGATTCTCACCGAAAGAACGGTAATGAGAGCGGGTCGGCTGGTCAGCGCCGCCAGCCAGTGCACCCAAATGGGCTGATGCCCCTAGCAGGGCGGCTGTCTTCCCTGCAACCATATCAAGGTAATCTTCTATCCCTACCACAGCATCTGTCTCAAACGACATGTCGAGATACTGTCCGCGTGTTAGCTCCAAGCAAGTCTCGTCAAGGACCTCCAACATCTCAGCCGTTAAGGCTCTTTGGGTATCATCTGAGAGGCGGGGGATAGCCAGATGAGCAAGAGCGAACAACGCATCCCCAGAGTTGATCGCCTGTTTTTCGCCCCAAATACTCCATAGTGTGGGCCGTCCGCGCCGGGTAGGACTACGATCCTGAATATCATCATGGACCAGCGAGAAATTATGAATCAGTTCGACAGCCGCCGCCGCAGGGCGGGCAGGCTGGTAAGTACCACACACTGCCTCACAAACAAGGAGACACAACATAGGTCGGAGCCGCTTTCCGCCTGCCGATTGAGTTGGCAGGCCGTTTTCGTCTACCCATCCCATGTGGTAATCGAGCATCCGATAGAATAGGGGAGGGAAATTGGCAGGCGGGCGAAGGGCCTCCCGTAAATCAGCTTCAATAACAGGCAACAGGCGCTCGAAGTACTGATCGAGCAACGTCATCATGAATCATCCTCATCTACCCGCTGAAGAGAAACAGCACGCAGGGCTGTCAGAGTCCCTGCCCCTGTACACAACATCGAGATCCGAAGTTGTTTTTCAATGATACGAATCGTCTCATCCAGCGCCTCAGGCGACTGGGCGGCCGCACGCAAGAATGGCCCTGCAAAGCCGCAAAGCGAGGCCCCCAATGCAATACACTTGGCTACATCTATTCCGTCCCGCAACCCGCCGCTGGCAAAGATGGGCAATTCCGGCGCGCCACGTCTTGCCATTTGCAGAGTCTCGGCGGTAGGAATCCCCCAATCGGCAAAGGAACGGGCTACACGGGCATGGAAAGCTGTTGGGGCACGGTGATATTCTACCTCGCTCCAGGATGTGCCGCCTGCCCCCGCAACATCCAACGCCGCAACGCCTGCCGATGCGAGCTGGCGGGCCGCCTGCTCAGAAAGGCCCCAGCCTACCTCTTTAGCAACTACCGGTACAGGCAGGGTTCGGCAGACCTGCTCAATGCGGTTTAACAATCCCGCCCAGTTGGTATCTCCCTCTGGCTGGACAGCTTCTTGCAGTACGTTGAGATGCAGGATCAGGGCGTCCGCCTCAATCATCTCGACAGCACGCCGACACTCATCCGGCCCATAACCATAGTTCAACTGCACAGCACCCAGATTGGCAAATAACAGGATGTCTGGTGCAACCGAGCGCACCTGAAAAGTAGAGACAGCCGCAGGGTTCTGAATGGCCACCCGTTGAGAGCCTAACCCCATTGCTATCCCATGACTCTGAGCCGCGGCGGCCAAGGTCAGGTTGATCTGCCGGGCTTGCTCCGTTCCCCCTGTCATCGAAGAAATCAAGAGAGGAAATGCCAACCGGCGACCAAAAAGCTCAAGGCTGGTATCAATTTCACTCAAGTTCAGCTCCGGCAGGGCCTGATGCACAAAACGATAGCGCTCCAAGCCAGTAGTCAACCGGGGAAATTGAACCTTCTCTTCTAGATTAATGCGGATATGGTCAGCTTTGCGTTGGGCAGTCTCAGCGCCCGTAACTTCGGACATAGGGTGGTGTTCCTTTGATTGAATTTATCAACAGCCTTGCATCTCTGTCAAGGCAAGAGGCCGAGTCAAGGCAAGAAAGGCGCTTGCCCAAACCCCAGAGTTCTTGACTCAGCCAACAAGCATGGTAAACTACTCGTGGCCCTGCTGTCACATCATTCAGGAGGTGGAACATGCCAAGCACGGAAGAGCGTGTCCGTGACATTATTGTAAGACTACTGGGTGTTGACGCCAGCAAAGTAACCCGTGAAGCAAGGTTCCGAGAGGACCTTGAGGCTGACTCTCTTGATCTGGTTGAGTTGATCATGGAGTTTGAGCAGGAGTTTGGCGGGGACATTAAGGACGAAGAAGCCCAGCAGATTCAGACCGTTGGTCAGGCCATTGACTATATTGAAACACACATGACCTAGTGGCATAGGGGCAGACCTAACAATGCGGGCGGGGCAGGTTTCTGGCCCGCTTGTTTTTTTAAGTTGAGGCTTTTATGTCAGAAGAAGGGGCCTGTCTGCCCCTGCAAGCGGCGGCAACCTCGAAGCCAACCGCAAGGATCAGCCCTCCCCAGAAAAGCAGGCTCCCCCAACCGGGCGCAATCGAACTGGCATAATGTGCCTCGAAGGGGGGCCTGAGAGCAAAGAAGGTCCATATTCCCAGCCCCGCCGACACTACACCCAGTACGGCTACAGCCGCTTGCCGTACCAGCCCTGCCATCCGGTCAAATAGGCCGCTGGCCGCGATCCCCGTCAGAGCGAGCAGGGCAATAGTGAAACGTACCCCATAGCTGTCAGACCACCAAAGTTCAAGCAGAAAGGGGTAGGGGGGTAGCATAACAACCGCGGGCAGTGCCGCAGTCAGGCGCATGCCCCAGCGTAACCACCGGTTACCTATAGCTCCTGCCCCCAGCGCCAAGGCGATCATTGCCAGCCCAACTGCCAACCGCAGGCAGTTGGGGGTTCCAGCCAGCCCGCCAAAGCGGACATCCATCAGGTAATCAGACCACTCTGCCAAATCAATTGCATTCTGGGTGAGCGCCACTGTTCTGTGCCCAATCCATGCTCCCCAGACTCCAAGCCATGCAAGAAGCAGGGCCATGGCGGCGTACATCTCTATAGAGGGGGTTTTCTTAAAGCTCAAAACTCGCTCCTTAACTTTTCAAAGGTTTGGCTGATCTGATGGTCTTCCACCTGCTGGGCGGCGAAGAAGCTCTCTATAAATTCGCTACGGCGCATCCTGAGGGCCATAGGGGCCACAACTCGCAGATCGTCCATTGTGACCAGAGTACGGCCATCGGCGGCGGCATAAGCTCTTGCCGCTTCAAACATTGTGAACTCAGCCCGATGCGAATGAATATTCAACTCCTGCACCAGCCGCAGGCCAAGTTTCTGGGCTTCCGGCGAGAGCGTAACCGAGGGGAGCATCTCGCGGGCCGCAATGACATCCTCGCGGGCAAAGTAGGTTTCATCGTCAAAGGCCCGGATGAAGGCACGCGGGCTGGTTCGAAACTTGAGCACATGATCGTAAACCTGCATTCGCTCTTCAGGGTCTGTTAAGCCGCTGACCATCACCCGTAGCCCAAAACGATCTAGTATCTGGGGGCGCAGGCTACCTTCTTCTGGGTTCATTGAGCCAATCAGCACAAACCTTGAACGGTAAGTTGCCCGCATAGGGCCTCGCCGCACAGTGTAATGCCCCTGGGACGCCGCATCGAGAATGGCATCTACAATGTCATCGTCAAGCAGGTTGACTTCATCTACATACAGCAAATTGCGGTCAGCACGGGAAAGGATACCGCGCTCCAGCCTGACACGATTCTCCTGCAAGGCAATCCGTTCATTAATGCCGCCAATCACATCTTCCAGTCTGGCGTTTAGCGGCAATTCAATCAACTTTACCGGCTCGGTACGGGTGATTTTCTGGCCGGCCTGTAACTTGGCCGCACAATCCTCACAGACACCCTCTGGCCCCTCAATTTCATAATCTTCCGGCATACAGCCGTAAATACAGGTGCTGTGCTCCACATAGGGCAACAGATCACTCAGCCCGCGTGCCGCTGTCGTCTTGCCTGTTCCTCTCGGGCCAATGAGCAAAACTCCGCCCACGTTGGGGTTGATCACGGCCAGCAGGAGCGCAGTACGCATTTCGACCTGTCCCACTAGTGCCATAAAGGGGAAGGGCAAGTTCTCTGCAAGCCCCATGTCCTCAGCGGCCACACGCAACACGCGCTTGGAAGGACGATTTTCAAGTAGCCGCATCAGCATGGAGGTGTGTTGGGGAGGATTGCCTCTATCGCTGTCAAGGAGGTAAGGCGGGATCGAGGACTGCGCCTCGTTGGTATCCTGCTTGGTATCCTGGTCTTGATCGCTCATCTTTGCTCCATTCCCAGCAGAAGGCTGTACCAGCTTCACGACAAACTTGGCTCTCCAATACAAAGTTATTTTTCGCTATCGCCAGCCGCCGTATTCCTTATTCCCCGATAAGGCACATTCAACAGATTAGCCGCTCGCCGCTTAGCCTCCTCAGGCCGGCGGTCATAGCGTGCCGTCGTCTGCACATTCGCGTGACCCGCCATTTTGGCAACAATAGCGATGTCAGCGCCAGCCTCAAGTAAATCGCTCACGAATGTACGCCGCAGATCATGCGGACTAAAGTCCCGTACACCAGCCTGAGCCGCCCGCTTGCGGAGCAAATTATAGACGGCTTGTGTGGTCATGCGTCGTGATTCTAGATCGCCGTCTTTGCGGATCGGCAGAAAGAGGGGGCCTGGCTCTAGTCCGCGCACTTCCAGCCAGTCCTTCATCGCCCGGCTCAGGCTGTCGATCAAGTAGGCCATGCGCTCTTTGCGTCCTTTGCCCTTAATGACAATCTGACCAGCTTGGGGATCATAGTCGTCAAGGTCGAGTTCTACAACCTCAGCGCGGCGCAGTCCCGCCCCATAGAGCAAAGCCAGCAAGGCGGCATCTCGGACGCCGGCGGGGCTGGGATCATTCTCGCAAACTGAGAGAAGCGCGCCGATTTCCTCTCGGCTCAGCTCCCGCCCGGCAGGTACGGTCTGTCCCCGAACACTCTTAACCTCACGGGCTTTATGATAATCTTCAGCGGTCATGTGACCCAGCATCCACGCCTGCTTGAGCACACCACGCAGGGCACACAGCGCCTTATTGGCTGTCGCCGGCTTGTAAGTCTCTACCAGCCAAGTCCGCACAGCCTGAGTATGCTGATAACGCAACTGCCCCCATGGGAAGTTAAATGCATCCAGTTGGCCATTCGACAGGGTACGCGCGATCAAGTCAAGCACCTGGCGCATGGTACGCCGTCCGGCCTTGCTGTTCAAGCCAGCCAGATAAACTGCCGCTGGATTTTGGTCCAAGAGCGTCCTGTCGGGCAAAGTCAGAGCTTGAGAGGGGTCGTCAGAAGGAGGAAACATACTGGCACGTCTTCCCGCTAATAAGTTTTGAGAATAGGTATTCTCATAAGTTATTTTAACACCATACAGCAGTTAGAGCAAAACAGCTTCTCCCTAAATAGTATCATTCCATATCCGGCCGCATGTCCGAGACGCGCTTGAAAATGTCAGGGTCTTCTTCCAGTACATCAATCTCGGAAAAGGCCAACTCCGAGAACGAAGGGGGTAAAGGCGCGCGTGCCGGAAGCGCGGGCTTTTCTGGCTTGGGTGGAATGTCATTGCGCAGGGGCCGGCGAGGGGCACTCCGCTTGCGAACAATGCGCATATCCCTGCTCAGTTTGCCGATCCACTCACCATCCACTTTGTACACATCATCGCCATCCAGCCAGCCAACCCATGAGCCGGTCATATCCCAGATATGGATGCCTACTAGAGTGGCCACCCAGTCTCCATGTGTATTCCAGATATGGCGTGGTTTCATGGTCTTGTCATCAGGCATGGTTTGCTCCTGTCCAGTTAGGATAAATCAGATCATACATATTTTGATATACCTCAATAGTAAGGACAATGGCCGCCCTGCACAACCCTCTCAGATTGAAAGAAGTTTGACGCTCATGTAGAATCCCCTCCCATAAGATATGGGTCTTAACTGTCCGGCTCAAGGTAGCTTTTCCATGATCGATCATGTCATAGTGATGGCCGCCGGCCCAAGCCAGCGAATGTATCCCCTCACCCGCACGCGCCCCAAAGCAATGCTTCCGCTGTTGGGCAAACCGTTGATTGCGCGCATCATGGACAGTTTTTACAGGGCGGGTATTCGCCGCTTTACAGTAGTAGTCGGTGAACAGGAAGGAAGCGTTGCTGCGTGGCTAAGTAGCAAGTGGTACCCGGATGTTCAACTGACCTTTGCTCCGCAAGGCCATCAGAGGGGGACGGCCTCAACTCTGTTTGCGGCCCGGAAGTTTATTGACGGGCTGTTTGTGATCGTCTCATGCGATAACCTGATCTCAGAAGAACACGCCGTTCAGGTATGCAACTACTTTGAGACCCACCCCAGCGATGTAGCTGTGCTGAGTCTGTTCTATGCCCCAGATGAGATTGGACAGGGAGCTGGTGTATTGCTCGATCCTCGGGGACACGTGATGTACATCTCAGAACAGCCAACTGGGGCTCATCAAGATTATATGACCGTCCTATCGGTCTACGGTTTCACTCCCGCCGTGCTTGAGTACTTGGACAGAGTACCCCTCATAGGCCAGAGCGGTGAACGCATTCTAGCAACGGCTATCCAGATGATGATTGATGACCATCGGACCGTAGGAGCAATCGAGGCATCACATCGTGTTCGGCTTGAGACCCCTGATGACTTAAGGGCGGCAAATGTCCAGCTACTTACTGAGCTAAAAACATCCAGCCTGCTCAGCGAGATTCCCCCTTCCGTGCGCGTCATCCCCCCGGTACACGTTGACCCTGGTGTGATAGTGGGGAACAACGCGACGCTTGGCCCTAATGTATATATCGAGAGCGGAAGTGTCATCGGGGCAGGGGTTTCTCTGCGTGATGCACTGGTGCTGGGGGTACACATCAGTACAGGCCAACGGATCGCGGGTGAGGTTGTTCACGAGGATCGATAAAATATGGAGCGGGACAAAGCACTGGCTATTGTCAAAGAGTTTATTCACAATCCCAACCTGCTCAAGCATATGCTTGCAGTCGAGGCCGCTATGCGGGCATATGCCCGCAAATTCAACGAAGATGAGGAAGACTGGGGAGCAGTTGGGTTACTGCATGATTTCGACTGGGAAATACATCCCAACATGGGGGAGCATCCTATGCTGGGCGCCCCCCTTCTGCGGGAACGGGGTGTACCGGAAGAGGATATCCGCACGATCCTCAGCCATGCCAGAGAATCTGGTGTGCCGCGAGAGACACTGCGGGACAAGGCACTCTATGCCGTAGACGAACTTACCGGGTTAATCACGGCCGTAGCGTTGGTACGTCCCAGCAAAGATATACGTGATGTGACAGTTGACTCAATCAGGAAGAAATGGAAAGATAAAGCCTTTGCCGCTGGTGCCAATCGCGATGACATCCTGCGCGGTTGTGCGGAGCTGGGAGTTGATCTGTGGGAAGAGCATGTACCGCTTGTGTTGTCTGCCATGCAATCCATAGCGGCTGAACTGGGGCTGGACGGCAATATAGCTTCGGTTGAGTAAGGCAGGCATCAGGGGAGCAATGAACAGACGTGATCTGTGGAGTTGGGAAAACCTGCGACGGGGCGTTATACTGCACGGACACTGGAGAGAGCAGAAAACGGCATCCAGGCAGGCGCAACAGACATGGTACCTAAAACGAAACTCCCGGTGCTGATGACCTCCGTAAGCCGATGGAATGCGGCCATCGTCGTATTCATGGTTACAGCTTCTCTCCTGCTGGCAAGTTGTGGAGGGAGGCAAGTAACAACTGTTCCTACACTTGCGGCTAGTTCGACACCCACTCTCACCCCTTCACCCAGCGGGCCGCCGACCCTCACCCCTACGCCCCTACCGACTGCGACGCTTGAACCCTATGCTTACACTGTACAGCCAGGGGATACACTTTACTATGTCATCCAATTATTCGGCTACCGCGATCTGGCGGTAGTCCCTGAGGTCTTGGCCCTCAACGGTATGGCCAGCGAGAACGAGCCTCTACGAGCTGGCCAGACTTTGCTGATACCGCGCCAGACCCCAACGCCCGGCCCAACGCCCACCCCTACACCGACCAGCGGCGGGCCAACTCTCGATCCTAACGTAACTATTGATTATACTGGTTGTAGCCCCGATAACCGGTGCATCTCGCCGGACGGCCAATACTGGATTCACATTGTACAGCCCGGCGAGAATGTACTCTTAATCGCTTATGAATATGACTCGACCGCCGATGCCATCAGGCGGGCTAATGGTCTTGTAAACGACATTATCTACCCCAATCAGGAACTCAAAGTCCCGATTCTTGTAACTTTAACCCCTACCCTCACACCAACAGGGGGACCGAACTCGACGGCAACCCCCACACCGACGCTAGAACCGCCCTCACCGCTTGCGCCAGCCAACGGCGAGACGATCCCCCGCAATCGGAGCGTTGTACTCGAATGGGCGGCTATCCATATGTTACAAGCAAACGAGTCTTATTTGCTGGTGCTTCGGAATCGCAGCACGGGCGAAGAAAGCCGCTTTGTGACACGGAGCAACGCCTTTCGTCTGCCCAATTCGTTCCAGCCGGGGGTAGGACGCTCTGTGCAGTTCGAGTGGTATGTGGTGATCGTCAGGGGGAACACTCCTGACGCGCCCGTGATCAGCGGGGCGGGCACTCCGCAGGTCTTCACCTGGGGGCCATAGTCCGCAACCGATCAGACAGCCCCCAAGCGTCCAAACTCCTTTGCAAGCTGTTCCGCTGAAAGGTGAAGCATGGTTGGACGCCCATGAGGGCATGACTGCGGCGAACGGCAACGCTCCAGTTGCCTGACGAGAGCCTCCATCTCAGCGTAGCTCAACACCTGCCCAGCCTTAACAGCAACCTGCTTGCAGACCCGCGCGATCAATCGCTCTTCAGCAGTAGTATCCACGGGCATCCGGCCGCATTCGATTTCACCCAGAGCCGCTAGAAATGTCTCTGCCGGATCGCCTTGTGCGACCAGAGCGGGAACGGCCTGTAATCGGATGGTATTCCGGCCAAAAACCTCGACACCAAAACCAACTGAATGGAGTGTTTGGAGATTCTCCTCGACCAGAGCCATTTGTTCTGGCAATAGCTCAATCGTGACAGCCTGAAGCAAATCCTGTGAGACAACGCCGCGCTGGGCACGTTCGCCCATGAATTGCTCATACAGAATGCGTTCATGTGCGGCATGCTGATCAATCAAATACAGGCCGCGCGGCCCTTCAGCCACAATGTAGGTTGCCCCAACCTGTCCTACAACGCGCAACATGGGCAAGGTACGTCCTCGCTCTTTTTCAGAAGCAGAGTGCGAGTGCTCCGACACTTCACTCGGCGGGTATTGCCGGGTATGTTGTCCGCTCCCTTCTCCTTCCATGCCAAGCCCAAGCTGACCCATGCGCTCCCCTGTGACCTGGGCCAGTCTTTCACGCCGGATTGCCCATTCGGGCGAACCCCACACAAACTCACTCCGTACCGGCGGGGGCGGGGCCTGCTCGACCAGCACGCTCCGCACAGTTCGTTGGAGGGCACTGAAGACTGCCTCCGGGTTGCGAAAGCGCACCTGGGCCTTAGTAGGATGAACATTGACGTCCACTTCTTCCGGCGGCAACGTGATTAAGATCATGGCCACAGGGTAGCGTCCCGTCATGAGCATGGTGTGGTAAGCCTGTATCACTGCATAGATCAGGCTGGCATCCTGAATCCATCGCCCATTGACGAACAGCGTGATCGAGTTGCGATTTGAACGGTTGAGGCTGGGGAGGCCTACAAAGCCGTTAATCTTGATAGCAGGCAGGTCCTGCCGCAACGCTTCATCGGGCAGAGGCGGAATCTCCAGCATTTGTGAGGCAACCTCGATGCCGTAAGTCTGGATCAGCGCATCGCGCAGGTTGCCGCTTCCAGTAGTATGGAGAACTTCTTGCCCCCCCTGCGAAAGCACAAACCGTACCCCCGGATAAGCCAGCCCATACCGGCTGACCAGCGCGTTCACAAGCTGGCGTTCGGTTGTTTCTTTCTTTAAGAACTTGAGTCGAGCCGGCACATTGAAGAAGAGGTTCTCCACTGTGACTACCGTTCCCTGCGGCGCACCAACCGCCTCACGGCTGACAGCCCGACCGCCTTCTAAGCGGAGCCTCGTTCCCATAGACTCGCCCACAGCGCGGGTGACTACTGTCAGATAGCTGACTGAGGCGATTGAGGCCAACGCCTCACCCCGGAAGCCGAGTGTGGCTATACGTTCCAAGTCCTCGACCTTAGCCAGCTTGCTGGTGGCGTAGCGATGAAAGGCCAGCTCAACCTCATCAGCCGGGATGCCACAGCCATTGTCAGACACACGGATAAGCCTGCGCCCCCCATCCGTCAATTCAACCGAGATTGTCTGTGCTCCAGCATCGAGGGCGTTCTCGATCAATTCCTTGACGACCGATGCCGGACGCTCAATCACTTCCCCAGCCGCAATCTGACTGGCCACTTCAGGCGGCAAAACATGAATGGGCATTTGAGGCAGGCTCCTGTAAACAGTAAACCGGCGCTGTTTGTCGCCGGCCTGTGATTTTACCCCAACAAGGCGGAATACGTTCACATCTCTTCAGGCTCTCGCACAGGCAATGTGATCGAGAATGTGCTCCCTACACCAAACTCGCTCTGGACACTCACCTCACCGCCATGCGCCTCAGCAATGGCTTTGACCAGCGCCAGCCCCAAGCCTGTTCCGCGCGGGCGAGGAGGCTCTCCAACTCGCTGGGGGACACGGTAGAAAGCCTCAAATAGACGGGGCTGATCTTCCTCCCGAATACCAATACCATTATCCTTAACAGAAACCTTGATCCGGTGCTCACCATCTTTCACAGCACGCATCATGACTTGGCCGCCATCGGGAGTATACTTAAGAGCGTTATTGACCAGATTAGCAATTGCCTGACGATAGAGCATAGCGTCAGCCATCAGCAACGGCAATTCTTGCTCCGCCTCTGCTGTCAAGGTGATGTTTTTTTGCCGAGCGAGATCAGCGTACTCTAGGTACACCTCGCGGATCATTTCCTCTACATCAACCAGCGAGAACTCTAGCTCAGCCTCATCACCAAACTGAAGGCGGCTGAGGTGGGTCAACCGCTCAGTCATATCCGAAATATGCTCGATCCCGCTGTTGATCTTAGTTAATGCCTCACGCTGACGCTCGTTGAGATCACCGCTGATGGGGAGCATGGAGAGGTAGCCGCGCATGTAGGTAAGCGGTGAACGCAGATCATGTGACACCATCCGCAAAAAGACTGTCTTGATGTTGTCCAGCTCTTTCAAGGCAGTGATGTCCCGCAAAACAGCTACCCGCCCTGCAATTGTCCCAGTATGGCTGACAATGGTTGATGTATTGGCCAACAGCGTCGCCCCTCGATGGCCCGGTAATTCAATTACGCCGGCTGGCTCTTTCAGGTCGGTCAGGAGGCGTGCCAATTCCGGCACACCAATAACCTGCGACGCATCATGCCCCCTTGCCTGCTCGATACGGATATTGAAGTGTTTCTCAGCCGCCGGGTTCATTAAGACGACCCGGCCTTTATTGTCTACAACGATCATGCCGTCAGCAGTGCTCTCAAGGACGGCCTCTAGTTGCCGCCGCCCTTCTTCCGCATCAGCGAACAGGCGCGCATTGGCTACTGCAATAGCCGCCTGACCCGCCAGTGTGGAGAGGAAGTTCATTTCAGTCTGTTCAAACACATGTTCGCTCTCATAAGCAAGCCACAGGATGCCATGGAAAGAAGTGTCACTGCGTAGCGGCAAGGCCACAAGGGCCTGAATATGCGGCAAGACGGCTGTGATATCCAGCGATCCGGCGGCCCGCCAGAGCTGGCTAATGACCACTGTACCCTGTTGCTCAACAAGACTCAGCAGTTGGGCGTCCAATCCAGCCATTACAGATGCCGCTCTCCCAGCGGCATAAGTCTGAACGGGCCTCTCAGCCGTACCCTGCAATACAACACGCACACCAACAGCGTCTGTAACGTCGAGGGCGGCGCTCAGGATAGGAGGCATAGCCCGGAATAGTTCAAGGCTCGAGGAGACACTCCGGCTCACACTCAACAGGCGCTCCTGTTCCCCCAGCCGCTTCTTGAGTTTGAGGCGCATCTGCTCAAAAGCGCGTCCAAGTCGGCCCACCTCATCTTCTGTGTTAATGGTAAGCGGAAGGTCAAACTGCCCCTCAGCAATTTGAACGGCGGCATCCAGAAGTCCCTCAATGGGCACTGTGATCCGACGTACTACCTGTACCACCATCATCAGACCTAAGGCTATCAAGACAATCAACAACAGGAGCGTAGGAAACGCGATCTGCACCGAGAGGGCAAGAGCAACTTGATTGGGCACGATGACCACCACAGACCAATCCGAGCGGCCTGTGATGGGCAGAATATAGATCAGGCGCCGGGTCCCATCAGGCTGGCTCTGGCGAAAGGCTTGTCCTGCGCCTGAACTACCCCCGACTTCGGAGGCAGTACCCAGCACAAATGTCTCTTGCTGAAACTCAGGATGAGCAGGGTACAACAAGATACGGTTCTGATCATCCACGATCAGCCCCTCGCCTGCACCCACAAACCCTGCCCGCAGTATCTCCACGACCGGCGCAAGGATAGGGTTAGTGGCAAGCACAGTGCGCCCTAAGAGTGCGCCCACAGGCCGCTGGCTTCCTGGTGGAATGACTGGGGCAATGAAACTCATGACGACTGCTTCATCTGAGTCTTGTGTGTAGATGGTGACTACGTCAGCGGGGATGCCTCCCTCCAACGCGAAAAGCACGCGGCTAGCCTCTTCAGCCGTGATGTTCAAAGCCTCAAGGTCGGTCTGAGGGTAGGCGTTGATGGGGCGCTGATTAGCGTCGAAATAAATGAGCTGTTCAAAGAATGGCACAGCCCTCAAACCTTCTGAGAGGTATCCCTGCCGGGTCTCACTCTCAGCAGACAGCAGCCGTCTATCCTGTGACAGGTTACGTATCAGACTGCGCCCTACCTGAATGAAGAAGGGAACCTGATTGCCGGCGTTGGCGGCGTCACGGGCCATCTGATCAACTACCAGCCGGGTCGCCACGTGGTAAGAGGTCCATGCTACAGCCCCGATCAGGATCACAATAGCGAGCACGACCAGCGGAGCCGAAGCATACAGCACCCGCCATCTGAGATGGAGTCCCCATGGCGGCGTCTGAAGGTCTTTGTCTCGCACAGGGTGAGTGTGCGGCCAGCGGGCAACGACTATCTGAAGAAGAACGCCAGCGACCAGCGCACCGCCCATGTTGGCTACAAGAACCGGAACGACAGCGGCGAGAGTCTGTTCGAGACTGGCCAGCAGTGCGCCAGAATTGACAGCAAAAATCCCGATCAAGGCAAGAGGCCAGCCTGCCCCTAATGCCGCCGCCGTTGCCGCAACCAGCGGCTGACGTAACCAGCGCCCTATCATGCCCTTATAACGCTGGTTAAGAAAGGTGCTCATTGCAACAGCCAGCAGGGCAATTTCGAAGGGCTGGGTTGGGCGTCCTGTGTCAAATAAGGCCCACGCCAGCCCAGTGGACAGCCCTACCAGTAAGGCAGGCACCCGTCCTAGCCAAAGGGCCGCCACAGTGACTGGCAATAGTCCTAACGGCGCTAAGATTAAGTTAGTAGAGAAGAGCAGTTGCCCTATCCATCCGCCAGTACCGGGATGGATACGCAGGGCGAAAAGTCCTGCCGAAAACGGAGCAATCACCAGCAGGACGGCCAATCCCCCCCATCGGCGTAGAGACAATCCCAACAGGTGCTTGCGATCATGAACCAGGACAGCCACAGCCAGCCCAGCGTAGAGCAGTGTGACAAGATACCCTGCTATAGACACACTAGGCGCTATAGAGGGCATACTTTGAAAAGCAAACCATTCGAAGGTCATAGCGGCGAGTCTAAAATCTCTTCAGCAGGATGTTTGGAAGCCTGCTGGCTAGTATATATTCCATTTGGTATGACTGCCAGCATCGAATCTGGATATAAGTGCAGATAGCATTATCTGTTCAGCCGCCCCGTTGTTTTGGGTCATTGCAATCTGTATGATCACTCTGTCGTATCCACACCAATATAGGGCTTCCAAACCCTTGATTCGTTAAAAGGTTACAAACAGCATGTCCTATAAATCATTGCCGGTCCTGTTGATTGCCTTGATGACCACTCTACTGGGCGCCTGCGGGACTCCACAGCCACAACCTATTCCCACCCAGGTTACTATTCCGCCAGCCACTATCATGCCAAGTGCCACACCGTCCACAGCGGCAATACCTACCACTACACAAGAAGCTAATCCATCATCTGAACCCACAATAACACAGCCAGCTCCAGAGCTGGCCGCCCTCAGGGTTGAGTTGATGCTGGTCACTGAGGGCCTTGCTATGCCGACCGGCCTCGCCAACGCCGATGACGGAAGCGGGCGTTTGTTCATCGTCGAGAAGCGAGGTACGATCCGCATCCTTCGGGATGGCACCCTGCTCGATCCGCCCTTCCTTAACATCACCAGCCGAGTAGGATCGTCGGCCAGCGAGCAGGGGCTATTGGGCCTCGCCTTTCATCCCAACTATGCCAGCAACGGCTTCTTCTTCGTCAACTACACCAATCGGCAAGGGAATACAGTTATCTCACGTTTTTCGGTTTCGCCCACTGACCCTAATCGTGCTGAGCCGGACAGCGAGGTGATCGTACTGGTCATAGATCAACCAGCACGCAACCATAATGGGGGCAATCTGGTATTTGGGCCGGATGGCTATCTCTACATTGGAATGGGAGATGGCGGCGGAGCTGGCGATACATTCGGAAATGGCCAAAATCGCCAATCACTGCTTGGCAAGATGCTGAGGGTCAATGTAGACGAACTGCCGTATGCGATACCACCGGATAACCCTTTTGCGGTTGTTTCCAGTACACGTCCGGAGATATGGGCTTTGGGGTTGCGTAACCCCTGGCGTTTCTCTTTTGACCGTCTCACGGGTGACCTCTACATTGCCGATGTGGGGCAGAATATTTACGAGGAGATCAACTTCCAGCCGGCAGGAAGTGACGGGGGAGAGAACTATGGCTGGCCGATTATGGAAGGATTCCACTGTTATGGCAGAGGTTCATGCAGCGTGGAAGGACTGACCCTCCCTGTGGCTGAATATGACCATTCGGCGGGGTGCTCGGTAACCGGGGGGTATGTCTATCGAGGGCAACAATTCCCGGCACTGAACGGAGTTTATCTGTTTAGTGACTATTGTACCGGCACTCTCTGGGGAACGACACAGGCCGCAAATGGTAGTTGGGAGACTGCCGTTTTGGGGCAGACAGGGATCAATCCGAGTTCATTTGGGGAAGATGAGGCCGGAGAACTTTACATCCTTGATCTCGCCGGAGGAGCACTCTACCAGATCATCGTTCCCTGAATCGCCCTAATCCAGCCGCGTCGGATATAATAGGGAATATGTGACGTACACTTGCCAGCCAGAAGCACATGCGACTGGCTGGCGTAGCCCTCAAAGGATTCGCTATGACCGATTTTTTACGCGTCCGTGACATCTCTGCTGAGGCGTTCAATCTGATCATTGATAAGTCCATTGAGATTAAGAAGAACCCCGAACCTTGGAGCGACGCGTTGAAGGGCAAAACCCTAGCCATGATCTTCCAGAAAACTTCAACGCGCACTCGTTTCTCGTTCGAGGTAGGCATGACCCAACTGGGCGGCCATGCTATCTTTGCTCAAACCCAACACACCCAGATGGGGATTGCCGACATAGCCGATGAGGGCAAGGTGATTTCGCGCTATGCCGACTTGATCATGGCGCGCATGATGTACAACCGTGATCTGGTAGCGTTGGCCGAAGGATCAGAAGTACCTGTCATCAATGGCTGTGATGATCGCTATCACCCGGCACAGGCTCTTACTGACCTTATGACAGTCAAAGAAAAGTTGGGCACGACCAAAGGCGTCAAGATCGTCTATATGGGGATCGCCAACAACGTCAGCAACTCGCTCTCGATGGCAAGCGTGTATGCTGGCGCACACTTTGTGTTGTGTGTACTGGAGTTTGATCCGCCGGCAATTGACGAGGAACAGCTCGCCATTCTACGGGCCAGCGGCCAGTATGAAGAGACAGACGATCCGGTCAGCGCCATGAAGGATGCTGATGTAGTTTACACCGACACATGGATTAACATGGAACACTTCAGCAATCCTGCCTATGCTGAAGAGAAGGAACGCCGGATCGCTAAGTTCAAGCCCTATCAAGTCAATGAGGAACTGGTCAAGCTCTCTGGCCGGCGTACGCTGATCATGCATTGCCTGCCTGCTCATAAGGGTTATGAAGTTAACGAAACCATCCTATACCACCCGGATTCTGTCATCTTCGATCAGGCCGAGAACCGCTTGCATGCACAGAAAGGCCTGATGCTCTGGTTATTAGGCAAGATATAACCGTAAAGGTAACCCCCTATGGAAGCCAAAAACCTCCTAAACGCCAAGGCTCTGATTGAAATCGAGGAGGCTCTTGGCGCGCACAATTATCATCCTCTCGACGTTGTCTGTACGCGGGGGGAGGGTGTGTGGCTGTATGACGTAGAAGGCAACAGATACTTGGACTGCCTGAGTTCCTACTCGGCAGTCAATCAGGGACATTCCCACCCCCGCATTATTCAGGCCCTGACAGAGCAGGCTAGCCGTCTAGCGCTAACCTCACGTGCCTTCCGCAACGACCAGCTCCCTCTCTTCTACCAAGAACTGCTCGACTTGACTGGCTATGAAATGGCGCTCCCCATGAATACCGGCGCAGAGGCAGTTGAGACGGCTATCAAGGCCGCCCGCAAATGGGCCTATACCGTCAAAGGCGTTCCCCGCGATCAGGCCGAGATCATCGTGGCTGAAGGCAATTTTCACGGGCGGACGACTACTATCATCTCTTTCTCGTCTGAGCCGCAGTACCGAGACGGCTTTGGGCCATACACGCCGGGCTTTGTCATGGTGCCTTATGGTGACGCACAGGCCATCGAGAAGGCAATTACCCCCCACACTGCCGCTGTGCTGATCGAGCCGATTCAAGGCGAGGCAGGCGTAGTTGTCCCCCCGGACGGTTATCTGCGCGGCATCCGCCAGTTGTGTGACAAACACAACGTCCTGTTTATTGCCGACGAAATCCAGACTGGCTTAGGCCGCACTGGCAAACTATTTGCCTGCGATCACGAAAATGTGCGCCCCGATGTACTAGTGCTTGGCAAGGCACTTGGCGGCGGCGTATATCCCGTTTCTGTAGTAGTAGCCTCGCGGGCAGTGCTAGGAGTGTTTCAGCCCGGCGATCACGGCTCTACCTTTGGCGGTAACCCGCTAGCCGCGGCGGTCGCACGAGCGGCATTGAAGGTTATTATTGAGGAAGGCCTGGTCGAGAATGCCGCTCAGATGGGGCAGTACTTCCGCGACTGTCTGCAAGAGATCAACAGCCCTCACATAGATCACGTCCGGGGCAAGGGGCTGCTAAACGGTGTCGTGCTGAAGCCTGAGGCTGGTGGAGGACGCCGATTCTGCGAGGAGTTGCAAAAGAGGGGCATCCTGGCGAAGGAGACACACCGGGATGTCATCCGCTTCGCACCTCCACTGATCATTGATAAGCCCACCATTGACTGGGCCATGCCAATCATCCGCGACGTGTTGCTAATGCCTTGACAACTTACGTACATATAACGGGTTGCCATACCTGAATGGTAGCCCCTGGCTCATGACTCTAGAGAGGTACTTCCTATGCCTGATACACCTCGCACTGTAAGCCTGTTTATTACTTGTTTGCTCGATACCCTCTTCCCAGATGTCGCTCAGGCGGCGGTTGACATCCTGAATAAGCAGGGGGTGCATGTACGCGTCCCATCCGGCCAGACCTGTTGCGGGCAACCGGGGTTCAACGCCGGCTACTGGGATGAGGCGCGTGTGTTGGCCCGCCATACAATTGACCTGTTTGGTGATTCGGATGAGCCGGTTCTGATGGCCTCTGGTTCATGTGCCTCTATGATCGCCCACTACTACCCGGTTCTGTTTCAGGGAGACCCGGAGTATGGACCGCGCGCCCAAGCACTGGCCGGGCGCGTCGTCGAGTTCACCCAGTACCTTGTAGATCATCTGGGCGTCACCGATCTCGGCGCTCACTATGAGGCCAGCGTCGTTTATCATCCTTCCTGTCATACTTTGCGCGGAATGCATGTTGACCGCCAGCCAAGGGCGCTCCTATCGGCGGTGCGCGGCCTAAGAGTTCTCGAACAGCGTCAACCTGCCACCTGTTGCGGGTTTGGCGGCATGTTCGCTGTCAAAATGGGAGACATTAGCGGCGCCATGTTGGCCGACCGATTGGACGCCTTCGAGGAAACAGGCGCTGACATGGTAGTCGGTTGCGACATCAGTTGCTTGATGCACATTGAGGGAGGCCTGCGCAAGCGCCATAGCCGAATGAAAGCCATGCATATTGCACAGCTCCTTGCGGAGGGACTCAAAGCATGAGCCTACAAACTTCACAACAGCCCTTTCATGCCCGCGTTTCCAAGGCGTTTGAGAACGCCGAACGGGTGGCGGCAGTCAGACGTGCTACCGTCCGCTTCTATGATCAGCGCCTCACAGCATTACGAAGCCTGCCTGACGCAGAGGCAACCCGCGACTTGGCCCGTGCTATTCGGGCGCACACCATTGCTAACCTAGACAAATACCTGACTCAATTTGAGGCCGCCGTCCAGGCCTTAGGGGGACAGGTGCACTGGGCACGCGATGCCGCTGAGGCCCGGCAGATTGTCCTCGACATCGCTCAGAAAACAGGCGCCAAGCGCATTGCCAAGTCTAAGAGCATGATCAGCGAGGAAATTGGCCTGAACAAGGCTCTAGAGGGCGCCGGCCTCGAAGTGATTGAAACGGACCTGGGCGAGTTCATCGCTCAGCTTGCAGGTGAACACCCTTCGCACATCATTGTGCCTGTGCTCCACCTGACCCGTCAAGAGGTAGGGAAAGTCTTCGCCAGCAAACTTGGCGTGCCTTACACCGACGTCATCAGTGAGTTAAATAGCATCGCGCGGGAGAAATTGCGTGAAGTCTACCTGAGCGCCGATATGGGCATCAGCGGCTGTAACTTCGCTGTGGCCGAGACTGGAACGATCTGCCTCGCCACTAACGAAGGCAACGGGCGGATGATCACCTCGCTACCGCGCGTACATGTGGCACTGATGGGTCTGGAACGGATTGTTCCTACCTTAAGCGACCTCTCTGTCATGTTACAGCTCCTAGCCCGTAGTGCGACCGGCCAGAAGCTGACGGTCTACACTTCCCTGATCACAGGCCCCCGCCGTGCCAATGAGCCACACGGCCCGGAGGAGCTGCATATTGTAATTGTAGATAACGGGCGCACACGAGCCTTGGCAGGCGAGATGGCCGAGATTCTATACTGTATTCGCTGTGGAGCCTGCCTGAACGTCTGCCCGGTCTATCGGAACATTGGAGGGCATGCATACGGCAGTGTTTACCCGGGGCCGGTTGGCTCAGTGATCTCACCCATTCTGGGCGGGATACCGGCCTTTGCAGAGCTTCCTCATGCCAGCACGCTGTGCGGCGCCTGTCAGGATGTCTGCCCCGTGCGGATTGACTTTCCTACACTTCTACTGCGTCTTCGCCGCGAAACGGTTCGGCAAGGCCGCTCCCCTGTTTGGGTTACCCTTGGCATGAAAGCCTATGCGTTCATGGCCGGTTCGCCAGGGCGTTTCCAACTGGCAGAACGTCTGGGCGCCCTGTTTACACGCCTGACCGGCGGCGGCTGGTTCAAAGGGCAACTGCCAGGTCCCCTGAGTGCTTGGACACGTTACCGCTTCTTTCCGCCATTCAACCGCAAGACATTCCAAGCCCGCTGGAAGGAGCGCCAATCCAATGGCTGATTCACGTGGACATATTCTTCATACCATCCGTACAGCGGTAAAAACCGCACTGCTTCCCGCCTCCAGTCCGGAGCACCCCTCCCTTGCTGTGCCTCGCTCTTCGGGCGGCGTAGATGAGTTCATCACTGAAGTCGAAAAGCTCTCTGGCCGCGTGCTACGGGTTGCTACAGCGCGTGAGGCCGTTGAGAGCGTTATATCACTATGTCAGGAACGAGGCTGGCAACGCCTGTTCGCATGGGAATGGGACGAGATAGGCTGTGAAGGGCTTCCAGAAGGGCTTAGCCGAGCTGGCATAGAAGTAGCTCACAGCGGCTCTCCATCTGAGTTGGCGAACATCCCCGCAGGTCTGACAGGGGCAGAAGCTGGGCTGGCTGATACAGGAACGATTATCGTACGGAGTGGTGCAAGGCGTTCACAGCTCGCTTCTTTGCTTCCCCCCACCCATGTTGCGTTGTTGCCCGCCGAACGCATCCTGCCCGACATGCGCAGTTATTTTGAGAAGCTTGATGCACAGGGAGGGGCCTCTGCGCATGTCCGCGAGAGCAGTAATTTGGTTTTTATCAGCGGCCCAAGCCGCACTGCCGATATTGAGCAGACCCTCACACTGGGCGTCCACGGCCCCCGTGAGTTGATCATCATTGTGTGGGGCTAGAAGCTAGAAGCATGCGGCCCGAAGTGGAGAGAGTTATTTGCTGTCCACTTCGGGCCGTGATACATTCGCTCCCATGCAGAGGCTGTTTACACTCTTACTGCTAGCTCCATTTGTATCATTGCTGGCACTGACTGGCTGCGGAGTCGCCAATACAGACAGTCTAATGGTGACTGTTGTGGCTGACGGCTCTTCACGAGTGGTCATGGCCAGTCCAGCGGCTACCGTTGATGACGTGCTGAGGCAGACTGGCATTACGCTGAGCGAGCTTGATCAGGTTAACCCGCCCGGCTATACCCGCGTCCTCGATGGCATGACCATCACAGTCGTGCGTGTGACCGAAGAGATCACAGTAGTACAGGAAGTTGTTCCCTTTGAGCGCCTAACTACTCTGAACGATAGTCTACCAGCCGGCGAGAGCCGTCTGCTGCAGGCCGGTGTGAATGGGGTAGCTGAAGTTACCTATCGTATCATTTATCAGGATGGAAATGAGGTTTCACGCAGTGAAGTCCGGCGCGTCTTAATCACACCTCCGCAGAACGAGGTAATCATGGTGGGCAGTCAAGGAGCACTACCTACCGTCACAGTCAACGGCACGCTGGTTTATATCTCTGGCGGTAATGCTTGGATCATGCGCCAGAACAGCGCCAACCGGCGCCCCTTGACTCTGGACGGGGGCCTTGACGGGCGTGTTTTCCAGCTCTCTCCGGATGGCAAAAGACTGCTCTTTACACGCTCCCTGACCCAAGCTTCAGCCGAGCAGGGGGGACTGGCAACTGCATCGCCTCAAAGCACGCCAGCCGGGCAGGGGCCGTTCAACACGCTATGGGTCATCTTTGATACAACTGACCCTGCCAGCGAGCCGGTTCGCCTTGATCTCGATAATATCCTCTATGCAGACTGGGTACCCGGCTCGGAGCGCGCCATCATCTACTCAACTGCCGAGCCTCGTCTGAGTTTCCCCGGCTGGCAGGCCAATAATGACCTGTGGTATGCCCAGATCAGCGCCAACGGTGCTGTGACACGTGAGACTCTCCTGCTTGAGCCTTCCAGCGGCGGTATCTACGGCTGGTATGGGACTTCTTTTGCCTTCTCGCCCGATGGGGTAACCATTGGCTGGGCACAACCTGATGCAGTCGGAGTACTTCTGCCAATGCCCTCAGGCTCGGAGGGAGACAGCGAAGAGATTACGCCCACACCTGAAGAAGCAACCTATCCCGCATCTCTGCTTGACGCTTACGAGCGCCTCACGCTTCTCTCTTTTGCGCCACGTAATGCCTATGATTTTGTCTGGCGGCCCAGCCTGAGCTGGTCTCCAGACGGGCAGATGCTCGCCACGACTTCACACGGGCCTCCGGTCGGGGCAGAAGCGCCGGAGGACAGCCCAGTATTTAACTTGACCATCGCCCCTTTTCGAGGGGGGTATACAGTGGATGTGGTTTCGCAGGCAGGCATGTGGGCTAACCCCCAGTTCTCTCCAACGGTCAGGGCTGAGGACACCCCCTTAGAGTTTAGTCTTGCCTTCTTTCAAGCCATCCAGCCCCTCAACAGTGTGGTCAGCCAATACCGGCTTGTAGTAATGGATCGCGACGGCAGTAACAGGAGGGTGATCTTCCCGCCAGAAGACAAGCCCGGTCTGCGCCCCAGCGACACATGGCCCCCCGCTTGGTCGCCGGATGGACGCCAGATCGCGTTGATCTATCAGGGCAACCTGTATTTGGTTGATGTAGTCACCGGGTTGGCTCAGCAGTTAACCCAAGATGGGCTGAGCAGTAGTCCTCGCTGGGCGCCATGAAAGATGATCTTGTACGCCGCCTCACAACGATCCTGCTCCTAATAGGAGCTTTGCTAAGCGCCTTAGGGGCTGGAGCTGTTCTCTCTGCCCGGCAGGTTCGCCTGCGCGGGGCATTAGACGGCATCCCTGATCGTAGCCTGCCGCCCCGCCAGCCGGTTTTGGGTGTCAATGTCGAACTGACGCAATACGGGCCAGACGCATTGACCGAAAACCTCGACTTGATCGCCCAGACCGGATTTGTGTGGGTACGCCAAGTCTTCGCATGGGATACTATCGAATCGCGCCCCGGCCAGTATGACTGGGTTGCCTATGATGCTATCGTCCGCGAGACAAGCAAACGCAACCTGCGGCTGGCGGCGGTGTTGTGGCGTTCGCCGGCCTGGGCGGCCCCAGAACCGACAGCACCTCCGGACAATCCGGATGCCTTTAGCGCTTTTGCGGCGGCACTGGCTGGGCGGTATGGGGATCAAATTGACGTTTATCAGATTTGGGATGAGCCTAATCTCTCCACAGGATGGGGAGGACGCACACCCAGCGCAGTTGAGTATGCCGCCCTGCTTGAGGCCGCCTATACAGCCATCCACGCCGCTGACCCTGATGCGCTGGTACTGACTGCCGGTCTGGCGCCCACCATTGAGGCCGGCCCTGACAATCTCAGTGACGTACTTTATCTACGCGCCCTATATGAGAACGGAGCGGCTCCTTTCTTCGACGGGGTAGCGGGCAAGCCGTATGGGTTTGACAGTGGACCGGATGATCGGCGTGTGGATGCCAATCTGCTCAATTTCTCGCGCTTTCTCTTGCTACGACAGGAGATGGAACGTCATGGAGACAGCAGTAAGCCGCTGTGGGCCAGCCATTTTGGGTGGAACTCCCTGCCTAACGGCTGGGAGGGCCGTCCTTCACTGTGGGGGCAGACCCCGTTAGAGGTACAGGCTTCCTGGACACTGGCCGCCTACCAGCGGGCTTTGACTGAGTGGCCATGGGCCGGGGCGCTGATCCTTGAGAATTGGCAACCCAACGCCCCCCCTGATGACCCGCGTTGGGGGTTCGCATTGCGCCAACAGGACGGAACTCTATCCCCAACCGCCGACGTGATTCGGTCCCAAGCCGTCCTTTTTAACACCGTTCTGTGGCCGGGTATCTATCCGGCGGCTAACGACCTAGTCCGTTACAGCGGAGAGTGGGAGTTTTCGGAGCTGGGGGCGGATTTCAGCCAGAGCGGTAACAGTGTTGTAGATGTACCTTTCGTAGGTGACAGCTTGGCCGTGATCGTCCGACGTGACAACTACCGCGCCTACTTGTACGTCACGGTGGATGGACAGCCGTCTTCTGTGTTACCGCAGGATGAACGAGGCGCCTACCTTGTCTTGACCTCACCGGATTACATGCCTCATATCGAAACGCTGGTCATTGCAGACAACCTCGACCCTTCCAGTCCGCACACAGCCCATATCGAGGCAGAGCGCGGATGGGACCAATGGGCGCTGGTCGGCTTTGCGGTTGGGTCAAAGATAGATACAGGCCGTTACGACCGGCTGGCCGGAGGGCTTCTGGTGCTGGCAACCGCTCTGACCGGCTTGGCGATCAGAGTAGGGCGCAGACTGGCTTGGATGGCCGCACTCAACGGGGCGGGCAAATGGCTGTCCTCCCATACAGGGGAGTTCGTCCATCTCCTGCTTTCGGCTGGAGCGGCACTGGCTGTCTGGGCAGGGGCGGCGCTGACATGGGGAGGCCTCCTGCCTAACCTGTTACGACGTATGGGCGACGGCCCCTCATTGGTGATCACCGCCCTGACGGCTGGCATATTCTACTTCTCCCCATGGCTTCTGCTGACGCTGATAGCCCTTGTGATTCTCTTCCTGCTGATCTATGCCAGACCCAGCATTGGGCTTGCGCTGATGATGGCCTTTACCCCCTACTATCTGTTACCTAGACCCCTGTTTGATCGAGCCTTCAGTATGGTCGAGGTGACCAGCCTGTTGACTTTGCTGGCGTGGGGCATTCGCATCGTCGCAGAGAGGCGCGAAAAGGGGTGGTCAAGCCCGCGTGACCTGTGGGGTCATATGACGGGGCTTGACAAGGCTGTCACACTGTTCGTCGGGTTGGCGATCATTTCGCTTAGTTGGGCCGAACTGGTGGGGGTGGCCATTACTGAACTGCGTCAGATGGTGCTTGAGCCGGTTGTTATGTACCTTGTCCTGAGAACCATGCCGTTGTCATGGCGTGAGCGGTGGCGTATCGTTGATCTGCTGATCCTGACGGGCACAATTGTAGCCCTATACGGTTTCTACCAGTTTGCTAACGATGTAACAGCCATTCAGGGCTTTGTCTGCCTCCGGAGTGTGTTTGGGACATGCAATAACGCCGCCCTCTTCATGGGACGCCTGCTCCCGATTACTGCCGCAATCGTCCTAATCAGCAGGGATAATCGGCGTCGCTGGTTGTATGGATCAGCCGGTATACTGATGCTGGTTGCAGTCGGCCTGACAACCTCGCGTGGGGGGATACTGTTAGGCTTACCGGCTGGATTAGGCTTGGTCATCATTTTGTGGGCCGGACGGGCCGGGTTGATTGTTGTCGGAATAGGTATATTGCTGGAGGTGCTGGCCCTCATTCCGCTCTCCCAGTTGCCCCGCTTCAGTAACCTCTTTGACTTCAGCGGCGGTACAAGTTCCAGTTTCTTCCGATTGCAACTATGGCAGAGCACATTGCGGATGCTGCGTGACCATCCCCTCACCGGCGTAGGGCTGGACCAATTCCTATACCAGTATCGAGGGCGTTACATTCTGCCGAGCGCATGGCAACAGCCTGATCTCAGTCAGCCCCACAACTTCCTTCTCAATTACTGGGTCAGGTTGGGTATTCTGGGGTTAGCGGCAGGTATCTGGATACAGGTTGCCTTCTGGCGCTTGGCTCTGACTACACAGCAACGCTTGAAAGAACTCAGCCCGGACGCGAGGGCGCTGGCAGTTGGGCTGGCGGGCGGCATGGCGGCATTTGTCGCCCATGGGATGGTTGATGAAGTCCATTTTGTGATTGACTTGGCCTTTATCTTCTTCATGACACTGGGGCTGATGCACCAGTTAGGTGAGGAGGCTGCGCATGGAGACCATAATCAGCGGACGGACACTCCGGTTAGTTGAAGGCGACATCACAGAGCTAAAGGTTGATGCCATCGTTAACGCGGCTAATCAATTCCTCCTGCTAGGAAGCGGGGTGGCAGGGGCGATCCGACAACGCGGGGGACCTTCCATCCAAGAGGAATGTGATCGGATCGGCGAATGCCCGGTTGGAGAGGCTGTGATCACAGGCGGCGGCAGGCTGCCTGCCCGCTATGTTATTCATGCTGTTGGCCCATACGGAACTGATCCGCAGGCCGAACAAAAATTAGCCAGTGCTACCCGTGCCAGCCTCGCCTTGGCAGAAAAGCACGGCTTGAAATCTATTGCCTTCCCAGCCATCTCAACCGGGGTTTTCGGTTATCCAATCGAAGAGTGCGCCCGTGTCATGCTCTCGCAGGCTATTGAGCATCTGCGCCACGTGGCTACGACTCTAGAGCTGGTGATCTTCTGTCTGTATGGACAGGCCGCGTATAACATCTTCGAAACAGAACTGAAACGTCAGGTAGAGAACATGGCGTGAGAAGGCTGTCCTGGCTAAAATCCCCACACTTCGAGCTAAGCCTGAGAATGGAGTAGAAGACCTGTGCGCATTTTAATTACAGGAGGGGCGGGCTTTCTAGGCTCACACCTGTGTGACAAGCTGCTTTCAAAAGGGCATACCGTTATTGCCATGGACAACCTGCTGACAGGCTCGACACGCAACATCGAGCATCTAGCAGGCAATGAGCGATTTCTCTTCATCAAGCATGACGTTACCAACTACATCTACGTCGAAGGGCAGTTGGACGCCGTATTGCATTTCGCCTCTCCTGCCAGCCCTATAGACTACCTTAGATACCCCATCCAGACGCTCAAGGTGGGAGCCTTGGGCACACATAAAGCACTTGGGCTGGCTAAGGATAAAGGGGCACGCTTTATGCTGGCCTCGACCTCAGAGGTATACGGCGACCCGCAGGTGCACCCCCAGCCAGAGACCTATTGGGGGAATGTAGACCCCATCGGGCCAAGAGGCGTCTATGACGAGGCTAAACGTTTTGCTGAGGCGATGACAATGGCTTACCACCGTTACCACGGTGTAGACACGCGCATCGCTCGTATCTTCAACACTTACGGGCCTCGTATGCGTCTGGATGACGGACGGGTTGTGCCCAACTTTGTTGGTCAGGCGTTGCGCGGAGAGCCTCTCACCGTGCATGGCAACGGCTTGCAGACCCGCAGTTTTTGCTATGTGGATGATCTTATTGAGGGGCTATATCGCCTGCTGATGTCAGATGAGAATGAACCCGTTAATCTCGGCAACCCTCATGAGATGACAATTTTGCAATTTGCTGAATTGATCAACGAGCTGACGGGCAACACGGCGGGGACAATCATCCAAGCAGATATGCGTATTCAGGGTGATCCCCAGACGCGCCGTCCTGACATTAGCAAGGCCAAGCGGATTCTTGGCTGGGAGCCAACAGTTGACATCCGTGAGGGCTTGCAACGCACCATTGAGTACTTCCGAAGGCAGATGGAGAGCAGTGATTAATCTTAACTGGGCCAAACCAGATGGGGAGCTACTCCTATGGAAGCAAGCCTTATTGATCGCCTCAGCTATTGCTGTAGGATTGGCTCTGGCATACTTTCCGCTAAGCTGGTGCCTCATCGGCCTGGTGACGATAATCCTGATCACTCTGACTACAATTGATCCGTTGGTAGGGCTGGGTGTTGCGCTAGTGCTTGGCCCTACCAAGCCGCTAACCGACTATTTTGTTCCAGAACTCCCCCTCGATCTTGGCCAGCTCGCGTTGATTGTTACCCTAGCCTCGTGGCTGGCCCATGCTGTCCGGCGGCGCAGGCCTGGCATCCCTTATTCGCCGCTCACCTTGCCTGTGCTGATTTTTATCGGTGCGGCCGGTCTTAGCCTCCCTGGTGCACTCTCGATAGGCTATGCCCTTAAGGAATTGATCAAATGGGTGGAGATTCTACTGGTCATCTGGATCATCCTTGATCACGAAGAAAAACGACGCTGGCCGCTTGTGCTCGGCTCCTTACTGCTGTCCGCCGCATTACAAGCTGGGATCGGCGTGTGGCAGTTTGGGTTGCGTGGAGAAGGGCCGGAACATTTCCTCATCCTAGGCGACCGCTTCTATCGCGCCTACGGCACGTTTGAACAACCCAATCCCTACGGGGGATTCATCGGGCTGATCCTTCCCATTGCTGTAGCCCTCTCATTGGGTGCATTGATGTACTGGCGGGGGCCTCTTCGGGCGGCTTGGCAGGCTCGGCGGCATGGCAGGGATTTGATCCAGGCGATCATCCATTACCGCCTGCTCCCTTTGCTTGGATCAATAGTGCTTGGCGGGTTGCTATTTGCCGCCCTGATCATGTCATGGTCACGCGGGGCATGGATGGGCTTTGGGGTAGCCATGCTGGCACTGTTGCTGGCTCTGCCGCGCAGAACGTGGGCGGGGGCTGCGCTGGCAGGCGGTGCAATGCTCTTCGGGATGCTTGCCCTTCGCTTCAATCTACTGCCCAGTGCAATCAGTTCCCGCCTGACTGGATTTACCGAGCTTGTTCAGGTGTTTGATGTACGGGGGGTGGATATTAACCCGGCTAACTATGCTGTGCTGGAGCGGCTTGCTCACTGGCAGGCGGCAGAGGAGATGGCACGCTATCATCTGTTGGTTGGGGTAGGCCTTGGTAACTATGAGCCTGTCTATCCGGCTTATGCCCTGCTCAACTGGCCGCAACCGCTTGGGCATGCCCATAACATCTACCTGAACTTACTGGCCGAAACGGGTATAATTGGGCTTCTGGCCTATACCGTGCTGTGGTGTAGCATACTCTGGCAGACATGGCTTGCAACACGCCGCGCGGAGGGGTGGCAACGCCTCCTTGCGGCAGGACTACTGGGAGCATGGGTACATCTGAGCGTGCACCAGTTGGTAGATAAGTTATATGTCGCCAATCTACACCTTCATATAGGTGCAATGCTGGGCATACTAAGCACATTAAGCTTGACAAACAAGGAGAAATATATCCCCAGTGAGCGACACAACAGACTCCATGACCTCTCCTGACGGCATGCTTAACTCCTCACACTCAGGCCTGCTTGCTCGTGTACGCTCCCTGTTGAGGAATAAAGAAGTCGAACGGTTTCTCAAGTTTGCCGTTGTGGGCGCTATTGGCGCGCTCATTGATTATGGGTCTTTCACCGGATTGAATCGTCTGGGGTGGCTCGATTGGGTAAACATTCACCTGCCCTTCGGACTGGCCCTAACTGGTCTGGGGGTTGCCGGTGCAATTGCCTTCACACTGGCTGTAACCAGCAACTTTATCTGGAATCGCTACTGGACCTACCCGGACTCACGTTCTAAGCCGGTGCTGTCCCAGCTCTTTACCTTCTTTGTTGTCAACGTGGTGGGTATTTTTATTCGCATCCCAATCTTGGAACTACTCAGCAGGCCATTCAGCACACTGGAGCATCAGATCATACCCAGCCTTAGCGACAGCACTATCACATGGCTGGGTGAGAGTACGGCATGGGCTATGGCCGTCGTGATCGTCATGTTCTGGAACTTCTTTGTCAACCGTTACTGGACCTACAACGACGTCACGAGCTAGCCGCCTCTGGTATTGTTTTGAGGAAATCCAATGAGCGGGCCGATAGCCATCGAATACACTGCCGCTTTGCTCCAAGGCGGGGGGATCGGTCGGTACACCCGCGAATTGATCAAGGCCCTCGCCCAACAGGATAGGGAGAACCCTTACCGGCTGTTCGTTGCAGGCCGGCGCATGGAGACTCTGCCTGACCCTCCAGCCCCCAACTTCACCTGGAAGGTATCCCCTCTCAGTCAGGAGTGGCTGGCACGACTCTGGCATCGCGCCCGCCTGCCGATCCCAATCGAAAGGTGGACAGGGCCAATTGTTTTGCTTCATGCCACTGATTTCACCCTGCCGCCTACCCGCAAAGGGGTACGTACTCTTCTGACTGTTCACGACCTATCCTTCGTGCTTGCGCCAGAAACAGCTACCCCCCGCCTGCGGGCCTATCTCAACCGTGCTGTTCCCTTCTCGGTCGCGCGAGCTGATCACATACTGGCTGACTCTGAGGCTACCCGCCAAGATTTAATGACTCTCTACCATACGCCGCCAGAAAAAATAAGCGTGCTCTACAGCGGCGTAGATGCCTGTTTCCGTCCTGTAAAGGATGAGGAGACTCTCAACGCCGTACGCAGGCGCTATGGGATTGGCGATGCTCCTTATATCTTCAGCGTAGGCACTGTTCAGCCGCGCAAGAACTACGCCCGTTTGGCAGAAGCAGTCAGCCGGCTGGACTTCCCTGAACTTAAAATAGTCATTGCGGGCGGTAAGGGCTGGCTGGATGACTCACTGTACGCCCAGATTGAAAAGCTAGGCCTCCAAAAGCGGGTACTGTTTCTGGGTTTTGTACCTGATGAGGACCTGCCCGCTTTGTACAGCGGAGCGAGAGCCTTTGCCTTCCCCTCACTCTATGAAGGATTCGGTTTGCCTCCATTGGAGGCAATGGCCTGCGGCGTCCCAGTTGTCACTTCGAACACCTCCTCTCTGCCAGAGGTTGTAGCTGATGCCGCCCTGCTGGTTGACCCCTACAGCGTAGACGAACTGACTATGGCGCTCAGACGCGTTCTAGAGGATGATGACCTGCGCTCCGCTCTGATCAAAAGGGGGCTGGCACGGACGAAGCGGTTCACATGGGAGAGGGCCGCCAGCGGACTCAGGCGACATTATGAAACACTGGCTGGCTAAAAGCCGGCTATGACCCACACCATCACACTTCGAGGATAATGTGACTGTCCAGTATCCTAAGCAGTTCCGGAATTTAGTAGCTTTTGGCACAGACTATGTTGCCTTCAACGTAGCGATGGCTCTTCTCAATATCAACACTGTACTACCGGCCTTCGCTTCTCGTCTGGGCGGCTCGATGACATTGGTCGGCCTGCTGATCACCATTCTTCTGCTTGGCTGGAATCTGCCCCAGCTCCCGGCAGGGAATCTAGCGGCCCGCCAGCGGCGCAAGAAACCTATGCTGGTGACCGTCTCACTGATTGGTCGTCCAGTTGTGCTGATCGTCGGAATCGTCATAGCACTCACCCGCGCTACCCCCGCCTGGCTGAGCCTGCTTGTCATATTTGTCGGGATGAGTTTCTTTGTGGTAGCAGATTCGTTCGCAACAGTCGCTTGGCTGGACATCCTGGGGCGGGCCATTCCTCCGGAGAAGCGAGGGCAGTACATCTCCATTTGGCAGGTAGTAAAGGCAGTTGGTGTCTTTGGTGCATCTCAACTGGTGCGCTGCATCCTCAGCGAAAACGGCCCCTCCTTCCCTTACAATTATGCCCTCCTCTTTATAGGCGGGGGGCTGGCTCTGGGAGTTTCAACTGCCGCCATTACAGCCATCTACGAGCCGCCTCCTTCGCAAGGTGAGACAACTAATGGCCAGATTGCATGGCATGACTTTGGTAAGCATATTGTCCACATTTGGCAGGGAGACTCGCGGCTACGGCATATCACGCTGGCCCGCCTGTTGTTTGCACTGAGCACAATGGCCTTTCCATTTTACGTGCTCTACGCTACGACAGAACTACGCCTCCCTGTACGGACAATCGGCACATTCGTATTAGCTCAAACTATAGGTACATTGCTGGCGAGTCTATTTCTAGGCCGGGTGGCTGATCGGCGGGGGCCGCGGCTTGTAATCCAGATCGGTACTGCGTTGGTTCTGACAGCACCTCTGTTGGCACTAGCCATGATTGCAACACAAGGGGATGGTACAAGCTTATCCGGTTTGTTGAGTCGAGCCTACGTGTGGGTATATGTCTGCATGGGGTTAGCTGAGAATCTGCTGATGCTCGGCTTTGTCAACTACATGTTGGAAATCTCTCCGCCCGATCAGCGCACCATTTACATGGGAGCCGGCAACGCTATCGCCAGCTTGGGAGTCCTTGGGCCAACATTTGCAGGGTGGCTGTTGGGACGGACTACTTACGGGGTGTTGTTCGTCATCTCTCTGCTCTTTGGTATTGCGGCATTAGTAACAGCTTTGCGGATGCAAAACTCTCGCTGGTCAGCAGGGCCTGTCGAGGGCACAAATTGACAGGCTGTCCTAGATGCGCGGGTGGCTCAGGGCTATCTGCGGGTTGTCATTTTTGCCGATGATGTAGACTGGGATGTTGATCATCCCCAAGCGCATAGCAACCTGCCTGATGCCGGCGCGCCCGCCAAATCCTTCCGGATCAACAAGGACAGCGATCAGGCGCATACCGCGCCTCGACAGCCGGTGCGCGGCAGTAACCCACCCTTCACGGGTTGAGGGGGTAACCACTACCAGCGTAGCACCACGCCCCAGTTGATCTCCTTCCAAGATGAGCAACTGCTCCAATGGCACTGTTCCCCGTGCCTTGATTAGAGCCAGCGTCTCAAGTATCTTGGTCAACTGGCGGGGGCCGCGGTCAACCTGGATCATCTCGCGGCGCTGGCCTTGTGCAAAGAATCCGACCGAGCGATCCTTCAGGAGAAAGTATCTCGCCAGCGAGGCGGCAATAGCGACTGCATACTCTTCAGTAGTGGGTGGGATACCAACCCGTGTTTTGTCCTCCCACAGCGCCCGGTTAGCCTCAACATCAAGGGGATCATACTCCCCTGCATGGACTGTCCGTTCAGCATCGAGCATGATCCAGACATCGGCTAGCGGATCAAGCTCGAATTCCTTCACAATCAGACGATTCTTCCGGGCCGTGCTTCGCCAGTGAATCCGATTGAAGCTGTCGCCAGGTACATAGTCGCGCACGCCAGAGGCATTGGTCGTGATGTAGTGTGTCCTTCGCCGGACCGCGTCCCCTCCGGGCAGAGGACCTGTTGGTAAGGCAAAGTCGAATAGATCGAAGGTGGGCGGATAGACTACCAGTCTTGAGGTAGCGCTGATCTTACGCTCGGCGTGAAACAGCCCAAATGGATCGCCTGCCACCACACGGAGCGGCCCCAAAGTAAAATCGCCGCGCCGCACGCACAGGGTACGGACGCCCCATGACGTTTCCTGATGCCCAAGCAAGTTGCTGACAACATGGCTGGCCCGATGTCCCGGCAGGTCGGATTGATCATAGATTTCCAGCCATAGCTTGGGGAGGAAACTCCTGTTTCTGACGGAGAAAAACTCCTCCAGATGCCGCCCTACCTGTGCACGCCGCGCACGTGTTTGCCGGGTCAGCCGGAGCCAGTTCACGCCGCTCCAAGCCCATAGAAGGGAAAAGATGAGCAGTGCAGTAAAAGCATAAGCTACACTAAAAAAGAAGGGACGACCCGTGATCAGCCCCGCCAGCAGGCTGATCAGGATAATCAAATAGACAGTCGCACGTCGCCGATCCATATTGATTGTCAGCCGCGCCCCGAACCGAGCGCCGCACCGGGCACCGCTACGCGCCGCAGGGCTTCTGCAACGATCCCTTCGGCTGTGACATCTTTAATACGTGCCGCTGGGCCGACAATAATGCGATGAGCCAAAGCTGCCTCAGCCAGCTCCTTGACATCATCCGGCAGGACATGATCACGACCGACAAGCGCCGCACGTGCTTGGCAGGCCCGATAAAGCGCCAGGCTTCCGCGCGGGCTGGCCCCTAGATAGACATCCTCATGGTTGCGGGTCGCTCCCACCAATTCGACGATGTACCGTTTGATCTGGCGATCTAGATAGACATTTTTGATCTGTTCCTGAGCTTGTAAAAGCTCCTCAACCGACACGACCTGCTCGATCTGGGTGACAGGATGTTCATATTGCTGGGCATCCAGCATAGCTACCTCGTCTGCTGGCGCAGGGTAACCCAGCCGGATACGCAGTAAGAAACGATCAAGCTGGGCCTCCGGAAGAGGGAAGGTGCCCTCATACTCGATCGGGTTCTGCGTTGCCAGTACCAAGAAGGGACGTGCCAGCGGATAGGTTGTTCCATCTACAGTGACTTGACGCTCCTCCATAGCTTCCAGAAGGGCGGATTGAGTCTTGGGTGTAGCACGGTTGATCTCATCCGCCAGCACGATCTGGGCCATGATCGGGCCGGGGCGGAATTCAAACCCCTGCGTCTTCTGGTTAAAGATGGACACCCCGGTTACATCGCTGGGCAGCATATCGGGTGTGAACTGAATCCGGCTGAAACTACACCCGATTGAACGGGCGATGGCCTTAGCGAGCATCGTCTTACCCACACCAGGGACATCTTCTATTAAAATGTGCCCTTGGCACAGAAGACCTATCAGGCTGAGCAGGACTTCCCGGCGCTTACCAATGATCACGCGCTCAACATTCTGGGCCAGACGCTCAACCACGTTTTGCACAGAAAACATAGCCGCTCCTGCTTGTTAGTATATTTTCAGGGCAAGGCATTAGCCCTGCCGAGATGAGAGTGCTCAAGGGGCTGAGCCTGCCGACAGCCCCTCCCACCTGACCGGCATGCCCCTTCGTAGCAACGACTCGGACACAGTTCGGAGGGCATACTGATCGGCCAGCCTATGAAGGAAGTCTTCGTTGTTCTCAAACCAGACTAAATCCTGCGCCTGAGTATGAGCAAGCAATATCAATGAGCCTTCCCGTTCCAGGTAGCTGGTGATAGTGTATGGCCATGCATCGCGGCCAACCGAGCGATCCCACATGACCGTGGTCAATCCCTTGCTCTCAGCCCAGCTTTGCCATCCCCCATGATCGAACAGACCAAAAGGAGGACGCACAAGCCTCATATGGTACTGGCCGTTACCTGCCGCCTTATGCACCGCCTCCTCAAACTCAGAGAAATCTTGCTCCAGCCACTCCTCAGACCAATCCCCCCTGCTGTGCGAGCTGGTATGGTAGCCGATTTCATGCTGTCTGCCTAGCACGTCGGCCCATAGCTCAGGATACATCTTGACGTACAGGGAGTTTGGGAAAAAGGTCATCCTTGCTCCCAAACGCTCGGCTATTGCGAGGAAGCTTCTCATGATGGCCGGATCATTGCAGTCATCTACCGTGATGGCCAGATCACCCTCGAATGAGGATTCGTTCCCCTCAACGTAAGACGGCACAGCCGGAGACCACCCTTCATGCGGATCAACAAATCCGCCAACCCACGCCCTGCCCAGCCAGCGTACCTCAGCCCGACAGCCATCCGGCGCGGGCAGTTCGACCAGCTCCCCTCTCCAGTTCCTCGCGACGATCCCCCCTGCCTGTACTATGCCAACTATACCCTGTTTTCCGGAGGCGACCGATTGAAGCCGGAGGGCATATCCATAGCCGGCCTGAGCTAATTCCCCTCTGGCCTGCTCTAGCTCCTCAGCAGTGTGAAAGGAAGAAGCGCCCTGAACAACAGGTACATTGACAAGCCACTCAGCTCCCCGCCTGACCGCTATCGCCCGTTCTCGGCCATCTACCCGTGCCACCAGACACTGATCAATATCCTGATCAAGCACAGGATACACCCCGACGATGCGCTGTATCCGGAACCAGCGGCTGGCCTCTCGGCACAATGCTTCTATGTTGATGTCAAACTGCCTCTGCCTCTCCCCAGCCAACAGGGGCTTGATCGGCATGCAGGTACTCCACAGCGCCACTCCAGACCCTAGGACGAGAGAGCGCAGAAACCTTCTCCGCTTGAGTCGCTTGCTGGATGACATACTTAGTCCTTGCCTCGCTCAAAACACCGTGGACACTTTTGGCACTGTTGACGTCAAGGAGCAGTACGTTATAATAGTGCTCGTAAAAGCCTTGTACGGCAAATTGTCCTTGGCCCGCTAGCTCAATTGGCAGAGCAGTTGACTCTTAATCAATTGGTTCCAGGTTCGAGTCCTGGGCGGGTCACAGAACAGGGGAGCGATAGTGGGCATCGCTCCCCTGCTTTGCTTTATGTTCCAGCCCGCTCCCTGCTCCCTATTCATTCTCTCCATTACGAGGCCATTACTCTGCGCTCGATAGCCTCCCGCACAGCCGCGGCATCAGCCGGCAATTCTAAGGGAGGGTTAGCATAGCGGCTGTTTAGACCTGCCATCCTAGCCATATGGTAGTCCTCCTTAAAGGAAGTAAACTTCAGCCCATGAGCGGTTGAGATGACTACCACTCGTTGCTCCGGCTGGATTACACCCTTCTGCCTCAGCCTGCTCAGGGCCGCCAGCGCTACTCCCGTCTGAGGGCAACAATACAGGCCGGCTCGGTCAGCCTGAGCGGCAGCGTCGGCCAGCTCATCCTCAGAGGCCTCTTCAACGACGCCATCGAAAGCCTGGATTGTCTTTACCGCCCGCTCATAACTGACCGGCGCGCCAATCTGGATAGCGCTGGCGAGCGTCTTCCGTGCAGGGATTGGCTGATAATGTTGGAAGCCCGTCCGGAAGCTGAGGTAGAAGGGGTTGGCATTGGCCGCCTGCGCACAGGCGATACGCGGAAGTTGATCAATCAGCCCCAGTTCTTTCATCATCAAGAACCCGCGCCCCAGCGCACTCACATTGCCCAGATTGCCTGCCGGAATGACGACCCAGTCTGGGACTTGCCACCCTAATTGCTGGGCAACCTCAATTGCCACTGTCTTCTGGCCTTCAATCCGCAATGGGTTCATTGAGTTAGCCAGATAGATGGTCTTGTCTGCTGTAATCTCCTGCACGATGCGCATACAGCCATCAAAGTCAGTATCGAGCGCCAGCACCAATGCGCCGTTGGCTATCGGCTGGATCAACTGGGCTGTCGAAATCTTATTTCGCGGCAGGAACACTACTGCCGGGATACCTGCCACAGCACAGTAAGCCGCCAGTGCCGCTGATGTATCACCTGTTGAGGCGCAGACTACAGCCTTGATCCCTCTCCCGTCAGCAACCATCTGTTTGACAACGGAGACAAGCACGGTCATGCCAAGGTCCTTGAAAGACCCGGTGTGGCTGATCCCGCATTGCTTGATCCATAGGCTCGGCAACCCCAACTCACGGCACAACCGCTCTATCTTGACCAGAGGAGAGTTCCCTTCTCCCAGCGAGACAATATTTTCGTCGGCAATTGAGGGGCAAACCCAGTCCTTTTTGTTCCAGACGCCGCTTACAGAGGGCCGCTCGAAGATCTCCTTCCACTCGGAGGGGCCGCGCTCCCGTAATGCTTCTATGTCATGTTGGACATCCAATAAGCCGCCGCAGTCCTCACAGCGATAGACCGCCTCATAGATGGAATAGCGGCGGCCGCAACCGCGTTGACATTCCAACCAGCAATGATACATCCCGCTCATTCTCCTAAAGCATGGGTCTCTATGCGATGGATCGGCTGGTATCCCTGCGCGGCCAGATCAGGCGGAGGGAGAGCCGCCTCGTCCGGTTTATCGGACAGCCCGAAAAGCAAAGCGCCCTGTTCCCGCCACCTCAGCACTAGCTGGCGTACTTCCTGCGTGATGACCAGCTCCTCCTTGAGAAGTTCCGAGGCGGGCGTGTCATCACTCAGACAGCCCATTCTCTCGGCAGTCGCACGGTATTCATTGTAGCGGAAAGACTTGAAGGGCGTAGGATCACCCTGACGCACATAATCGTATATGCTGGTGTGTATATCACGCAGGTTAGCCGGCAAGCTGTCTATCCGACTATCCACCTGGGTAATGAACTGAGCAAAGGTGGTTAATCCTCCGCTTTTTATCTCAGCTTGCAGTGTTTCCAGGCTATATTGGCCACTGCCTAGGATCAGACAGATATAGGCCAAGTAGTCCTGATTATCTGCTGTGAAGGGATGGTATTCAGGCCGGTTGAGGTGATCGTAGGCAGTTTGAAAAGCCTCCGGGTCGAAGACATCGCCCAGCAAACCCTCGACTGTCCGCATCAGCGCCAGCACACGCGCCCGGTCAATGACATGATCGTTTCGCCCCCGCGCCCCCAGCGCCGTCTTATCAAGGTCAATCACAACAGCAGTATGCTCATCTAGAGTAAATCCCCGCTGGCGGGCTAATTCATCCAGCTCATAGAGGGCGCTCCAATGGTTTGCCAGACACATGGTTTGCCCCTCCCATTCAGTGACCACGACAGGAGCAGGGTTATCTTTCTCGTCCCCAATAAAGGCCAGACCGGGCCAGCCCCCCTCACGGCAGAGATTGGCAAAGGCTGTGCCGTCATTCATCCGTGTGTCACCTAGATAGATCAACCTTTCAATGGAAGTGCCGGGGGCATCCGCTCTGCGGGCACACCGTAGAAACTCAGCGACAACACGGGCGTATTCAGGAGAGCTTTTGCGCGGTATGAGTCCTTCAGGCAGACCCGCAAGTCGGCAAATGTCTGCCAATGACGGCAACGTTGGATCAAGCGGCGACAGGTTGCGGTAGACAACGCGGTCGCCCAAGAACTCATAGATAGAGGTTCGCCCGTAATTTTTCATCTCACACTCCAAGGATCACCCGATTATGAATTTGCCGCACAGCCTCCGCCGCCGCCTCAGCCGCCACAACCAGCGAGACACTACAGTCGGATGATCCCTGAGCCATCGCAATCACATTAATGTTGGCCTGGCTGAGCGCCCCAAAGATGCGTACTGCTATTCCCGGCGTAGTGCGCATACCAGCTCCAACCGCTGTGACGATCACCACGTCATCCATAGACCAGACGCGTTCAATATCACGCCGGGTTAACTCAAGCGCCATCTCAGACTCGATAGCCCGAATAACAGAAGGAGCGGCCTCCGTGGGAATGACAAAGCTGATAGATTGCTCTGAAGAGGCCTGAGTAATCATGAGCACGCTGGCCTGTTGGCTGGCTACCGCTGAAAAGGTACGGGCCGCAATACCGGGCACACCAAGCATCCCTCGTCCCTCAACGGTGACCAGACTCAGCCCTTTGATGGCAGTTACAGCTTTTACAGTCCCCGGCACAGCTTCCGGCGTTCGTGCAATGCGAGTACCGGGGCACGTTGGGTTGAATGTGTTTTTGACCCACAAGGGGATATTATTTTCAACGACCGGACGTATGGTGCGTGGATGGAGCACCTTAGCTCCAAAGTAAGCCAGTTCAGCTACCTCGTTGTAGGAAAGTTCAGGGATAACCCGCGCCTCAGGTACTATGCGGGGGTCGGCGCTCATGACACCGTCCACATCTGTCCAAGTCCATACCTCACTGGACTCCATACAAGCGCCAATAATTGCGGCACTGAAGTCGCTACCTCCACGCCCCAGTGTGGTTGTGATCCCGCCCTCGGTAGCTCCAATGAAACCAGTTACCACAGGAATAATGCCCTGATCAAGTAACGGACTAAGTCGTGTTGCGCACTTAACCCGCGAAGCTTCCATCAGAGGTACTGCATTCTGAAAAGTCGCATCTGTGACAATCAGTTCGGTTGCATCAACTGCCTCGCTAGGCACGCCCCGCTGGCGGAGCAGTGCGGCCACGATCCGTGCATTGATGCGCTCCCCTAGCGAGGCGATTGTATCCATTGCACGGGGTGTGACCTCCCCCAATACATAGACGCTGTGGCAGAAAGTGGAGAAATCATTCAGATAGCGATCTATCTGTGCCGACAGCGAGGCCCGCTCGCTGTCAAAGGTAAATAATTCGTCTATGGCTTGGTAATGCCGCACATGCAACTCAGCTACGATTGATTGGTAAGTCTGGTCATCGCCCGAAGCAGCCGTCTGGGCGCCGCGGATCAGTGCGTCAGTCACGCCGTTCATGGCCGAAACAACCACAATGAGGCGTTCCCGTTCCTTTGAGTACCTTAGGACAATGTCAGCGACCTTTGTTAGTGCCTCAGGGCTACCAACAGAGGTACCGCCAAATTTCATTGTCAGAGACGATGTCATCAGGCCCCTCCTCAGACCGCCAAGTCTCTATCTTCCTCCCGGCGCTTATTAAGCCCGATAGAATACCATAGGAAGGTGCTTTACCCCAAAAGGGGGAGTGGCTAACAGGGTGGATATGGAGGGCTAAAATCGCCTGATCCGTTAACACCATGTTCACCTTTTTGAGCACTCCCCAAAAACAAACTGACCTGAGGGATGGTACTGCTCCTCAGGTCAATTCCAAACGCCAGTGCTGATTTGGCTCAGCTCTACCGTTTGCGTTGGGTATCCGGCTCCTCTCGGCCCGGCGGCAGGAAAGCCTTCAGCAGAATGTTCATGACATCTGGGCTGTCAGGATTCCGGCCATTGGCAAGCGTCCAGTAGTAGGTGAGCAACTGAACGGGCGGCAGGAAAACCAGGGCGGCCAACAGCGAGTCCACACGGTCAGGCAAGGTAAGGGCATACTCCGTTTCCCCTTCCAAGTCAAGCCCCGGTTCGACAATGCTCAGTCGGTGCGCACCCAACTGCCCCACCAGCCTGAGAAATTCCTTGCTCAGTTGCAGATCATAGGCACTGATGAGCGGAATCACCAGCCATTTCGCGGAGAGCGGCCCCAGCGAGCCATGCAACAAATTGCCCGTGTCATCACTGAGGCAGACAACGTATGCGGCCTCTTGAATCTTGACCGCCGCCTCTAAGGCAACGCCGTAATTGCTCCCCGTCCCGCCGATCATGGCTATCTCATGTCCTTTGATAGCAGGCATGAGTGCTTGAACCTCAGGCTCAATCCGCTCAACACACCGTTGAATAACCTGCGGCATGGCACGGAGCGCTGTCAATCGCTCGGCGGCTTCCCTGTCATCTGGCATAGCCAGTGCCAAGGCTAGACGCATCAACAGGCCGGCACAGGCGATCACACTCTTGGTTTTGGGGAACGTGATCTCTGGCCCCTCGCCGGTCAGGAGCACCAGCTCGCCGCTCCGGGCCAGCAGACTATCACCAACTCCTGTCATCGCTACACCGAATGCTCCCCGCGCTACAGCGTCGCGGAGAGCGTTGACCACCCAGCTCCGCTCGCCGGAGCGGGACACCACAACAACGAGCGTCTTCTCATCAACTAGACGGGATGTGTAATGCCCTATCTCTGTTGCAGGGATCACATGAGTTACCAGCCTGCTATGGTAACGAAACAGGGGGGCAGTCATCATAGCGGCTGTATGGGAACTCCCCACGCCCGCTATAATCACCCGCTCGATGCCGTCTCTGTTCACACGGGTTATGATGGAATGGACAGCCTCCTCGTTAGACTCCAGTGTGCGCTGGAGTGCCTCTCCCCCCTCGTGAATGTAGTCAATCATGTGATATTTTTCAGCCATGCTGTCTCCTTAGCTGACGTGCAAGGCAATGGTGCCTTCTAGTCTTCCTGCAAGGAAGACCCAAACTCAAGCCCCTTGAGTTCACTGACACCAGTGATCATAGAAACGATTTCATCACCGACGACATCGCGTATCTTGCGTTCGCCGCGAACTACGCCCCGCCGCAATACAACCACACGATCAACTACCGAGAAAACATGCTCCAGGTTATGCGAGATCAACACTCCGGCTACGTTCTGCTCTTTCAACCGCCGGATCAGCTCCAGAGCCTGCCGGGCCTCACGTACCCCCAATGCCGCAGTTGGCTCATCCAGCAACACTAACTTCTTGCCCCAGCCAACTGCACGGCTCAACGCGATGGCCTGCCGTTGGCCGCCGGATAACACTTCCACCTTCTCACGGATTGATCCCAGGTTAATCCCCAGCCGATCAAGCAACTCGACAGTGTCCCGCTCCATCTGCCGGTTCTTGAGTACTTTGATTAAACCCAGCAGGTAGGAAGTGTATTCCTCGCGGCCAAGGAACAGATTCGCTACCACGTCCAAATTGTTAATCAGGGCAAGGTCCTGATACAGAGTCTCTATCCCCAGCTCTTTGGCATAATCAGGGTCCCTGATGGTAACTTCACGCCCCTCAAACCAGATTGTCCCGCTATCTGGATGCTCCACACCAGAGATGATCTTGACCAGAGTAGATTTGCCGGCCCCGTTATCTCCCACCAGTCCTACCAGCTCACCGGGATACACCCTGAAGTCCACATCCCGGAGGGCCTGCACTGCACCAAAGCTCTTATTAATCCCCCGCATATCAAGGAGCGGTTGTTGTGCATCCATGGCTATCTCCTGACCCGTTCTTTGATCGTGTCCAGCCCCACTGCTACGAAGATCACGAGGCCGCGCACGATCCGATACCAGTATGGCGAGACTACCGCGACCGTCAGTGCTGCGTTGATCGCTCCTAGCAACAACACACCGCCAAGAGCACCGATCAGTGAGCCTTTGCCTCCCTTCAAGCTGACACCGCCAATCACAGCCGCCGCCATCACGTCAAACGCCATCCCCTCAGCCATGCCCGGCAGAGCCGCATCAAGGCGGGCGGACAGAAACCAACCTGCAACCGCCGCCAGCATGCCACTGAGCGCATAAGCGGTGATCACGGCCTGATCCGGCTTCATTCTGAAGGCAAAGGCAACATCCCGGTTCCCGCCAACTGCAAAGAGCCGCCGCCCAAACAGAGTCCGGGTCAGCACAAAATGGAAGAACAGATACAACCCAATTGTGATAATCACGAGCAATGGGATTGGGCCAATGGAGATCGTGGCTACCGCCTTATAGAGAGTGGGGAAGCGGATCACAGCCTGACTCTCTGTGAAGATGATCGTCAGGCCACGGAAGACGATCAATGTTGCCAACGTTACAATGAAGGGGTTGATCTTAAACTTCGCCACACATATTCCGTTGAAAAGCCCTATCAGCGCTCCCACTGCCAACATGGCCGGCAGTACAATCAGCGGGCTTAACCCCCAGCCGGGAGTGGGAGGGCGTGTTCCCATCAGCACCGCCGCAAACATTGCCGTGAAGGCCAGCACTGATTCCACCGACAAGTCGAAGTTCCCTGTCACAAGGCACAGCGTCTCCCCGATCACCAAGATTGCCAGGAACGTTGAGTGTAACAGGATGTTGATCAGCACTGTCGGCTGGAAGTACCCCGGAATGAAAGAGAAGCTGAACAGTGCAATGGCCAAGATCACCCAGATAAGGTTATCTAAAATTCCATCCCTCACCTCTGGGCGTTGCCATAGGATTTTGAGTCGGTTAGTGCCGGTTGTCTGTGCCTTTACGCTCATCTGCTTCTATCCATTTCTCTCACTTTAAGGGAGCGGGCGGTTTAGCCGCCCGCTCTTTCTCGGTTTCGTTTACTCCTACTGTCCGGCTACAATGTTGCCCCACAGTGTTGGGTCGTCTACATTGCTCATGTCCACGATGAAGTTTTGCATATCCAGAACGGGGCCGGCATAGGGCCGATCTTCCGTTGGAGTGGCAGGATAGATGGCCGCCGGCGACCACGGAGCGCCTTCCTGTACCCATTGCTCAGGCAATGACTCACCCCGCACCAGCATGACTGCCACTTCGACAGCGGCACCTGCAAAGTCCGGGATCGGGTTGGCAATCGTCAGGTCCATCCAGCCCTCGCGGATGTAATCCAGCGCCTGCGGCATCCCGCCAACACCTACGAAGAAGATGTGGTTATCTTCCCCTACTTTCCCGTAGCCTGCTGTCTCAAGGTAGGTCACAATGCCTGAAGCCAGCCAGTCGCTGTCGAGGAAGATAGCATCCACGTCTGGATTGGTTGTCAACAGTTGCTGTACATTCGCCGCGGCTTCCTCTGGCTCCCAAGGGCCGCTCAATGCTGACAGAACTTCAATGTTCGGATATTGCGCCATCAGGGGGTCCCAGCCCTGACTGATGTCTGTCACCCATGTATCGGCCAGATCGCCAAACACACGGATAACTTTTCCGCGAGGCTCTCCGTACTTCTCCGTCAGGTAATCCACAATGGCCTGGCCGCCCTGTGTGCCAATCCCCGGTGTATCCAGTATCAGCAATGCGTCCAGCTTTGTTGTCTCCCAGATCGGGCGGTCATAGTCCACTACAATGATCCCTGCGTCATGGGCACGCTCTATGCTGGGGATCATCGCCGCCGGGTCCACCGAGCTTAGCACGATGGCATCAGGGTTTGAGGCCATCGCTGTATCGAACTGCTGCAACTGCGTTTCGACTTTATACCCTGCGTCGTATACATCGAGTTGCACACCTAATTCTTCAGCCCGTTGCCGTGCGCCCTCAATGGCAGCGACGTACCACACATCTTCTGTCCACGGAACGAAGAATGCCACCTTGATCTGCTCTTCTGCAACAGGGGTTGCCTGTGCACAGCCCGCCAGTAACATACCTACTACCAGCAGGACAATCAGCAATGCAATCTTCTTCATGGCCTCTTTTCCTCCTTGAGAAGGTTCTCAAAACTACACCTACCTTGTAACAGACTAGAAATTCGTAGCTCGTCTTCAGTCCTTATGTTTGTCCCTCCTTTTTGCCCTCGCGAGTTCCACTACGGACATATCTGTTCGGGTAGAGGATCAGGCTCGCACAGCCCATGGCGGCGCCATCTGTGCCGAGAGCCGATACCTCAATGCCCTTTAGCCGTTCAAGATACCACGGACTTGCCAGCCTGCTCATGGTACGATGAATAGGCTCAATCAGCAGGTCACCAGCCTGTCCCACACCGCCGGCCAGCACGATCAGGCTGGGGCGGAACATATGCAGAAAAGAGGTAAGGGCTACCCCCAAGAAGAAACCAACCTGACCCATAATATCGAGGGCAACAGCATCGCCCGCACGGGCCGCCTCAGAAACATCTTTGGCTTCTAGGTCGCCCCTGTCGCGAAATATTTCCGCCAACAGCGTCTGCTTGCCCCGCCGAACCTCGCGTAGCGCCTGATTTCTGATAGCTGGGGCTGAAGCAATAGATTCAAGGCATCCCCGTCCCCCGCAGGTACACTCAGTCAGCCCCTGAGGATCAACGATGATCTGGCCCGCATCTCCGGTAGAACCCCAGTTGTAGTCCACGAGGCCATCTTCGGTAACAACGCTGATCGATATTCCCGTCCCAATCGCTATCAGAAGCATCCGATCGTAGGTGCGCCCTTTTCCAAACAGATGTTCGGCGATACCCGCCGCACTGAGGTCATTGATCATGGCAATTGAGGGGCCAAATACCTGCCTGAGGGGTGGATACATGGGGAAGCCCTCAAGACTGGGCATGTTGTTGGTCTGGCGTTGTATCCAGTCGTCGCCCTCGTAGAAATGTGGGACTGCAAACCCAACCCCCTCAAGCTGAAAACCAGATGACTCTGCCTGCCTGACAAACGCAGAAGCTACATCTACGATCCTGCTGACCACGACATTGGGATCAGCATCCTTAGGAGTGGGACTGGTGGAGCGCTGGTAAATTACCCCCTGATCGTCCATGAGGACAAGCTTAGTGTTTGTCCCACCGATGTCTACACCGACAGCATATCCAGCCATAGACACTGCTTCCCCGCTAGATCGCATAACTCAGAAAATTGACGCCTTCGGGAGGAACATCCTGCTCCCTGACAGCCATACGCAGGCGCGTCTTGCTTAGGCGATACCCTCTCTCCCCTAGCAGGTGGTACAGAGCCTCTGCGTGGCGGCCAGGCACTGAGAGGCGGACTCTCGACCGCCCGACACTTGCGGCCCACCCCTCTAGCTGAAGCAGAAGATCGTCAAGCCGTGATTCACTACCCGGCTGAATCATGAGAAGCTCTACAGCGGCATAGTCAGGAGAGGTTACCTGTGAGTAGGATTCCAAGTGGACCACAGCGGCGGCCTCTGCTTCTCCATCCTGCTCCCAGAAAGCTACATCACCAAGTTGGCACTCCAGTGTGTAGCGCATCATGGGGCGGTAATCTAAGCCGGGAACAATCTTATCCGAAAGGGCACTCAGACGATCCAGCCAGTTCTCCGGACAGGGTATGTGTGACAGCCACTGACCAGAGAAGTGTGCCTCGATCTCGCCGACGTGTTTTTCAAGAACAAAGATGAGATTTCCGGGTCTAAAGCCGCATTTAATATAAAGAGCTAAATTCAGGGTATGATGCGGCCATGTTTCCAGTGCAATAGACTGACAGTTAAGTCGTTCCAGAACAGCGACAGAACGGTTAACCAACTCACGCCCAAGGCCTATCCCCTGCCTCTCCGGATCAACAACGATCGGACCAACCCATCCCAGCGATCCCCAGTGATGTGTCAAGCTAAACCCGATCACCTTACCATCTGACAGGGCCACTAGATTATTGTCTGGTGATGAACGGATATGATGGAACAGCCAGTCCGCACGTCTTGGCGGATGGGGGGGCTGTCCCCATTCCTCTCGTAACCTGCTGAAGGCCAGCCCTTCCAACAGACAACAGGCCTCTACGTGCTCTTCCCTCAGAGCGGTAATGATGTACCCAGCGAGTTGAGGTGATTGATACGCCCTCTGGTCAGGCATTGGGATGACATCCAGCTTCAGGCGGCTAGTTGAGAGCTTTTACTTATCAGAGAACCTTTACCTTGGGCGACATCTGATGGGTGTAGGAGGTGTGATGTTCGAGGTGGTGTATAGACATATATACAAGCTTAATTCAGTCTATCATGGAGTACTTTTTCTTGTCAAGTCTCTTTTGTAGTGGCAAAGGTATTCTCATGACCTGAAAGGGATAGACCAAGTAACCGGCGTGCGTTACCGTCTAGTATGCCTTGCATATCGGAGTCAGTGATATTCAGGGGTTCCGGCAGTACCCGCGAGGCGTCCTGCGCCTGTCTCAGCAGGCCGGCCATATATTCCGGCATATACCATGGATAATCAGAAGCAAACAGCACCTGCTTGAGATGACCAACAACCTCTTTGATGGCCACAAGCAGAGCTAGCAGTAAACCATAACCGGTAGCTTTACCTGTGTTGGCAGAGATGTCAACATAGATGTTAGGGCCATGCCGCCGCATCATGGTCAATGTGTCTTCATACCAGAAACGGCCCGCATGGGCCAGCACAATCTTAAGGTTAGGAAAATGCACAGCCACTTCATCTACCAGATATGGGTTGGAATAACGATCAGAGAGACAGGCAGGGCCGGAGCCAGTATGAAACAAGATCGGCAGGCCATAATCCTGCATCATTTCATAGACCGGAAAACAGCGCGGATCACCGGGGTCAAACATCTGAAGAGGGGGGTGCAACTTTAGCCCTCGCAGACCAAGCGCTTCGATGGCATGGCGCAACTCCCTTTCTGCATCGTGCGCCAGCGGCGAAACACCCGCAAAACCTATCAGACGTTCAGGCGCTTGGGCCACCACCTGAGCAATATACTCATTGCTCACTCTCCAGTTGTATTGTTCTGAGCGTAGCGGCAGTACGACACCAATCTCCATGCCGGCGGCATCCAGAGCGGCCAACAATGCCTGAACGGTAAAGAAAGTTTCTGGCTCCTTGCCGCCAAAGTACCCCCTGCCGATCATCGAGTTGGCTATAAAGGGCGGGGTCTCATGCCAGTTCCACAGATGGGTATGAACGTCTATCATGTTTTGCTCTGGCTGTACTCACGGGCATAACGATACGCTTCAATGATGTTCTCGACCGGAACATCCGGCTGTAGATGATTGGTAGGTGACATGATGTAGCCTCCCCCCTCCGCCATGATGTCTACAATCCGCCGTATTTCTGCCCGCACATCATCCAGAGAACCACGCATGGCTCCTTTCACGTCTAGGTGACCATGGAAGATCAACTCAGAGCCAAAGGTTTTCTTCAATGTCAGCGCATCATTGCCTGCCGCGTCTGGCTCAATGGGGTTGAGTACCTCAACACCAATCTCTATCAACTGCGGGATCAGCTTGATGATAGACCCATCTGTATGCAGGAAAATCTTTACATGGGGGGCCTTGTGCTTGATGAAATCGTGAAGTTCTTTACGCGATGGAGCAAGGATTTCTTTGAAAGTCTTGGGCGAGATGAGAGGGCCGGTCTGAGAACCATAATCATCGCTCATTTCGACCATGTCCACATAAGGGCCAACGGCATCCAGATAGGCATCCCAGAAAGCCATATGCACCTCCGTCAACTTGCGAATGAGTGCAATGGCGAATGGCTTATCAAGCAGGAGGTCCGTCAGGAATTGCTCCATTCCGCGCAACCGTTGTGCGGTCTCGAACATGCCGTACAGCGGCGAACGGGCCGAGATGGCGCAAGTCGTGGTCTCGCGCAGGTGCCGGGCTTCTTCTGCCAGCCCTTCCAAACGGCCCTGCTCATAAGGTGAGGGCCAAGCGTACTTTTCAAGGTCGCTGATGACTGCATCCGCGAGGGGAGCCTGTACCGCAGTCCAATTTCCACCTACCAACTTGAGCCGTACCCCCCACTCGTCTATCACAGTGCCATCCTGCTCTGGGGATGGTCTCCAAGGCACAGGCCTCATCCAGACTCTGCGGAAGTCCACACCCAGCACGTCGAGGAGAGTCGGGTCATAATATCGGACGTTCCCCTCGCGGAACACCCGGCCTTCACCCTCAAGCCCAAGGGCTTTGAGGAGTCCAAAGTACACCTCATCCTTCATACAGGACGCCGTTCCCATCAGATCTACCGGCATCCTGTCAGGTTGCCTGTGCGCGAAGGCGGCATATACCCGCTCCCATGATGTCATCTCTCTCACAGGCATTCTCCTGTCAGCCACTCAGGACTTGATGGGGCTAGCATCCACTGTTGGGACTTCGTAACGGATCAGCTTGCCCCGATACTGCTCAATCAACTTACGATTGTGCCTGTCCCCCTCAGGCAGGTTAGAACTGATAAGCACAGGCGGCACGATACCCCGCTCTGCTAGGAGCGCCGCCGCCCGGACGGAGATCGCCTCGACAATAGCCGCACCCAGCACCGTGGAAGTCGGTCCTATACGCCCTGGCACACCCGGAAGTTCAAGCGCAGCATCGCCCGGAACGCCTTGCGTATCAATGACGATGTCCGCCACCTCGTACAGCTTCTTACCGCTGGCATGACGGGAAGGAACGGCTTGGGAATGAGCGAGGCAGGTGATAGCAATCACCGTCAGGCCGCGCTCCTTGCATTCAATGGCTATCTCAACAGGCAACGGATTGATGCCAGAGTTTGAGATCACAACTATCACATCTCCCCGCTGGAGATCATAGTGCCCTAGAAGGACCGCACCATAGCCGGGTAATCGTTCTGCATCCCCGCCGGAGGGATCAGGGATAGGCATGGCAGGAGCCAGCCCGCCTGCCCGCCAGAAGGCTTCATGAGCAATCAGCGCAGAGTGTCCACTGCCAAACAGAAAGTAACTCCTGCCAGCCTGAATAGCATCGGCCACTGCATGAGCCGCCGCATCAATCGCTTCGGCAGAATGGTCACGAAGCTGGGTCAACTGCTCAATACATATGTTGAGATAGCGGCTGATAGGGTCAGTCATCTTTCTTTCCCCCTGAGGCAAAAAAACGAATGAGAGGCATACGCTAGCCGCCCTCCCCATAGGGGATCAGTTCAACAAGCGGCACTAGACGCTCGACATCGGCCCGACGGCAGTCAGCAGTGGCAGGGGTCATTAATATTGCTCCTGCCGCCGCAAAGCCCAACCGTAATCCGTCCTCAAGCGGCCTGCCCCGCGACAGAACAGCCGCTAGACCAGCTAGTACTCCGTCTCCTGCACCCGCTGTGCTGGACACTTCAACCTGCAATGGCGGAATACGATAAGCTCGATCAGGGAGCACGGCCAATGCCCCTTCCTCTCCTAGCGTGACAACCAGCGATGTACCAAAACTTTGTTGTATGTCGCATGCGGCCCGATAGGCTGTCTCTATAGATGAGATAGGATGTCCTACAATTTCCTCCAGTTCTGTGCGGTTAGGCTTGATGAAGGTAGGCCCGCCTGCAAGGCCAGCTCGTAACGCCGCACCGCTGGCGTCAAACACTACGGGAATGCCCCTTTCGACCGCCTCCTGAATCATCTGAGTGTAGATTGAGGGGGATGCATGGGGAGGCACACTGCCGCCCATGACGACGCAGGTAGCCCCTTCTGCTAAGGCCGTCCGGTAGCGGGCTAACAAGGCCTCTACATCCGCTGGGCCAACAGTTAGCATCTCAACCGTAATGGTAGACTGGCCGCTCCCATCCTCACATACGATCAGCGTATTGATGCGCGTCTCTCCCTGTACCCAAACAAAGTCAGTCGTAACGCCGCGTGACTGGAGCATGGCTTCCATCTGTTGCCCCGTCTGCCCTGCCGCAAACCCCAAAGCCAAACTAGGGATGCCCAGCTCTCCAAGAACCCACGAGGCATCTGCCGCCTTGCCCCCCATTCCGATAGCAACCCTGCTGGCTCGAATGGTCTGATTCAGCTTAAACGATGGCACAAACAGTGTACGATCAATGGCTGTATTAGGAGTCACTGTGACAATCATTTGAACGCCTCTATGGCCCTTGCCAGCGCTTCCCCCTGTTGTTCCAGAGTGATATTGCCGTTAGTGAGTAACCTGCCCAGCAGAATGCAACGGGCGTTGGTGTCAATACGCTCAAGAGCGTCCACGGCTGCGTCAAGGTCTTTGCCTAGCACGAACAGCCCATGCCATGGTGCTACTACTGCGGCGGCCTGAGTGCGAATCCGGCTTTCTTGCCCGCGTAGTACTGCCAAGATGTTCTCAGCGAGCTGAGGGCTGTGTGCAGGAGCAAACTCAGCCACCTTGATCTCTCCAAACTTCAACGTATCTTCCAACACAGGCGGAATGGGCTGGGCCGCCGCACAGAATACCAGCGCATTCCGAGCATGACCATGGACAACCGCCCCCCCGTCAGGGAATTCGTTCAACAGCCGTACATGGACTTTAGCCTCACGCGAGGCCTCGCCTTCGCCATCCAACTGCTTCCCGTGCAGATCAACGACAAGAACCTGTTCAGGTCTTAGCCGCCAGCGAAACTTACTGCCTGCATAACGAGGTGTGATACAGATAACGTCACCTACACGGGCGCTGATGTTGCCGCCGGCCATGTCGGTCAAGCGGCGGTCAAACATCAAAGCGCCAAGCTCGGCGATTTTGGCACGCATCTCTGCAACGGCGCTACTCATTTAGAACTCCTTACCACCGCCCCTGCCTCTAGTCTCTACACCTAAGCGAGTTTACGATACGCAACAAACTGCCGAATGACTCCTGCGCGGCTCCTTCGCGTCCACCTTTAGGCAGGGCATAATGCGGCTCCAGTGAGACGACGCCCTCATAGCCAGCCAACATCACCTGCTGAAGCAGATGCCGATAGTCTATGTCACCTTTTTCAATCATGACATATTCCCGCCCTCTGAGAGCACGGCTGTCGAGAGTCACTCCCTTTACATGCATATGCGCCAGAAAGGGAGACACTTCGCTGACCAGGTCTGCTACGTCTTTCTCGCCGCTACGGTAGGCATTAGAGGGGTCCCAGAGCAGGCGAAGATATGGAGAATTGACCAGCTCCAGCACACGCAACGCATGGCGGGTATGATCCAGATAGGTGTGCGGGCAGTTTTCCAGAACCAGCACAACCCCCGCTTGAACAGCCAGCCTGATCGGCATCTGTAATTGGCTGGCTATCTCTTGAATCACCTCTTGTGTCAGTTTACCCGCACCCCAGAAGCCGAAGATTCGCACAAAGGGGACTTCCAGTCGCTGGGCTATCTGGAGACAACGTTCCAAAGCGGACAGGTGAACATCGAAAGTTCCACCAATAGACTGAAACCGCCTGCTCCAGCTTTCAGGGACAACATCGCCATACAGCGGACAACGCAGGAAGGCCGTCGAGTCGAGAACAACCAGACGCAGGCGGCGCTCTTTTAGGATAGTTTGCAGGCGGGCAACCTGTTCATCCGTCAGGGCCTCAACGTAGGTATCCCATAGCGTATGAATCTCAATATCCTGCAAACCCCACTCACCGACAATATCCAGTGCCCGCTCAAAATTGTCACTGATCTCGTCAGTGATCACACCCAGACGGAACATATTCCTCTTCCCTCACTTGCTTGGGTCAGCCTTATAGGGACAATGTGATCAGTTGCCAGTATGGGAGGCATGTAGCAAAACTTCATCCAGTGAAGCAAGGCAGTCACTGAGCGAAGGAAAGACTTCTACCCCCTCGCCTAGGCTGACTGGATCAATATCTGGGTTAGGGACGAACACACAGTACATGCCCGCTGACCGGGCCGCCTGGATCCCGCTGGGCGAATCTTCAAAGGCCAGAGCGCAGGCAGGGGCAATCCCCAGACGGCGGGCGGCCTCCAAATAGACATCAGGGGCTGGCTTGCCACGGGCTACTTCCTCTGCACTGACCATACAGGCAAAACGGTCAGCGATCCCAGCGCTGGCCGCTACCCTCTGCACATAATGAGCAGGGCTGTTGGAGGCAATCCCTAACCGATAATCACGCCCTGCCAGCTCATCCAGCAAAGGCAGTAGGCCAGGCATAAGCTGTAATTGGCCGCTGTCTACGAGCGAGAACAGGTTTGAGTTAAAGAGTTCGTCAAGCTCTTCACTTGATAGACTAATGCCAGTTTGCTCAATGATGTAATCCAGTACCACACGACGGCTGAGGCCGATCAGGTGCTTATACTGTAGCGAAGTAAGCTCTGCCCCAAAAGGTGATAAGCTGATTTGCCACGCCCGAAAAGCCAGCGGCTCACTGTCGACCATCAGCCCGTCTAAATCGAAGATAGCACCTTTGATCAAGAATGACTCCCAGTGTGTTAACAAAGAGCGGAGAAAGATGAGGGGATTCAGAGCCGTGTAATACGGAGCTGAAAACGGCTTTTGTCTCCTCTGAAAATGCTATTGCCAAATTCTACCGGCCTTCCATCCGAATCGAAGGCTAATTCCTCAAAGACATGAACGGCTGTGCGGGGAGCTACCTGAAGGATGGATGCCTCGTCATCTGTTGCCAGCCGGACGAGAATGGTACGATCCATAAACGCAACGTGCACCCCGCATGTCTCTTCCAGCACCTTGTACAATGAGCGGTTGTTTAGATCAACCTGATAAAGAGGGGCGGCGATCTTTTCCAGAAGGTAAGAGTGATAGATCACAAAAGGCTCTTGATTGACTGTGCGCAGTCGCTTGAGGAAGACAACCGGTTCGCCCGCTTCAACCTGCAGGTTAGTTGCTACCAGAGGATCAGCCCTCAGAGACTTCTTCTCTAGTACAATGGTCTCGTAAGGAACGCCCTTCCGTTCCAGTGCCTCTGACATACTGACAAACGTGGCAACTGACCATTTCTCCTGAGGCAACTCGGCCACGAAAGTACCCCGCCCGCGAACCAGATAGAGCCGCCCCTCAGAGACTAATTCCTTGAGCGCCTGACGTACCGTCCCGCGGCTCAGGCCGAATTGCTGGCATAACTCGTGTTCAGTTGGTACTTGATCACCGGGTGAGAAACGTCCACTGTCAATTTGCTCAAGTAGCCATACTTTGAGCTGATAATAGAGTGGTATGACACTGTTTTTAGATAAAGTCATGTCTTCATTACTACTCTGAGGCAACGTTGTATAGACATCTTTACATTACACTATAGAAACAGTTCGGGTTGTTGTCAATAGCAACTGCTTGACACACGCCGAATCCCCATGCTAAGCTAAAGATGTATATACATCTATACCAAATTACCCCTCTGCCAGTAATTGATTGTGCAGGATGTGGCACGCTAGAAAGGATGAACGATGCCCCACAAGCTAGATGACCTGGGAATGAAAGGGGGTCTGATCGTATCTTGTCAGGCGGCACCCGGAGCACCCCTTCATGGCCCAGCCTATATGGCCGCTATGGCGCGCGCCGCTGAGATGGCAGGTGCGGTTGGTATCCGTGCAGATGGCCCCCTAGATATTGCCGCTATCAAGGGAGTTGTCAAGCTTCCTATGATAGGCATTTACAAGATTCGCCTGCCTGTTCAGCATCCTCGTGTTTATATCACCCCTACCTTTGAGGCGGCGGCTGAGGTTGCACGGCTGGGCAGTGAGATTGTTGCCCTGCATGTACTGCCAGAATATGACCGGGACGTAGAGGCCCTCAAGACACGCATCCGCCGGATCAAGCAGGAGTTGGACGTGCTTGTAATGGCTGACATTGCTACCGTCTCTGACGCAGTCTTTGCTGTTGAGCAGGGGGTGGACATTGTTGCCACAACATCAGCACGCTACGCTTACCCGGATGAAAAAATCCCTGGCCCGGCCATTGGCTTGATTCGGGAGTTGGTCAAGACCGTACCAGTTCCCGTTATTGCCGAGGGACACTTCAAGACGCCGGAGCAATGTGTAGAAGCGCTTGAGGCGGGTGCATATGCCGTTGTTGTTGGCACTGCATTGACCGCACCCGAAGCCGTCATGGCTGAGTTTGTCCGGACAATGGCACAGGCTGTCCGAAAGTAGGAGGAGCACCACGAAGTTCGAGATCAGGCCTTTTACTGCTAACCTGCTTGATGCACTGATCGCGCTGATCAACGAGGCTATTGCGGGGCGCCGGAATGCGGCCCCTGTGGTAGCTGATGAATTCCGGCGGCGTGTTCTCGCTCATCCCGGCTTCGATGCTTCAGGTTTGTTGCTCGCTGTGGATAAGCAAGGGAAACTACTTGGCGCGGTACATGCCATCCTGCCGCCCATAGACATCCTCCGTTATAGGCGTCTAGCAGGACAGGGTTTCATCCTGGGGCCTTATGTGCGCGGGGTGGCACGCCGTCAGGGTATAGGGCGAGCCTTGCTGGCAGAGGCCGAAAAGATACTGGCCTCTGCCTGTGAGGTAGTGTGGATTCACGGCCTGCGTTCGCCGTTCTATCACACTCAAGAGGGGCCGCGCCAGCCCTATTGCGGCTCAACAGAGGTGATCGGCCTTACTCACGACGATCTCGGACTGCTTGACTTTCTGGACCGGGCGGGTTACCAGCCCGATGAAGTACGGGAAGTCTCCATGGCGGCTTTATTACACAGCGGCGAGGTCCCCAAGCAGGCACCAGATGGCTTGGAGCTGGTGCGTCCTACACCTCAATCGCCGTGGCCTGGCCCTGTCGCCTGGGCACTGGGTGTGGAAAAGGGGTATGGCTACGAACGTTTTGGGATAGACACTCCCTACGATACTCTGGCAGTTGCGCAGGGAGATACCATCGTAGGACACTGTCAGTGGTATCCCATGCGGCGGGCGGGGCGTGTTGTCCTTTTCGATCTGCAACTTGATCCCAGTCTGAGGGGGCGCGGTATCGGCAACTTGCTGTTGAAGGGAGCATTGGCGCTCATGGCTGAGGCCGGCTACCGAGAGGTGGAACTCCATACAAGCCCTCACCGCAACACGACTGCCTATGGAATGTACACCCGTTACGGCTTTCGGGAGGTGGCAGAGTGGCTGATGCTCAAGAAAGCCCTGCACTAGAAAACAAGCCCCTGTCCGACGAATAGTATTTCATCAGATACAGAGATGCCTGTATAATTAACGTGCCCGTAGTCCAAGCCTATCCTTCTTTCTTTCTGCTAAAAAGGGACAGCGAATCATGCCTCAACGATACATTGGAGCAGTCGATCAAGGCACGACCAGCACTCGTTTCATGATCTTCGATCACACCGGAAGAGTAGTCGCCTCTCACCAGCTTGAACACAGACAAATCTACCCGCAGGCCGGCTGGGTCGAACACGACCCAATAGAAATCTGGGCACGTACCCAAGAAGTAATCAGAGGTGCACTAGAAAAAGGTGAGATCAACCCTGAGGACCTTGTCGCCATCGGCGTGACCAACCAGCGTGAAACAACCGTTGTATGGGACAAACATACTGGAAAGCCCTATGCCAATGCATTGGTATGGCAGGATACCCGCACCGCTAAATTGTGCAGTGAGCTGGCGCTCGATGGCGGACAGGACCGCTTCCGTGCCAAAGTTGGCCTGCCGTTGGCAACCTATTTTTCCGGCCCTAAGATCAAGTGGTTACTGGACAATGTAGATGGGTTGCGAGCCGCCGCAGAGCGCGGCGATGCGCTGTTCGGCAACATGGACACATGGCTGATCTGGAATCTGACTGGCGGTGAGCACATCACTGACGTCACAAACGCCAGCCGCACGATGCTCATGAATCTGGAGACACTGGACTGGGATGATGAGATCCTCCAGATTATGGGCATCCCCCGCCAGATGCTTCCGGAGATCAGGCCATCCAGCGATCCGCAATTCTATGGCATCACACTGTCCAGTGGACCGGTAGGACACACGGTGCCGGTGTGCGGCGATCTGGGCGATCAACAGGCCGCTCTGTACGGGCAGACTTGCTTCAGCCCCGGTGAGGCCAAAAACACCTACGGGACAGGCTGCTTTATGCTTCTCAACACGGGGCACGAGATCGTCGCCTCGAAAAGCGGACTGCTGACAACAGTCGCCTATCAGGTCAGGGGGCAGAAGCCGGTCTATGCGCTAGAAGGCTCGATCGCTATTACAGGTGCCCTCGTGCAGTGGCTACGTGACAACCTGGGCCTGATCGAAAGGTCCTCGGATGTCGAGGCATTGGCCGCATCCGTCGAGGATAACGGCGGGATTTATTTTGTCCCAGCTTTCTCAGGCCTGTTTGCCCCTTACTGGCGGAGTGATGCAAGGGGGGTAATCGTTGGGATGACCCGCTACACTAACCGTGGCCATATTGCCCGCGCCGCTTTAGAGGCGACAGCCTACCAAACCCGCGAGGTGCTGGATGCAATGAATAAAGACTCCGGCGTCAGCCTGACCGCCCTCAAGGTGGATGGGGGCATGGTCGTCAATGAACTGCTTATGCAGTTTCAGGCTGACGTACTGGGCGTGCCGGTCATCCGCCCCACTGTGTCAGAGACAACCTCGCTCGGAGCGGCTTACGCCGCCGGTCTGGCGGTAGGATTCTGGGCTAGCGAAGATGAGTTGCGGGCCAACTGGCAGATTGATCGGGAATGGCATCCCAAGATGAGTCCTGAGGCCCGTGAGGCTGGTTACAGAGGATGGCTCAAGGCAGTGGAACGCACATTCGGTTGGGTTGAGTAACCCCTCGAAGAAAAAGACCTGCCTTGAAGAGCAGGTCTTTTTCTTGAACGTTGCTCCCAGCCGCTTGGCTAGATGAACAAGGTCTGGGCGCCCTCTGAGATTTCAAGGAACTCCATTGCGCCAAGCACCTCAGCCGGCTCAACCAGATCGGCTTTGGTGAGCTTCATCATATCCATGGACATCTTGCAGCCATATAGGCGAGTGCCTGCATCGGCCACCATCTCAACAAACTCAGGGATGGGAGGGAAGTCCAGCTTGGCGATCTCTCGCCGCATCATCCATGAAGCCAATGCGGACATACCCGGCAGAGCGCCGATCAGCGTGGGGATGTGAAACCAAGGATGCATGTTCGGGTTGCCCACCGTTGCCACATGGAGCTTGCCCATCTTCTTCTTAGTGATGATATCCAGCCCCCAGAAAGTAAAGAAAATGTGGGCTTCGATGCCGCTCATGCAGGCCGCATTTGCAAGGATCAGCGGCGGATAGGCCATGTCAAGCGAGCCTTTCGACGCTATAATGCAGAGCTTGCGATTGTTCTTCTCAGCCATTCAAAACTCCTTAATAGATTGTGAGATGCTCAACTGCCGAGCATACGACTCTAGATACAACCTGTCGGCTTGCCGAGCCCGGAAATCTTGGCCGCGACCTTGGCCGCACCGCCAGGGAACAACTCATACAGTTCCTTAGTGCCTACGTCGGTCATCTTGGTAATGCGGCGGAGAGTTGGCGCCTCACCGTTTGTCTCAAATTCCTTGCGAGCGAAATTGATCACGACCCAGTGGCGGTCTGTCAGGGCGATGCCAATAGATTCAGCAATCGCCTTGGCGATCTCAGGCGTCCACTCATGCGGGTCTACCATGTAGCCTTCTGCGTCGAACTTAACTGCGTCTAGAACACCCATCTTGTGAATAGCTCCTTCCTTAAAGGTATTGAAATCCCTAATTTTTGACAGACGAATCTGGCTGATCGGCCAGAGCTTTGACAATATTCAGTGTGCGCGCTAGCCCTCGGCGTACTTGGGGATCGCCCATCTCGCGGATTAGATACCAGAGCGAGATGTTCTCCTCCGTTGAATCATCCTGCCGAATTGCGTCTATGGCATTGTTGGCCAGAGCCATGATCTCTGGCTGAGTCATGTTGCGCACAGTCTTCAAGATGGTCACGATGTTATCGCCTAGCGCGTTCACATCATCCTCAGTGAACTCGCTCACGATCTTCTGAACGATCCGCCAGCCGCCCTGCGCAAAAGTGAAATAGCCCTCGCGCTCCAACCGGTCCAATGCCTCAACCACATTGTTAAAAACTTGTTTACCGAGCAGTTCGACTTCATCACCCAGTTGAGAGACAGCTTCCAGCCGGTCGAGCAGTTTGATCAGCATCCGAGTGTCACGGAGCAACCGCTTCAGCAAATAGAGCAGGTCCTCAAGCTGAAAGTCGCCGCCAATCTCGTCCAGCTCGTCAATGGTGAGCTTGACAGCGTGGTTGGCTATCGGGAACACTTCCTGGGCCAGCTCTTCAATTTGCAACTGACGCCTGTACTGCGCCTCAACCATCTCAGTCAGGCGATCCACTTTCTGATGGAGCAGAGCTACTTCATTTCCGTCCATTGAATGCTCCTGTCCACTTGCCTGCCATGCTCATCTGAGACTCGAAAGGCAACTCGCCGCCCTTAAGCAGGATATTCCAGTAAATCCAACGGAACATCATCTTGCCCCAGTGATTGACTGCCGACTCTTGAAGCAGAGAGAATGGCCCCAGCCCGGGTAACGGATACTTGCCGGGCAACGGCTCAACATCGTAGTTGAAGTCAATCAGCAGGCCTTTCTCAAAGCCGCTTTCGATGAAGCAGTTGGCGTGACCGTCAAACTTGGGGAGCGGCTCAAGTCCTTCCATACTGCGAAGGATGTTCTCTACCAGCACATCCAGCATAAAGTGAGCTACCGAGCCGGCTTTTGAAGCGGGGACATCAGCCGCATCGCCGATGACCCAGATGTTCTCCCACTTCTTCGAGCGCAGGGTATGGGGGTCTGTTGGAACATAGTTCAGTTCGTTCCCTAAGCCGGAACGTTCGATCACCTCGGCCCCCATGTTGGTGGGAATGCTGACCAGCAGGTCATAGCCAATCTCGCGTCCATCGTAAGAGAGGATTTTCTGGTCGGTGCTGTCTACCTCAGAGATGTTGAAGTCCGGCTCCACATGGATGCCCTTCTGCTCTAGAATGTCACCCAGCATGGCCGATGCACGGGGTTTGGTAAACGCGCCGGGCAAGGGGGTCGCAAAGACTATCTCTACCTTGTCACGGATGCCGCGCGTGTGGAAATACCAGTCCGCCAGAAATAGAAACTCCAACGGCGCGACAGGGCACTTGATGGGCATCTCGGCTATGTTCAGTACCAGCCGTCCCCCCCGCCAGTACTTTAAGAAGCGGCCAAGCTCAGTGGCGCCCTCCAACGTATAGAAATCGAAGATGTTCTTGTACCACGCCCCGTCCTTCAAGCCTTCTACTTCTTCAGGACGGATGTCAGTGCCCGTGGCAATGACGAGGTAGTCATAGTTGATCACACGTTTGTTCCGCGTCAACTTGACTCGGTTTGCCTCAGGTTCAATAACCTCGATATCCGAGAGGATCATTTCTACGTTGGGGGGGATGAAATCGCGCTTTGGTTTGACAACATCTTCCGGCGTGTACATCCCAAACGGGATAAACAGAAAACCCGGCTGGTAGTAATGTGTTTCGTCGCGGTCTACAATGATGATCTTCCAATCTTGCGGGTCCAGGTGCTCGGCCATCTTGTTGGCAACCATTGTGCCGCCAGTGCCCGCTCCAAGAATTAGGAATGTTTTCACAGTCTCCCTCTCCTGAAAGTAATTGATCACAAAGAATGAATCTGCTGGCTGACTGACTTGCCCAATTCCCCCTGACTCTTGAGCAGATCGGCAAGCAAGGCACGCAACAGATCAAGCGCTTGAATAATGCGCATATCTACAAGTGAGTAGATGACAAGCTGACCTTCACGCTGGGCATTGACCAGCCCTCGCTCACGCAACAACTTAAGATGACGTGACACAGTCGGCTGGGGTATTTCAAGTTTGGAAGCCAACTCGCTGACATGATGGGGATGCTCGGCCAGCGCATACAAGATGAGAATGCGGTTTGGCTCAGCTAGACAATCACATACCTGCGCATGCAGGACGGATACCTCTTCACGTAATTTACGATCCACACTCATCTCTTTTCCTCAAGGGAGCGCCGATGCTCCGCGTTCGTATCGTAAAATAGATATATTCACATAAGCGCATAAATCACAATAGATTATTGTGAATATAAACACAAGCACACAGTGACATTTATCACTATATAGATATGACATATGTCAGATGTCAGGCAACAGCATGAGATCGGCAATATGAGGGCCAAGCAAAAGGGGGGAGAGGCTATAGGGAGAGCCGATACTCTCTGTAACGGCGATAGATATAACCGCCCATACGTGCGGCGAGCTTATTGGTCTGGGGATTCTGCTGGCTGGTCAGCGACCCATCTATCCACTTATACCCCTTCCGGATAGCCGCTTTACCAAACTCTAGAAACAGAAGCGCTTCAAGGCCGTATCCCCAGTAGTCTGGGTCAACGGCTAGAATCTTGAAGCTGACACCAGTGATACGACGCCGAGCCAGCGCCAGCCGCACGTAGTCCCACGGATGGCGCAGGCCATTAGCGTACCTAAGCGCTTCCATGATGTTAGGCAAGCCCAAGGCGAAACCTACTGCCTTGCCATCTATCTGAGCTATCAGAACCAAATCAGGGTCTAAGATCGGCTTTAGGGCCATCGCCTGCGCACGAAATTCGATCTCTTCCATTGGAGAAAACTCCGGCAGGACGGCAAGGGACTTGTTATAGAGAGGATGGAGCCGCTTGATCTCCTGCTCCCAATCATCCAGCCGGGCGTGACGAATCACGCCGCCTCCATGCCGTTGGAGCACACGAGCGGCAATGCGGTGAATAGCCGCAGGGGCGTTGTTCACGTCAAAATTGATCCGGGCTAGATCAATGCGATAGGCTACGCTTTCCTGTAGCACCTCAAAACCATAGCGCTGGGCAAACTCAGGGTAATAGGGCGGATTGTGCCCCATCATGATCGCGGGGGCGTATTCAAAGCCTTGCACCAAGAAACCCGGATCGTCCGTTGTCGAGAAGCTGTAAGGTCCCTGAAGCTCAGTCATGCCATGCTCACGCGCCCACTGACAGGCGTGATCCCATAACTTCACGGCCACCTCGTAGCCGTCAGGCAACACCTCAAAGAAGCCAAAGTTGGCGGCACGCCAGCCCTTATTGCGATTACGGGAATAATCAATAGCTGTGCCAATTGTCCCTACAACCTCTCCACCCCACCGGGCCAGCCAGAATTCCCCTTCCCCATAATGAAAAAAAGCCGCCCTGCGTTCCAGATAGCTCTTGCGTTGCGGCCACAAATGGGGGACCCAGTTTGGATCATCTTGATAAACCCGCCACGCAAAGTTGTAGAAGTCACGCCTGTCAGCCCAAGTTCGAACGGGCAGGATAGACAGATGCATCGAAGCACCTCCAGAAGAACACATTTGATGGGGAAGGCGCAACGCATATTGTAGGCGGCAGGACTATAATTCCAAAAAAACAGCACTACGAAGCAGAGGAGAACAGATTATGTCCGTTGTTGTTTCCCAGCTAAAGATCAGCGATGCTGAGCACCGCAATCGTTGCGACAAATTGGCTGATTATGCCCGGAAGGAGGGGCTGAAAGGGGTCGTTTTATTCGACCGAAGCTACATCTTGTACTATACCGGCTTTGCCTTCATCCCGACCGAGCGGCCTATGGCCTTTGCCATGAACGACCGAGGCGAGCGGGCGCTGTTTGTGCCCCGTCTGGAGGTTGAACACGCCCAATCAAACGCCGTTGTAGAGCGCGTTGATCATTATCTTGAATATCCGGGCGATCCGCATCCAATGCATGTACTGGCAAATACCCTGACCGATATGGGTATTCGGGCGAAGATAGGGGCAGACGATGACGGCTACCCTTGGGTACTAGGGTATCGCGGCCCCAGCCTCTCCGAGTTGACAGGCGCACAGATAATCCCCCTGCGTTCCTTCGTCGAAGACCAGATGATGATCAAGTCACCAGCCGAATTGGCACTGATCCGGGAAAGCGTCCGCTGGGGTAATCTCGCTCACACCCTGTTACAGCGCTATACGGTGGTTGGCGCAACAGAAACTGAGGTCAGCCAGAGAGCCAGTGATGAAGCAACACGGGCTATGATGGATGCCATCGGGCCGATCTACCGCTCACAGAGTGCTTTTGGAAGCGGTGCCAGTGCAGGGTACCGGGGGCAGATCGGGCGCAATGCGGCTATTCCCCATGCTTTGGCGGCCAATATCACCTTCCAGCCCGGTGACGTGCTGGTGAGCGGAGCAGGTGCGCCAGTCTGGGGCTATGAGTCAGAACTCGAACGTACAATGATCTTGGGGCGGCCTACCGATGAGCAGCGGCGGTTCTTTGAGCATATGCTTGCCTTACAGGAGACCGCTTTTGAGGCAATGAGGCCGGGGGCACGTTGCTGTGATGTGGATCGCGCTGTCAGGGCATACTTTGAGAAACATGATCTGACGGCCTACTGGAAGCACCACAGCGGCCATGCTATTGGCCTGCGCTATCACGAGGGGCCTTTCCTGGATACAGGCAGTGATGTTGAGCTGAAACCGGGCATGGTCTTTACTGTTGAACCGGGTCTATATGTGCCGGGTCTGGGAGGATTTCGTCACTCAGATACGGTAGTCGTCACTGAGGATGGAATCGAGCGGCTTACTTACTATCCCCGTGATCTAGAGAGCCTCACACTGCCCGTATGAGTCTGAGTTCGGAAGGCCGCTCTACCTTAAGGAGTAGGGCGGTCAACCCTCTCTCTAGACAGTTGCCCGGATATTCCCGCTCCTAAAACCGTGGCTGGACTTGCACATATGACAATGACAAACGTCACCTTTGATCATGACAGCCTGTACTTAATCCACATCGCAGGATCACTTATACTGCCGATAGGCACATCAGGTGATGAAATTGTTACCTATGTTTGAATTCCACACCGCACTCACACTCCCCCTTCCCTGTCTCAGAGAACTTGATGTGCTTTATCCATCATCCAATCCGCAGGAGGAGGCAGAATAATATCAGAAAGATTGTCAGACAAGACGCTGAGAAAGTTTAACCAATGCTCACGATTCCTTCTCAGCAAACAGGGAGAGGTTAGTAGAGAATGGCAGAAAAAGTGACTTTCGAGACGCCCGCTATGTATGGAGATCACCATGTGATCGAAGTACGACGCATCTTGTTAGAGTTGCCCGGCATCCAGGATGTATATGCCAGCAGTTGCTTTCATGTTGTGGAAGTAAGCTACGACCCGGCTCTCATCACTCCGGACACTATTCGCGCCAGCCTAGAAGAGGCTGGTTATCTGGAGGAGTTGCCCGCCCCTGCCGAGGCAGGTGTAGCCGCCACTGCAGACAGCGAGGGAGCCTTCTTCCGCCACACGGCTGTATATGAACAGACCCGGCAGGTAGTCAGCTTCACACAACAGGTCGACACAGTGGGACGGCCACTGTGGCCTTGCCCCGGTATGGGAGTGCTGGGCCGCCTCGACAAGATGAGAGATTAAGGGGGACCAAACCATGACCAAGGACAAACGAAATCCGGAAGAACTCAGTGCCGACCCCGCCGCTCAGGAGATGTTGATTCGGGCTGAAGAGATAGGGATCAGCACTGCCTTCACCCGCGCAGAGGAGATGGTTCCCTGTAATATTGGCTCTGCCGGGATGTGCTGTAAGCTGTGCGGGATGGGCCCCTGCCGCCTGACCAAGGAGGGCCAGACAGGTGTATGCGGCGCAACTATTGACACCATTCAAGCCCGCAACCTAATTCGGGCTATTGCGGCTGGAGCCGCCGCCCACTCCGATCATGGGCGTGATATGGCCTTTACTCTCAAGGCTGTTGCCAATGGCGAGGCTGAGGGGTACACCATCCGCGACATTGCCAAGCTGCGCATGGTTGCCTCCAAGTACGGCATCCCTATTGAGGAGCGTGCTCCGCAGGAAATTGCCAATGATCTGGCTGACTTGTACATTACCCAGTTCGGACAGCAGAGAGGGGAGGTTGCGCCCGTCATTCGAGCCCCTGCCAAGCGCCAGAAGCTCTGGAAGGAGCGGGGGGTCATTCCGCGCGGCATTGACCGCGAGGTCGTTGAAGCGCTACACCGGACACATATTGGTGACGATCAGGACCCCGAACATATCCTGCAACACGCAGTCCGCACAGCTCTGTCCGACGGATGGGGCGGCAGTATGATCGCCACCGATATATCCGATATTCTTTTTGGGACCCCTGCTCCGATTCTAGGGCAGGCCAATCTGGGCGTCCTGAAGAAAGATATGGTCAACGTCATTGTGCATGGCCATGAGCCAACGCTCAGTGAGATGATTGTGGCCGCCTCCCAGGACCCAGAGATCATTGAATATGCCCGCGCCGCTGGCGCACAGGGGGTCAACTTAGCCGGTATTTGCTGTACAGCCAATGAAATCCTGATGCGGCAGGGTATACCGGCGGCAGGCAACTTCCTGCATCAGGAATTGTCTATCCTGACGGGGGCAGTCGAGGCAATGGTCGTAGATGTCCAGTGCATCATGCAGGCACTGGTTGATCTGGCCCGGAACTTCCATACGCTGGTGATCACAACTTCGCCTAAGGTCAAGATCAAAGGCGCAACCCACATCGAGTTTGATGAACACCGCGCCCTCTCCATCGCCAAACAAATCCTGAAGACGGCTATTGACAACTACAAGAATCGCGGAGAAACACACATTCCGGATGTGCGAGAGGACCTGGTGCCCGGCTTCTCCCATGAATATATCAACTATATGCTGGGCGGCAGTTATCGTGCCTCGTTCCGCCCTCTCAATGATGCGATCATGGCCGGACGTATTCGCGGCGTGGCCGCCATTGTGGGGTGCAACAATCCCCGTTCTAAGCAAGATTATCTGCACACCTATGTCACAACAGAGTTACTGAAGAACGATGTCTTAGTGGTTGAGACTGGGTGTGGAGCCATTGCCGCCGCCAAGCTAGGCTTGCTTCTAGGCGAGGCCGGACTGGATAAGGCTGGGCCGGGCCTGCGCGAAGTCTGCGAGACAGTGGGGATTCCGCCGGTCCTGCACATGGGGTCATGTGTAGATAACACCCGCATTTTGACCGTGCTTACCCAGATGGTCGAGGAAGGCGGGCTGGGAGATGACATTGATCAGATTCCAGCCGTGGGACTGGCGCCGGAATGGATGAGCGAGAAGGCGCTGTCCATTGGGACCTACTGTGTTGCCTCTGGCGCTTATGTCATCTTTGGCGGCTCATCACCAGTCAGCGGGATGCCTGATCGAGTGAGCGACAGCGATATTGTGTTGCGTTACATCAGCGAGGGCTGGGAGAAGCTGTATGGCGGCAAGCTGGAGTTCATACGTGATCCTGATGAGATGATCCGCCGAACACTGGAACACATTGACAAGAAACGTGCGGCGCTGGGCCTGCCGGCCTACGATCCAACCCGTTTTGGGCGTAGCGGTGATGCCCGCCTGAGAGAACTGGAGGCTTTGCCACTGGAAGAGCGTCGTAGCGCTTTGTATGGTACACCGAGTAAGTAGGAGGTGCCCTTAGATGTCCCGCTATATCGCTACTCGCGCTATTCGCGGCGCCAATGCCCTTGTTACTGAAGCCGAGCTGATGTTGGAGAAGGCTCTGGCAGAGAAAGGGCCGGATACGCCGGTAGCTTTTCCTAATACAGCCTACTACCTCCCGCTCATACTTGGTATGACCGGCATTCAGGTTGAAACACTGGGCCAGCTCAGACCGGTCATTGAACATGCACGTTCCCTGCTCCATCCGCTTCCATCTGCTCAGCGCTGGACACCCTATCTCGGCGAAACCCTCGACAGCGGCATGGCGACGCTCCTCGCCGCCGAAACCATAGAAGCGATACGCTTTGTGTATGGTCTTCAGCCAGAGCCAATGCCCGGCTTCAAACTGGCTGGCGGTACTGCCTTTACCAGCCCCGATGGCAGCTCCGATGGCAATGGCGAAGATGGGCATCTGAACGGGCCGATTGATGACATCCAACTCCGCTCATGGGGTATTCAGCTTGTGGACGGGCGTATGCCGGGGTTTGCGGCTATCGTGGGTGCAGCCAAGTCGAACGAGGTAGCCGTCAAGATTGTAAGGGAGCTTCAGCGGAGAAACATCCTGTGCTTCCTGTCCGGCAACGTGAACGGTCGGAGCATCATCCACCAGTTGATCGAAGAGGGTGTCGAGCTAGGATATGATACCTACACGGTCCCCTTTGGGACTGACACCATCAGTGCCATTTATGCATTGGGGTTCGCGGTACGGTCTGCACTGACCTTTGGCGGCCTGAAGGGCGGCATGGCCCGCGAGATTTTACTGTATAACAAAGAGCGCGTGTTTGCCTTCGTACTGGCTCTTGGCGAGGTGGATGATCTGAAATACGCCGCGGCGGCGGGGGCAATCAATTTTGGCTTCCCTGTGATTGCCGATACCGTCATTCCTGAGATTCTGCCCACAGGTGTGACGACCTACGAGCATGTTGTCAGTATGCCCTTCAACGAGATCGAGGGGCAGGACGATCTAGAACGTGCCGAGAGGTTGGTGCAAAAATGCATCGAGGTACGGGGCGTCAAGGTCAGAGTAGCTGATGTGCCAGTACCAGTCCCCTATGGGTCAGCTTTTGAGGGCGAGGTGGTGCGGAAGGCTGACATGCGCGTCGAGTTTGGCGGCAAATACTCGCGCTGTTTCGAGTATTTACGTATGGCTCCTCTGGACAGTATTGTGGATGGCAAAGTTGAAGTAGTCGGCCCCACCTTCGAGCATATTCCCCCTCAAGGGTCTATGGACATGGGGATTGTAGTTGAGGTAGCCGGAAGGCAGATGCAAGAGGACTTTGAGCCGGTGTTGGAACGCCAGATACACTACTTCATTAACGGCGCATCTGGCATCCAGCACATTGGCCAGCGTGATATTGCATGGATTCGCATCTCCAATGCCGCCGCCGAGAAGGGGTTCAACCTCGAACACTTTGGCAAGATTCTCCATGCCCGCTACCACGCTGACTTTGGGGCAATAGTAGATAAGGTACAGGTAACCATCTACACGGATCCACAGGAAATTGAGAAGTGGCTGGCCGAAGCGCGTAAAGCCTATGATTACCGCAATAAGCGCTTAGCCGACCTGACAGACACAGCAGTAGATGAGTTCTACTCCTGTACACTGTGCCAGTCCTTCGCCCCCAACCATGTCTGCATTGTCAGCCCTGAGCGGCTGGGGCTGTGCGGCGCATACAACTGGTTGGACTGCAAAGCCTCTTACAGCATTAACCCGACCGGCCCCAACCAGCCCATTAAGCTTGGTACGCTTATCGATCCAATCAAGGGATACTGGACAGGCACAAGCGAGTACGCCAAGATTGGATCACATGGCGCGATTGAGGAAGTTGCCATGTACTCGATCATGGAAAACCCGATGACGGCCTGCGGCTGTTTTGAGTGTATCGTCATGCTGATCCCAGAGGCTAACGGCGTGATGGTTGTCAGCCGCGAAGATACCAGCATGACACCGGCAGGTATGACCTTCAGCACACTGGCCGGCATGGCAGGCGGCGGTCAGCAGACACCGGGTGTGATGGGAGTAGGGAAATACTATCTGATCAGCCCGAAGTTCATCTCGGCAGATGGCGGCTTCAAACGAGTGGTATGGATGAGCAGCATCCTCAAAGAGACAATGGCCGATGAGTTGCGTGCTGTGGCTGAGCGTGAGGGCGATCCTGACCTGATAGAGAAGATCGCCGACGAGCGCAGTGTGACGACAGTCGAGGAACTCTTGGCATGGCTGGAGGAGCACAACCACCCAGCACTGGTTATGGATCCAATCTTCTAACCAGAATGCAAGGGGTGAGGCCTATTGTCCGTCCCACCCCTTGCACACCACGACTTCATGAAGAGTAGGACTGCCAGGTAATGGATGCTGACAAGACCAGCCAGCGTAAGTTAGTACGCGACCTGATGAAGGTTGGAGTGCCTACCTGTTCCCCACATACTCCAGTCCCTGAAGTAGCACGGCTATTGCTTGATGGGAATCTGGAAGGCATAGTTGTGCTTGACTCAGAAGGACACGGTATAGGCGTAGTGACAAGGGATGACCTTGTTCGAGCCTATGCACGCGAGGACGCTAAGGCGCTCACGGCGGAAGATGTCATGAGCGAGGGAGTACCTCAGGTGCCGCCCGACATTCCGTTGGTGGCCGCCGCACAGCTCATGCGGGATCAGGGTTGGCGGGTGGTATACCTGATGCACAATGCGGGCGGCATTGTCTATCCAGCCGCGATGTTGTCCTACACGCATCTGCTACGCTACCTAGCCGCACAAAGCGATGAAGACCTGAGTGACCTGGGGATTGCGGCAACACGGCAGTCCCCTTTGGATGCTTTCAGGCAGCGACAAAGAGCCAGCCGGCAAGGTATACCCCGCCCAGACGGAGATCATTGACGGGGAATCAGTGTGAGATTATGCTGAAGAGGGGGAGCATAAGACCTCCTCTGCTGTTTGGGAAGAACTGAAACTGATCCGCGCGACACAGACAAGGAGTAGATTCTATGCCCGTCGAAGTGCCAAAAGATAAATGGCCTGGTGCTGTTCGTGTGGTCACCATTGGAGCTACTGCATCAGAAGGGGGAACACGGAAATCAACCGTCACGGTCGGCGGCGAGAAGGCAATGCCATTCATGCACTTTGAGGGGGAAATACCTCATCGTCCAGTAGTGGCCCTAGAAATCAAGGACCGCCGTCCGGACGACTGGTCACCGTTACTGCTCGAAGCATGGGGTGACAGCGTTAACGATCCAGCGGATTGGGCCAGGGCCGCTGAAGCGGCAGGCGCTGACCTGATCTTGCTGTCGCTCAGCCCAACCGACCCCGATGGCAATGCCGCTACACCACAGGCGGCTGTTGCCGCCGCAAAAGCGGTGCTGGGCGCAACAGGCCTGCCGCTCATGGTCTTCGGCCCAGGGCAAGCCGATCTCGACAATGAATTACTCGTACCGGTGGCTGAAGCAACTAAAGGCGAGCGCATTGTTCTGGGCATCTGTGAAGATAAAAACTACCGTACCATTGTGGCAACTGCCATGGCAAACGGCCATCTGGTCAGTGCCCGCACCGCCATGGACGTTAACCTGGCAAAACAATTGAACATCTTGATCAGCGATATGGGTTTGCCTCTTGATCGCGTTCTGATGGACCCCACGACCGGTGCGCTGGGTTACGGCATCGAGTATGGCTATTCGGTCATGGAGCGTCTCCGTATGGCCGCCTTGCAGGGCGATGCAATGACCCAGCTCCCCATGATCGTGACACCCGGCGCCGAGACGTGGAAAACGAAAGAGGCAAAAGTAGGAGAGGGTGTCCCGTCTGCATGGGGAAACTGGCTGGAGCGTGCCATTAACTGGGAGACCCTGACGGCAATCACACTGCTTGAGTCTGGTGCAGATGTTATTGTGTTGCGCCATCCAGAGAGTGTCAGGCGTGTTCGGGCCGCCATTGACGACCTGATGGCTGTCACTGAGACGGCATAACAACAAGGAGAGTCCAAGATGCCCCTATCTGGTATTCAAATTTACAAGCTCCTCCCCCAGACCAACTGCAAGGAGTGCGGCTTTCCGACCTGCCTCGCCTTTGCCATGAAGCTGGCCGCCAAGCAGGTTGAGCTGTCTGCCTGCCCCTACGTCAGCGAGGAGTCTAAAGCCCAGCTCTCCGAATCTGCCGCCCCTCCTGTTCGGCTCATTACGCTCAAATCCGACGGCTACGAGATCAAAGCCGGCAATGAAGTGGTCATGTTCCGCCACGAAAAGACCTTTTACAACAAGCCGGGTCTGTTTATACGGGTGCGTGACAATGAAGCGGCCAGCGACATCTCTGCCAAAGTAGCATCTATTGACGCCTACAAGGTTAGCTATGTAGGCATGGAACTCACATTAGACGGCTTTGCCATTGAGGCAGTGTCCGGCGACCCGGCCAGCTTTGCCACCGCTGTAGGCACTGTCCGTGCCGCCAGCCGCCGCCCCCTGATCCTGATCAGCCACGATCCAGCGGTCACCTCAGCAGGGTTGCAGGCACTAAAGGGAGAACAACCCCTGGTCTATGCCGCAACCTCTGCTAACTGGGAGGCAATGGCCGAGCTGGCCAAACAACATAATGCCCCGCTGGCCGTCAGCGCCGACTCTCTTGATGACCTGGCTGATCTGACTGAAAAGATCAAGTCCAAGGGGGTGGAGGATATGGTGCTTGACCCCGGCGGTCAAGACTTGATCACCTATCTCACACGAGCTACTCAGATACGCCGCCTGGCGCTCAAGAAGAACTTCCGCCCGTTGGGATACCCCATAATTACCTTCCCTTGCAGGGCAGGCGAGCCGGCCAGGGAATCCGTTTGGGCCGCTCAAGCGGTCGCCAAATATGCCAGCTTTATCGTACTGGACAATGCCGCACCTGAGGCAGTCTATCCTCTGCTTGTTCTGCGGGAGAACATCTATACTGACCCGCAAAAGCCGATTCAGGTCCAGCCTGGCCTGTATGAGATCAACAATCCCACCGCCGAGGCGCCCGTGCTGGTGACAACCAACTTCAGCATTACCTATTTCAGCGTCGCCAACGAAGTCGAGGCATCCGGACTGCCCGCATGGCTACTTGTCGCCGATGCTGAAGGCATGAGCGTTCTGACGGCTTGGGCCGCCGGTAAATTTGACGCAGAGCGGATTGCCAAAGCGGTTAAGCAGTTCGGCGTAGAAAACAAGGTGAGCCGCAAGCGGGTCGTCTTGCCGGGGCATGTGGCGGTTCTGTCAGGCGAGCTGGAGGGCGAACTACCTGACTGGGAGATCAGGGTTGGGCCACGCGAGGCTGTTGACCTGCCCATGTTCATGAAGCAGGCACTCTGATGCCATAGACCCGTGAAAGGAAGCTCGACTGATACTCGATACAGAGGAGGCTCTGGCATGTCAACCGACATAAGAAGGCAATTCTCGTCCCGCTCGTCCGCCAGCCCGCACCGATGCAACGAATGCCCGCCGGAGCGAATCTGTGCTTGGGCCTGTGTTCAGGGGGCTGGCATAGAGGAAATCGTTGTTGGAGCGATGCTGGCGCTGGAGGAGCGTATCTCGCCCGCACCGTTCCCCTGCGAGCCGGAGACACAGCCCATAACTGAGGCAATCTGGGACAGCTACAACGTTTAGGGGCAGGCATGGCTGAGCACATCGTTGAGTTCGATGTCGCACAGGAGCCGGTACGTGTCCCAACAGGCACGTTACTGACTGAGGCGGCGCGTCGAGCGGGGATAGACATCCAGCAACCATGCGGCGGGCAAGGGCGCTGTGGGCGTTGCGTTGTTCAGGTTACAGAAGGAACGGTACGGCGGCGCAGTTCTCTGCGGCTCTCCGCTGAAGACATTGAGCAGGGATATGCTCTGGCCTGTCAATCGGTGATCGAGGGCGATGTCAAAGTTACAGTTCCGCCACAAGAGCGAATTGAGCGGCGGCTCACTACCGATCGCACTGTCACTGAGATCGCGGTACCAGCGGGCTACAATCCCTCTTGGGATCAGACTATTCGGCGTGTCCTGTTAACTCTTTCTCCGCCCAGTATGGACGACCAGACTGATGACTGGGGTCGTTTGCAGGCCGCTTTGCGCCAGCAGGCCGGCATTGGGGAAGCACAAATCTCTCTGCCCTTGCTCAGGCGGCTCGGAGGAATACTGCGCGAGGGAGACTGGTGGGTAACCGCCATTCTAGACTTTGAGAGGTGGGACTGCCCTAATTGTCCGGCCCGACTGATCGATCTGAAGCCTGGTCATCTAGCAAGCGGTACTCCGCTGTGGGGCGCCGCTGTTGACATTGGCACGACAACTGTCACCTTCTGGCTCGTTGAGCTGATCTCTGGCGAGGTGCGGGCGCAAGTTGCCGAGTATAACGGCCAGATCGCACGCGGTGAAGATGTCATCTCGCGTATCATCTACGCCAGCAAGGGGAATGCTGAGGAGATGCAGGCCCTTGTAGTGAACACGATCAATGAGCTGGCCGAAGCCGCCTGCAAACGTGTTCAGGCCGAGTTGTCAGACATTGTCAAGGTCACCATAGCAGGAAACAGCACCATGATGCATCTGCTGTTGGGGATTCCAGCCGAGAGCATCCGCCTGACACCTTTTGTGACCGCAGTAAACCATATCCCTACACTGACTGCAAGAGAAGTAGGTCTCAACGTCAATCCAGAGGCAACCGTTGACTGCCTGCCGGGCGTCGCCAGCTATGTGGGGGCGGACATTACGGCGGGCGTTCTGTCCTCTGGCACAGATGACACTGACAAGATCACCCTCTTTATTGACGTAGGCACGAACGGTGAAATGGTGCTCGGTTCGCACGATTGGCTGGTCACCTGTGCCTGCTCAGCAGGACCGGCCTTTGAGGGAGCAGGCGTCCTTCACGGGATGCGTGCCACACAAGGCGCTATCGAGGAAATCTGGATTAACGGCGAAACCTATGAGCCGTCCTACCGCGTGATCGGCAATACCAAGCCGCGCGGCATCTGTGGAAGCGGCCTGATCTCGCTACTCGCCGAGCTGTTCCTGACCGGCATTGTAGATAAGGGGGGCAACATCAACCTGACACTTGACACCCCCCGCGTGCGTGAAGGAGAACATGGTCCGGAATATGTTGTCGCATGGGGGAATGAAACAGAAACCGGCCAAGACCTGAGCATCACCCACACAGACATTGACAACCTGCTCCGTGCTAAGGCGGCGATCTACGCAGGCTATACCGTGCTGGCAGACAGTGTAGGTATCCCGCTGGAATCGGTTGAACAGATGTTGATTGGCGGCTCGTTCGGTAAATATATCAACGTTGAGAAGGCTGTCGAGATCGGCCTGTTGCCCGACATGCCGTGGGATCGTTTCCATTTCCTTGGGAATACGTCTGTCCGTGGGGCCTACTTGGCTCTGTTGAGCAGAGAGGCTCGGGCACAGATCAAGGAGATAGCCTCACGGATGACCTATATTGAGCTTTCGGCTGACAACGCTTTCTATGAAGCGTTCACTTCAGCCTTATTCTTGCCGCATACTGACCTGACCCGCTTCCCAACTGTGGAAGCCGCAATGACGAATAGGGGATAAGCAATGTACATCATCGGTGAAAACATCCACATTATTTCAGAAAAGGTGAAAGCCGCCCTCCAAGCACGGGATGCCAAGTTCTTCCAAGAACTTGCTGTCAAGCAAGTCGAGGCTGGCGCCCAGGCGCTTGATCTAAATCTGGGGCCGCGCAAGGCGGATTGGGAGGAGGTTTTCCCCTGGATCGTGGAGACGGTTGAGGCAGTGGTGGATGTGCCTCTCAGCTTTGACAGCACCAATATACTGGGCATTGAGGCCGGTCTTAAAAAAGTGACGAAGGCCCAGCCAATTATCAACTCGACTTCCGCAGAGCCTGAGCGTCTAGAAAAAGTTCCCCTGCTTGCCAAGAAGTACAACACCCGTCTGATCGCCCTCACGATGGGGAAAAGCGGCATCCCCGTAGCCGCTGATGAGCGCGTCAATATCGCTATCGAGACCCTGATTCCGCGCATGTTGGAAATTGACTTCCCCATGGAGGACCTGATCATTGACCCGCTGGTGTTAACCGTCTCTGGTTGCCAACAGTATTGCCCTGAGCTGATAGAAGCGATACGAACGCTACAGGTGGCATGGGACCCGCCTCCGGCCATTTCAGTTGGACTGTCTAACGTCTCTAACGCTGTGCCGCCTCAGAACAGGGGGCTGATCAACCGGACGTACTGTGCCATGTTGATGGGTGCCGGCCTCCAGATGATGATTGCTGATCCGCTTGATCACAAGCTTAAAGAGACAATCCGCATCATCGAAGAACGTGATGACAGCACCCCTGTTGGGCGGCTGTACCTGAAGATACACGACCGCATCCAAGCAATGGAGGAGCCGTCTATCGAAGACGTGGATATGAGTGACCCAGAGCAGGTAGCGATCTGGAAGACAGTACAGATTCTGCTCAACAAGGTTATTTACGCCGACTCATATCTACAACAGTGAGCAGGCAATAGAAAGAGAGGGCGGGTGGGGTCCTGCCAGTAAGGCCCCACCCTCAGACGACAGAGAAAAAGAGGCCAGCCTATTTCAGCAAATGTCATTCTAAGTCTGTGACAAAAAACACTGGCCTGATACGGCCTCAATGCAGTATCCTGACATTGATTATCCTATTTAGGAAATAAGGCAGGCTGGCCGATTCTTTTGAATTGAGGAGAGAGTGTACAATGCCCGGATTTACTCCTGCACGCCGCTGGCAACCGCGATTCTATCCCTTCAAACGCGAGCCTTTCGGGCGCCGTCTGTTAGGCAGTATTGAGTATGCAATCAAAGGCCCCCTTTTCGGTTGCCGGATGTGCGGCAACTGCCTACTACAGGAAACAGCCCTCATTTGCCCGATGGAGTGCCCTAAAGGGGTACGCAATGGGCCGTGCGGCGGCTCTACTGAGGAGCATTGCTATGTAGACCCAACCCGGCCATGCATCTGGTACAAAATCTACGAACGTGCCTTTAAGTATGGCCGTCAAGAACTGCTACTTGAGGTTCTGCCCCCGCTCGATTGGGACAAGACGGGTACTGAGGCGTGGGGCGACGGCTTTGTCCAAATCAAGAAGATTGGTGATGGGAAGTTCACCAAAGGTGCACGGAAGTTCATCACCGGCATACTCTCTCGTGACCCTGCTAAGCGTACCGAGACATGGGACTCCCTCTTTGTGCCTATCCGCCAGCCGGAGTGGTGGCAGGGGGATGCCCTCTATCATGCGCCGGCCTATGAAGAGCCTGTCTCGGAGTTGGAGCGACGGTTGAAGGCAGGGGAGTTCGTCGTGACTGCCGAAGTTGCACCACCTCTCAGCACGGCAACGAAGAAGCTGATTAGCAATATCGAGATGGTCAAGCCCTATGTGACCGCGATTAACTTCACCGACAGCCCCTCGGCTACACCACGCATGTCCAGTCTGGCCTGTAGTGTGATCACCATCCAGAATGGCGGAGAACCAGTGATGCAGATCGCCGCCCGTGATCGCACACGTGTTGGGTTACAGGCTGAGGTGATCGGGGCGAACGCGCTGGGGGTCCGTAACATCTTATGCCTGTCTGGCGACAGTATGCGTATGGGGCCGTCTCCTCTGGGCCGCATGGACATTGTGGACATCGACTCCATTCAGATGCTATGGATACTGAGGCGGATGCGCGACGAGGGTAAGTATCTTGACGGACGCGAGATCAAGAATCCACCTAAATACTTCTTAGGGGCGGCGGCTTCACCCTTTGCCTCACGGCCTGAATTTCAGGCCATCCGAGAGCACAAGAAAGTCAATGCAGGGGCCCAATTCTTCCAGACCAATCTTGTATATGACCCCGACGGGCTGGAGGTCTGGCTCAATGAACTGGCCAAGCGCAACATCTTGGACAAGGTGTATATCTTAATTGGTATCACTCCGCTCAAGAGTTACAAGATGGCGCTTTACCTCCACCATGAAGTGCCAGGCGTCAGCATCCCTGAGCGTTTGATGAAGCGTATGGAGGCGGCTGGCGATGGCGCGGCAGAGGAAGGGGTAACTATCGCGCTAGAACTCATTGAGGCGATCAAGGGCAAGCAGGGAGTTAACGGCATCCACATTATGGCTGTCGGCTGGGAAGAGATCGTTCCGCGTATCGTCACTGAGGCGGGACTTTTACCATCCGGCTTTGTGCCTGCTCAGAAAGAAGCGGCCGCACAGGCACCAACGGTCTAACCCATTAGAGCTGGACCATAATGGGCGAGCCGGCAGCACTGTCTTTGGGGCCGGCTCGCCCCTGTGTTGATGGAGCGACTCATGAAACTGGCAATCAGCGGCAAAGGCGGAGTCGGAAAAACTACGCTGGCGGCCCTGCTGGCGCAGGTGTACGCTGACGCCGGAAGAACTGTGCTGGCAGTAGATGCAGACCCGTCGCCTTGTCTGGCAGGTGCACTAGGCTTTCCGCCTGATCTGCGTGCCAAACTGCACCCCATCGCTGAGATGGACGACTTGATTGAAGAGCGTACCGGAGCCAAGCCGGGAACGATAGGCGGCTTCTTTACCCTCAATCCGCGCGTAGATGACATCCCAGAACGATTCAGCGTGGTACACCGGAACGTGCGCCTGCTGGAGATGGGGTCGGTAGATGTGGGTGGATCAGGTTGTATCTGCCCTGAAAGTGCTATGCTCAAGACACTCTTTACCCATCTGCTCTTCCGTAAGGATGATGTGCTGATCCTCGATATGTATGCAGGGGTTGAACATCTAGGACGTGCCACGGTTGACTTTGTGGATGCTATGTTGATCGTTGTGGAGCCGACCCGCCGCAGTTTGGGGACAGCCGCTCAGATCAAGGCACTGGCGGAGGATATTGGTTTGAGAAAACTGTGGCTGGTAGGCAATAAGATCCGCGATGATGATGAGGCCGCCTTCCTGAACGCGGAAACGCCCGGCCTGCCCGTGCTGGGCTTCCTGCCCGCCGATCTGGCTGTTCAAGAAGCCGACCGGCTGGGAGTGGCTGTCTATGACTATGTACCCGCATTGCGGCAGGCCGCTGAGCAAATGGCGGCTGTACTTGATCGTGAGACTAGCAGTGGTATGTGACAGAGATAGGCTTCAAGTAGAACGACTACTCAGGGAGCAAACTATATGACCACAACCATTGCACTAGCAGGTAAAGGCGGTGTCGGCAAGACAACTGTCGCGGCGATGGTGATCAAATACCTCGCCCAGACCCAGAGCGGGCCTATTTTAGCTATTGATGCTGACCCCAGCAGTAACCTAAACATGGTGCTTGGACTGGAGCTTGAATGGACGGTAGGCGACATCCGCGAAGACCTGCTGGCTCAGGTCAAGCAGTCACTGACAGCGGGCGGGGCGGCAATGGGCACACTGCCCAGCGGCACGACCAAGCGCGACTATCTTGATTATCACATCCGATCTTCTTTGGCGGAGGGGGGGCAGTTCGACCTGATCGCGATGGGGCGATCAGAAGGGCAAGGTTGTTACTGTGCAGTCAATCATAACCTGCGCGAGGTAGTAGATGCGATCAGCAAGAACTACCGTTACGTTGTGATTGACAATGAGGCAGGCATGGAGCATCTCAGCCGCCGTACTACACGCGATGTACAACATCTGCTGGTTGTCAGCGACCCGACCCTGCGGGGCATTGTTGCGGCAGAGCGGATCGCCAGCTTTCGCCACGAACTGGACATCCGTATTGAGCATACCTACCTGATCTTGAACGGCCTAGCCGGCGATATTCCTGTGCCGCTCCAAAAACGTATTGACCAGTTAGATTTTCCGCTACTCGGCGTAGTTCCCCATGACGAGGAAATAGCCGAGTTCGAATTCACCGGACGACCGCTGATCGAGCTGGATAACAGCTCCCCTGTCTATCAGGCTGTCGCCGGCATGATAGGAGAAATACTAGATACCTGAGCCATGAGTCTAACAGAAACCTCCCGGCAATGCTGGCCGGGAGGCTCTGTGCGGAGCATTCGCTTATCCTTACAGTCGGGTTATGAGTTCCCCCCGCTGGAAAACACGCACACCAAACCAGATCAGCACTGCGTTTACCGCCCAAAAGATCAGCCCCAGTAGGGCGGTAAACTCCACGCTCAGGTAAATCACTCCTGCCGCCTGACCAATCACCAACGCCACAACAGGCACTACGACAACAGCCCCTAGCTGATACGCCTCCTGAAAGGTCCTCACTCGTGCCGAGACTAAGACAGTCATGCCCAGCCCCAGACCGGAGGCCGCCGGCGCGACCCACAGCACTAGCACCAACCAAGTTGTGTTGGGAAAGTAAATACGCCCCATCAGCGGCCACCCCACAAGGTTAGCCACCACGCCATATAGTATGAAACTCACCAGCGAAACCGCCAGTGCTGGAATCCATGCTGAAAGCATTTTGGCCGTCAACAGCTCCCGCTCAGTTAGGGGAGTATAGAGCAAAGCCTCCATCGTCTTACGTTCTTTCTCCCCCGCAAAGCTGTCAGCGGCAATGACGCTGGCGACCATTAGCGGGATGATTAAGAAGAATGGCGCGAAGAGGTAAACCAGCATCAGGACAAGAAATGACTGGGCTGGCTCCATACCATCGAATTGAGCTTGCAGGGTGGGGGGCATCCTTTGTAACATGAGGTCGAAATCCTCTAGGTCGCTGGAAATGGAGAGCGGCGCGAAATTAATAACCGCTCCCATCACCGCCGGGAAGAGGACCAAGAAGATCATGGGGACAACAATCATTGGGATCAAAACCATCTTACTGCGCAAGATGACGTGTAAGTCTTTGCGGACAATCGCCCTGATAGCACGCCAGTTCATGGTTTCTCCTCCTTATTCCCCATGCAATGCAAGGTAGAAATCTTCCAGCGACGGCTCACTTGGTGCTACCCGGTAGACAGGCACACCTGCCTCAGTCAACCTTGCTACCACATTGGGGATCATCTCACGGTGAACGCCAGCTATCTTGATGACATCCTGATCCTGAGAGGACTCTTCATTATTCCCCAAAAAGACCCCTTGCAGGACCTCTAGAGCCTTTGTAACACCGTTGACTCCTACCTCTATCTCCAGGCTGAGTCGTTGCCCCATACGCCGAGCCAGCTCTTTCGGTGTGCCAAGGGCGATGATCCGGCCATACTCCAGCACAGCCACACGGTCGCACAGTTTCTGCGCTTCAGCCAGATTATGGGTGCAGATGAAGACAGTCCGTCCTTCCTGCCTGCTCATATGCAGGATGAGTTCATGAACTCGATGCGAGGCCACTGGATCGAGGCCGGCGGTTGGTTCATCCAGGAAGAGTAACTCAGGTCTGTGGATCAGAGCACGGGCTAAGGCGAGGCGCTGTTTCATCCCCTTGCTGTACCCGCCCACCCGTTCATCAGCTCGATCAGCCAGCTCGAAATCATCCAGCAACTCGGCGATCCGGCGAGTCACCTCACCTTCAGGTACGCCGTATAGCTCAGCATATATGTACAGATTCTCACGGGCAGAGAGGCGTTCCTCTAATGAAGGATTCTCTGTGAGAACGCCCGTGCGGCGCCGCAACAAGGCACCCTCTGTTGCCGGGTCTAAGCCCAGCACCCGGACTGAGCCGTCGTCTGGTTCCAGTACGCCATTGAGCAGTCGAATGGTTGTCGTCTTGCCCGCGCCATTATGCCCCAGAAAACCAAACACCTCACCTGCATAGACCTCCAGCGTAACGCCATCCACAGCAACAATTTCACCAAAACGCCTGACCAATCCATTGGTAGAGATCACGGGTTCCATGCAACCTCCTCTCTTACTCCGTTGTAAGGGCAGTCATGGTATCTTACCACTCCCAGCCTGAAAGGGGGCTGATCACTTGACCAGTCCTTCATCTGGCCAGATGGTCAAATCATCAGGAGAAGCAGATTGCTCTAATCGGCCATCTATTCGTATACTAAAGACGCCAAAGGTACAGACAGCGATAGGGAGGATATACACAATGTACCTGCGACGACGCCTTTCAAAGCAACGTTGGCAGGCAGGTTTTGCACTGATAACTGCGTTGGTTTTGTCTCTTCTTACTCCCATAACGCCTGCCAGAGCCTCTATTCATCCTTCCTCTTCCACTCCCATCTCTGATCCATCTCAACCCCAACCCGGAACTCATGTCGTGCAACCCGGAGAGAATCTGTTCCGGATTGGGTTACGCTATGGCTTAACCGTCACTCAGCTCATGGCGGCCAATGGATTAACTAACCCGGATCAGATTTATGCAGGGCAAATTCTAGTGATCCCTTCCGGCAACTTAGCCACCGTATCGTCCCAGACCGGCCAGACGCTGGCGGCAGGCGGCATGACCCACACTGTCCGACCTGGAGAGACCCTCTCTGCCATTGCCCAACAGTATGGAATCTCAGTAGCTACACTGGCGGCGGCTAACGGCATAAACAACCCATCCCGCATCTATGCCGGGCAGATTTTAAGCATACCGGGAAGAGGGGGCAATGCTTCCGGCGCAAGCGGTTCATCCAACATAGGGGGCCGATCAACGACCTATACAGTCCAGCGGGGTGACACGCTGTTGAGAATAGCCACCCGCTACAATGTGACAGTTAACGCCATCATGGCCGCCAACCAGTTAGCCAACGCTAACCGGATTTACGTTGGCCAGACTCTAGTCATCCCAGCAGGCAACGGCACAGCTACGGGCGGGCCGGCCTACGCCTCTAACGCTCCTGCCCCAACCATAAGGCAGGGAAGACAGATTATCGTAGTGCTTTCACAGCAACAAGTCTTTGCTTACGAGAATGGAGTGCTGTTGCGGCAATTCATGGTTTCTACCGGCCTGCCGGGCACACCGACTGTGACAGGCAGTTTTGCTATCTACGCCAAATACCCTTCCCAGCACATGGTTGGGCCAGACTACAATCTTCCCAATGTCCCATGGGTCATGTACTTCTATCGGGGATATAGTTTTCATGGCACATACTGGCACAACAACTTTGGCAGGCCCATGAGCCATGGATGTATCAACATGCGTACCGCAGAGGCCGAGTGGCTGTATAACTGGGCACCAATAGGCACACCAGTGCTGGTGATCTATTAAGCATGAGGGCAGGCAAAAAGGGGGCTTTCGCAAGAGCCCCCTTCTTGACTTCCTCTCAGATCGTTACGTTATTTCTCAAGCAGGCTGGCGCAAATAAGGGATTGTTTGCGGGCCTTCTGGTATGACACAAATACGTGCATCGGGGCCATATTTAGCCTGTAGTTGAGCTAAGGTTGCCTCGATGTTACGGCAGGGCAGAAACAGGGCTTTCTCAATCTGCTGATCGGTCAGACCGTCGCTGTAAACATACACATCAGCGCGCAACTGGATCAGCGCCTGTATCTGTACCTGCCATTGATCCTGAGCTTCAAAACCGGGCCGAGCCAGCATATCCAGCACCCCCTGGGGAGAGCCTGCCTCAGCTAGCAGTGCGGCGTAACGTCCGTGATCGGGCAATCCATCTTCGCAGGCTGTAGCAATGATGATCGAGCCTCCGTCACGCACGATTTGGCTGGCGGCACTCATACCCTTGACAGACTGATACAGATTCTGATCTAACGGATAGCCGCTGTTGGTCGTTATCACAATGTCGTAAGGAGCATCCACGCCCACCATGGCGTTCTCTTTGACAAAAGCACAGCCTGCGGCATGGGCGGTCAGTATATCACCGGCAAAGACGCCTGTGATCTCACGCCACATATTGAGCGTGACATTGAGTAAGAAGGTAGGCTTGGTGAGCAGTGCTACCTCACGCATTTCCTCCCAGATGGGATTCCCTTCCGTAATACCCCATGTCGCCTTAGGGTGCGCAATCATCTTGAGGCCATGGTTAGTAAGGACGCTCTCGGCACCAGCCAGCGAGGGGATGACAGCCTTGGGACCGCCGCTGAAACCGGCAAAGAAGTGTGGCTCGATGAAACCGGTCAGAACACGCACATCGGCCTCAAGGTAAGTTCGGTTCACGCGCACGGGATGCCCGAAGGAAGTCCAACCTAATGAAACCAGATTGTCGTCGTCGTGGCAGTCATGCTGGAGACAGCGGTAGTTCTCTACAATGAAATCACCCAGCATTGCCCGTAGCTCAGCCTCTGTCTGAGGACGGTGCGTACCAAGACCATTGAGCAGTGTAATATCCTGACGGGCAACACCTGCCATCTCAAGCTCACCAATGAGAACGGGCAGTATCCGGTCGTTAGGTGTTGCGCGGGTAATATCCGTATGGACAATAACCACCTTATCCCCCGGCTTCACCTTCGCGGCGAGTGGCTCTGAGCCAATGGGGTCTCTTAGGGCGCGACGGAGGGCGTCCGGTTCATCCGGCAGGCCCGGCACGAAACGCGGCTCCAGCACATGGACATCATCCGGCAGATTAACCGTGAGACCCTCTCGCCCATAGGCTAGCTTGACATACATAACAAACACCCCCCAATCAATCTCTCGACCATGAAAATATACGGCAGGGGCTGTTCGTCATGCCGACAGCCCCTCAAGCGGAGCATCAGGTCTAACCTTCTACGATTCAAACCATGGCTTGCCGCGCTCGTCGGTCAGGATCAACTCACGCAAAAAGCCGACGCCCTTTTCTAACCCCTCGCGCAACGAAAGCAGGCTGTCTTCATGCTCCATACTCAGCACATAGTCATACCCGACCAGCCGCAGGGTGCTGATTAAGTCCTTCCAGAATTTCATATCATGACCATACCCTACCGTGCGGAAGATCCACGAGCGGTTAATCTCATCAGCATAGGGTTTCGTATCCAGAACACCATTTACGGACGTGTTGATGGGGTCAATGTTTGTGTCTTTGGCATGGACATGGAAGATGGCTGACCCCAAAGCGCGGACGGCCGCCAGCGGATCAATACCCTGCCAGAACAAGTGGCTGGGGTCAAAGTTAGCACCGATCTCCGGCCCTACTGCCTTACGCAGGCGCAGAAGCGTTTCGGGGTTGTAAACCGCAAACCCAGGGTGCATTTCCAGTGCGATCATGTCCACGCCGTGTTCACGGCAGAACTTTACTTCCTCCTGCCAGTAGGGAATGATCTTCTCGTTCCATTGCCATTCAAGAATGCGCTGAAAATCGGGCGGCCATGGGCAGGTTACCCAGTTGGGGTACTTGCTGTCGTCACTATCACCAGGGCAACCTGAGAAAGTAATAATCCGCCGCACACCGATTTTCTCGGCAACCAGCACGGATTCACGGAACTGTTTGCGGTGCAACTGGGCAATATCCTGATTGGGGTGGAGGGGATTCCCATGACAGCTCAGAGCGCTGATCTCCAACCCACGATCTTCAGCCTTTTGCTTCCATTCTCTGAGTTTCTCCTCATTGGCCAGCAGTTCCTCAGTCATGCAGTAAGGCTTGCCTAGCTCGGCTACATAACCGCCTGAACCGACTTCAACGGCCTGTGCCCCTACACCTGCTATCCAGTCGAGAGCCTCGTCATAGGACAGCAGAGCCTGAAAGACGAAACTAAAAACCCCCACCTTCATTTGACTTTCCTCCTGATATATAAAAGGGTGGAGGCTGTACTTGGCCTCCACCCAAAAGGCTCTCGTTCTTCTAGAAGACGCGATCAACAAACTCGCGGTTGTGGACGTGCACGGGTACTTTCATCAATTCCAGAATGCCGCGGGCTACATGCTCGGACAGGCGGCGGAAGGCTTCCTCACCTTTTTCCTTGGTTGCGCGCAGGGGGTTGCCGATCACACCGCTCTCAATGAACTCATGGTGATCCATGGGGAAGGCAAAATATTTGTACCCCTCAAACTCCACATCAGGCATTCCGTCCTTCTTAGCGAAGCTCTTGGGGAGGAAATCGGGGATATGGGCACGGGTGAAATTAGCACGATCCATGCGGACCAGCTTCTCATTCCAAGCCAAATCTTGAGAAGTCTCCAGTTCACTGGAGTGCCAGCCGGGAGTCTCATCCCACGGATTCTCCATCAGCCCTTCTAGAATACCCACATAGTTCTCCATATAGGGCTTGACGAAGCCGATCAACGCGCCGGTCTCATAACGCAGTTTACGCAGGATAGGGTCAACTACCTTGACGTTGGAGCCATGTCCATTGATGAAGATAATGCGGTTGAACCCGTGATGAATTAGACTGCGGGCTACATCATAGAGCAGATTCAGCAGGGTAGTACTACGGAGAGTGATTGTGCCGCGCCCTTTGCCAGGCTCATGCATGTGCTGTGGTGAATACCCCATCCAGATTGGGGGAGTATGCAGAACAGCGATCATCTCCGACACACGGCACGAAACCTCAATAGCGGTGACCGTATCAGTGTAGATAGGCAGATGGGGGCCATGCTGTTCAAAGCTCGCCATCGGGACGAGAATGGTATCCTTCTCCTTCAGGTACTCTTGAACATCCACGAAGGTGAGGTCACCCAGCTCCCAAGAGATGAACTTGCTACGGAACTCCTCATCCCCTTCAGTCAGGTGAGGAATATCCTTGTAGTCGCGATTGTTCCCAGTGAGCATGGTATAGACTCCTTACTCTTTTTTATAGCAATGTCAGTGTGCTGACACTGTGGACATCAATTTAATGAACAGGTCAGCGACCTCCACACCAAAGGCAGGGTCGTTGACATGGCGCTCATAGGTGTAGATCGGAATATCTTTCCGTATTTCGCTACGCAGGGTTTCCAGAAAAGCCGCATCGGCTTCAGGATTCCAGAACACACCGCCGGGCACATTGGGTATGGACAGGCCCTGTGTAGGCACTGCGATCCAGACGGGCGCTTTGGCAAGATTGAGACGTTCGGCGAACAGGTGCCCTAGCGCGATCATCTCATCTTTGGTTGCACGCACCAGCGTGTACTCTGGGTTGTGATCATAGACAGGGCGTCCTTGAAGGGCAGGCGGTATAGCTCCAGCGTGAAACACACAGAAGTCAATGCAACCGGGCACAACGACCTGAGGAATGCCGGCTAAGCCAACCCGCTTCAGACGATCCGGGCCGCCATCATGGATACCGCCGGTCATAGGGTCATAGGTCTCGTTGGTCGTAAAGTCAATGACGCCTGCAAACTGCCCGGCTTCGGCCAGTTCCTCCATGGCCTTGCCCCCCACGCCGTTTGAGTGGAAGATCACGGCCTCATAGCCGTGTTTGGCCAGCTCATCTTTAAGCGCCATGACCGCTTTGGTTGTATTGCCCAGCATGGTTACAGCAACGTACTTGCTCTGAGGGTCTGGCGGAGGCAAAACATGGCCATGCTCAGCCAGCCCCTTCAGGGCGGCGGCCACGTTGTCAAAGATCGTTGTAGCGATTGGATTCAAGCCCAGAATGTCCACGATTGAGTGGACTACCATAATGTCACTAGTGCCTACCAGCGGGTCAAAATAATGCTTGCCCGACGCAATCGGAGAGACAAGCACCTTAGGCACACCCACTGGTAATACCATCATGGTAGCCGCGCCCATGACAGCGCCCTCTGCCCCTCCCATGCTGACGATGGCATCTAGCTTGCCTTGCTTGTACAGCTCCAAGACCAGCTTTTTGAGCGCCTCGCGCATACCGTGTACAGCCTTGCCTCGGCTTCCAGCGTTACGGAGGGCCTCAATGGTTGTGCCGCCATACTTAGCGGCTTCAGCGCGGGTGATATCAGGAACGATCCCCAGCGGCTCACCAAGAATCCCTGAGTCAATGACGGTTGTGTGTAGACCCAATGCTTGTAGCCGATCACGCAGGTATGCGATCTCCGGCCCCTTGGTGTCAAGCGTGCCGATGATAACAACCGTTTTGCCCATGCGTTTACCTCCGGGCGGAGGAGGGGCGCGGGTGGCCCGTGCCCCTCCGTCAACAGATTAGAAGTGCTTATTTGATCAACGGCAGGAGTGTGTCAGCGCAGGCCTTCACCTGTGAGCTGTAGAACTCCTCGGTTAGCAGGCTGGAGCCATGCTCCTCGATGAACTTCTTCTGCTCAGGTGAGATGTCCACCGGATTCTTCTCGATGGCATCAGGGTAAGGATTGGCAGGAGTACGGTCAACGGGGGCAACAAACTCGACAGTTAGAGCACCGTCATAGCCAATGATCTTGAGGGTGCCGATCAGCTTGATCCAGTCCCAGTGGCCCTGCCCAGCGGCAAAGCGGTTGCTGTCGGCGATGTGGAAGTCATTCAGACGCCCCTTGGCACTCAGGATGGCCTTGTAGGGATCAACTTCCTCGATGTTGAGATGGAAAGCATCAAGGCAGATACCGCAGTCAGGGGCTACAGCGTCGGCCAGCGCCAGCGCCTGCGCGGCACGCGAGCAGAAGTAGGTCTCAAAGCGGTTGATCGGCTCGATAGCCACTTTGACACCTTCCTTCTTGGCCCAGTCGTAGCACTCCTTCAGGCTGTCAACAGCCCACTTCCACTCCTCTTCGGGCGTGCCGTCGGGGACAATCTTGCCAACGGTAGCCGGCACAATGGTGATGACCTCGCCATTCAGCTCCTTGACCATTGTGATGCAGTCCTTGACATACTGCACCGACTTGGCACGTTGTGCTTCATCCTTGGCAACCAGATTGCGATCACCTAGCATCAGGGTGACTGATCCCCAGCAACGAATCTTGTTGTCCTCGAGGATCTTGCGCACTTCCTTCGTGTCGGTCTTGTACGGCTCACCACTCAGCTCAATGCTCTCGTAGCCGTACTTGGCCAGCCGCTTGACAGTTACCTCAATCGGCTCGGCCCTCATCCAGTTGTGCATTGACAGATGCATATCGTACCTCCTCTTTTAGGATTTCTGTTTAACATGCGGATGTTATGATGCTAAGCGCGCTGTCAAAGCACGCTATCATCCTATATCAAATGCCCGGCCAGTAGTTCGTAAAGGCCCTGTACCTCCAACCCGAAGGTTGGAGCATGCTGGCTGAGCTGATTCAGACAGCCGGCGTCCTCCGTGATCACCTTACGTGCGCCTGTTTCAGCCGCGTCACCCAGCCGTGCATAAGTCAGATGACGCGAGATGGGCGGGTTAGTAAACTGGAGAGCCGTATCCCCGCATGCATGGGCACGCACCTCCCGCCAGAAAACCTCCCGCCCCGGCTCAGGCATAACCGCTGACAGCAACTTTCGCGGCGCGTCCACACGGGTCTTGACACGCACAGTGTGTGTTGGGTCGAGGTAGGTATAAGGAATACTCTCGCTGGAGCGCTTGAACTTCAGATGCCCTGCCTCTAACTGTTCAGCTAGGAAGGGGATCACCTCCTGCACAGCGACATTCTGAGGCCGCTCGATACCCAGCCGCTCGTCGTAAAGCTGGGTGAAGGTGAAGAAGTCTCCAGGAGTTAACACCAGCAGGCGACTTGCCCCGCTCGCTTGCAGTTCTTGCAGATTGGCTTTCGCCAGGGCGACTGCCGTTTCGGGCAGGCCGAGCGAACTAGCGAGATAGCCGCTGTTACGTCCAATCCCGATCAGCACAGGACGCACCCCCACCGCTTCGAGCAGTTTGAGGGCGGCCTCCAGGGCGCTGGGCCAGAGGTATTGTGCGTCATCACCCACAAACAGGGCTGTTTCACCGTTGCCCTGCGCGGCTTGCGGCGCCTGCTTCTGATACGGATTTCCCCACTGTTTGAGGGCTTCATCTAATTCATACACCACGGGAGGGGCCAGCTTTTTCTGAACGATCTCCGCCCGCACAGCGGCGATAGCCTCCGGCAGAGGTTGATCGGTGACACAGAACGAACGGCAGGTCCCGCAGTCAGCACAGCTATACATCACCTCAACCGTCTCAGGATTCCATTCCAGCAAGCCGCGTTTGACTGAGGCGACGGTCAACCCCCACCCATGAGGAGTCAGGGTTTCCAGACGCGTGACATGTCCGACCGGGCATACATGGCGGCACATCAAGCAGTAACGGCAGAAGTCGGTTGTTGCAATGACGTTTTGGATTTGCATGGCTGATTTCTCCATCCGTACCCAAATCTCAGACCCCAAACCCGACTTTGCCGGGATTCATGATACCATTGGGATCAATAGCCTTCTTGATTGCCTCAAGCAGGGGCCAAGCTGTGCCATACTGCAACCGCGTAAAGCGTGCCAACTTGAGACCCACGCCGTGATGTTCGTTGATCATGCCGCCATATTCAACCGACTTCTGAACAGCAGTAGCCCACACGCGGTTGTGCAAGCGGATCGCTTCTCTTGCATCCTGGGGCGGCTCCTCAATAATGAAGCGGTCGTACACCATAACGCCCCAGTGAAACCAGTGAGAGAAGTGGGCAATATAACGCACGTTCCAGTCGGCGTAAGTTTCCTCGATTGCCTTCTTTTTGGCCCAGTAGAGCGCCTCAATCTTATCGAACGTGGTGACAGTCTCGACTGTGCCATACATCCATGGCAGTTTGAGGCTAAGCGGAGGGTAATAGAAGTCGTAGCGGTGATTCCACCACTTCTCGCCCCGCTCGCGGCCCAGGTCGCGCCCGCCAAGCTCAAGGCAGATTTCCATCGCCTTCTGTTCCTGAAGGGCGGCAATATCCTTGTCGCCGTCGAACCCCAGCACAACATAAGAGCCGTCGAAATCAAGGCCCAGCACCTCTTTGACTAAGGTCTTGGTTGAGGCAGGATCATACAGGCGAATGACCATTGGTTCGAGGCGTCGTGTCATGATGCGCCGGCCAGCCTCAAGCGCATTGCTGAGACTGTCGAACAGCATGGCACGAAGCAAGCGCACCTCCGGCAGGTAATCAACCTGCATGGTCGCCTCGGTGATGATGCCAAACACTCCCTCAGAGCCAAGGAACAGCCGCATAAAGTCAGGGCCGGAGGCATGACGCGGCACAGGAGGCGTCCGGATGATCGTGCCATCCGGCAGGACTACCTGCATGGACATAACCATGTCTTCAGCCTTGCCATACTTGGTGCTGATCGTCCCTGAACCGCGCGGAGCAAGATAACCGCCCAATGTGGCACAGTTCGAAGAGGCCTGATAGTTAGGCAAAGTCAGCCCCTTCTCATTGAGCGCCCACTCCAGTTGTGTGCCGTTGATCCCAGCCTGAGCGGTCACAGTCAGAGCCTGCTCGTTGATCTCAATGATCTTGTTCAGGCGCTTGAGATCAACGATGATGCCGCCATAAGTGGGCAGGGCGCCGCCCTGTGTCCCCGAGCCGCCTCCCCATGGAATAACCGGGATGCGGTAAGTGTTGGCGACTTTTAAAATAGCCGAGACCTCCTCCACTGAACCCGGATGCACAATGAAGTCAGGGATGGCCGGCCACTCGCCGCGATCAAGCCACATCTGGGGCATCCAAGACCAGTCTGTTGAGTAAACCAGCTTGTCTGCTTCGTCGGAGGTAATGAAGTGCGGGCCGACGATCTCTTCCAGCTCGCTCCGGATCATCTCGATTTGAAGGCCGCCTCTCATAATAGGAAACTCCTTCTTGGGGTCATGTTGTCGGGGTGCTCCTTTCATCAGGTAAGGAATGAAGTATTAGATCATGAAGTATTAGATCAGTGAAGTGATGTGGTGTTAAGGTTGTGGAGGCTCTGGAGACTAACCCTTCCATCTAATCATGCCTTTTCACCTCTTCAGGTAGGCCGCGCCCGGCTGAACAGGCTGTCCCATAGTTGTTTGAGATGTTCCTGCATGGCAAGCTCAGCGGCCTGAGAGTCATGGCTGGCAATGGCCTCAACGATACGCCGATGCTCCTGAGTACAGGCCTTGATCCGGCTTGGCGTCGTCTGGGAGTCGAGGGCCGCATAATGAGCACGGTTGCGCATCTGGAGGACGATCTGGCCAAGCAGTTCATTAGGGCAGGTGTCAATCATGACTTGGTGCAACCGAGAATCCGCTTTAGACCACACTTCCCTGTTGTTGTCCTCAGCGGCCTGTTCCATCTCGTGGAGTGACTCCCACAATGCTTCTGCATCGGCAGGCGTAATTGACTCAGCCGCCAGGCGGGCTGCCTCCGGTTCGAGCAAAATCCGCACGTGGACCGCATCCAAGACTTGCTGAATAGAAGGGGAGGCTACGGTCACTGCCCGCCCCGGTATAACCTGCACCAGGCCCTCATGCGCTAACTGCTGAAGCGCCTCACGCACCGGCGTACGGCTGATGCCCAATGCCTTTGAGATCCGAATCTCAGATAACGGCTCGCCCGGCATGAGATCAGCATGTCTAAGGCCATCCTTTAAGCGCTCGTAGGCGATCTCTCTCAGAAGACGGGGAGAGTCGACGTCGGTTTGGATAGCATGCCGACTCAAATAGCGTTCTAGCTTGTCCATTGTGACGGCCATGAAGTCAGCGCCGCATTTTTGAAACAGGGAGCTGTATACAGGCTGTATAATCTCATTATAGGACAATAATCACGGCTTGTAAAGCTTTTTAAGTGAGGATTGGATAAGAATCTGGGTGCAGGTTAGAACAAGGGCACGAACACTTATGCCGGGGTGCGGGGGCTTCGCCCCCTGCACCCCCCAGGATTCAGAAACTTCAGAATTCAGAAAACAGAAGCTCAGCGTTCAGGACAAAGAGCGGGAGACCCGAAACCCCCAGCCGTAGTACCAGCTGACTGGGGAGCCCCCGACCCGGAAGCGGCAACGGAAGTCGACGGTGCCGCTACTGAACCAAGAGCCGCCCCGCAACACGCGCCTCCCTGCATCGCTGGTCACGTCATTCGCCCCGGTGTCATAGTCCGTCAGACACCATTCCCACACATTGCCGGCCATGTCCACCACCCCAAATGGACTGTCCCCCTTTCCTTCGTACTGCCGCACCGGCGTCGTCCGGTCACTGTCATATGGGCTGACCGAGTTATTACAGCGCGAGCCGTCCCAGTCATTCCCCCACGGGTATTCCCGGCCGTCATCGCCCTGCGCCGCCCTCTGCCACTGCTGTTCGGTCGGGAGCATCACCGGCTCGCCGCTCGCTTCGCTCAGCCACAGGCAGAACGCGACCGCCTCATACCACGACACCCCCACCACCGGCTGATCTGCCCCATTCCATTTCGCGTCCTGCCAATAGCGCGGCTCCGTCCACCCCTCTTTTTCGCGCACCTGCCAGCCTGCCGGCGTCCACCACTTTTTCTGCCGGTAGCCGCCCGCCTCGATAAACTTGGCGTACTGCGCGTTGGTGACGGGGTACTTGGCGATCAGGAAGGCCGGCACGTCAAACACCCCAAATCCGTCCTCGATTTCGACCCGCCCCGCCGGGATCTCCACCCACTCAAACGGCGGCGGCAGGATGTCCGGCACACGCGGGAGGCGGGGCTTCTCCGCCAGCTTGAACCGCTCCCGCAGGTTGTCGGTATCCAGCTCAGCCGCCCAGTCGGGGTAGTCCCGGCACCAGGCCGCGAAGGCCTGGCGTGCAAGGGCTTCTGTCGCCTTCCGCCGCGCCAGCGCGGCAATATCCGCATAATCCAGCGCCGCCTGCCGCTGTGCCTCTGCCTTTCCGGCCTCCTGCTGTGCCTGAGCCAGCACCGCTTTGAGGTCCACAAAGCGGGAGGTGTATCCGGCCTGCAACAGCCCTTCCAGCAGGAAGACCGCCTTGCTGTAGTCGCCTTTGTCCAGCAGGTCTAACGCCTCATCCAGGGTGCCCCTCCCGCCAATTTGTTTCTCCTCACCTTCATCACCAGGAGGGGCCGGGCTGACCGCCCCGGCACGCCGCGGGGCCGCCCCTATCTTCACCACAAAGTCTGCCAGCCGCTCCACGGCTGACGTGAAATACTCCGGGTAGAAGTTGATGCCCTGCATCCGTGCCACGTCTTTGATGTCATCCGGCAGGCCCGGCGGCGGCAGAAGGCCGTCCACGCACACCAGGATCAGCGGTTTCTGGTGCGTCAGGGCCTCGCGGATTTCGCGCCGCACCCAGTCATCCTCGCGGAAAATCCGGTCGGCGGCAAACGTATATTCAGACACCACCAGCAGTACCGTGTCGCTTTCACGCAGATTCCGCAGGATGGAGCGCTCAAAGTCGGTTTCGTCTACGCCGGTGAAATCAACGAATATCTCGGCGTCAAGCCGCCGGCTTAGTTCATCGGCGAGGCGGTGAGTAAACGGCCAGCTTTTGCGGCGGTAGGAGATGAAGATGCGTGCCATACCTTATCTCCAGAGCGGGGATTATTTGCAGAACGATGTAGTTACTATTATGTATAAGGAACGCGGGCGATGCAACGGAGCCGGGCCGCTTTGACGCTCCCCCGTCTGTCTGCACAGGCAGGCACGATCATTTTTGCGCTTAGCCTGTAAATAGGGTACGTTTCCTATCGAGCCGATGAGTCTCGTTCGGTTGAGATGCCAGCATGCCCCTCAAAAGACGTTCCTATAGCCTGTCGGCTAGATTGGTGCTCTCCCTTGTGGTAGTCGTCGTCGTTGCCGCAACGGGGACCAGCTTGCCCCTCTACTGGCTCATCCACACCAAGCTTACGCCCCTCTCAGCCGTCAGACAGGCCGCCTTCATTCTGATTGTGAACACACTGGCGGTGATCCTCATCGGCTCAGCGTTGGCGGTCCTTCTGGGCCGCCGTCTGACCGCGCCCCTCAGGGAGCTGACTGCCGCCGCCCGCAAGATCAGTCAAGGGGACCTCGGCACACCGATTCCTAAGCCTGAGGCCCCTGTTGAGATATTCACGCTTGCAACTGTGCTGGAGGAGAGCCGGATCAACACGGCACGCACCTTGAGCGAGCTGTCGGAGGCTAAGGTATGGTCTGAGAGCTTGATCCAGTCACTGGTGGAGGGTGTTGTCACCTTCGACACCAGCGGACGTGTCACCTTCTTTAGCCGCGGAGCAGAGCGTATCACAGGCTGGGCCAGCCCGGAGGTTTTAGGGAAACCGCTCAATAGTGTGTTCCCTCTGCCGGATGGCGAAGACGGGCAATTCACGGATCATATTCCACCCTGCGGCGGCAAACGCGAAATTCGTGTACTGGGCAAGGGGGGACAGCCCCTCACGCTGGCAGTGACAGGCGCCCGGCTCATCCCTCCTGCCAGCAGTGCCGCTCAGGTGGCTCTGGTCCTGAGAGACATCACCGAAGAGGAGGCCGTTAGGAACTTGCGTTCCTATTTTCTGGCGAACATCTCCCATGAGTTCCGGACGCCTCTCTCCTCTCTGAATGCCTCCCTGGAGTTACTGCTTGACGAAGCCGATCATCTGTCTTCAGAAGAGATGAATGAGCTGTTGCAGTCCATCCATCTCAGCGCCCTGGGCTTACAGACTCTCATAGATAACCTGTTGGAGAGTACCAGCATTGAAGCAGGGCGGTTCGCCATTCATTGCCATCCTCTTGATCCCAACGAGGCTGTCGCGGAGGCGATCCGCGTGATACAGCCCCTGCTGGATCGGCGTCAACAATGGCTCTCAGTGACTGAGCCGACCCAGCTTCCCGCCATTAGGGCTGACCGCACCCGCCTGATCCAAGTGCTGGTTAATTTGTTGTCTAACGCCAGCAAATACAGCCCTCTGGGGTCCACGATTGATCTGACCCTTGAGAGGATGGGAGATAATGCCCTGCGCATCTCGATTGCCGATAGGGGGCCGGGGATTCCTCCTGCTGATCGCGCCAATCTTTTTCGCCGCTTCGTTCGTCTGGGAGCACAAGACAGCGCCCAGTATGGCGTCGGCTTAGGGTTATCGGTAGTCAAGGCCATCGTCGAAGGTCACGGCGGTATGGCAGGCGTTGAGGAGCGGACAGGCGGGGGGTCTGTTTTTTGGTTTACAATCCCTATCCTCGGAGATCAAGCATGAAGGCTCTGGTTGTGGATGACGATCTGGTGCTGGCGGATGTGGTCGCGTTTACCCTGCGGCGGGCCGGTTTTGAGGTATCACTGGCTCATGACGGCCTGGCCGCCCTAGAACAGTGGCGGGCGGCTCCATACGACATTATCATTCTTGACCTAAACCTGCCTAAGTTGGACGGCTTGAGCGTCTGCCAGCGCATCCGTGCCGAGTCTGACATCCCGATTCTCATCTTAAGTGTGCGCGGTGAGGAAGACGATGTAGTGCGCGGGCTTGATCTGGGGGCAGATGATTATGTCGTTAAGCCCTTCAGCCCGCGCCAGCTTGTGGCCCGCATCCACGCTGTCCTGCGGCGCAGTGCGGCCTCTCCGACTCCCAGCCCGTTGATTGTTGGTGATCTAACCCTTGATATTGCCCGTCATGAGGTTCGCCGCCCCGGCCAACCGCCCATCCAGCTCACCCCTCTGGAGTGCCGCCTGCTCGAAACCCTTATGCGCAACAGCGGCCATGTCCTGCCATCCGACATGCTTATCAGCCATGTCTGGGGACCAGAGAAGGGCGACCGCGTGATGCTCAAGCAACTGATCAAGCGGCTGCGGAGCAAGATCGAACCGGACCCCTCCAAACCCGCCTATCTGGAGACTGTCCCCGGTGTGGGGTATGCCCTGGTTGATAGGAAATCATCCTCCTAAGCAAACTGTCACCAGTTTGTCACCACTTTAAACCCGCGGCTGTCACCCCCTCCTGTTAAACTAATTCTTAGGAGTAACAGGTGGTTCTACGATGGGCTATCCCTTCCTTTCACTCAGTCATCTTTCCATCGATCCAGCTTTAGCCCGCCAGCTTCCGCGCAAACTAGCCTACTACTACCTTGCAATCCCTGTAGCTGAGGACGGCGAGCGGCTAAGCGTTGTGATGGGGAATCCCGACAACCGGGCCGCCATCAGGATGCTGCAACTTGCCCTTGGCAGGACAATCGTCCCAGTACGGGGGAACGTATCTGAAATCAAGGCGACCCTCCGCCTGTTGTGGCCGCAGGAAGCGGCTCGTGAGCCATGCATACTGAGCTGGAGTGCCAGCACACAGCGCGCCGCACTGGCTGAGTCAGTGGCGAGTCTAGTTGCTAGAGCGTTTTCAGCCCACGTGATCAGCCTAGACTCTGGCCAGAGCAGTCTAGAGACCATTCTGGCTGTAGCACATGAAGATCAATACAACCTGGTTGTTCTTGATCTGCCCCAGGGACAGGTACCACCCCGCGTGATACGTGCGCTCTCTAAACCAGTACTTTTGGTGCGGGGCAACGAGCTGGCCTTGCGGCATATTTTGCTGGTCTTACGCGGTCATTCGCCTGACGAACAGGCTCTCGATTGGGTGATTCCACTTGCCAAGATGGGGCATGGGTTAGTGACGTTGCTGGCAGTAGCTCCTCCTGTCCCCAACCTGTACACCAGAGAGACCCGCATGCTTCAGGGATTGGCGGCACTGCTATACCCTGCCCATCATCTCGGCAGGCACATCCTAGAGTGCGTCGAACGCCTCAATGAGGCTGGCATAGAGGGCTATCTAAAACTTCGTCAGGGGCCGCCTGAACGCCAGATCGCCGAAGAAGTGTCCCAGGGAGAATACGATCTCATTGCAATCGCCGCTGAGGCGACAGGTGAATTTGTACAAAGAGTACTGGAGGAGGTGGGGAATCAGTCCCCCCAGCCCGAACATCCAGTATTGATCGTCAAAGCCGTTGCTGGCTGAAAGGTGAGGTTAATGAGAGATGTTTTATAGTCCCGCAAAAACCACAGTTGGAAAGGTCACCGCCGCGCTGGTGCTGGTTGTCTCTCTGGCATATGGTTGCCGAGGCTCCAGTGCGCAACCGCCTACCATCACGATTTCAGGGGCATTTGCCCTTTACCCTATGGTTGTCCGCTGGTCAGAGGAATACCGCGCCCTTCATCCGGAAGTGCAATTTGATATTCAGGCGGGCGGGGCAGGGAAGGGCATGAGTGATGTACTGGCTGGCGCTGTAGATATTGGCATGGTGTCCCGTGAGATTCGTGCAGAAGAGACAGAACAAGGGGCCGTTGGAATTGCCGTTGCCAAAGACGCAGTAGTAGCAACCATGAACGCCGACAATCCCGTTCTAGAACAGCTTCTTGCCACCGGCTTGACGCCGGAGGCAGGAGCGGGTATCTGGCTCACAGGGGACATCACCACGTGGGGCGCTCTGGTAGGGAGTGGGGATACAAACGTAATTCACGTCTTCACCCGCGCTGACTCGTGCGGGGCGGCTGAGGTGTGGGCTAAATATCTAGGTGGAGAAGCCCAGGAGGACCTCCTAGGCACAGGAGTACAGGGTGACCCTGGCGTTGCAGAAGCAGTTCGTCAAGACCCGCTGGGCATTGGCTATAACAACCTCAACTTTGCCTATGATTCCAAAACGGGGCAACCTATAGAAGGCTTGCTTGTAATCCCCCTCGACTTAAATGGTGACGGGACAATCTCTGCTGACGAGGATTTCTATGACACCAGAGAGGAGGTCGCTCAAGCCATAGCAGAAGGCCGTTATCCGTCACCGCCGTCTCGTGCCCTGTTTCTAGTCACCAAAGGGAAGCCAGACGGGATCATCGCCGATTTCATTCGTTGGGTTCTAACCGATGGTCAGGCTTTCGTAGAGGAGACTGGCTATGTGCGTCTGACAGACGCCCAACTGCAAGAGGGATTGCAGTTGGTAGGGGAATGAGGCTGTCCAGCCGCCCTGCTCGCGGCATTGAGAGAGGAGGGATAAGGCTATGGAGTCAGTGCAACAACCTATTATAAGTCAGGCCATCACAACGGGAAAGCCCGCCCGCCCCCAGTTACAGGAGTGGCGGCGCCTAAAAGACAAACTTGCTGGCCAGAGCATGGGGTTGATCACATTGGTCACCAGTGCACTTGCCATCCTGATCGCAACAGCATTGCTGATCCGTGCTTGGCCCATTCTGTCCACTTCCGCTCTGGCCTCGCTCATCTTCTCCGATGCGTGGCATCCCACGCGGGGCGAGTTTGGATTCTGGCCTTTTATCGTCGGCAGTATTGATGTCACACTGCTGGCAATGATCATAGCTGTGCCCTTGTCGTTGCTCAGTGCCATCTATTTAGCCGAGTACGCTCAGGGACGTGCCATCTTCAAGCCGCTGATTGACCTGCTGGCAAGCATCCCTTCTGTAGTGTATGGGCTGTGGGGTGTCCTTTTTGTCGTGCCGTTCATTCGAGACTATGTCGGCCCATGGCTTGATCGTTCACTAGGACAACTAACGCCCCTCTTTGCGACCTACAATCCGACCGGTTATGGCCTTCTGGCAGGCGGTATAGTGCTGGCGATCATGGTCTTCCCCCTGATCGTGTCTGTGACTGAAGAGGTGCTTCGAAGTGTGCCCCAGGGAATGCGTGAAGCATCGCTGGCGCTAGGCGCAACTCAATGGGAGACGACCAAATTCGTGGTGCTGCGTAAGGCTTTGCCGGGCATCATTGCCGCAGTAGTGCTGGGTCTGTCGCGTGCCTTTGGCGAGACACTTGCTGTGCTAATGGTTGTAGGGAATGTGGCACAGGTCCCTCGTTCGATATTTGATGCCGCCTACCCACTGCCTGCACTCATTGCTAACAACTATGGCGAGATGATGTCCATCCCACTCTATGAGGCGGCCCTGATGGCGGCGGCCCTCCTATTGCTCGTAGTGGTGCTTCTGTTCAACATAGGAGCACGGCTGGTACTTGTGCGCCTGATCAGAGGAGAATGACATGGGACGCAGACGACAGCGCCATATAGAAGAAACTCTCCTCAAGGGGCTGATGCGTGCTTCCCTGTTTGTTGCGGCGGGTGTGTTGGGCCTGATTATCGTTACTATCATATGGAAAGGGATCGGTGCGCTCAGTTGGAGCATGTTAACCCAGACGCCCCAGGGAGGATACTATCTGGGTCGGGAGGGAGGTATCCTGAATGCCATTACCGGTTCGCTCTGCTTGGGGATCGGTGCGACACTGCTGGCATTGATCATCGGGTTACCGTTGGTTCTTTACCTGCACACCTATTCCGAACGCTCACGCCTGGCACATTTGGTACGGCTGGCTTTGGACGTATTGTGGGGGATTCCCAGCATTGTTTACGGAGCTTTTGGCTTCACGCTCATGTTGGCGGTCGGGGCGAGAGCTTCGCTCTTGGGAGGCATCATTGCTCTCTCTCTTGTTGAATTGCCTGTTCTAGCCCGTACGCTGGATGAGGTCCTGCGCATGATTCCACATGACCTGACCGAGTCGGCCTATGCGTTAGGAATAACGCGGCTAGAACTAGCCGGCATTCTGATACGCCAGACACTGCCAGGTTTGTTTACAGCCATCCTGCTGGCTTTCGGACGGGGTATCGGTGACACGGCATCAGTGCTGTTTACGGCAGGATATACTGACAACATGCCTCAAGCCCTGTCACGTCCTGTAGCCTCGCTTCCGCTCGCTATTTTCTTCCAACTTGGTACTCCTTTTCCCGAAGTACAAGCACGAGCTTACGCCTCTGCGCTTGTGTTAGTAATCCTAGTTTTGATCATCAGCCTGCTGGCGCGCTTATCAATGCGCATGCTTGGCAAATACGTGGTGCAATAACCGGAGGCAACAGCGGGGAATGCAAAACCTTTCACCCCATCTCTCCATCCGTCAACTCAACATCTGGTATGGTGACCAGCACGCCCTCCAAGATATTACAGCAGACATCCCCCGCCATCAGATCACAGCCATTGTAGGCCCGTCAGGGTGCGGCAAGACAACCCTGCTGAAGAGTCTCAACCGGCTGGTAGAGTTGAACAGCAATGTGCATATCACAGGCCAGGTCCTGCTGGACGGGGTTAATATCTACTCTCCCGATGTAGATGTGACGGAAATCCGCACTCGGATCGGGATGCTGGCTCAAAGACCTTACCCATTGCCAATGTCCATCTATGACAATGTCGCCTATGGGCCGCGCATTCACGGTATGGGAACTGGTCAGATGGATGAGCTAGTCAGATCGCATTTGCAGGCCGTAGGATTGTGGGACGAGGTCAAAGACAGACTGAGAGCGCCGGCAACAGGGCTGTCAGTCGGGCAACAACAACGCCTCTGTCTGGCACGCGCACTGGCTGTTGAACCCGAAGTATTGCTATGCGACGAATCCACCTCAGCGCTCGACCCGATCTCAGCACGTGGCATTGAGGACCTCTTGAGCGCTCTCCGTCATAGTTATACCTTAGTCCTTGTCACCCATGATCTGGCTCAGGCACGCCGCCTGGCCGACCATGTGATCTTTCTGTGGATGGGCAAACTGGTTGAACAAGGCCCAGCCAGCCGGGTTTTTGAGAATCCCGCTGAGGAACTCACTCAGGCCTATCTAGCAAGAGAGATCGGATAATAATCATCGGGCTGATATTTCCCCGCTTATTGCTCCAAGCACATTACTCTCAACAAAAATGCGACTCCGTGATGGGATAGCGGTGACGAGGATATACTCCTATCACAGAGGTCACGAGCGACCACGAGCGACAGCGTAACACAGATTCGGATGGCGAGTACCGGCGGTCTTTACCGGCCAGCAGACAAATTCGCAGGTAATCAAGGCGGTTGGGAGCCATTCCCGTATGAGAAATCCATGACGTTGTCTGCGACCCTCTTTACCTGTGGCCTAAATAGGGTACAATCTTTCAGGTTTTGTCTGCGCCCTGTGTGTACCTAGTGGCCTGAGCGCCAAGGACGGGTACAATCGTGCCGGACATATCATCCTACCACAGTCAAAAAGCGTCAATCTCAACTTCCTTTGCAGAGAGGAGTAGCACGTCATGGCGAAGAAATGGGTCTATACGTTCGAAGAGGGTAACGCGTCTATGCGCGACCTGCTGGGAGGAAAAGGGGCCGGTCTAGCAGAAATGACTAATATCGGTCTGCCAGTCCCTCCCGGTTTTACGATCACGACGGAAGCCTGCTTGGCCTACCTCGGTGCGGGTGAGAAGTTCCCGGAGGGGATGTGGGAACAAACCGTTGAGGCCATGAAAGAGCTGGGCAAAAAGATGGGGCGCGAATTTGGCAACAGCCAGAACCCCTTGCTGGTCTCTGTCCGATCAGGCGCCAAGTATTCCATGCCGGGCATGATGGATACTATCCTGAACCTTGGTCTGAATGACGAAACGGTTAAGGTACTGGCGGCCAAAGCTGGCGAGCGGTTCGCTTGGGATGCTTATCGCCGCCTGGTGCAGATGTTCGGCAAGGTCGTTATGGACATTGACGGGCATCTCTTTGAGGCGCTAATCAAGCGCATCAAGGAGGAAGAGGGAGTTCAGACCGATCCTGAGGTCTCAGCAGAGGGCTGGCAGAAGGTCGTCGGCTGGTTCAAAGACCTGATCAAAGAGCAGACAGGGCAGGAGTTCCCTCAAGACCCCTGGAAACAGCTAGAGATGGCGATTGGTGCGGTCTTCCAATCATGGAACGGCAAGCGTGCGGTTGACTACCGCAACGAGTTCGGCATCTCCCATGATCTGGGAACGGCTACCAACATCGTGACAATGGTGTTTGGCAATGTGGGCTGGGACTCAGGGTCAGGCGTGGCCTTTACACGTAATCCCTCAACAGGCGAGAAGACCCTCTATGGTGAGTGCTTGTTCAATGCCCAAGGGGAGGATGTGGTCTCTGGGGCTCGGACGCCTATCAAGGTATCCCAGTTGAGTCAAGACATGCCTGAGGTATGGCAGGCCCTGCTGGATGTGTCGGACAAACTCGAAAAGCACTACCGCGACATGCAGGATATGGAGTTCACCATCGAGAATGGCAAGCTGTGGATGCTCCAGACCCGCAATGGAAAACGTACCGCCGCCGCCGCTGTTAAGATCGCGGTGGACATGGTGAACGAGGGTCTCATTACTAAGGAAGAGGCGGTTGATCGGATTGAGCCTCGTATGATCGATCAGCTTCTCCACCCTCACTTTGACGATAATGCCAAGAAGAAAGCTACCCTGCTGGCTAAAGGCCTGAATGCCTCGCCGGGTGCGGCAGTTGGCATTGCTATATTCGATGCCGACACAGCCGAAGAGCTGGCGAAGAAAGAAGGCAAGGCTGTCATCCTTGTTCGTCCGGAGACGACACCAGATGACGTACATGGCATGATCGCCGCTAGGGGTATCTTGACTC